>JAPLDR010000045.1:1169-29499 GCA_026391655.1 Bacteroidia bacterium | reverse complement strand
TGACAGCGCATACGATTTACCCTGCCTATGACGAAGAATACCCGGCAACCCTTTCGAAAAAGATTCTTACTGATCTTCTGAGAGGAGAAATGGGATTTAACGGTGTGATTGTTTCCGACGCGATTGGTATGGCCGCGATCCTGAAAAAATGGCCACTTCCGCAAGCATGCGCTATGGCGATTAAAGCCGGTGTGGACACCATTCTACTCAAGGCTGACGATGAATCCCGTTCACAGTGCCTGTTTGGTATTAAACAGGCTGTTGAAAACGGCTCTCTTTCTGAAGAACGTGTGGACGATGCAGTACGTCGTTTGCTCAACAGAAAGTATGACCAGGGTCTATTTGAAAAAGCAGGTAAAATGGATCCGAAGGAAACCACAGCTATTGTTAGAAGTAAAGAAAACATCGACTTCTCATGGGAAGTAGCTCACAAAGCATTGCTGGTTGTTCGCGATGATAAAAAACTGCTACCATTAAGCAAAGACAAGAAAATCCTTGTGATTGAGCAAACCATCCCATACGAGTTTCTTGGAAAGGATCTTTACAGTCATGCCCATATGTTCTGTGAACAGATGACCAAACATTCTTCAAATCTGATTTTGGATGATGCTGGTTTTCATGCAGATGAAGATGAAATTGAAGAAGCATTGAGACTTGCAAAAGATGCCGATCTGGTTGTCATGACCAATTACTATGCACGTATTGAGAAACGGGGTAATAACACTCACCTGGTCAAAGCACTAAAGGCAGCCGGTCATGATGTGGTTGTTGTGACCAACTTCCCATACAGGAAAGGCACAACCACTACAGCTGATACCGTGGTTTGTAATTTCTCCGGCACTCCCGATTCGATCAGGGTTTCTGCTGATCTCCTTTTCGGAGCTATTAAACCCTATGCCACAACAAAGATGCCGATCGATCTAAGCGCTGAAAAAGATATTCCGGAAGAATCGGCACCTGCTCCGGAAATTACAAAAGAGAAGAAAAAAGGCAATGTGTGGAAAGGAAAGTGCTAAAATAGCCCACTTTTTCGCAGGTAAGAATTAGCATATTTTCCGGGTGCCAATGATGGTTTTGAAATTCCTGACTGGCGCTCGGATTTATAATCAGTCGGATTTATAATCAGAATGCTGGGACCGATAGTATCCGGCACTTTTTGAGAAATATAAATAATCAATAAGCGAGAGAAAAATGACCAAATCCAATTCATTCAATATTAAAGATATCTACACCATATCAGGACACCAAATTACCGGGATTTATGAAAACAATAAAATGATGGTGCATTTTCAGGGCATGTCCAAATGTCTTCAGTTTCCGCATACTGTGGCGCTGCAAGGTGCGCCGACCTGTTCAATCGGTATCTCCCCTTACGGCCTGTATAACCGGTTAAACGATGCCGGCCGTCTTATCATGTTAAACCAAAAGGCCGTTCAATTTGGCTCAGCACCCTATATCAGCACGTACGAGGGAAACACATTATTAACACAACTGCAACCTGGTGAAACAGAGTCTGACGATATTCCGGCGCTGAAAAACTACTATCCTGAGGCAATCGACAAAGAAAATGTTAAAATGACCATTGCCACCCCTTCTTTGGAAATTGAGTATACCCTGGAAGATGTTAAGGTAACAAGAAGACTGATTTCACCATTATTGTCAGGCAATGCCCAAACGCTGATGCCGATTGGTGTTGAGGAATTTATTGTGGAAAATAACACAGACGAGGAACAGGAATATACTTTGGTGGTGCCTCGACCTTCTCTGGTTAATTTACTGGAAAAAGAGCTTAAGCCCACTGATCAGGATAGCGCTTTCGTGAGCAGTGCCGCTGTTTCCGGACAGAAACATGAGGCGTTTGAAATGAATGGCATCCGCGGTGTAGTTATGGGCAGTACGGAAACTGAAAACAAGATGATAATTGCCGTGTCAGATGTTCCCGGTGTTGCTGTGGATACTCAGCCCTATTTCTTATTGAACAAATACTCCGGCGATCTTCTCATTACCGACGAGGGTAACTTTTATGAAAAATGCGAACCAATTAAAAGAAGAGATTATGGCGCAGCTGTAAGTTTAACTATGACCCTCCGTCCGGGCCAATCAAAGACTATTCCTTTCGCGGTTGTTCTCGACTTCCCTGTTCAGGAATATATTGATGGAAAGACATTTGATAGAAAATATATTCAAAATTTTGATAATTCTGAAACCCGGGGGCTTGATATGGTTAAGATCGCCCTTGAAAGTTATCCGCAATGGTGGAATGCAACATTAACTATTCAGGAACGTATCTTTGATTTAATTTCATCAAGTTCTTCTTATAAGAATGATCGGGAAGGTGCATTGCGTTTAACAAGACTGATGCTCAATGAACTTCATTTTCCACTTTCAAATGCAAATATCTGGGTTGAAGAAAATGGTATTGAAAAGGCACGCTTCCTCGAATGTTTCGATTATTCTTACATCGATCCTTCGGACGTTGACTGGTATTCAATGGTACTCCTGATGCTGTTCCCAAAAGTGGAAAAAGATTTATGTCAGGCATTTATTGATTCAATTAATGCGGTTGATCCTACTCCGCGTTGGTACCACCATCATGCCTCATTTGTTGAAGCAAGGCTGCATTTTGAAGAGAATCCGGAAGAATACGAAGGTAAAAAGTTAACTCAGATCCGCGATGATTTCAAAACATTAGGTAGCGTAGCCCATGACGTATGCATGTTATCAAAGGGACATCCTCTGCGCAATGTGAGCGATTATGCCTGGTACAATAATAATTACTGGGTTGATCTGTATCCCAAACTGATGATGCGGGTACTTAGAAATGTGAAATTCACCGGCGATATGGAGTTCCTGAAATCGAATTGGGAAACAATGAAATTTGGATTGGAATCACTATTAAAGCTTGATTTTGATGGCGATGGAATACCAGAAGGAAATCCTGACGATGTAAAAAATACTTTTGATAACCTGGTCCTTTTTGGCGCTGATGCGTATGATGCCACACAATTCCTGGGCGGTTGCCAGGCGCTGATCAAAATGGCACAAATGCTCGGTGAAAAAGCTGATGAGGAAAACATACAGAAAGTATACGATAAAGCCTGGAACAGTTTTGAAAAATTATGGCGGGAAGATGAGAATAAAAAGGGTGAGAAACTCGAATATTATACTACCTGCTTTGATCCCGAATCCGGAAATACAAATACAGATGTTTGGACCAATCAGCTTGACGCATTGTGGTACTTAACCGCCATTGGTGAAGCTCCTTCAATTCCTGAAGAACGTGTTAAAAAGATTCTCAAAACCATTTATAACACAAATCGTGCATTCATGGGCTGGGCTATGTGTAAAACGAAGGATGGTGAACCCGTTGAATCTGAACAGGGACAAGATGTTTATACCACTTCTAATTATGTCTTAGCCCAGTTATTAGACTATTATGGTATGGTTGAGGAAAGTAAGGAGGTATACAAGCATATGGATCGGGTAGTCTTTGATTATGCAAATACCATGATAACCCCTGACAACCTCAGAGCTGAGCTGGAACAGGAAGCGGGTGAAACTGAAGCTGGTCCACATTACATTGTTGCAGCCTATCCAAGGCCTGGTGCTGTCTGGACCCATCTGGTGATGAATCACATCAAAGATTTACAGACAAAAAATAAAACCGAAACCATTGAGTCGAAGGATCTGATGCCATTCTACCCCTGGTTGCTGAATAGTTAGAAGGAGACAAGAAAATAAAAACAATTTAGTTCTCATTGCAATCAAATAAGGAATCAATTATTATGAGCAAAAAATATGATATCACATTTATAGGGCACATGGTTTATGACGAGATTATTCCATTTGGAGGAATAGCGCATGTCGCTCCCGGAAGTGCCGTTTTATGTGGAGCCATGGTTGCAGCGAGAGTTGGCAAGAAGGTTGCCGTCGTTGTGAAGATGGCTGAGAAAGACGAGTTTATCCTCCAACCAATGAAAGATCTTGGCATCGATACCTATCTAATTCCGAGCGAAGAGACTTCGTACAACAGGGTGTTGCATGAATCCGAAAACGTCGATGAACGTACAATGACTCTCATCAAATCTGCCGGGTTGATATCCATCAATGATGTTCCGGCTCTGGACTCAACGTGTGTCCACCTGGCAGGGATATCGGATACCGAATTCGACATGGCGCTTATGAAGGGTTTGAAATCCAGAAACTACCCGAGCCTATCGGTCGACATGCAGAGTTTTGTACGTCATATTAATCCAGTGAGTAAAAACCACGAGTTCAGTGACGTCGCCGATAAAAAAGAGATCGCAGCAATGATGGATAAGCTGAAGCTTGACATCGTAGAAGCCCGCCTTCTGACCGGCACCGATGATCTGGAGAAAGCTGCAATAATCATCGAATCCTGGGGTTGCCCTGAAATTATGATTACACATTCAGAAGGCGTACTGGCGAGAGTTAAAGGGAAAACATATTATGAAAAATTCTCCAACAGTAATGTAACCGGCAGAACCGGTCGGGGCGATACGACATTTGCTGCATACCTCTCACACAGATTGGATCACGAAGTTCCGGAGTCATTGAAGTTTGCTGCTGCTCTTGTATCAATCAAAATGGAAACACCCGGCCCGTTTAGTGGTACGCTTGAAGAGGTTAACAACCGGCTGAAAGAAAAACATTTCTGAAATTAAAGTGAAATGGCAAAAAAAGCAAAACATCTGATTAATACTATTTATACAGCCGATCCTTCTGCTCATGTATTTAACGATAAAATCTATATTTATCCTTCACACGATATTGAATCGGGAATTCCCGAAAATGACAACGGCGATCATTTCAATATGCGCGATTATCACGTATTTTCGATGGAAACCATCGATGGAGAAGTAACCGACCACGGTGTCGCACTCGATGTTAAAAATATTCCATGGGCCGGCCGTCAGCTTTGGGACTGCGATGCGGCTTACAAGGATGGAAAATATTTCATTTATTTTTCTCTGAAAGATAAAAATGATGTTTTCCATATCGGTATTGCCGTAAGCGATAAACCCGAAGGTCCTTTCATAGCTCAGGACAGCCCGATGAAAGGAAGTTATTCTATAGACCCGTGCATTTTCAAAGATGGTGACGGAAGTCATTACATGTGTTTTGGTGGTCTCTGGGGCGGACAATTACAACGTTATCGAAATAATAAAGCCATTGAATGTGGTCACGAACCCGCTGATCACGAACCCGCATTATGTGCCAAAGTAGTTAAGCTTAGCAACGATATGCTTGAATTTGCCGAAGAACCACGCGATTTGGTAATTATGTATGAAAACGGTCATCCATTAAAAGCAGGCGATCACTACAACCGGTTTTTTGAAGCATCATGGATGCACAAATACAACGGAAAGTACTATTTTTCATACTCTACCGGGAATACTAATTTACTATGTTATGCCATCGGCGATAATCCTTATGGTCCGTTTACATACACGGGAGTAATCTTAACTCCGGTTGTAGGTTGGACAACCCATCATTCAATTGTTGATTTTAAAGGTAAATGGTACCTGTTTCACCACGACAGTGTCCCTTCAGGGAAAACATGGTTGCGAAGCTTAAAGGTGGTCGAATTGGAATACAACGCCGATGGAACAATTAAAACACTTCAGGGAACTGACTAATTTTTTAAGTAAGCATAAAAATGAAACGTACGTTAATAGCTGAAAAGAAACAGCTTTCAGAAAGTTCAAATCACATGGTTAAATTACTTTGTGCTTTTCTTTTGCTCATTTCCATGTCCTCATTTGGCCAGTTAAAACTACCACGACTTATTCAGGATGGGATGATTCTTCAGCGCGAAGCTCCTGTAAAAATCTGGGGCTGGGCATCGGTTGGAGAAAAGGTGACGCTTCAGTTTAACAACCAATCGTTTAATACTGTAACCGGCGATAATGGAAAGTGGCAAATCACCCTTCCGGCTCAAAAAGCTGGCGGTCCATTCAGCATGGAAATCGTGGCAAGTAACCGCATTTCGCTGAAAGACATTTTGTTTGGCGATGTGTGGCTTTGCTCGGGGCAATCGAACATGGAATATCCCATGAACCGACTAACCGACAAGTATGCCGATATCATTCCCCGGTGCGAAAACAGCAACATCCGGCAGTTTAAGGTGTTGCAGGTCTACGATTTCAATGCTCCAAAGGACGATTATCCCTCCGGAAGTTGGGTTGCAGTAACTCCAAAAACAATTCTCGATTATTCGGCAGTGGCCTATTTTTTTGCGCGTGACTTGTACGAGAAATATCATGTCCCTATCGGGATAATCAACGCCAGCGTAGGAGGTTCACCTGCCGAAGCCTGGATGAGCGCTGATGCATTGAAGGAATTTCCCAATTATCTGGCAGAAGCCAAAAAGTTCAAAAACCAGTCGTACATCAATCAAATACAGACCAGCGAGCGCAAAGCAAGCTACGATTGGTATGCAAAGTTAAACCAGACAGATAAAGGATTACAATCACGGCCAACATGGAAAGATCCGGCTTTCGATGCTTCTTCGTGGCCAACTATGCCCGTTCCTTCGTATTGGGCCGATCACGGTTTGGGTAAAGTTAACGGTGTGGTTTGGTTCCGTAGAGAGTTTGGAGTGCCCGCTTCAATGATAGGGAAACCTGTCCGTTTGTTCATGGGCCGCATTGTCGATGCCGATTCGGTTTTCATCAATGGGAAATTTGTTGGAACAACTTCGTATCAATATCCTCAACGTAATTACCATGTTCCCGCAGGTGTGCTCCAGGCCGGAAAAAACACTGTGGTGGTAAGGGTAATCAGTAATTCAGGTCTTGGTGGTTTTGTTAAAGAAAAACCATACCAACTATTTAATGAGAAAGATACAATTAAACTGGCAGGAAGCTGGCAATATCAGTTGGGATGCATCATGCCACCTACTCCCGGACAAACCTTTGTGAATTGGAAACCCACGGGATTGTACAATGGCATGTTGGCACCGGCAAACAATTATGCCATCAAAGGCGCAGCATGGTATCAGGGCGAATCGAACGCCGAACGTTTCCAGGAATATCAAAAACTGCTGACGGCTTTAATCGCCGACTGGCGGCTGAAGCACAATCAGGGATATTTCCCTTTCATCATCGCGCAACTTCCCAACTTTATGGATGCAAAAGATCAGCCATCGGAAAGCAGTTGGGCCTGGTTCCGAAATGCACAGTTGAAAACATCACAAACAGTTGAAAACATAGCACTTACAGTCAACATCGACCTGGGCGATTGGAACGATATCCATCCGCAGAATAAAGAAGACGTTGGAAAGCGATTGGCATTGGCTGCTGAACGGTTAGCTTATCATGATAAAAAAGTGGTCGCTTCAGGTCCAATTTACCAATCTTTGAAAATAAAAGGCAATAAAGTTGAACTCACCTTCAACAATTGCGGCAGTGGACTGGTTGTAAAAGATGGCAAAGCATTAAAACAGTTTGCCATTGCCGGAGCAGACGGAAAATTTATTTGGGCCCAGGCCAAAATCGAAGGCAACAAAGTTGTTGTTTGGAATGAAGCTATTTCGAATCCGGTTTCAGTGCGCTATGCATGGGCCGATAACCCCGAAGGTGCCAATTTGTACAATGTTGAAGGGTTACCTGCATCACCTTTTCGTACCGATCAATAGGTGATCAACAGCTTAAAGAACTTAAACGAATGGAAAATGAAAAAGGATTTATGAGTAAAAATAATTTATACAGACTACTCTCCTCCAATATGCAGAAGGTATTTGCTTTTATTGGTTTCCTCACCCTTCTCGCCGGCTTACATGCGTTAGCGCAAACCCGGGATACAGGGATCGGAAGTAACCTAAGACAGCACATTTCCATTAACAAAGACTGGAGCTTTTATAAATATGATTCGATTTCAAAAGCCGATAACCTGATTTACGATGTGCGTCCCGAGATTACCGACAATGCCGAAAACAAGGTGGCCGATGCCAAACCTACAGAGGCGGTAAAAATCGAGACAACTCAGGAAGTGCTTAAGCCGTGGATTTTACCCACAGGCAACAGATTTATCAAGGATTCCTCCAGGCGCCACTTGCGTCCTAAAGGCAATCCGGGAAGCAATTTCCCCTTTGTTCAAAGCAATTTCAATGACAATTCGTGGGAGAAAGTGAACCTGCCACACGACTGGGCAATCAAAGGACCTTTCCAGAAAGGGTGGAATTCTGAAGTAGGAGGAGGAATGGGACGATTGCCAGTCAACGGCGTGGCCTGGTACCGGAAGAAACTCGATATTCCGGCATCGGATGCAGGCAAGTCAATCTTTCTCGATGTTGACGGCGCCATGTCATACTCAATTGTCTGGTTAAATGGTCATTTGGTAGGCGGCTGGCCTTATGGCTACAACTCATATCGCCTGGATTTAACGCCATACATTTTACCGGGTGGGCAAAATCAACTGGCCATCCGTTTGGACAATCCAAACAATTCGGCACGATGGTATCCGGGTGGAGGGATTTATCGCAATGTATGGATAACGAAGACCAGTCCCATCCATGTTGGTCAGTGGGGAACTTTTGTAACTATGAGCAATGTTTCGGGGGCTTCTGCTACAATCAATCTGGTAGTTACCATCGACAACGATAGCAAGACAGACACAAAAGTAGAAACAACTACTCTCATTTATGCTTTGGATGCTAACGGCAGCAAGTCAGGCAATTCAGTTGCCAGTTTCTCAACCCTGAATTCAAAAGTAGCTGCAGGAGAAAGAAACAAGATTGAAGGCTCAGTTATGATCAAAAATCCAAAACTCTGGGGACCACCGCCAACTCAAAAACCTAACCGCTATGTTGCCGTAACTACTTTATCACAAAATGGCAAGCTCATCGATTCGTATGAAACCCGGTTTGGTATTCGCTCACTCGAATTTAATCCCGACAAAGGAATATTCGTCAATGGCGAACATATTCTTATCAAAGGCGTCAACCAACACCACGATCTTGGCGCTCTGGGTGCAGCTTTTAACATGCGTGCTGCCGAACGACAGTTAGAAATACTGAGGGAGATGGGATGCAATGCCATCCGCATGTCGCACAATCCGCCGGCTCACGAGTTACTCGAACTCACCGACCGTATGGGCTTCCTCGTGATTGATGAGATATTTGATTCGTGGGAACGAAAAAAAACACCGTACGACTTTCACCTGATCTTCCCCGATTGGTCGGAACCCGATACGCGTGCTTTTATCCGCCGCGATAGGAATTGTCCTTCTGTAATGATATGGAGTTTTGGCAATGAAGTGGGAGAACAATACACTGCCGAAGCAGGCGCTGCCGTGGCCAAACGGTTGTACGAATTCATTAAGGAAGAAGATCCAACCCGTCCAACTACCCTTGCCATGAACTATGCAAAACCCGATATGGCACTACCTGGAGTTCCCGACGTAATTGGTCTGAATTATCAGGGTGAAGGGATTCGCCAGTCTCCGGAGTTTGAAGGGACCGAACGTATCCGCACTACACCACAATATGATGCATTCCATAAAAAATTTCCCAACAAAGTAATTCTCAGCGCCGAAACTGCTTCTGCGGCCAGTAGCCGCGGTATCTACCTGTTTCCCGTGTCGAAGGAGCTTAGTGCACCAATACGTGATGGCAGGGGCGGCGATCCGAAAATTTGCCAGATAAGCGCCTACGAACTCCATGCCGTTGACTTTGGTTCCTCTGTTGATAAGGTTTTTGGTTCGATAGATCGCCATCCTTTCGTGGCCGGCGAGTTTGTCTGGAACGGATTTGACTATATTGGTGAACCAACCCCCTATTATGAAGCCCGCTCTTCGTATACCGGAATAATTGATCTGGCAGGTTTTCCCAAAGACAGGTTCTACTTATACCAATCACACTGGCGTCCTGAAATGCCGATGGTACATATACTTCCTCACTGGAATTGGCCGGAACGCATTGGACAAGTTACCCCGGTACATGTTTTTACTTCGGGCGATGAAGCAGAATTATTTCTGAATGGAAAATCGTTAGGAAAAAAGAAAAAAGGGGAATATGAATACCGTTTGCGCTGGGATAATGTGATTTATGAACCAGGCGAGTTGAAGGTAATCGCATACAAAAACGGAAAGCAGTGGGCCGAAGAAGTGGTGAAAACAACCGGAGAAGCAACACAACTACGGGCAACAGCTGACCACACCCAAATTCTTGCAGACGGAATAGATTTGGCCTTTATTACAGTGCAGATAACCGATAAGAACGGACTCGTGGTACCACGATCTAACAACCTGATCGGATTTAGCATTGAAGGTCCCGGAGAAATCGTTGCCACTGATAATGGTGATGCCTATAATCTGGAATCCTTTGCCTCACACCAACGTGAAGCCTTCAATGGATTGGCTTTGGTGATCATCAGGTCAATAGCAGGCGAAAAAGGAAGGATAACCGTAATCGCAAAATCGAATGGACTTAAAGAAACGCAGGTCGTGCTTCAAAGCAAATAAACACAAGACAAATCATATTTCTTTTATTTCGGACTAAAATAGAAACCTGAATGAGAAACAAACTAATTCTGTTACTGCTTTTATTGAACACCTATGTGGTCATCAATTCATTTGCTCAAACAATACCCTTTGTCTATCATGTCGAGAACACGGGAGTAAGCTTTAAAAAGCCGGTTTTACCCACAATAAACGAACTTCCGACTGTTCAACCTTTGACCGACCCTTTTATGTGGTCTGCTACAGACCCCTCCAAATGGTCCAAATCACGCGGACGCTCCACCAAATTCCGTGATTGGAGTAAACGTCGTGCCGAAATTGCCTGGGAAATCCAACATTATGAAATCGGGGAAAATCCTGTTCGCCCGGATACGATGAATGCCAACCTCTCATCGTCGAATCTACTCACGGTGACCATTGTTAACAATGGTCAAACACTCATGCTGACATCGAAAATCACTTACCCCGATCGTATTAAATTTGGGCCTGGCCCCTATCCTGCAGTCATCGGGATGGGCAATGGCACAGGTAGTCTTCCTAAAAGCATTTTTGTCGATAATGGTTGCGCAACCATCGTATTCAATTTTGCACAGGTAATGGCCTGGGAGCAAAAGCGTGGTAATGAACCAATCAACAAGCTCTATCCTGATCTCACTTACATGGGTGCTTACAGTGCCTGGTCCTGGGGAGTCAGTCGCCTGATTGATGGGTTGGAGTTGGTTCCGGAAATTAATATCGACCTAAGCCACCTGGCAGTAACCGGCTGTTCATTTGCAGGCAAGATGGCCCTTTTTGCGGGAGCGTTCGACGAACGGATCGCCCTTACCATTGCTCAGGAATCAGGCGGCGGCGGCGCTGCGGCATGGCGTGTCTCAGAGACGTTAGGAAAAGTGGAAACGTTGGGCAAAACGAGCCACTTATGGTTTATGGAGGAAATGTTCCAATTTGCCAATGAGGTTCCAAAATTACCTTACGATCATCATGAATTAATGGCAATGGTGGCACCCCGAGCATTGTTATGCCTCGGAAATCCCGATTATGTATGGCTGGCAGATGAGTCCGGCTATGTATCCTGCAGGGCAGCACATGAAGTATGGAAAACTTTTGGAATAGCTGACAGGTTTGGCTTTTCTATTGTCAGTGGGCATCAACACTGTTCACTTCCGGCTAGCCAGTATCCCGAGGTAACAGCTTTTGTGAAAAAATTCCTCTGTAAGGATATGTCTGCAAATACAAACGTTACGAAAAATCCATATGAAACCGTAGATTATCTGCGTTGGATAAAATGGTGGGGGAAAAGCGATCCGGCTTTCCCCAAGTAAATTTCAGGTGAGAACTGTATGATTCAAGTTGAACTTCACAGTGTATTGGCTGTCTAACAGGTGTAAAATAGCTTCGGTCAGAATATTCAAGATGAAATGCGCCTGATTTCACACGAACAAATAAATAAACCTGAAGCGAATCGTCAATCGAAAAGGTTAATTCGCTTTAGTGATCTTCGATCCAAATTGACAACTAAAAAACAAATTTAAAACATGAAACGATTATTGACAAAATTCTCCTTTATACTGTTCTGCAGTATAATCCTTTTAAACTGTAGTAAGGGCAAAGGAGATTTAGCGCAGAATTATGCCCGATTTATCACAGCACAAGCACAAGCTTCTGCTGCAGACGACTCTATTAAAATACGCATAGAATGGTCGCAGGCTCAATGGAGCATATCTGCTGAAGGGAGTGGCTTTATCACCGGTCTTTCAGCATCGACAGGTGGAAATGTAAGTACCTCAAACAGCTTTACCGATATTAAAGTTAGTCTCGTTTACAATTTAACATCCGCCTCCCGAAACCAAAACATTGTTTTAACCAATATCACCTCGGGCGAAATAAGTAAAATAACCATTGTTCAGAATACAGCTACACCGGTTAACCTGACCCTTAATCCTGCTGTGACCTATCAGAAAGTAACCGGTTTCGGTGGTATGATCGACCCTCCGGGTTGGGTGGGTGTTGCTAACCAGATAACACTTGCTGAAACTGAAAAGATGTACAGCCAAACCGGTTTAGGTTACAATATCATCCGAATGATGGTATACCCCGATCAGGCTAACTGGGACACAGATATAGCGGTTGCAAAAAAGGCCCAGGATTTGGGTGCCATCGTTTTCGCCTCTCCCTGGGAACCCCCTGCCAACATGACAGGTACGCGTGCGTCGGCTTTTGATCCTCCTAATACTACTAAATACTTACTCCCGGCCTATTACAAAGATTACACTGCCCATCTCAAGGCATTTGTTGATTATACGACCTCCAAAGGTCTTAACCTGTATGCTATATCAGTCCAGAATGAACCTGATATGAATTGGTGCAGCTTTACCCCCACAGAGATTTTCAATTTTGTCAGAGATTACGGGCGTAAGTTGGGCAACACAAAAACAATGGCGGCCGAATCCTTTCATTTTAGTCCCGATTACACTGATCAGCTTCTAAATAGTACAGAAACCGTAAATAATATGGATATTGTAGGAGGCCATATATACGGTAGTGGCCTGAACGATTATCCTTTGGCACGTCAAAAAGGGAAAGAAATATGGATGACCGAGCATCTTTTAAATTCAGAAACAAGCGGATACGATTGGTTATGGGCTCCATCATTGCAGTATGTAGCCAGGGAGATCAACGATTGCATGGTGGCTAATTACAATGCCTACATATGGTGGTATTTAAAGAGATATTATTCAATGATAGCTGATACGGATGCAAAAAGTACGGTGGCTGTTGGGGGAACGACCAAAAGAGGTTATATCCTTTCCCACTATGCTAAATACGCTACGGGCAGAACGCGAATCGGAACAACAATATCGGATGCCGATTTATTATCTACGGCTTATACCGGGACGAATGATATGACAGTGGTTATTATAAATAACAAATCTACCCCTGTTATTTTGCAGGCAGCATCTACATCCGCAATTAGTACGGCATCTGCGGTGGAAACAAATGCCACAAAAAACATGGAATCAATTACAACCACATTAAGCAGCGATAAAAAGTCCGTTAACCTGGTACTCACTGCAAAAAGCATTGTATCCATAAAACTGCTTTTGCAATAATCTCGTTCACCCGAAGGTAAGTGATAGTCTCACTCAAAGTGAGGCTATCACTTCTTTAGGACCTGAACAAGTCAAACTACATTACCTTTGTCAGACGATATTTTTATTAAAACCTAAAGGCATAGCAAAATCGAAATTAAACGGAGACTGTTATATTTAAAATATGTTTCACAACAGCTTTTCTCCATTGCAAAGCTTTGCGAAACACTTTGGTAGAATAAGAGTCAAAATGACTATTGATAGTCTGGCTTAAAATCTTGAGCTTTGTCCGTCATTTGACGCTATAACGTTTAATGTGGGTGAATATTCGATTTTTAATAAGGTTTAAATGCCACCGGAAACGTTATAGAGCCTGACATTCAAATCAATTAATTAAATCACATGAAACGAATTTTCATTCTGTGTTTTACAATTTTGGCCGGAATTTTCTCCTCGAATTCGCAATCAAAACAGAAACCAGATAGTCTTGCCTTTTTGAAATGGGCTTCCACGCCACCAATGGGTTGGAACAGTTGGGATTGTTATGGACCCACAGTTACCGAAAACGAAGTAAAAGCCAATGCCGACTATATGGCAAAATACCTCAAAAAGTCGGGATGGGAATATATTGTGGTAGATATCCGTTGGTATGTTGAAAATGATAAAGCCCATGGTTATAACGAGAAAGATGCCATTTATGTGATGGACGAATTTGGTCGTTTACAACCTAGTCCACTGAGGTTTCCATCATCTGTCAATGGAAAAGGATTTAAAGCGCTGGCCGATTATGTACATCGTAAGGGGCTTAAATTCGGTATCCATGTCATGCGGGGAATTCCCATGGAAGCTGTAAAGAAAAACACACCGATTCTGGGAAGCAAAGCAAGGGCTCAGGATATATACAGCACAGAACTTCAATGTCCCTGGCTGAAAGATATGTACACTGTTGTGGCAGAAAAAGAAGGTGCACAAGCTTATTACAATTCGCTTTTTAATTTATATGCATCATGGGGAGTCGACTTTATAAAAATAGATGATCTTTCGATTCCGTATCATCAAAAAGAAATTGAGATGATTCGAAAAGCAATCGACCAGACCGGGCACCAAATCGTTTTAAGCACATCACCCGGTGAAACCCCGATTGCCAATGCAGAACATGTGAAGAACCATGCCAATATGTGGCGTATAGTGGGCGACCTTTGGGATAACTGGACACAGATTAAAGAACATTTCGAAGTTTGCAATCGTTGGTCGCCCTATATTGGCAACGGTCATTTTCCCGATGCAGATATGCTTCCACTTGGCCGGATTGGCATCAGGGCTGAACGCGGAGACAATCGAATGTGTGGACTTTCAAAAGATGAACAGATTACATTAATGTCGCTCTTCGCCATTTTCCGGTCTCCTTTGATGTTTGGTGGCGATCTTCCAAATAATGATGAGTTTACACTTTCGTTGTTAACCAATAAAGATGTACTCTACATTAACAAATATAGTCAGCACAACAGGCAACTTTTCAGAAAAGACGATCTTGTAGCCTGGGTTGCCGACGATCCAAAAACAGGTGATAAATTCCTTGCTGTTTTTAATGCACAGGATCAGATCAAAATTGATGAAAGCAAAGATTCAGTCAAAATACCTGTTAACCTCGAACAAATTGGCATTTCCGGGGCATGCATCATAAAGGATGTTTGGAGTAACCAAAGTTTGGGAAGTTTTAATAAGGAATTTGCCCCTATTATTAAAGGCCGTGCTTCAGGGCTTTATCGGATTTCAATAAAGAAATAATTATTAACCCTTAATATTAAAACAATGAAGACAATTTTATCAGTATGTTTATTTTTATTGATTGCATCAACTGGTTTTGCAGCAGGTATTGAAGGAAACTGGGTTGCGAACATGAAAGGACCCGATGGAAGTGAAATGGTTATGACTTTCGTATTTAAAATGGACGGTGAGAAACTAACCGGAGTTGTGAAGTCACCCAATGGTGATATGCCGATTTCAAATACTAAAGTTGAAGGCAAGACATTTTCCTTCGATGTATCATTTAACGATATGACAATCAAGCATAATTGCATTTTAAAAGAGGACGACACCATCAGTATGAAGGTTGTCGGATCTCCAATGGGTGATTCAGAGATGATATTGAAACGGAGTAAGTAGGTTTCGAATATCATTGAATATTAAGCAATAAGTCATGCAAACAATCCCTGGTATAAGGTATTCATGCATGACTTATTCAAAGGATTATCTTCAAATAACTTACAAAACTCATGAAAAAATCATTTTCTTTATTTCTGCTGGCAATACTATTTGTGAGTTTGAGCCACCCGCTGTCGGCTCAAACCGTAAATGCTTCAGGTACCTGGAAAACAGATATCGAAACGCCAATCGGGTTGTTCAAGTACACCTACCTGATTCAACAGGAAGGTGAAATTCTCTCCGGAAAGATTATCCGTGTCACGGAAAACGGGAAAAGCGAAGTTCCTTTGAAAGAAGGAAAGATTAAAGGTGACGCGGTTTCATTTAACGAAGCTTTTACAGCTCAGGACAATGAAATAACAATCACTTATACGGGCATAATTTCCGGAGATGAGATCAAATTCACTCGTCAGGTAGGCGAATATGCGACTGAGCACATTACAATCAAACGTGAAAATCCAGCCGACCAGCCAAAACGCATGATGCAACAGCCAATCGTGCTGGGACCGGATGATAAACCAGCTTTCGCAGCGGCTCCCGAAGGATTCGACAAGGTTCGTGAAAACATTAAACATGGAAAGATCGAAACGATCGAATATGCATCCAAAACTGTTGGTACAACCCGTAAAATGATGGTTTACACTCCACCG
Organism: Bacteroidia bacterium; assembly: GCA_026391655.1. Classification (GTDB taxonomy): domain Bacteria; phylum Bacteroidota; class Bacteroidia; order Bacteroidales; family Prolixibacteraceae; genus JAAFHB01. Next base: position 13,073 of record JAPLDR010000045.1, on the reverse strand, counting down.
GGTTATTCTTCAGCTAAAAAATACCCTGTACTTTACCTTTTGCATGGAATTGGGGGCGACGAACTGGAATGGTACAATAATGGTGTTCCCAACGTGATTCTCGACAATTTATATGCCGATAAAAAATTGGCGCCAATGATCGTTGTCCTTCCGAATGGTCGCGCCATGAAAGACGACCGGTCAGGAGGAAACATCTTTGAACCTGAAAAGGTGAAAGCCTTTGAAACCTTCGAACAGGATTTGCTCAACGATGTCATTCCGTTTGTTGAATCGAAATATTCGGTGAAAGCCAATCGTGAAAACCGTGCATTGGCCGGACTGTCAATGGGTGGTGGCCAGTCGCTGAACTTCGGTTTGGGCAATCTTAACACCTTTGCGTGGGTTGGCGGATTTTCGTCTGCACCCAACACAAAGGCTCCTGAAATTTTAGTTCCTGATCCGGCTGAGACCGCTCAAAAACTAAAACTTCTATGGATTTCATGTGGCGATCAGGATGGATTGATCTCCTTTAGTCAAAGATTACATATCTATCTGAAAGAAAACAAAGTACCCCACATTTGGCACGTCAAACCCGGAGTACACGATTTCAAGGTATGGAAAAACGATCTGTACCTCTTTACACAACAGATATTTAAATGATATGAGACTGAAATTTGCATTTTTTCTTTTGTTCACTCTTTGCTTATTTCACCCGGAAGTGAACGCCCAAACAACGGAGCGGCCACGTCCAACAGAGTGGAGCAATCTGGTTTACGGAGGCCGTTTTATGGATCGATTCCTGCCTATGCCTGATCTTGGCGCATTAACCCGGGATACATGGGGAGCTGATAATGTTTTGCCCCGGGATATTAACAATGGTATTGAAAACAGAAAATGGTCTTTCTGGGGTGGCAATATTAAATTGGGCGAAGATGGGAAATACCACTTTTATGTATGTGGCTGGCTCGAAAGCTCTCCCAAAGGGCACGCTACATGGCCTCAATCTACTGTTTTTCACGCTGTTTGCGATAATTCGTTCGGCCCGTTTTTAGTCAAAGATACGATAGGAAAAGGGCACAATCCGGAAGTATTCAAGCTATCGGATGGTCGATACGTTATCTATGTAATTGGGGGTTATTATATTGCTGATGGCACTAATGGCCCATGGACTTATGGTAAGTTCGAATTTCTGAACCGCGATCGCCGTTTGATTGAAGGCAATTCGAACTTTACTTTTGCCCAACGTGAGGATGGTTCGTATTTGATGATCTGCCGCGGCGGCGGTCAATGGTTCAGCCAAACAGGACTTTCTGCCTATAACCAGGTTACAGGTACACGAATCGGTTCTGACAAAAAGATTACCCCATTACGGGCTTATCCGCAAAGACCGGGGAATTTTGAAGATCCCGTGGTTTGGCGCGATAACGTACAGTATAACCTCATAGTAAATGACTGGTTGGGACGCATAGCCGTCTATGAACGCTCAAAGGATGGTGTAAACTGGAAAGTAGAGTCGGGCGAAGCTTATTTGCCTGGCGTTTCAAAACATGAGGACGGAACGGTGGAAGGCTGGTGGAAATATGAACGACTGAAAATCTTTCAGGACAAATTTGGACGGGCAATTCAAGGCAATTTCGCAGTAATTGATGTTGAAAAAAAATTCGACAAAGCCAGTGATATTCATAGTTCAAAGAATATTGGCATACCTTTGACCGCAGGCCGCTTGCTCACAATAACCGACAAGAAACCGATAACATCCGGCACAAAATCTATCAGGGTTAAAATAGCTGCTGAGCCAGGTTTTAATCCACAAACCGACATTGACCTGAACTCCTTGCAATTTGGGGAGCCCGAAGCAGTGAATTACGGCAAAGGTGGTAAGGTACTTAAAACAGAAAAATCAGAAGCCGATTTGGTTGTTACCTTTGATGCCGTTGGCAACAACTTTCCAGAGGATGAATTTGCCGCAAAAATGTTGGGTAAAACAAGTTCCGGAAAACTGCTTTTCGGATATGCACGATTACCAGGAGTTAACTTCATTGAACCTATTCTGTCGCCGCTATTGCCCGTCATTACTGCCAACGATTATGGATTCAATATAAAAGTTGAAGTTCAGAACTTTGGTCAGGTTGCATCAAAAACGGCCAAACTTAAAATATTCTTCACCAAAAACGACAAGGAAGTTGAAGTTGCTGCCGGCAAGGTTCCCGGTCTCAAACCTTATGAAAAAACAACAGTTGATCTGAAATGCGGCAAACTTTTCGACAAAGGTGTGGAGTATATATTTAAAGTAATTGTGAATCCTGGTGACAAACAGCCGGTTGTATTGCATGGGAAGATAACTCCGGTTAAGTAACCCTAATATAAACTAATAAAAGAAATTCTCAAATGGATTTAAAATTTACAAGCCTTGTCGCAGGTCTTCTGCTCTCATTCAGTACAATCGCACAACAGGTTCAACCCATTGTTGTCAAGGTCAATCAACCAATTTCATCTATTCAGCCCACCATGTGGGGAATCTTTTTCGAGGATATCAACCTGGCGGCCGATGGTGGTATTTACGCCGAACTGGTCAAAAACCGTTCATTCGAATTCTTCAAGCCGCTGATGGGGTGGAGAATTCTGAAGCCCGATACAACTTTAGGCGTGTTAATCATCAACCAAAGTAAAACGAATCCTGCCAATCCTCGCTTTGCCAGAATTACCATTGCAGATGGCGAAAAATCGTTTGGATTATCTAATGAAGGGTTCAGGGGAATGGGTATCAAAAAAGGGATGACCTATCATTTCTCGGTACTGGCCAGACAGTTGGAAGGAAGCACGCTGAAAATGCGTCTTGAACTGGTAAACCCAAAAGGAGAAGTAATCGGCACTGCCAATCTGACTCCGGAATCGAAAGAGTGGAAAAAATGTAAAGTAAGTTTTCCCGCAACAGCTACTGAACCAAAGGGAAAGCTCAATATCTGGTTTGAAGGAAAAGGCTCTTTGGATCTCGATATGATTTCACTTTTCCCTGACGACACCTGGAAAAACCGTCCGGGTGGTTTACGTGCCGACCTGGTACAATTACTGGCCGATTTAAAACCCGGGTTTCTGCGTTTTCCGGGTGGTTGCATTGTTGAAGGACGTGAACTGGAAAACCGTTATCAATGGAAAAAAACAGTTGGGAATGTCGAAGACCGACATTTGATCGTAAACCGCTGGAATACTGAGTTTACCCACCGGCAGACACCCGATTATTTTCAATCATTCGGTTTGGGCTTTTTCGAATATTTTCAAATGGCTGAAGATATCGGCGCTGAACCACTACCGGTTTTGAGTTGCGGAATGGCCTGCCAATTCAATACAGCTGAAGTGGTTCCGATGGATCAACTCGATCCATACGTTCAGGATGCGCTCGATTTAATTGAATTTGCCAACGGAACAGCCGATTCAAAATGGGGAAAAGTTCGCTCGCAAATGGGACATGCGGCTCCTTTTAACCTGAAAATGATTGGTGTTGGGAATGAACAGTGGGGACAACAATACATTGAACGTTATGAGGCATTTGCAAAAGTCATTAAATCGAAATATCCTGAAATCAAAATTGTTACGGGAACAGGCCCTTCGCCTGATGGAAAATTCTTCGATTATGCTGCTAAAGAACTGAAGAGATTAAATGTCGATATTGTTGACGAACACTACTATGCGAATCCTGAATGGTTTTTTCAGAATGCAACCCGATACGACAATTACGACCGTAACAGCTATAAAATTTTTGCAGGCGAGTATGCGGCCCAAAGTAAATTTACCTGTAGTCCCGACAATCAAAACAATTGGAAATGCGCCCTTGCTGAAGCCGCCTTTATGACTGGTCTCGAACGGAATGCAGCCGTGGTCAATCTTTGTTCGTATGCACCACTTTTTGCACATGTTGACGGTTGGCAATGGAAACCCGACCTGATCTGGTTCGATAATCTAAAATCATTTGGTACAACTAATTACTATGTGCAAAAATTATTTTCGAACAACAAAGGGACACAAGTTTTGCCAATGTTGCTTGAAAACAAACCGCTAACCGGTCAAAACGGATTGTACGCTTCAGCGGCCTTTGACCAGAATTCGAACGAAATCATTCTAAAACTGGTAAATTCAACCGGAAAAGAGCAAATTGCAAAAGTTGTTTTGGATGGTGCTAAAAAGCTTGTTACAAAGGGGGAAATAATTGTTCTGAAAAGTGAAAATCCCGACAAAATCAATTCATTGGAACAACCTACGTTGGTTAGTCCGGTTGAACAGGAATTAATAATAAAAGGGAAAACGGTCAATCAGGTTCTCGCGCCCTCTTCTTTTACAATTTTCCGAATTAAGCAAATTAAGTAACTTCAAACACAAAAAAGTTAAAACACAAACTACACATTATGATTATACTACAATTCAAAAAGCTTCTCACTTTCCTAACAATCCTGGGTTTTTCGGCGCTATTGTTTTTTTCCTGTTCGAAAAAAAGCAGCGATCCTGTAACTACCACAGATCCTGTAACACCCGACGATCCGATTGTAGCTCCTGTTGATCCGCCGATTGCTCCTACGATGGGACTTTTTCTAAATGAATGGCAACCAAAAATATATACAGCACCATCATACACCGATGGAACAATTGCCACTGATGCAGGCACCGTTGTGACAGTTGATGCATCAAATGTGATCACAAAAATACCATTGACCATATTCGGGCATAATGCCAATACCTGGATGTCGAAAATGTATAATGAACCGATATTTATGAACCATTTGACAAATCTGAAGCCAAATGTTATCCGCTTTCCCGCTGGCAGTGGAAGTGATTGTTTCTTTTGGAATTGCGATAATAATATACCCCCTGCTGACGCACCAACCCGTTTGTGTAAGAATGACGGAACCTTTGCCACAGGAAGTTTATACGGCTACGGCAAATCGACAGGTAGCTGGCAGGCAACAGTCGATAATTACTATTCGGTACTCTTACAATCTAATAATCAAGGTTTAATTACTGTTAATTATGGCTATGCCCGATATGGAACTGGTCCAAATCCGGTTGCAGCTGCCGCACATTTGGCCGCCGATTGGGTGCGGTACGATAATGGCCGGACAAAATATTGGGAAATAGGTAATGAAAACTATGGAGATTGGGAATGGGGCTACCGCATTGATGTGGCGGCCAACAAAGATGCGCAACCTGAGTATTTAACAGGTAAACTTTATGCTCAGCATTTTAAGGTGTTTGCCGATTCGATGAGAAAAGCGGCCACTCAAATCGGAAAAACCATTTATATTGGTGCGGTGATGCAGGAATCACAAACACAATCGTGGCAAACTGTAACCACGCAAACCTGGAACTCAACCATGATTCCTGAGGTAAATAATACCCCCGATTTTTATATCGGGCACAACTACATCACTCCTTATAATGAAAATTCAAACGCAAGTACCGTATTAACCTCGGCACTAACGGTTCCTGGCCAGATGATGACGTTTATGAAAAGTGAACTGGTGAAAAATAACGGTACAATCAAACCAATTATATTGTCGGAATGGAATATGTGGGCACAGGATTCGAAGCAGCAAGTTTCAAATACCAGCGGAACTTTCGCGGTGATTGTACAGGCTGAAGCGTTGAAAAACAAATTCGGACTGACAGCCCGTTGGGATTTGCTTAACGGATGGAGCAATGGCAATGATCATGGCCTTTTCAGTGCCGGGGACGAATCAGGAGTCGACAAATGGAGTCCACGACCATCGTTTTACTATATGTATTTCTTCCAAAAATGTATCGGTGATCGTTTAGTTGATGCAACAGTGAGCGGAAGCACTAATGTAATTGCCTATGCTTCAACCTATACTACAGGTCAAGGAAGTGTGGCACTTTTAAACACTTCAGGAACTGCACAAAATGCCGAAGTAAAGCTCAAAAATTTTAAATTGGGAACCCGGTTTTACTGGTACACCATGGCTGGAAGCAATGACAATGGCGAATTTTCGAGAAAAGTAATGGTAAATGGATCAGGACCAACCGCAATCGCTGGTGGTCCGGCCGATTATGCAACTTTGAAAGCACAATCAGCACTGACAACAAAGGGCATAAAGCTCACCATTCCTGCCTGGAGTGCTGTTTTTGTAATAATTGATTCAAAATAGGATTGGATGTAGAGTGCCTTCCCCAAAAAATGGAAACTCAACGGAGAAATTGTAGTTTTTAATTGGGATTAAAAATGCAAATCTCAAACTGCTATTAATTTATATTTCAACTAATTATAAGCTTATGAAATTTAAACTCGCCTTAATATTTTTGCTTTTCAGCGAAATTTTGAGTGTTGAAGGTTTGGAAGCACAGAATTCGCAAGGTTTACAGCCATTTCAAAAATCCGATTCGAAAGGGTTTGGCGCGCATGATCCCGTAATGATCAGACAGGACAGCGTTTATTACCTCTTCACAACAGGATCCGGAGTTCCGATGGCTTCGGGTACTGATTTGATTAACTGGAAACGGGAAAAACCGGTTTTTGAAAAAGCTCCTGACTGGGTTACCCCTCAGGTTGTACCCGAATGGAGAGGAAATAGCATGTGGGCACCTGATATTTCATGTGTTAACGGCATATATTACCTGTATTATTCGGTCTCTGCCTTTGCAAAAAATACCTCTGCGATTGGTGTTGCAACCAACAAAACGCTTCATCCTGATTCTCCGGATTACAAATGGGTCGATCACGGAATGGTCATTCAATCAATTCCTAACCGCGATATGTGGAATGCCATCGACCCAAATCTGATCATTGATGAGAATAAGCAAGGCTGGCTCACGTTTGGATCGTTCTGGGGCGGAATCAAATTGGTTAAACTTTCACCCGATTTGTTTTCGGTTGCCAAACCTGAAGTGTGGCAAACACTTGCACGCCAGCCACGAACATTTGCATTGGATGATACAGATCCGGGAGATGGAACCATTGAGGCTCCGTTCATTATGAAACGATTCCAGTATTACTATTTATTTGTTTCGCTGGATTATTGCTGCCGTGGATTGAACAGCGATTACAAAATTGTTGTAGATCGTTCCAGAAATGTTGAAGGTCCTTACGTTGATGAGAATGGGGTTTTGCTTAGTCGCGGAGGTGGTACTTTGGTTGCAAAGGGAAACGACGACTGGGCTGCCGTCGGACACAATGGAATTTGCAATGTAAATGGTAAATTCTACCTGGTATGTCATGGATACGATAAACACGACAATGGTCGTCCGAAGCTGATTGTAAGGGAAATTAATTGGGACAGAAGCGAATGGCCATCAATTGATCTTTAGAGAGTTTTGTCAGATTTTAATCATATAATCATGAAGAACACTATTTTCACTTTATTATTATTTATTGGATTGTCAATTCAATCCGGGGCAAAAGCCCAGCCTCAGATGAAGCCACCGGCAAACGTCAAACTAGCTGATATTCATTGGCGTGATATGTGTGTTTATCCCGATCTGGTTACAAAAACCTACTATATGGTTGGTCCGGGATGGAGAGGTGTGAGGTTGTACACAAGCAAAGATTTACTGAACTGGTTTGGACCGCAACTGATTTACGATGCGCCCAAAGATGTCTGGGGCAATATTCCGATCATGAGTATCTGGGCTCCTGAACTTCACGCGTATAAAGGGAAATATTATTTATTCCTGACATTCGATACCCAAAACAAATTTCAGGAACAATGGCGGGGTTGGTATCCTCGCGTTACACGAGGTTCGCAGGTATTGGTGAGTGATTCGATTAAAGGACCATTCAAAACATTTCAAAATCATTCTACCCTTCCTGTTGATATGATGACGCTTGACGGAACGCTCTGGGTTGAAGACGGCATTCCGTATATGGTTTTTTGCCACGAATGGGTGCAAATCACGAATGGAGCAATCTGCTATGTACCGTTAAAAGATGACTTATCCGAAACTGCCGGTGAGCCGGTTACGCTATTTCATGCCGGTGAAGCAACATGGAGCAGATCAGGAAAACCGCTTGGAAACAATGTAACCGATGGTTGTTTCCTGTATAAAGGCAAAACCGGCAAATTATACATGCTTTGGACGAGTAGTGGCTATGGGGGTTATACCCAGGGAATTGCCATTTCAGAATCGGGCAGGTTGGCCGGGCCATGGACTCAGCAAACTGAACCGGTTTACGGTCAGGATGGCGGACATGGAATGGTATTCACCACCTTCGATGGTAAATTAATGATGGTGCTTCATTCACCCAACAACCGCGAATCGCGCCCCTGTATTTTTGAAATGGAAGATACAGGAAATACTTTGCGCGTAATGAAAGAATTCAAAGAATAATTTGAAGTCAGTCATATTTCATTTTAAGGCAGTCACTTACGACCGCCAAAGACAACACATAGAAACATTCAAATTCTCCCTATATGTCAGCTAATCACAATTCACGAAGAAATTTTTTAAAGACAGTTGCTATAGGCAGTTTGTCCACACTTATTATTCCGAATACAATTAAAGCTTCTGAATATGAATCGGTTGGTCCGGTTAGCGAAAAAGACAAGGGTCTGGTCTTTCTGTTTCAGGGTGATTCAATTACCGATGGCAACCGGGGACGCAACACCGATCCGAACCATATCATGGGACATGGTTATGCCTTTTCAATCGCAAGCCGGATTGGATGTGATTTTCCGGAGAAAAACCTCACGTTTATAAACCGTGGAATCAGTGGAAACAAGGTAACCGATTTGGCAAAGCGTTGGGACAAAGATACGCTTGAACTAAAGCCTGATGTGCTCAGTATTTTGATCGGAATAAATGACACAAGCTCAAATATTGATCTTCGCCCCATGCTGACACAGGTAACACTTCAGTTATATGATGAAACCTACCGTTCAATACTTGATCAGGCAGTGAAGCAAAATCCTGGTATTATCCTTGTTTTGAACCAACCTTTCATTTTCAAGAATTCTTCTACCGTTAAAAACTGGGAGGATCGTCACAACGATCTGATTGAACGCCAAAAGATTGTTGAAAAAATTGCTTCAGATTACAAAGCTATCTATGTAAGACTTCAGGATGTATTTGATGCTGCCTGTAAAAAAGCCCCAGCCGAATATTGGATTTGGGATGGTATTCATCCTACGGTTTCCGGTCATGAGCTGATAACGCGTGAATGGATGAAACAGGTGAGTAAAAAATTGAAATTCATTAAGAAGGTAGGAAGATAAGGAAAACCGATGGTTGTGTTCCTATTTTGGGAAAGACAATCAGTCACCTTTCAGGGAAATGCCTGCCATAATTTTTCTAATTTTGCGTTGGCTCTGCTGTAAATACAATATTTAAAAAAGGCAGCTTATATTACTGTCCGGTTAATAATATACCAATCAGCAGAATGGTCTTTTAATATACACAACTACAACCAATTGAAATGTTACGAAACTTAGTATTGCTCTTCTTTTTCTTTAAATCAGTCCTTATGCTTCAGGCACAGAATACAGTTCCTGTTTATCTTGATCCCTCAAAACCCTTGGAAGTACGGGTCGAAAATGCGCTGTCGCTAATGACCATGGAAGAAAAGGTGGCGCTTTGCCATGCTCAATCGAAATTCAGCAGTAAAGGCGTTCAGCGATTGGGGATTACTGAAGTCTGGATGAGTGACGGGCCACATGGTGTTCGTGAAGAGATCCAGTGGGATAATTGGGGCAATGCCAAATTTACGAACGATTCATGTACCGCATTTCCGGCATTGACCTGTCTGGCAGCAACTTTTAATCCTGAGCTATCGTTGAACTATGGAAAAGCTATTGGTGAGGAAGCTCGCTACCGGAAAAAGGAAGTGCTGTTGGGTCCCGGGGTCAATATTTACCGGACACCATTAAACGGGCGAAATTTTGAATACCTGGGCGAAGATCCGTATTTATCTTCCAAAATGGTTGTGCCTTACATTCACGGAGTTCAGCAAAATGGCGTAGCGGCTTGCGTAAAACATTTTGCCCTCAACAATCAGGAGCAATGGCGCGGGAATATTGACGTTGAATTAAGCGACCGTGCACTTTACGAAATTTATCTGCCTGCCTTCAAGGCGGCTGTAACCGAGGGTAAGGCATGGGCAATCATGGGTTCATACAATAAATTTCGCGGTCAGCATTGCTGCCATAACGATCTTCTTTTAAATAAAATACTCAAAACCGATTGGAAATTTGATGGTGCAGTAATTACCGATTGGGGTGGCGCTCATAATGATAAGGAAGCTGCTCTGAATGGTCTTGATATTGAAATGGGTACAGGTACCGATGGTCTGACAACTTCGAGTCAGTCCTCCTACGATTTTTATCATTTGGCAAATCCGTTCCTGAAAGCATTAAAAAATGGTGAAGTTTCAACTGATGTGCTGAACGACAAGGCCCGTCGCGTTCTTCGCCTGATTTTCCGGACGAACATGAATCCTGCACGCCCGTGGGGAAGTTTTGTCACTCCTGAACATTCGAAAGTTGCAAATCAGGTCGCGAAAGAGGGAATTGTACTGTTGAAAAATGATCAGCAGATTCTGCCACTGGATGTTAAAGCCTATAAAAAGATTCTGGTAGTTGGTGAAAATGCAACACGTAAAATGACACTTGGCGGCGGCAGTTCGGAGCTAAAAGCAAAATATGAAATTTCACCGCTTCAGGGAGTTAAGAATACTTTCGGACAGCAGTCTGAAATTAAATACGCGATGGGATATGCCTCAGGAGGATCGGCCTATGGGCGTGAGCTTCCATCAAAACTCAATGCTGATTCGCTCAGAAACCAAGCCATTAGAATGGCAAAAGAGGCCGATCTGGTACTCTATTTTGGAGGATTAAACAAAAACTATTTGCAGGATTGTGAAGGAGGCGACCGAACACAATATGATCTGCCTTTCGATCAGAATAAATTGTTGGCTGAATTGGCAAAAGTAAATAAAAAGGTGGTAGTAGTACTAATCAGCGGAAACGCTGTGGCGATGCCCTGGATAAATCAGGTTCCTGCAATTCTTCAGGCCTGGTATCCTGGTTCCGAATCTGGAAATGCCATCGCATCAGTTCTTTCGGGAGAAACAAATCCTTCAGGAAAATTGCCTTTCTCTTTTGGGGTTAAGCTTAACGATTACGGCGCGAATTCTTTTGATAAACTTTGCTTTCCGGGTGACGGCACCAGGGAAGTCTATAAAGAAGACATCCTGGTCGGCTATCGCTGGTTCGATGCAAAAAATATTGCGCCACTTTTCCCTTTTGGCTATGGCCTGTCATACACCACCTTCCAATTTGGAAAAGCCACGGTTGACAAAACCAAATACACTAAAAATGACGTAGTCAAACTGTCGTTTACTTTGACAAATACCGGAACAACAACGGGAGCCGAAGTGGCTCAGGTGTATATTCAGGATAAAGTGTCTTCAGTAATGCGGCCGGTTAAAGAATTAAAAGGATTCAGTAAAATCAAACTTGGGGTAGGAGAAAGCAGAGTGGTAAACATGGAATTACCCGTCAGCGAATGGGCTTTTTACGACGAAGCAGGTAAACAATGGAAGGTTGAACCGGGACAGTTTATTATCCATTTGGGTTCCTCATCCCGCGATATTAAACAACAAATTCCGGTAACAATTGAATAACAGCTACTAAACTTTATTATACCGACAGTGCATTTTATTTTGCCTGCCTGAAAGGCTAACCACTTAGGATTTATGGATAAATATCCAATTCCTAAGTGGTTTTCTATAATTTATAAGTGACAATTTTGATATTTTTAAGTGTTTTGTTTGTTTTAAATGACAAATCAAGTGCTCCTTTATTGTCCTGCGGAAGACCCGTTACTATAGGTAAAAGGAAGCTACTGACAGGCATATCACTAATACGACAGTAGTTTGTTTCAATTGGCAGAAAACCGGATAATCAGTTCTTCTCTTGAAACTAAAAA
>JAPLDR010000045.1:0-1130 GCA_026391655.1 Bacteroidia bacterium | reverse complement strand
TTTGATGATGTATTTCGTATTGCCAGCTGTACAAACTTTGAAATAGTCGGCAACCGGCCAGTCCGGAGTAGGTTGTGCCTGGTACCAGCGGTCTGATATTTCCTTGATCTCAAACTTAATATTCTCACAATAAAAACATATTGGATATTCATCGGCTTTGTAACCGGAATGACATTCAACTTTTATTGGAATTTGTTTCATGGTTTGAATAGATCGGTTAGTTGTTAGGCAGGTGCTGTTGAATAAATACAACCATATTTTCATAATGTGATCCTTTCCAGTAGATTTGATTGCAGGTCTGGCAATTGAAAAATTCCTCGTAATACTTCGCTGTCCGTGCCTCCAACCTATGAAGTATTTCCTGTTTCTCAACCGGTACGAGTTTGCCATTACAGTTCAGGCAACGGGTAAATGGATCAGTTAAGTTTATTAAATCAAGCTTATTGATCAGGTCTTTTAACTGCTCCAAAGGTTCTGATGACCGTATCCAATATGAATGTGTTACTTCCGTTTGCCTGGTCAATTGATAACTTCGTGAAAGGATAATTCTTTTTTCCTGGCGTGAAAAATCAATAATTTCTTCAGGAGTATATTTGTTTGAATACAGGGTATCCATTCCGAGCATGCGCAGGTATTTACTTAACCACCCCAAATGAACATCGCAAATAAATGTAGGATTTCGAAGCGGCTTATCCCTCAGTAAACTGATTCCTGTAAGATCAAATAATTCAAAAACAGGGAAAACTGATATCCGGTCACCTTCCTGCAACATGTGGTCAAATCCTTTAGATTGCTGGTTCACCAGGATTAAATCAATTTCATCGGGGGGAACACCCATTGATTGAATGGCGTCCTTCAGGGAAATTCCGTCCGGGAAAGAATAATCAAACCAAACCTTTCGATTTTCATTAGGAAGGTAATTATTCAACTCTTCATAAAAACGAAAATAAACCTGGTTCATAGCTTTTTATTTCAAGTTTATCACGATAAAAAAACTTCTCATAACATTTTAAAATGCCTTTGTTACGTTCGAGTTTCTTTACAGGAGAAAGGCCAACCTGCATTCTGACACGGTTAACTTTTTCTAATGTAAGCGTTTCCTGAAAAGCTGATAAACTCTTCTTTAAAAG
>JAPLDR010000027.1 GCA_026391655.1 Bacteroidia bacterium | reverse complement strand
TTGTTTCACTTTTGTAACGCCAAAACTTGATCCTCCTGCACTTGGTTTTACAAACAACGGAAGGCCTAATGATTCGATGATCTGAGCAGCGCTATATTTTTCACCGGCGATAAGGCGTACCGATTGGGCCATCAGGATATCAAAGCTCCTTAAGTAATTGTTGCAGAAGAATTTATTGAACGTTAGCGCCGATGATTGAACACTGCTGGAGGAATAGGGAATATTAAGCATTTCGAAATAACCCTGTAAAACGCCATCTTCTCCGGGCGTTCCGTGAATAATGATATAGGCATAGTCGAATTTGCATTTATTTCCATCAAGCGAAAATGAAAAGTCAGACTTGTCGATATCCGCTAATTTGGTTTCCCCGTCAAGAATAATCCATTCTTCGCCTTTGATTCTGACTAACCACGGGTTAAACAGCTGCTGATTAATTGCCTTTAATACATTGGCTCCGCTTCTGACCGACACGACATATTCTGATGAGTCGCCTCCGGCTACGATTGCAATATTTTTTTTGTTCATAGGTTATATTTTTAAACTAAATCTCTGTTTGATATATAATTGCGCCATTTATCCACCAATTGTGCAAAATTTTCAGGCAAATCGGAATCGAAAATCATCTCTTCCTTAGTCACCGGATGGACAAAGCCAAGGATTTTGGCATGAAGCGCCTGTCCGGGTATCATCGAGAAACAGTTTTCGACAAATTGCTTATATTTTGCGAAAGTTGTCCCTTTCAGAATCCTGTCTCCGCCGTAAACATCATCATTAAACAGCGGATGGCCGATATGCTTCATATGAACACGAATCTGGTGTGTTCGTCCGGTTTCCAAAACACATTCCACGAGATTGACATATCCCAGCCTTTCCAATACACGATAATGGGTGACAGCGGGTTTTCCACTTTCACCATTGGGGAAAACAGTATAAATCTGCCGGTTTTTAGTACTTCTGCCAATATTGCCTTCAATCGTTCCTTCGTCAGAAGCAAGATTTCCCCAAACTAATGCAACATACTTACGCTTAGTTGTCTTATTGAAAAACTGAAGTGCCAGGTTAAGTTTGGCCAATTCGGTTTTTGCGACAACAAGCAACCCTGAAGTGTTTTTATCTATCCGGTGTACCAATCCCGGCCTGGGATCATTGCCTCCATATAATTCCAAATCCTGATATTTGTATACCAGTCCGTTAACAAGTGTTCCGCTGTAATTTCCATGTCCGGGATGAACCACAAGCCCGGCAGGTTTATTGATGATCATGAGCTCTTCGTCTTCATAAACGATATTGAGCGGAATATCTTCAGGAATAAGCTTTAGTTCGCGCCGGGGATAATCCATCATGATGGTCACCTCTTCGCCGGGCTTTACCCTATAATTCGATTTGACAGGAACTCCATTCACAAAAATACTTCCAGCTTCTGCGGCTATCTGTATCCGGTTTCGGGATGTTCCCTCGATCCGGTTGGCCAAAAACTTATCGATACGCAATAATCCCTGCCCCGGATCGGCAATAAACCGGTAATGTTCAAATTGTTCTATTTCTTCACCCGTATCATCCAATTCATCCGGGTCATCCTCATAGGTTATAGAATTCATCAGGTACCTGCTAATATTATTTTGTTATCGAATCGGCGGGAGCGGATTTTAGTTTTAACCATAAATCTACGGATAATCCGGGCATCACAAACTTAGTGGAATCGGGTTGGGGCATCTGTTTCCAGATGACTGAATTTAAAGAATCTTCATTGGTCAGAATAGCAGGATCATAAATTACAGAACCGGTGGTTAATGATCTGCCTTTTAAGATATTCAGGGCATCCGACAAGGAAAGCGCCATAAGATCAGGAATTTTAGTTTCTCCACCAGCCATGTTTTTACCTACTACCAAATCTATTGTCGAACCGTTATCTAACCTTGAACCAGGAGCAATGGTTTGACCGTTGTGTTTCTGGTCTAATACCAGGTCATCAAATTCTGAGGGACGCAATTCAACGTTTCCAAGAGCAAACCCTTTTGACTCAAGGAGTACTCTCGCCTGGCGCATTGAAACATCTGTAAGCTTGGGAACTTCTACCTGCTCTGGCACAAAAGACGCCAAAGTAATGTATATTAGTCTATTAGGTTTTATTTTGTGCCCGGATGAAGGGTTCTGCATTACAACAGTTCCAGGTTGGATTTCTTTTCGAAAAACAGAATCTTCAATAACGAAACGGAGGTCGTTTTTATCGGCGAGTGCCTCAACTTGCGTAACAGACAAACCTTTAAAGTCGGGAGTAGGAAAATTTTCTCCCTTGTTTGTGTAGAACGAAAGCATAATCATTAAAACAACAATTCCAAAGTTTTTGAGGAAGATTTTACTGGTGAGAAATTCTTTTAGCCGCATACAAGATGTATCTAATATTTTATCACTGGACAAAATTAATCAGAATATTTTGATAATGTTATAAACAGTGTCACGTTCTGCCGGGATTTTCCCTGCTCCTTTTATCATGGCGATCAGTTCGTCGGTCGAAGCTGATGGGTTTTGCTCATCGGAGCCTGCCATTGAATAGATTTTGGTTGAATCGTCAATCGTACCATCGAGATCGTCAACTCCAAAAGCGAGAGAAAGTTGAGCGACCTGCTTTCCAATCATTGGCCAGTAAGCTTTCAGATGAGGTATATTATCCAGAAAAATTCTCGACATAGCGTAATTCTTTAAATCTTCAACCGTTGTGGCCTCTTTGATGTGAGAAAAAGAGTTATTGTAATGTTTGAACTTCAGTGGAATAAAAGCATTGAACCCTTTTGTTTCATCCTGAAGTGTGCGAAGGCGCTCCATATGGTCAATCCGGTGTTCATAGGTTTCAAGCAAACCATAAAGCATTGTAGCATTGGTCGGGATCGAAAGTTCGTGAGCTGTTTTATGAATGCGGAGCCATTCATCCGGGCCCGTTTTGTCGGGACAAATTTTCTGGCGCATTTGTACGTCGAATATTTCAGCGCCACCACCGGGCATTGAATCAAGTCCTGCTTCTTTGAGTATTTGAAGTCCGCTCTCTATGGTTAATCCGGCTTGCCGGCACATCGAATCGATCTCAACAGCTGTAAATGCTTTGATATGAATAGCGGGCATACATTCTTTAACTGCCCTGATCATATCTGCATAAAAGTGGACGTCCCTGTCAGGGTGTACGCCACCAACTATGTGGACTTCGGTTGCCCCGGAATTTTTATATGAATCAACTTTTCCCTTGATATCCTCTATACTAAACTCCCAGCAGCCCTCTTCTCCTTTGCGTCGGCGGTAGGAGCAAAAAGCGCAATGATTTACGCAAATATTGGTGGGTTCGATATGAAAATTACGGTTAAAAAAAACATGGTTATCGCTAACCCGCTGAGAAGCAGATTCTGCCAATAATGACAGAAATGGCAGAGTTCCTTCGGTGTAGAGCAGTATTCCTTCGTTGACGCTAATCCGATCGTTTGAAAGCACCTTTTCAGCCACACGGAAGAGTTGGGGTGCAATTCCTGTTAATTGCAACAATGATAAAACGGAATTATTCATACCCGAAAAGTTTTAATGATGCTAAATAAGCGAAATCAGCGAAAAAGAATTGATAAAAATTGAGATAAACACAAAAGGTAAAGAACTCCGTTCTTTACCTTTTGCTTGAAATTGTTGAACAACAATCTTTTATCTCTTATGCTGAGGTTCGTCCGAAACGCTAAGTTTTGCACGCCCTTTTCTGCGACGCGCTTTCAAAACTTTGCGTCCGTTGGCCGTAGACATTCTTTCACGGAATCCGTGTTTGTTTCTTCTTTTTCTATTCGATGGCTGAAATGTTCTTTTCATCTCGGAAAAATATTTTATTAATTTACACTGCTTCTTCTATATTTTGGAGTGCAAAAATAAGTCTTTTTTCGTTTACAGCAAAACAAATAATGATTTAGAACAAATATATTTCGAGGGATTTATTTATTTATGGGCAGATAGACCACTTTTTTGGTTTCAAAAAATGGTTCAGCAAAAAAATCAGCGATTTCACTTACTTCGGCAATTCGCACGAAATTTTTCATTTCCGCCTGAAAATCACCTCCTTTTAAATAGATTATTCCATTTGGGCGTGAGTTTTGTTGTTTGCGTGAAATGTTCTTTTTCACTAAACCAACAAAAACAGGGAATGCCGTAACTGCTCTCGAAATCACAAAATCAAATTCTTCCTTTATATCCTCGACTCTAGTGTTGATAGCTATAACATTTTTAAGATCAAGCTCTTCGACTACAGATTGCACAACTTTAATTTTTTTTCCGATCGAATCGATCAGTACAAACTGGCAGGTTGGAAATAGTATCGCAAGCGGAATTCCGGGAAAACCACCTCCGGTCCCAACATCAAGTATTCTGGTTCCCGGTCTGAAAGTGATAATTTTAGCGATGGCAAGCGAGTGCAAAATGTGTTTTTCGTAAAGTGAATCAATATCTTTACGCGAAATGAGATTGATTTTCTCGTTCCAGTCGCGATAAACAGGTTCCATTTTTTCAAAACGGATAATTTGCTCCGGAGTTAAATTGGGGAAATATTTTATGATCTTCTGCATATCATTCAATGAAAGGGGAGCTAATCGCTCATTTCGGTGTTTTTGAGGAGGTCAAAAAGCATCTCTCGTGACCGGAATAATTGAACTTTTACTGTTCCCAGTGGTAGATTAAGCTCTTCAGCAATTTCAGCATAGGAATATTCCTTGAAATAGCGCAATTCCAGCAATGTCCGATACCGTGGCTTTAAAGTGGAAACAGCCTTGCGTAATAGTTTGGAGTTTTGTTCCTTAATAAAAGCCTCTTCGGGGGTGTCGGAGTCTGTCCGTATGTTGTAATTGTATTCGATTCCAATACTTTTATCGTTTCCAACCATAGGCTCAAGCGGGACGGTTACAGCCCTTTTCTTTCGCAGATAATCGATTGCATTATTGGACGCAATGCGAAACAGCCATGTGCTGAAGGCAAACTGAGGCTCGTATTGGTGGATATTGGTAAATGCTTTTCCAAACGCTTCAATAGCAAGATCCTCGGCATCGGTTTTATTATTGACCATTTTAAGAAGCATAAAGTAAATTGCATCTTTATAACGCTTCATTAGTTGGGCAAATGCTTTTTGATCTCCCGAGCGGGCAGCAATTACTAAGTCAACATCATGCCTGGCATTTTCCGAGAGATTTGGGTTTATTTCCATTTGCGCTTCTGGCCCGCAAAAAATTGATTTAAAGATATTATGCTGTTAAAGAGCGGAATAATGGATCTAAAGATTATCAGGCCCGGAAAAATGTTTTTCTCACCAAGCCGTTTCATTGCTACAATTCCCCAGATTAGTTCGTGTATGATTTTAAATACCCAGATTCCTGCCACCCAAAATCGCAATGGCGACAAAATCAGCAGAGCAATCATTGAAATATCAAAAACTAACCGGCTAATTGTATTGATCCACAAATAAGCACTTTGACCAATAGTAAATTTTCTCCTTAATAACAACTGTTTCTTTTTAAAGTTCATTCCATCGTACCAGTCAGCATCTCCGGCATAGGTAACTGAGGTTGAATTGTTAAGGAGGTAGACTGAATTTTGGCGGCTGGATATCTTATTGAGGTACAATTCATTTTCGCTAAACGGAGAATCGAGAACGGCGGCGAAACCTCTTCGGTTCAGAAATTGTTCACGTTTGTAGGCAATATTCATGTCGGAGATGGGCATCGCCAATCCAAGGTAACGGGCCGATCCGTAAAGGATAAACGAATCAAAATTCTCATATCTGATAAATTTTTGCATCGAACCGGCCAGATTGGTATATTTCACAAAACCAAACACTGCTTCTATTTCCGGTAGCAACTCTTCGGCGAGAGATTTTAGCCAGTTATTACTGGTTACTCGGCACAAAGGGTTCAAAAACACCAGCCACTCTTTGGAGGCAGCCCTTACTCCTATGGTAATTGCCAGCGCATTGGGAAAATCGGTCTCCTGAATTATACGGCTCGTTTTAAGTTTGTTGGATTGCAGTTTAAGCTCAGCAAGATACCATTCTGTTCCGTCAGAAGAACAGTCATCAACCACAACGACCTCAAAATCGGGATAATCCTGTTCAAGTAGCATCGGGATTAGTTCCCGAAGGTTTTCTTCGTAATTCCTTGATGGAATTATGATTGAGACAGATGGAAAATCAACTTGCTTAACTTTCTTTTTACCGCTTAAGACGAAAGTGGCCATCAAAAGTTGATAAAACAACTGTATTAAAAACATCAAAACAAATCCGAATAGTAGTGCCAGTTCAGCAACGCTAAATGAAAACCCGCTTATTTCAATCATAATAATATCAACGAAAGTGCTCAAAATTACACATTGGCATCCGAACTATGGTAGTTTTTTCAGAAATTTTCCCGAAATTTTCACCTTTAATTATATTCTATCATAATGACTATCTTTACGACGCGAAATTTTGAAAATGAAATTTGAACTTCAATGTACGGCTCCGTTATCAAAAGCACGGGCAGGAAAAATAGAAACGGCACATGGTCAAATAGTTACGCCGATATTCATGCCTGTGGGTACTCTAGGATCGGTTAAGGGCATCCATTTTAAGGATCTTAAAGATGACATTAAGGCTCAGATTATTCTCGGAAATACTTACCATCTGTATCTAAGACCGGGCATCGAAATCATTGAAAAAGCGGGTGGGCTCCATAAATTTAATGGATGGGACCGGCCAATTCTGACAGATAGTGGCGGATTCCAGGTCTTTTCGTTAGGCGATATCCGGAAATTGACGGAAGAAGGAGCCAGATTTCAATCGCACATTGATGGCTCTCGTCACCTCTTTACTCCTGAAAGTGTGATCGATATACAGCGATCAATCGGAGCAGACATCATTATGGCGTTCGATGAATGCACTCCTGGAGATGCCGATTATGATTATGCCCGAAAATCACTTGAATTGACGCAACGGTGGCTCGAAAGGTGTGTCAAAAGGTTTGATGAAACCGAATCCAAATATGGTTATTCTCAGTCATTATTTCCTATTGTTCAGGGATGTATCTATGCCGACCTGCGAATAAAGGCCGCGGAGCACGTAGCCTCCTTTGACAGCGATGGATACGCAATAGGCGGACTTTCGGTTGGAGAAAAGGAAGAGGATATGTATGAAATGATTGAAGTTGTTAATGAGGTACTTCCGAAAAATAAACCACGATACCTCATGGGTGTAGGTACACCTGTCAATATTCTTGAAGCAATTGACCGGGGAATTGACATGTTCGATTGTGTGATGCCTACCAGAAACGGCAGAAATGGAATGCTGTTTACGCGAAATGGAATCATCAATATCAAAAACAACAAATGGCGTGATGACTTTTCGCCGGTTGATCCCGATGGAACCTCATTTGTTGACCACCAATATTCCAAAGCTTATCTGCGTCATCTCTTTCTGGCAAAAGAGATGCTGGGCGCACAGATTGGAAGTATGCATAACCTTGCTTTTTATCTTTGGCTTGTCGGCGAAGCCCGTCAACAGATTTTGGCTGGCACTTTCAAGGCATGGAAGGGAAAGATGGTTAAGCAAATTGGGAAACGGTTGTAAAATAGCTGATTATCATTAAATATAAATAAAGACGAATGGTCACAAAATATATCAAAAGGATAGACCAATATATCATTAAAAAATACCTGGGAACTTTTTTTCTTGCTATTGCATTGATAATCAGCATATCAATCGTTTTCGATATTTCAGAAAATATCGATGATTTTATCAGCAAAAAGGTACCATTACATGCAATAACCATTGACTATTATCTGAACTTTATCCCTTATTTTGCTAACCTTTTTAGTGCACTGTTTACATTTATTGCGGTGATCTATTTCACGAGCAAGATGGCTTACAACTCCGAGATTATTGCCATACTTGCCAGCGGAGTTTCATACAACCGATTGATGCAACCCTACATGATCGCATCAGCTATTATTGCAGTAATGTCGTGGATTTTAGGGAATTTTATAATACCTGCCACGACAGAATCGCGCGTGAATTTCAGGAATACCTATATCAGATCAGAATATATAAATAATGACAGAAACATCCATCGACAGTTGGAACCTGGACTTTTTGTTTATATGCAGGGCTATAACAATAAAGCGGATGTGGGTTACAAGTTCTCTATCGACCAGTTTGAAGACCGAAGGTTGGTATCGAAACTGATAGCTGAGAGTATTAAATGGGACAGGGGAAAAAAGAAATGGGTGATTCAAAATTATTATATACGCGATATGCACGGTCCACAGGAAATTATTACTACCGGGATAGCGATTGATACTACGTTGAAGATGTTGCCTGCCGACTTTGGTCAGCAGAATAGTAAGGAAGAGACCATGGATTTCTGGCAAATCGACGATTACATCAAGGACCTTAAACTTCGAGGCGTTGATAACGTTACCCGCTACGAACAGGAAAAGTACCGCAGAACGGCCGGTCCAATAAGCACTTTTATCTTGTCGGTTATAGGCGTTTCGCTGGCATCGCGCCGGATGAGAGGTGGCATGGGACTGCATCTGGGAATTGGCTTACTGTTAAGCTTTTCATACATCATGTTTATGCAGGTCTCTACAATCTTTGCCTACAAAGTTGGATTTAACACCCTTCTTGCAGTTTGGCTACCCAATATTGTCTATTCACTGATTGCAATTGGTCTTTACAGATGGGCCTCAAGATAATTAGAATATTTTACCTGAAAAGTCTATTCTTTGATTTATAAAGAATTAGTGAAGTTTTATTTTTGAAATCAGGTAGATAAAAGTGTAAAATGTTGTATTTTTACACCCGCAATTTTAAGACCAAACAATGTTTGAATCTTGTAAAAAACGATGAATTAGTAATTTAAAACGCAATTATGTCATTTAAAAGAACAATCCTTGACCTCCGAAAAAGAAAAAAGGAGGCCCAGCAGGGAGGTGGCGAAAAGGCCATCGAGAAGCAGGTGGCTATGGGCAAGAAAACTGCCCGCGAAAGGATAAAAGCCATTCTGGACGAAAATTCTTTTCACGAGTACGATCTTTTTGTTGAACACACAGGTCGTGATTTCGACATGGAAAAGAAGGTATTACACGGTGATGGTGTAATTATTGGAACAGGAACTATGTACAATCAACCTGTAGCAATTTATGCTCAGGATTTTACGGTTGCAGGAGGATCGCTCGGGCTGATGCATGCCCGTAAGATTACAAAAATTATGGATCATGCGCTGAAAATGCGCGTCCCTCTAATTGGTATTAATGACTCGGGAGGAGCCCGGATTCAGGAAGGGGTAAACTCCCTTGCCGGATATGGTGAAATATTTTACCGTAATACCAATGCATCAGGAGTTATTCCCCAGATCTCTGTCATCCTTGGCCCATGTGCCGGTGGTGCTGTTTATTCGCCAGCCTTAACTGATTTTGTATTTGTGGTCGAAAATATTTCAAAAATGTTTATTACTGGTCCCGGCGTTATTAAAACCGTACTTGGCGAAGAAATTTCGATGGAAGAGCTGGGCGGAGCAATGGTTCATAGTGAAATAACAGGGAATGCTCATTTCTTTGCCAAAAGTGAAGACGAATGTTTCGAGCAAATCAAAAAGCTGATTACGTTTATCCCATGGAACAATGAACAAAAAGCGCTTAAATTTCCCATACAGGAACCTCTTTTAAAGAAAAATATTGACGAAATCGTTCCTGTCGATCCACATAATCCTTACGATGTTCGCGATATCATCAAAGCGGTCACTGATGGTTCCGACTTTTTCGAAATCATGGAAAATTTTGCGCGTAACATCGTCATTGGATTTGGTCGTATTCAGGGAAATACCATTGGATTTGTTGCCAATCAACCGATGTATCTTGCAGGAGTTTTAGATTGCGATAGCTCCGACAAAGCCGCCCGTTTTATCCGTTACTGCGATGCCTTCAATATCCCCATAGTGACACTTGAAGATATGCCAGGGTATTTGCCAGGCGTCGATCAGGAACATGCCGGGGTGATCAGGCACGGTGCAAAACTATTGTATGCCTATAGCGAGGCGACTGTTCCAAAAGTAACAGTTATCATTCGTAAAGCCTATGGTGGTGGTTACATCGCTATGAATTCCCGTCACCTTGGAGCGGACTTTGTATTTGCCTGGCCAACTGCCGAAATCGCGGTAATGGGACCAGAAGGTGCTGCAAATATTGTGTTCAAGAAAGAGATCGATGAGGCTGAAAATCCTGCAGAAATGAGGAAGCAAAAAATTCAGGAGTACAAAGATAAGTTTGCAAATCCTTTTGTTGCAGCCTCGAAGGGATACATTGATGAAGTGATTGAACCATCCGAAACCCGGGCAAGGCTCATTCATTCGCTCGAAATTTCAGCTAGTAAAGTTGATCCGCGTCCTGAAAGAAAGCATGGTATCCCACCATTTTGATCCCAATTTTGCGAAAAAAAGTTAATTATGGAAGAAAACAACTCTAAATATCAGGTTTTCGTTGTTAACAGTGTCAGGTATCTGACATTGACAACGACAAAATTTGATAAGCGTAAAAAATGGCAAAAGGCCGATCCTAAAGAGATTCGGTCGATTATCCCGGGCTCTGTGATTGAAATTTTTGTTAGTCCAGGACAGGAATTAAAAGAAGGAGAAGTGCTACTGACACTTGATGCAATGAAGATGTACACAAAGGTAGAAATGCCTTTTGATGGTGTGATTAAGAGCATCAATGTCATAAAAGGCGACAGAATCCCCAAAGATACGGTGATGATCACAATCGAATAAAAAAGAAAGGGCAGTTATAACTGGCGGCCCTTTCCTTTAATCCTAACCCAGTCATTTCATTACCGTAACATTTTTGTACCTGTTCTAAATTCAATTTTCAACTCTCTTGTCCAAATTTCTGAAAATCTCAAGAAGATTTTCAAGTGATGTATTATTTTCCACCTGAATACCAATATGTTGAAGTAGATTAACCGCTTCAGTTTGTAGGTCTCTACGGCTAAAAAAGGTTTCGTGCACAAAATTCAGGTATTTCAAAATCCAGAATGCATTTAGTAAATGAAAAAATCTTTTTTCAAAGATTTTTGTGTTTGAGCAATTGTTTCTCAATTCAAGTAGCTCATCCGCAGTTCGCGAATTCTTACAAAAGGATTGAAGTGACGGATGCAGATTACCCATGAATTCCTCTATTTCAGTTGATTTCATTTCCCAAAACTGTGAAGGACTTGAGAACAGCGGTTTTAAAATATCAAAAGCCTCAAGTGAATAGGTATAATTCAATTCAAAGCTCCCTTCAGACCATTTTTTCATCGCTGCTCCGGTTCCGAAAGGCACCCTGTCGGATTGACGTGCGGCAGGGAAAACAGTTGTTGAGCTGATATTCCCGTAATTGCCAAGCAACACCAGCTTGTGTAAAAAATAGAAATCTTCACCAGCTTTTCGTCGGTTCATCCCGCCTTGTTTGACGTAAGCCGATGCTTTCACAGCAAAGCTCGATCCTACTGTATGAATAGCATGCGGATAACCACTCCACTGCATGGCGTTTCTATAGTAACGCATATGAAGTTCATATCGAATAATTCCTTCACGACATGATGCACTTAATTCCTGATTATCAATATTATGCTCAAAATGAATTGTAAAGAAACTACAGTTCGGGTTGTCGTCAAATGCTGATTCAATCTTTTGTAAATAGTTGGGCAGTACAGTACAGTCTGCGTCGAACGAAATTATTATACCATCAGAATAGTTACTCGTAACAAGTTGACGTACAGCCTTATCCATGCCAATTTTACGTGCCCAGCCCACTCCTGCCCATTTTCGTGGAAGGGCGTGCGCATATATTCGTTGTACATCAAAAAACAAATGCTGATGTTGAAGCTGCCACTGTACGATACAATCAGAAGTTGAAATATTCCGGGCAACGGCTTCTTCCGGGGCATCCTCTGCATCGTTGATAACCACCAGAACCGATACTTCAGCCTTTGGAGGATGGCAATCAGCGAGGGAATTGAGTGTAGTAAGAATGTCAGGTTCGTTGTAACATGGGATTACGACAAAAATTGATGATGGAATTCCGGGCCGATCAAGACACCTGCAATATTGGTTATTCTGCTGATCAATATACCGCTGAAGAATATCCATGGAAGAAAAAAGCCCCGTCCGTCAGCCGATGGACAGGGCTTTTAGTTTAATTATTTTGCTGAAGATTTGTAACGGTCATTTAATCCCTGCGTAACCTCTTTAGTAATATTGTATTGAGCAGAGCCTTCCAACATCATTGCACTGTTGATAATGATGTCGTATTTTTTTACTTCATTATAACTCTTTAAAAAAGAGGAGATGCTGTCCACAATTTGCTGATTGATCTGTGCCTGCATATCTGATAATTTTTGAGTCAGGTCAGCATCTAACTTTTGAATTTCCTGTTGAAGCCCAACAAGTCGTTCTTGTTCCTGCCGGGCACGGTCTTCTGTTAAAAAACCTCCGCGTTGAACTTTTTCCTGAAAAGTGGCGTAATCACGCTCAAACTTGATTCGCTTATCAGTGTACTGTTTTCTATAAGCCTCCTTTTCCGAAGTGAATTCAGCATTAAGTTTTTTCGCCAGTTCATAGGTGAAAAGCATCGAATCCATTTTCACATAGGCGATTGATAGTTGTTTGCCAGTTCCTTTTGAATTATCTGACATAGTCGAATTGCCTTTTTTATTTCCGGTGAAATAGATAATGTAAAGACCTGCAACAGCAAGCGCCAAAACGATATTCACAATAGTCGAGTTCTTCATAAAAAGCATTTATGTTTTATTCTCAGTTAAAATTTAGTGCGACAAATATAATCGAAAAGTCGAAGCACAAAACTACCTCAATTTGTTTTTATCCTCACATTTCACAATGTAAAAATATTAAAAATGATCATACGTATTGATAAACATCATAGATCATCCCGTAATAGAGCCATATTTTTACAAAGTTTAACAGTAGTAGAATCACAAGACTAATCTGAAGAAACAATGATCAATGAATTAATTGCTAAAATGCTTCCCTACTTTCCTGAAAAACTCGTTTGGATTTTTGGGAAACCGTATATTTCAGGTCAAACCATCAATGATGCTCTGGTCGAATCGCGAAAACTGAACCAAAACAGAATTATGGTTTCTGTTGATTTACTAGGGGAATATGTTAATAATCTCTCTGATGCAGACCACTACAAGAAGCAATACATCGATTTGATTAAAAGATTTACTGCTGAGAAGATAGATGGCCATTTTTCGGTCAAACCATCGATGTTTGGTCTGTTACTCGATAAGGAGGCTTGTTACAGAAACTTATACGAGATTGTGGAAGTTGCCGACCAGTGTAACTCATTTATCAGAATTGATATGGAGGATTCAGATTGTACATCTGACGAGATCGCGATTTTCAGGCGGTTAAAATCCGATTTTCCTTCCCGTGTCGGATTGGTTGTTCAGGCATATATGCGCCGGACACTTGATGATGTCAGAAACCTTTTGGATTTAAACCTTCCGGAAACTCCTTTGAGTTTCAGACTTTGTAAAGGAATTTATATTGAAAAAGAGCCCATTGCCTACCAGGGATACCAGGAAATAAGGAATCACTATATTGACGATTTGCGTTTTATGCTCCAAAACGGAATATATGTCGGCATTGCAACGCATGATAAGTTCCTGGTAGAGAAAGCCTATGAAATAATCGATCAGCTAAATATACCAAAAGACAAGTACGAATTCCAGATGCTTTACGGGGTAGCACCTATATTAAGACAATCTATTGTCGACCGTGGACACCATATGCGGGTTTACGTCCCCTACGGAAAACAGTGGTTTAATTATTCGACACGCCGACTTAAAGAAAATCCGAATATGGTTTGGTATATCCTTAAAGCAATGTTTGTACGGCAATAAAATCAGTACTGGTAATTTCTTCAGATCTCATGATGAAGTCTCATTACCGGCTATTGTCTTATCCTGTTTCCTTTACATTTTCCAGCTCCCACTGGTTGATAAATGGCTGTCCGTCAGATGACGGATCAAATTTCCAAATCGTCGAATTTTAAATATCTTTGTGCTGATTTTGGGAAAAAAGGGTTTAACAAGAATATCAAGGATATAAGGATGAACAACATCAGGAACTTTTGCATTATTGCCCATATTGACCATGGGAAAAGTACGCTTGCCGACCGTCTTTTGGAGATTACCCAGACCATCAGCGGGCGCGATATGCAGGCGCAGGTACTTGATGATATGGAGCTTGAGAAAGAGCGTGGGATCACGATTAAAAGTCATGCCATACAGATGGAGTATACTCAGGATGGTGAAAAGTATCGATTAAACCTAATTGACACTCCGGGGCACGTCGATTTTTCGTATGAAGTTTCCCGTTCGATTGCTGCCTGCGAAGGGGCACTGCTGATTATCGATGCCACACAGGGAATTCAGGCACAGACTATTTCAAATTTATACCTTGCCATTGGACACGATCTTGAGATTATTCCTATTCTCAATAAAATGGATCTCCCCAATGCAAATCCAGAAGTTGTTGAAGATCAGATTATCGGATTAATCGGATGTAAGCGAAGTACGATTATCAGAGCTTCGGGTAAAACTGGCGAAGGGGTAGATGAGATCCTGAGACGTATTATTACAGATATACCAGCACCGGCCGGCAATCCGGATGCACCACTGCAGGGATTGATCTTCGATTCAGTCTACAACCAGTTCCGTGGTGTCATAGCCTATGTGAAAATTGTAAATGGAACGGTTCGTAAAGGTGATGTTGTTAAGTTTGTTGCTACCGAAAAACAATATAACGTTGATGAGGTGGGCGTTCTAAAGATGGCACTCGACCCACGCGAATCGTTAAGTGCCGGAGATGTAGGTTATATTATTTCGAACATCAAAACAGCGCGTGAGATAAAGGTCGGCGATACCGTCACCAATGTGAAACAGCCTTGTACTGAACAGATTTCAGGATTCGAAGAGGTTAAACCAATGGTATTTGCTGGTGTTTATCCGATCGATAGCGAAGATTACGAAGATCTCAGAGCAGCCATGGAGAAGCTTCAGTTAAATGATGCTTCACTCACCTATACCCTCGAATCGTCTATGGCTCTCGGTTTTGGCTTCCGTTGCGGATTCCTTGGCTTGCTCCATATGGAGATTATCCAGGAACGGCTCGATCGCGAGTTTGATATGAACGTAATTACAACGGTACCGAACGTTTCGTACCTTATTCATACCAGAGCAGGTGAAACTTATGAAGTTTATAATCCCGCCGGAATGCCCGATGCTTCTCTGATCGATCTGATTGAAGAGCCCTATATCCAGGCTCAGATCATCACAAGCTCCGAGTTTATCGGCTCCATCATGACACTTTGTCTCGATAAGCGGGGAATGCTGAAAAAACAGGAATACCTCACTGCCGAGCGGGCAGAACTAACATTCGATATGCCGCTTGGCGAAATCGTCTTCGATTTTTACGACAAGTTAAAGAGTATTTCGAAAGGATATGCTTCATTCGATTATCATATAACGGGTTACCGTCCGGCAAAACTGGTCAAACTCGACATCCTACTCAATAGTGAACCTGTTGATGCACTGTCGACGCTGATTCATTTCGATAATGCTTACAATTTTGGGCGCAGGATGTGTGAAAAACTTAAAGAACTTATTCCGCGTCAGCAATACGATGTGGCTATTCAGGCAGCTATCGGAGCAAAGATTATCTCGCGCGAAACAATTAAGGCAGTCCGTAAAGATGTAACCGCCAAATGCTATGGAGGAGATATTACACGGAAGCGTAAATTGCTGGATAAACAGAAAAAGGGAAAGAAGAGAATGAAGCAGATTGGTAATGTAGAAGTTCCTCAAAAGGCATTCCTTGCAGTGTTAAAGCTTGATTAAAGTACATTTGATTGTTTTAAGACACAGCATCAATTCAGAAGTTATATAACACAGACATAACATTATTTTAACGAATATCAGCCACTACGGGCTTATCTTTGCAGGAAATTATTACCAATGTTTGTTGATACCCATTCACATATCTATTCAGAAGAGTTTAGTTCCGACAGGAATGAAGTCATTGCCCGGGCAATAAAGGCAGGGGTCAACAAAATAATATTACCCAATATCGACAGCTCCACGATAAAGCCGATGCTTGATTTGACCGATTCGGATCCTCAGTTATTCATTCCATTATTAGGATTACATCCCACGTCAGTAAAGGAAGATTTTCGCCAGGAGCTGGAGATCATGGAATACTGGTTTGGCAAACGGAAATTTGCAGGAATCGGAGAGATAGGGATTGATCTTTACTGGGACAAGACATTTATCAATGAGCAGATTGAGACTTTCAGGATTCAGATAGGCTGGGCAAAAAGGGGGAGAATTCCTATTGTTATACATGTGAGAGATTCGTTTTATGAGGTTATCGAAGTGCTTCAGCAGGAGAAAAATGAATCGCTCACCGGAGTTTTCCACAGTTTCACAGGTACTGCCGAACATGCGGCACAAGTGATAGATCTTGGTTTTAAAATCGGAATTGGGGGAATTGTGACCTTCAAAAATTCGGGATTAGACAGTATTGTACAACATATTGATCTTCAAAATATTTTATTGGAGACAGATTCGCCATGGCTGGCTCCGGTTCCCCACCGTGGACGTCGTAACGAATCTGCGTTTATCACGGCAGTTGCCGCTAAAATTGCATCTTTGCACGAAACCAGTATTGAAGAAGTGGCGCGGATAACTACACAAAATGCACAACAATTATTTGGATTTTAAGCGATTAATTAAACAGGGATTTATACATTTGCAGCAGATTCAGCATTTATAAAATCTGCGAGCAAGGTGACATCAGAAAAACAATCTATTCTAATAATTTATACCGGGGGAACGATCGGAATGCGTGAAGATCCGAAGACCAAGACCCTCTCCCCGATGAAGTTTGAACTTATTCAGGAAGAAATTCCCGAACTTCACAAACTCGGATTCGAAATAGAATCTGTGACCTTTAATCCACCTATCGATTCGGCAAATATGACTCCGGCAATCTGGATTCAACTGGCCAAAACCATAAAGACCTATTATTCTCAATATGACGGATTCGTGATTTTGCATGGAACCGATACGATGGCTTACACTGCTTCAGCGCTGAGCTATATGCTCGAAAATCTGGATAAACCGGTCATTATGACAGGATCGCAGCTTCCGATCGGGGTTTTACGCACGGATGGCAAAGAGAACATTATTACAGCGATACAGATTGCAGCAGCCAAAAAAGATGGAAAAGCCATCGTTCCCGAAGTATGCATCTATTTCAGTTCCCACCTTTTCAGGGGAAACCGCACTACAAAAGAAGATTCTCAGCAATTTAGCGCTTTTACGTCACATCACTATCCAAAGCTGGCCATTGCAGGGGTCGACATTAAATACAATTACGAAAAGATTAACTATCCGCGCAGCAAAGGGATTCTCAGCATTAACACTTCCATCGATGACAATGTGATTGTTTTGAAGATCTTTCCTGGGCTCAACCAAAAGTATTTCGATGCTGTACTTGCCCTTCCGGGACTAAAAGGGATCATTCTTGAATCGTACGGCTCGGGGAATATGCCAACTTTCCCGTGGATATTTGAGGCAATCAGGCAATCAACCCGTTCAGGGATTGTATTTATGAACGTTAGTCAATGTCCGGGAGGAAAAGTTAAAATGGGTTATTACGAAACCAGCAGAGAACTTCAGGAAGCCGGTGTGGTTAGTGGTAAGGACATTACAGTAGAGGCAGCGGTAACGAAGCTAATGTTTCTGCTGGGTCAAAATCTGCCGGTTGCAGAGGTTAAAGCTTACCTTATACAAAATCTGAGTGGTGAAATTGAAAATTAACTGATTATTTCGAACTCAGGTTATTAGGTATTTGATGGGCAGGATCCGGGTCATGCTAAATTCAGAAACGAGGCTATTATATCCTTATATACAGGATCAATACGTCAAATACATTACAATTTTATATCTATCCGCTATTTCATCATGCTGAATTATAAAGTTGGTGCATCAATATGCCAATTGCAAAGGTTAAAGCCTAAATTATTGAAAAATCATCAGAGGAAAAATTGAAATTTATTTTCTTTTCCTATATTTTTTTATACCTTGCACAAATATATTTAACACTCTATTGCATTAAAACAGGTGTTGATTTCAACTCCATCGCTTCATTGCAATTATTTTAAGAAAATTCCAATTTTTTGAATTATATTTATTTCCCCCTGCAAAATAGTAAACACAAAACCAACTATTTAAACTCTATTTATTAATTAAAAATTCAGACCCCGTTATGAGAAAGCTATTTGCGCTAACTGCAATTTGTGGGATGCTTTGTTTTGGGACTTCCTTCGAAACAAAAGCACAGACACAGGCACCAGCAACTTCCCAAACAAAAGCAAAAAGTTTAACTGCTGATCCGGTTGAACAAGCTGCTGCCCAGAGTGAAGCTGGCCAATCATTACACAGCCAGATTAAACAGAAATTCATCGAAGGAGGTCCGGGTTTTATGGCTTCGATCCTTGCGTGCCTGATTTTTGGTCTTGCACTTTGTATTGAAAGGATCATCTATTTAAACATGGCAACTTCGGATACGAAAAAACTTCTTGCCAGCGTTGAAGAGGCATTGGGAAAAGGTGGAATAGAAGATGCGAAAAATATTTGCCGTAACACCCGCGGGCCAGTAGCATCTATCTTCTACCAGGGCCTCGACCGTTACTCAGAAGGACTTGACGTTGTTGAAAAATCAATCGTATCCTATGGTGGTATCCAGGCTGGATTACTCGAAAAAGGATTAAGCTGGATCGCGCTGTTTATTGCACTTGGTCCTATGCTTGGATTCCTTGGAACAGTAATCGGGATGATCGTTGCATTTGATGCAATTGAGGTTGCAGGGGATATATCTCCTACCCTTGTTGCCCGTGGTATCAAGATCGCTTTGATCACCACTGTATTCGGACTTGTTGTTGCTATGATTCTTCAGGTATTTTACAACTATTTCCTTGCAAAAATTGAAAGTATCATCAGCTCAATGGAAGATGCTTCAATTTCGTTAATGGACTTACTTGTAAAATTTAACCCTAAAAAATAATTTAATAAACTTATTTCCTCACTCCCAT
Organism: Bacteroidia bacterium; assembly: GCA_026391655.1. Classification (GTDB taxonomy): domain Bacteria; phylum Bacteroidota; class Bacteroidia; order Bacteroidales; family Prolixibacteraceae; genus JAAFHB01. The sequence goes on along the minus strand of JAPLDR010000027.1, from coordinate 747 downwards.
GAGTAGTAATAAATATCTCAAATATTTGAATATTAGTCTTCTGGTTATGTTTGCAATCTCAGTCGTACTGATCTTTCTAGTTGTGAAAGACAGCAATGATAATGTCAAACTCGACAGTTCACTGGATACTAATTTCTATTGGGCCTATTTCCTCTTCCTTGTTGCAGTGGCTGGTATTATAATCTTTTCAGTTTATCAGGCTGTTACAGTAAAAGGAGACAGTAAAAAGATGATCATTTCTGTGGTTGGATTAGTTGTCGTTGTTTTAATTGCCTATATGATGTCTTCTACTGAAATTCCGCAATTCTATGGAACGAAGGCACTGGTTGCAGACGGCACATTGACACCAAGAACAGCCCAAATGACAGATACAGGTTTATATACGAGTTATATTTTGGCGCTGATCACTGTATGTGCACTACTATATACTTCTTTATCAAAAATCTGGAGTAAATAAGATAACAGTTTTAAGCTAAATTACTGCTAAAATAAATTTTTTAAAATAGCACAATGGCAAAAAAAGTTCCTCAAATACCTTCTGCGTCGATGGCAGATATTGCCTTTATGTTGCTGATCTTCTTTCTTGTCACAACAACGATGGACGTTGATTCGGGTCTTGAGCGAAGACTTCCGCCGCCTACAGACCCCAATCAAACCCAAACTGATGTTCAGATCAATGAGCGGAATATCTTTGTGGTTTTGGTGAATGCCCAGGATCAGTTATTGGTCGAGAATGAGTGGCTGGCT
>JAPLDR010000071.1 GCA_026391655.1 Bacteroidia bacterium | reverse complement strand
GAAGTCACAATATTTTCAATTTTTTTCTTAATTTTGACCTGCGAATTATTATATAATCTTAATTTTGAATGTCTTATCGTAATTAAAAGATGACAATAAAAAATTCCGTGAAGGATTATTCAGATAAGGAAATCATCAGACTCATTAAGCAAGAGCACAATACCAATCTTTTCGGAGTCCTCTACAACCGATATTCAGAAAAGGTTTTCGACAAGTGTAATTCTTTGCTGAAAGATAAAGCACTTTCCCAGGAATTTGTTCAGGATATTTTTTGCAAAGTATTCGAGCGATTGGCTGACTTCAGAGGGGAAGCCAATTTTTCGACATGGCTGTATGCAATCACCTATAATAATTGTATAGAGTACCTTCGAACGAAAAAGAAAATGAATTATCCCGACTGGAACAGTCAGCATGAACTTCCCGATGTGATTGACGAACTGAACGAAAAGGAGATTAGCAGCGAACGATTAATGAAGATCCTTGAACTTATTCATCCGGAAGAAAAAGCTTTACTTACGATGCATTATATTGATAATGTACCTATTGCATACATCCAGACTGCATTAAAAATCAGCGAAAGCGCTACTAAAATGAGGCTTAAACGTGCCCGCGACCGCGTAGCCTTCCTCTACAAGGAACATTATAATCAAGGTTAGTTCTCGCCTTAAATGTGACTTATAAGAAAAATTCCGTCTCAAAGAGAAAACCATTCAATGAAAGATTTTATCCTAAAATATGTATTCAGGCTAAATCCTAATACTCCTGGACAACCACTTTTGAAATCTTTTAACCTGTTATTCCCTGAAGCCACGAACGTTGAATGGTCGAAGGAAAAAGATGGTCATTTTGAAGTTATTTTCCGTGTGAATGGCATCGAACAGATTGCATGGTTCGAAAGATCGGGAAAATGGTTGAAAACCGAGACGAATTACAAAATTGACATGCTCAACACTTCGATTCGCGAAAAACTCGAAAAATTCGGACAGATTATGAGTTCTATTTTCATCGAAAAGGCAGATAGCATGCGCGGTTACGAATTTATAATCCGCGATTCTTTTCAGGTTCGCCATATATTTATTACTGATTCAGATGGCAATGTCTCCGAAAGACTTAATTTTAATGAGGGTGAACTTCTCTGAATTCCTTATTCCCAACTAAACGGTTCCACCAAGCTCCGAATAACGGTAACAATTGATTAAATGATCATTGACCATGCCAGTAGCTTGCATGTGGGCATAAATAATCGTTGGTCCGACAAATAAAAATCCCCGCTTCTTCATATCCTTCGAAATAATCCGGGAAATTTCTGTCTCAGCCGGCAGCTCTTTAAGTGTTTCATACTTGTTCTGAATAGTCAACCCATCAATAAAATTCCAGATGTACTGATCAAAACTGCCCATCTTCTCCTGTACCGACAAAAAAGCCTGAGCATTTTTAACGGCAGCTTCAATTTTCAGTCTATTCCGAATAATACCCTTGTTATTAATTAGTTCCAAAATTTTATTCGGACCATAGCGTGCTACCTTTTGAAGATCGAAACCGTCATAAGCTTCATGATAAGCCTCCCTCTTTCGCAAAACGGTTAACCAGCTCAAGCCTGCCTGAGCTCCTTCGAGTATCAAAAATTCAAACAGTTTTTGTTCGTCATGTACTGGAACTCCCCATTCCTGATCATGATACTTAAGATACAACCCATCTCGCAAACACCATTCACACCGGTTTAACATGCTTTATACTTTATTAATATAAAATAAAAAAACACAATTCAGCCATCGAATACTATTTTGTTATTTTTGCTTCCTTATAAACGGCTATTCACCATATGATGAAGAAAACATTTACAATACTTCTTTTTTTGGTCACTTCATTTTCTGCATTCCCGCAACTAAATATTGATCAGTATTTTTACATCGGTCGAAGCCGGATTTATTTTGGGAATTATGTAAGCGCTATTGAAAACTTAAATATAGTAATAAAACTAAGACCCAATCTCCCTGAACCTTACTATTACCGGGGAATGGCCAAACATTATATCGATGATTTCAGAGGAGCCAAAAACGATTACGATAAAGCACTGGATATTAAGCCTTTTTATCCCGAAGCCTATATGTATCGCGGGATGGCAAATTACGAGCTTAAAAATTATAAAGAGGCTTTAAGCGACTATTCAAAAGCTCTTGAGTACAAAAATGATGATCAGGCTATTTATAATAACAGGGGAATTACCCGGGCAGCAATGGAAGATCTCGACGGAGCAATCGCCGATTATACGAAGGCAATTGATCTGGATCCAACAGTTGCTAATACGTATCTCAACAGAAGTTCGGCAAAACAAATGAAAAACGATCTGAATGGTGCCATAAAAGACTGTGATGAAGCTATTAAGATCAGACCCCATTTTGCTAGCGCCTACCTGATGAGAGGAATTGCAAAATTCGAAAAACTGGATTACGCCGGTGCGTTAAAAGATTATGACCTATGCATCAGGCTGGACCCCAAGAATGCTCAGGCATTTGTCAATCGCGGGATCGTCAAACACAAATTAGAAGATACCCAGGGCGCTATTCCCGATTATGATATGGGAATCAAATTAAATCCCGATATTGCTGTGGCCTGGCTGAACCGGGGAATTGCAAAAGAAGCATTAAAAATTCCCGGCTTTGAAGCAGATTTTGCTATTGCAGAACAACTTGATCCACAATTTGCTAAGTTCAGAGTACGTCTTAATGAAGAACAGGAACGTGAAAAACAACGACGTATTTATGGATTTGTGCCTACAGCAAATCAGAATCAAAAAACACAGAATCAAACAGGGCAAAATAATCCGGCCAATCAACCTGCAAATCAGCAAACGAACCAAGGACAACAAACTCCTGCAAATGTAGCAGTTAACAATCAGACAACCGGTCTAGCTCAAAACAAACAGCCCAATAGTACAGCCGCCGATACAGCTTCAGTAGGAAGAGAAAATAGCAAAGGACCGGTTACCCAGAAGCGTTCGCATCGTAATATAGTTGTGAATGATGGTGGCGAAGTGACTGAAACTGAAATCACGCGGGGAATGGTCCAGAATCGCAATGTAAATATCGAATTACAACCCGAATTTATTGTATCGATTTTTCATAAAGACTCGGTGGATTACGAGCGATTGCAATATTACAGTATGGAGGTTGATGCGCTTAACCGAAAAAATAACAATCAGCCATTTATGCTTATTACCAATAAACCAATCGGAAGCGAAGATTGGAGATCAGATGAATACTTCGAAAACATCCGTTTTTGGGATAAATCCATTCAAACCAGCAAGAAAAGTTCGGATGCTTATTTCAACAGGGCTATTTTTTATGAATTACTCAAAAACTACGATTCGGCCATTGAAGATTATAATCGGGCAATAAAAGCCGATGGACGCAATATTCTGGCCTATTTCAGCAGAGCGAATACAATGATAAAAAGGGTCGATTATATTCAGAAACCAGGACTTCTTCCGGAACCAACAACGCTGAATATAAACGGAACAAAAGCCGCTGCCGACGCCCCGAAAGAAGAAAAAATTCTTGATTACGAAGATATAATAAAAGACTACGAATCAATATTATATATGAATCCACGATTCATATTTGCCTGGTTCAATATGGCAAATACAAAAGTGAAAAAGAAAGATTACCTGGGTGCAATCAACGACTATTCGAAAGCAATTGAACTTGAACCCGATTTTGCCGAAGCCTACTTCAACAGGGGTTTGACACGCATCTTCCTTAATGATATGGAGGGCGGTTCGCTCGATTTAAGCAAAGCAGGAGAATTAGGGTTGACTGAAGCGTATAATGTTATTAAAAGGTATTGTAACTGACATATCTAAGTACATGACAAAAATTTGCCACAATTAATAAATTTATCTATATCGCTTAAAAACAGCACATTTGCAAGATAAGTTAGTCCATATTTGAATAAACTTTGGGCTCTTCTACCATGTTTTTTGATCTTGATCGGGCGAAGAGAATTTAAGAATATTCCAATTTT
>JAPLDR010000050.1 GCA_026391655.1 Bacteroidia bacterium | reverse complement strand
TGTACATGAAACCCATGGGTGCTATAATCCATTCGTTTGAAGCCAGACATTTATCCAAAGCTGCGACGAAAGCAGTGTAATCGGTCTGCCATGCTTCCTGTTTTGGCTGCACTTTAGGTGCTGAACACCGAGAACATCCGACAATAAAGAGTACCATAATCATGGCTGTCAGGACAAGGCATCCCTTCATGGGGCGAATCTTTGTGATAATGGTGAAAAATCTGAACTTGAATGCCAATCCTTCGATTATCATAGTAATTCCTTTCTTTTAATGCCAACTACTAAATAGACTGCAATTTTGCGGCCTATCACTCGTTAGGCTTTTGTTAAAAACTGATTTCCAAATTATTATGTAAAAAATACGTTTTGCAAATACTACCAGATTTAGTTTTCTATAAATTTACCCTTCTAAAGTATGAAAAGAAAATGATATAATGATATAAAACCAAAAAGATATTGGAACAGGAGTTATAACCACGGCCGAGCATATTTTTTTACTTATAGCCTCAAGCCAACTGGGGGATCATTCAGATGTTCTCTTTATGCGCAGTCTTGAGGCTTCTTCTCTCAACTCTGCATAACTATGCCTTCGGGTTGCCTTTTCGTGGTTGGTTGGGTAATTGTATTCATGCATATCCCAATGGCTTTCCTCGTAATCATCTAAACGCAACAATGACTCCAAATCCTCATCGTTAAAGAGTACGCAATTCCGCTTTAATAAATGCATCAATGGCTCTTCGGCCCAGTATGGTGTTTGCCACCGATCTTGGGACATAAACCCACCGCGCCCAGCAATTCCAGCAAGTAGGTAGTCCAACCCCTCTCGAACACCAAAATTCGCGAGCCCAGCAGCGACGATACATTTGAAGCCATACCGAGCAGAGGTGCCCATCTCCTGAAGGTCGCTACTCATAGTTTCTTTGAGCAGGGGCAACGCTGACGGTGAGTTGAGTTCTATAAGGTGCGCCCAGCACCAGTCTTGCTTGTGCGATCTGCAATAGTTCAACATCAGGGGGGTGAGTATGCTAGGCTCGATTAGGTGCAAATAGGCATCCACATACTTCGCATTGTCAACGTCTCGGGCCGATATCAACGCGCTAATCTGGTCGGTGGTAACTCCTTGGTCGTACCAGTATCGTCCCGTGGCGATTCTTACCGCGAAGGCTTTGCTCTCGGAATCGCCATGCTTGGCCAAGAAGTCAATCATTGCTATACATGTTCTACTTAGGTCGCCACCTTTAAGCCTTCGTCGTGCGCACTCGGTTGCCTGCCTTGACTGATCCGATGACAATTCTGTTCGAGTATTCTTCCATTCTACGGTAAGTATCTCCAATGCTTCTGCAGCGGTATCTTCGTTGCTCGATGTGAATGCCAGTTCACACAACCCGGATGGAACGGCTGGATGCCCAGTCTTGTGTAAGGTTCTCACGGCGTTTTTGGGACATATCTGGAGAGCATTGCTGCGAATGGATTGAAACAGACGGCTAAATGACAAAGGCCCCTGCCGTGCCAAGATGTCTAATGTTATTCGCTCAATATCAATTTTAGTGTTAAGAACCTTGTAGTCGGAACTCTCGTACTTGGTTTCCAGGATGTTACATAGGATTTCAGTAAAACGTGGTGATAGTGGGTCGTTGGGCGAAAGCGATAAGGCTAGTTGCTCCAGCATTTTCTTGGAGGGAGGATGGCCTGGCCATTCCTTCATCAATCCTTCCGTGAATGCAATTAGATCATGCGTTGCGAGACTTTCGATGTCTCGCCATTTGGCTTCCGCAAAGGCAAGGGCAGCTGCTTGCCGGACGTTTGGGTGTTGGTTATGCAGAAGCGGCAACAGTTGAGGGAAGACCGGCTTCCCAATGGCAATGAAAATGTCAACAACGTGTCTTCCTATACGACCTTGCTCATTTCTGCTCAGTAGGTCGACAAGATGGCCAAATTCATAATCACCGCATGCGGCCATGTCGATGAGGGCTTTGCAGACTGTTTGCGACTTGGTGTCGGTTCCGTTCTCTAATGCGCGCATCAATTGATGCAATCGGATTCTCGTCCAAAAATGCATATGCTTTCCTTTCTGCCGAACTACTAAATAGACTGCGATATTGCAGCCTATTACTCGTTAGACTTATTTTTTTAAAAAAACTCATATTTTTTTGAGTAACTTATTAAAACACTCCTTTGAGCTTAACTGCTAAGTGAAAGCTGAAATTCAGAAGTCATTTGTTCACCCAATCATAGTTTATTACTTCAAGCAACCGCTTCAGCGGACAACCACTCCTTCATGTAAGTATAACCTTTATCGGAGAGTGAAATACTTACATTCTTCAACTTATCATTGATTATCCATTTCTTGAGGAAATATCGGCCTTTTTTGTCTGTTTCAATAACACATTGTTTTGCGTCACTAGGCAAAATAGTATTCAATGGGTTATTCCCTGAGAGAAAAACGGTAGCGTTATCGAAGAAGCGTACCCTAAATATAAATTTACCCATTTTCCCAATCTCGAGCCATTCATTCGAAAATTTGCCCGACGTAATATCTGCGAACTTTAACTTCAAATCATTGTATTCGAAATAAGATAAGTATAGTTCTTGGTTCGCACGCTTAATGCTAGGCTGGGTAAAAAGAAAAGCTATTGCCATGAGTCCTGTAATAATCCCCAATGCAAAAGGAAATATTGCAATCGCGGTCAGGAGTACCATCCACCATCTCGGAACAAAGAACGTTATCACAGCGAGAATACCAACGATTGCGAAACCACCAAGTTCCATCTTCATGGTATCCTGAACTTCATGCGATGCATTATTCATCATAATGAGGCGAAAGATTGCATTGAGAGAAAGTAGGATTAAAAATACAGTAAGGCTTATCCGAACGTTTTTAACTGCGGCATAGCTTCGAATCCCTGCCTGTTCCCAATCCTGAATTACATTGCCCTTCAAGAACGAGTTCTTGTCAGCATTGAACTGACTAGTGTAGTTGTTTTCATTCATTTTTTTACTTCTTTTCATTATATTAAAGTTAATTTAGCAAGAGATTTTGATGCATACTCTCTTTGGCTCGAATATTTACCATATTTTGTGCCTGTTATAATTTCTTTAAGAAATGTAACGGCTTCTGGACAAGGACGCGACATATTACCAATAATTTGAAGTATAGTCAAAATGTTAGGTTGTTGTTCAAACTTCTCAATTAATAATGGAAGATATTCATGGGGAATTTCCGGTAGATTGTACAAAATACCAAAAGCATAATGAAAATTATTCTCCTTTTCAGAAAAATCAATAGCAGGTTTTATCGCTGCATTTCCAAAAAGTAGAATTAAATCGCGAGAATTTTTAAGATAGAGATCTTTATTTGCATAATAATTTTCGCATTTCTCAAGTAATATTGGAATAGTAATTGCTGCCGCAGGTTCACCGATTTTTGCTAAGGAACGGGCGGCTTCAATTCGAATTGAAGTAATACCTTTAGTCCGCAATATTTCAACTAAACAATTGATTATTTTATCTGTCGGTGGAGTTAAGGATCCTATTGCTTTAACAGCACTTAGTTGAATCAATTTATTCAGATCTCTAGTGGATTCAATAAGAGCATTGATTATAGTATCGTTGACTTTATAACAACGACGCAGAAATTCAATTGCTTTCAATTTATCCTTTTTCTTACCATTTTTTAGCGTTGATATTGCGCTAGCTATTTTCACTTCTGTATCCTCATTTGAAGAAAGGATATTTTCCCTTTCCTCAAGTTCAAATAAAAATTTTTTGATTTTTGGAATTTGTTCTCCAGCTTTACTGTTTAAGTTTGAATTCGTTACTTTTTGTAACACAAAAACTGTAATGACAAATGTTATGACTGCAAGTCCGCCGAACGCTTCATTTATCCTAACACAATAAGCAAAAAAGAAAAAAGGGACACCACCAACTATAAGAACTTTGAGTATTGCATTTTTGTATTCCCTATTTGCCTTTTGTGCATTTTCCAATTGTGTTTTTAACATTGCAATTTGTTCAGAATGATCTTGGGTATTAATTTTGTTTTCCATATTTAGTTCCTTTGTTTGTTTTACTTAATGTCAAGGTCAAACCGAGATAGCTGAAACTAAAGCAACTCACAGCCTTACCTAGAAACACTCGAGATTTAATTGGGGTTGAAAGATGCTTCGTTAAATCTGATCTTTATCGGTAACTTTGACATTTATGCTTCTTTATGGCTTACCGTTGACCCGGATGGCAATGGAGTTAAAGGGGAAATGCGACCGGAAAGTACTATGTTTTCTATCCAGATTTCTCCAACATTGTAATATCACTTAATGGGCATGAAGTCAGAAAAATGCTACCATTAGCCTCATTTATCTTGATATCTGCAGTCATTACAACTGAATAATCAGAAGTTTCTCCAATATTATATTTGGACAGAATAAGCGAAGCCTTACCTGGTGTTATCTTTTGGATGTGGAGAGAACCTTTTCCCCCACGTTTCGGATCATGGTCAATATCAATAACCAAATCTCTCGTAGATACCTTCAGTATTGAACCCTTTGTAAGCATATCTTTAAAGGCATCCCCAAGAGCCTGATCATTACTGTCATCACTAGTAACAGAAAAGTTCATCAATTCCTTTAGAAGTATCTCAGGCACTTTCCCTGTTTGGGGATCCTTTAGCTTATCTAAAATACTTGAATATTCAGGATTCTTTTTGATTTTATCAGCGATTTGGGAGTCGAAGCCGAAATGTACCGTAACGGATCCCTTTTCAGGGAGCAACAAGGACAAAGGAATTTCAGCTGTAGGAACAATGCTGATAGTTGGCTGCACTTCATGTCTTGAACTTCGAGAACATCCAATAATAAATAGTGCCATAATCATGGCTACTAGGACAAGGTAGCCTTTATTAAAGGGGACCTTTGTGAAGGTAAAAAAATTGAATTTGAATGCCAATACTTCGATTATCATAGTAATTCCTTTCTTTTAATGCCAACTATTAAATAGACTGCAATTTTGCGGACTATCACTCGTTAGACTTATTTTTTAAAAAAACTCATATTTTCTTGAGTAACTTATTAAAACACTCCTTTGAGTTTAACTGCTATGTGAAAGCTGCAATTCAGAAGTCATATATTCACCCAATAATAGTTTATTACTTCTAATATATCAACAACTACTGATCAATTGCCCTGAAAGGAGCTTCTACAATATATCCCCCATCTGGTTGCTTCTTCATTGTAAAAAATGAAAACACTGCCTCAGCATTTTTCTTGGTGTTGGGTAAACCCATAAATCCTATCGCTGCTGCACCGAGCGCATCTGCATCGAACATATTCTTTCTTCTTCCCATTTCGATAATTTGCTCTGCAAGTGCTTGACTTATTCGAACTTTTATGCTTATTTCCGTTTTTTCAACGAAAAAGACTTTTTTGTCATCTTCAGGAGACGATGTGTTGACTTTTGATTGAATTGGTTTCACAACTGCTTCAGTTGAATCCTTTCCAAATAGAATCTGCCATATTTTCATTTAATATTCCTTGCTTTTTGTTCAACTTGTTTATCTGACCGGGTAATCCGTACAATATCTCAATTATTGGCTGCCCTTGTCCCGCAATCCCGATCTATTATTTTTCAAGTGTAAAAATCCCTGCCGATAAAATTACAGAAATAAGATTAAAATAGGTTGTTTACTATACAAACATAGTAATAATAATTTGATTGAAGATAAAGGACTTAAAGAAAAATTGTGAAAATATTTTTACTTACATTTTTCAACTTAAAACATGGCTTTCCCAAACAAGTTTTCAAATGCAATTAATCTTTCAAATACGTCTCATTCCTTCATTCTTTGAATCTTCCACAAACCATTTTTCTGTCCTTTCTGCCCGTTTTTCCACCCATTACTTTAGCTTCAAAATAAGTAATTACCTCTTTTTTATGCAAGACAATCAAAACAAAGTGATCGACTGGATCAGATCCGGAATGGATTACAACGAAGGAATCGGACTGTTGGTAGAACTTACGCGGAAGCAATTGTATTCCGATCAGTTTACCGGTAGAGAAAAATCAATGGCCGATAAACTGGCTTACGAAATCTACAAAATGTTTTAAATGTATTCTTTCGAAAATGGTCTTTAAATCAGTCCGATTTTTTGATGTGTTGATTTATTCAACAGATGTATAGAATATATACATCGTTGTTAACCTACTTATATTCTGCATTTTAAATACATATATAAAAACGGGTGTGTATTTACTCAACACTTTCTTTGTATATTTCTTAAACATCCTGCAAGACATTACCTTAATTATCAGTGGTTTATACCTCATATTAGCTTTTGGCATCATAATTGAATGCCCTTAATTATCATCATTTAAAGGTAAAAATCATGAAAACCAGGATCGTTTTATTCATCGCATTATTACTGATAAGTTACAGTAAGACAGACAGTAAAGAAGCGGTAACCACAAACAACCCTTCTAAAGAGGGTTCTATAAATGTGTTTACCTCTCCGGGTTTATACAATCTGACCATGAAGTGGGTCAGTGAATATACAAGTTTAAATCCAAAGGTGAAAATCAACGTGGTTAGATCAGCAGATAGTAATGTGGCTGGTATATTGAATACAAACGGAGGAATTGGCTTTATTGCCAATGAATCGTATACAACACTTAACAATCAATCAATCTGGAACATGGTTGTTGGTCGCGATGTAATTGTACCGGTGATGAATGCTGCAAATCCATTTCGTGACGAAATTAATCGGAAAGGCATTACCCCGGAAGGTTTGTCCCGGATTTTAGAAACCCCCGAAAAACAAAATTGGGGATTGCTCGTGGGAAACACACAGAATATTCCGGATATTCCACTGCATTACTACATTATGAACGATCCATCCACCCTTTCCGGTATTGAGAATTTCCTAAACACCAATCGTCTTAATAATAATGGAATTAAAATAACCAGCGGACAAGAAATGATTTCAGCGATTCAGAAAGATCCGAATGCATTGGGCTTTTGCAAGCTGATTCAAGTTATGGATATTAATAATCAAAATTTGGCTGAGAATATTAAATTGGTACCCATCGATAAAAACGGGAACGGGAAAATTGATTATATGGAAAATATATACGATAACCTTCAAGCCTTCTCCCGCGGTGTTTGGATTGGAAAATATCCAAAAGCATTATCTGGTACTATCTACTCTGTTTCTTCCGGGAAACCAAAAAGTGAAACAGAATTGGCATTCCTGAATTGGGTGCTCACCGACGGACAGCAGTTCCTAAATGCAAATGGTTATAGTGATCTCGTACTCAACGAAAGACAAACACAACTGGATAAGATAAATGAACCTGCAATCAGTGCAGCCTCCTCCACTAACGAAACATTTGCTCTGCTTAAAATGATCCTCATCGTTTTATTTGCATTCGTCGTCATTGCATTTGCATTTGATTTTGTGGCTCGGCGAATCAGAAATAAAAAAGGAGTCATTACGAATGCACCTTCTGGTATCCTGTCTGTTTTTGATGAGAATTCAGTTATCATTCCCAAAGGGCTCTATTTTGACAAAACGCATACCTGGTCCTTTATGAAAAAAGATGGCACAGTGAAAATAGGAATCGATGACTTCCTTCAGCATGTTACAGGCCCAATTACTCGTATTGAAATGAAAAATTCCGGAGAAAAGATCAAAAAAGGTGACCGTTTGCTCACCATCGTTCAGAAAGGCAAACAGTTGAACATCTATTCTCCTGTATCCGGAACAATTAAAGCGCAAAATGAATCCCTGATAACCAATTCTTCCCTGCTCAATACGGCTCCTTATGAAGAAGGTTGGATCTATACGATAGAGCCAACCAACTGGTTACTTGAAATTCAGTTTTTAAGCATGGCCGAAAAATACAAAACGGGGTTAAAAAATGAATTTTCAAGGTTAAAAGATTTTTTTGCATCAGTTATAAAGTCCGATACGCCGGAATATGCACTTATAACACTTCAGGACGGTGGAGCATTGAAAGATAGCATTCTGGCCGATTTCGGACCAGAAGTATGGGATGATTTTCAAACAAAATTTATTGACATTGCCAGTTAATCAATTTGGTTAATAACAGAACTTTTAAACTACCAAAACATAAAATCATGGGCATAAAACGAAGAGGCTTTTTAAAACTGCTGGGTGTCACAGGAATGACACTTGCAATTGGTGAGGTTGGGGCAGCCGTACCTAAAAGCGACAACGATGTGGAATTTAATGGAATCTTGTATGATGCAACCCGTTGCAAAGGTTGTCGTGGTTGCGAATTTGATTGTGCTGAGGCGCATGGATTACCGCAACCAAAACCTTCAAAAGAAATTCCCGCAATTCGAAAAACGGATGAAACCTGCAACACTGTCGTGAATACATATAAAACTGAGAAAGGGGAAGTGTATATTAAGCGACAGTGCATGCATTGCAATGAGCCAGCTTGTGCGGCCGCATGTCTGACAAAGGCCATGCACAAGAACAAAACGGTGCCCGTGACCTGGGACGGCAATAAATGCATGGGATGCCGTTTTTGCATGGTTTCCTGTCCGTTTGATAGTCCCAAATTCGAATATCACAGCGCCAACCCAAAAATTCAAAAATGCGACATGTGTTTCGAAAGACTTAAAACCGAAGAAAGTCCTGCCTGTGTTTATAACTGTCCCAATGAGGCCTTGTTATATGGAAAACGGAGGGATATGATAAAAGAAGCGCGCAGGAGAATTTATGAAAAGCCCGAATTGTATTTCGATCATATTTACGGCGAACATGAAGCAGGCGGAACAGGATGGTTATATCTTTCACCTGTTCCATTTGATCAACTGGGTTTAAGCACCTCTCTGCAACAGTCATCCTACCCGGCATTGACCAAAGGTTTCCTCTACACCGTACCATCGGTTTTTGTTCTGGTACCGACGTTATTATTGGGAATTCATCAGGCAACAAAAAATAATCACCTTAACGAAGAGAAAGAAGATGAGTAATAATCAACAAATTGCATTGGATCACGATGGTAAATCCATCTGGAAGTTCCTGGTAAGTGAAATGAAACCCAAAGGCAAATTCTTTACTCCTTTTAATATCATTTCAGTTCCTGTTATCCTGCTTGGATTTGCCCTGATCGTCATCCGTTTCTGGAAAGGTTTAGGCTCAATTACAAATCTGACCCAGGACACGCCATGGGGCTTATGGATAGGGTTTGATGTTGTTACAGGTGTCGCATTTGCCGGGGGTGCCTATGTACTTACTTTTATGGTCTATATCCTGAATATGCGTCAGTATCATTCCATTGTCAGGGTAACGGTATTAAACGGTTTCCTTGCCTATGTATTTTATGCCGGAGCATTGCTTCTGGATCTTGGGCGGCCATGGCATGTGATTAATCCGATTATCGGGAACAGCTTTGGTGTAAGTTCAGTTTTGTTCCTTGTTGCATGGCACTTTCTGCTTTATATGATTGCTCAATTGATTGAGTTTTCTCCCGCTATTGCAGAATGGCTCGGTGCCAGACGTGCCCACAAAATTCTATCAGGAATGACTCTGGCAGCGGTTATCTTTGGGATAACTTTATCGATGCTTCATCAATCGGGATTAGGTGCGCTTTACCTTATGGCGAAGGAAAAAATACATCCGCTTTGGTACTCCGAGTTTATCCCGGTTATGTTTTTTGTATCCAGTATTTTCGCCGGACTTTCAATGGTAATACTTGAAGGATCTATCAGCCATAAAGTTTTTTTTAGTCAAATCAGTGAAAAAAACCATATAGCACAGAAAAGTATAATCCGAGGATTATCTAAGATCTGTGCAGGCACCATGTTTGCCTACTTTTTCCTGCAATTGCTGGTCTTTGTTCACAAACAACGCTGGGATCTGCTTAATACAGGAATGGGGCATTGGTTTCTTCTCGAAATGCTGGGATTTGTCCTTTTACCAATGTTACTATTCTTTGTCAGTTACCGGAACAATAACATTACGATGATCAAACTTGCTGCCATCCTTACAATGCTTGGTGTCATTTTGAACAGGTTGAATGTTACTGTCATCGGATTTAAATGGGATATGGCCATTCGATATGTTCCATCCTGGATGGAAATAATCGTTACACTGGCAGTAATATTTACAGAAATATGGATATTCAGATGGGTTATTAACCGTATGCCGGTTTTACGGGACTCCCCATCGTGGGTAAATGAACATCAATAAATTAACCCGCATTCACTGCTAAAGGTGATTGCATAAAAATTAAAAATATGGACGGATTTAGCTATCATGACATTTTCGCAACCAAAGGAATTGAATACCTGATCATCATCACTTTCCTGGTTTCGTTAATTCCTTTCTGGATTGTGTTGAACAAACAAAAAGAAATCGGCAGGAAGATCCAAAAAGCCCTGGGCTTTCTTTCAGCCGGCATTTTGCGAATTCCCCAGGGATTGTTTTATTCCAAAAATCACACCTGGATGTATATGGAAAAATCGGGATCTGCCAGAGTTGGGCTCGATGATCTTCTGCTGCATATTACGGGAGAAGTAAAATTCAGCAAGCATAAAAACCCGGGTGATATGATCCGGAAAGGAGAATTACTCACTGAGATTGATCAAAATGGTAAACTTCTCCGGATATTATCGCCCGTTTCAGGAAAAATTATGAATTTAAACACTACAATTAATGAAAATCCCGGATGGCAAAGGGTGGATCTATAAAATTAAACCCTCAGACTGGATCGCAGAAACAAAAGCTTGCTATTTTGCTGAAGAAGCAACAAATTGGTCAGCAATTGAGCTGGAAAGGTTCAAGGATTTCCTGGCAATGTCGATGAAGAATTACTCGCCCGAACCTTCAATGGTGATATTGCAGGATGGCGGGGAGTTAACTGATCATTCGCTTTCTGCCTTTTCCAACGAAATATGGAAGGATTTCGAGAAGGAGTTTTTGACGCTTAATGGATAGTAATGTCCTGACACTTGCACGGAAATAATTATATGCAGTGCATCTTTAACTACTTTAGTTATAAGAAAAAGATTATTTTAAAACTGGTGTCACGGCACCAGTTTTTTTTTGTATTTTGCAGTGAATTATAACCAGTTGGTCAATGAAGCTCCCGGCCAGCACTTCTAACAATGTGACGATATGTTTTTCAGGAATAAACACAAAAATAATACA
>JAPLDR010000043.1:37679-54374 GCA_026391655.1 Bacteroidia bacterium | reverse complement strand
CATCTTCTTGACGGATTATTTTCGGAAAGTTAATGGCGTAAATTAAGGAACCGCCGTGTACCGAACGGTACGCACGGTGGTGTGGAAGGACGAAACGGGAATTAATCCCGTTTCTCCTATCCGATTAATAGTTGACTTCGTCGTAAAACCACTGCCGAATCCGCGGCAAAATAGACAAACGCTTTTTCAACACTTTCCGATTGGGCCATTGCGCAAAACTCCTTTTCAACCGCAAAAAGCTCCGACTTTAATTTTTCAGGCGAAGCCGGAGTCGATGTGGTCTGGCATGAATTAAAGGTGGCTACCAAGACTACAAATCCTATTATAAACCTGATATTCATATTCATAAAATTTAGTATTAGTAAGGTTAGCCCAAAGCCCTTTAACTGTTCTGCAGAAATTTATAGAGGGAATACCAGATCGTAAATGGTGCTTTTATCTTCATATACCAAAACAAAATTTTTGTCAGTTAAATAAACAACACGGAACCTTGATTGGTCAATTTTTGGAATTGTACCGTTGATAATGATTAAACCACTCTCGTTGGTCACGCTGTTAATTGTAAGTGTACCAACAAATTTATCGTTTTCCATATCAGTACCACCACTCCAAAGTTTTAATGTAGCGAGCACATTAAACTGATTACGATTTTTAATTTTTGCCGTAAAATCTTCAAATTTCGGGATTTTATTTGTGTAGGCAACACCATCAAGATTTGTTTCAGTAGATTTACCTGCCTGATATTTTGTACCCATCTGATTTCCCTGCGTCTGTTGCTGAGTCAGGTAAATGACATTGGCTCCTTGCATGGCAGCTTCTATTTTTAATTTCCGGTAAGCACGCTCTTTAACCCTTTCAATGTTAGAGAGCGAAGTTGTTCCTTTTGCTTTTGAACTTACATTTGCCAGCTTGAATAACCCCTTTACCTCACTCTCTACCTGTGTAATACTCACATTTTCAAAATCTTCAGGACCATTAACCGTTTTGAAAGAAGTTGCTTCGGCAAATTTCTGTACGCGTCCTGACTTGAAAGTGATCTTCTCAATTGTATTCTTATAAATCGTATTGATCAAATCTTCACCAGGATAAGTGAATTTAACTGCATCGGCGGTTATTTCCTTTACAGAGCAAACGATTTTTTCACTATTGGTAACAATGGTATCCTGCTGCGAATAAGCCATTTCAAAAAACACAAGCATAAAAAGAGTGGTGTAAATAAATTTCATAATGAATGATTTAAAAATTAATACAAATATATAGTGAATAAACAACATATTACTAAACAGACAAGTAGCCTAAAAATATCGGCTGCTTACCAACAAAGGTAAAAAAATATAATAATATAGTTACTCTCTTTAAGGAATTAAAAACAATCCATGTTTTTTTTGCGACGCAGTATTTCTGTCCGGAAGATTTCAGAGAATTTCTCCTTTGCACCTGTTAGTAAAAAGACAGAAGTTCCCCTTTCGCGGGCATCCGGATTTTCAACCTCAGCCACTTTTGTGAAATGCTCAAAAAGCTGCTGTATTTTGTCAGAAGGGGCTTTGCCAACTAACAGCACATTTTTGATTTTCAAATCATTGGGAATCCAAAAAAGATAATCGGTATTGAAAGAGTAGGCTTCAGCCATTCTCCCCTGGTTATAGAAATTTAATGCTCCGGTTTGCCCGTAGTTGTCGCAGAACACCAAAGTTTCGCGCTTCATACTGTCCGGCAATGTGTTATATGCAATTAATGTTTTCGAAGCCATCTCTTTCCAGCCAAGCATATCGGCAAAGTCCTGTGGTAAGTGGTGGTTTTTCCCATCCTCCCATCGCATAAGACCCATTGATTCGAACTGTTGTTTGTTTTGTTTGATTTCTGCCGGGCTAAGCAAAGGGAATATAAACTTTGCTACACCAATGAAAAACAGAAGATTAAACGCAATATAGATGGGAACAATCACCTTGAATTTTTTTGGCATATTCTTTTCCAAAAAAACTGTTCCAAATACAAATAATACGGGATAAAGGCCTAAAGTATAGTAGTCTTTTGCCCTTAGAAATGTGAAAATTGCAATTGTAAAAAGAAAAGTAAATCCGATTACCCGATATTTTTTATAAGGCGTATATTTGAAGAAAGCGATAAATGCAGCAATAATCAGCACAAGCGAAAGAGACAACAACTTCATCTGGCTTAAAAGAAATCCAGTTCTGTCAATATTATTTAATTGTGTTTCCTTTAGGACTCTCATATGATGAAAAACCGGAAACTGATGGTTGTACTGCCACAGTATATTGGGCAATAAAAGAATAATTCCGACAGCAAGCGACAGGTAAAAATATTTATTAATAAATACTTTGCGTAAATCAGTAATTAAAAAAGCCATCACAATTCCGGCTAAAAGAAAGATAATGTTGTATTTATTATAGAATCCAAGCACAAAACAAATCATCAAGTAAAATAGCCATTCAGGATGGTCCTCATTAATAAACCTGATCAGAAAGTAGAAAACGCAGGTCCAGGCCAGAATATCAAATGAATTTGGTTGATAGAGAATATTAATCCGCGCATAGACAGAAAAGATAAAAACGGTGCTTACGAGTATTTTTGAAAGAATTCCGCCCTTCAATTGTTCGACAATCAACCAGATGACAACGAGCGTAAATGCTCCGAATAATGCAGGGAAGAAACGAACCCAGAAAACATCACCACCCAACATTTTAATCAGGAAGGAGACCCATGATGTTAAGGGTGGAACTGAAATATATCCGGCAGCAAGATGATTTGCCTGATCGAGGTGAAGAAATTCGTCGCGATGCAACTCATAAACCGGATTTACAATGACCATTTGCAGCACCATTTTAATGGCAACGAGCAAAAACAGAATCCAGTAATTTTTGAACAGCGATTTGAACGATATTTTCATGATAATCAGGTTTTTTAGACTAAATTACATTACTTCAACCATTTTTCCAATGTTTCAGTCACCAACTCCCGTTGTGATTTGGGTAACGTACTGATTCTGGTGCGATGGCTTCCGCCCGGCTGAACAACTTTGAGGATCTTTTTATTTCCACGTGTCGAAGCTGCCGAAGCGTTCCATGGATCGTTCCCTCCATAAATTAATAAAATCTTATCGGCATCCTTTTTTAAATATTTTTTCACAAGTAAACTCATCGCAGGATCATAAGTAAACTTCGCAGACGCAGGCATGAACAATTTTAAAATATAACCCTTTGTATCAGTCAATTCCATCAATCCTTTAAAAGGCTTCGGGTTATATCCGTAATAACCTAACTGTTTCAGCGCCTGAACAAAAAACGGATAAGTCGGTTTTCCACTCTCAATGTCAAAATAATCGGGCGAACATATTTTGATCAGATAACTGAAGAACTCCTGATCCGTAGCGGTGGCTTTCGGAATCTCGGCCACAGACCGTCCCCATTGCCAGAAAGAGAAAGCTGATTCGAGTACGCAATAGTCATAAATTTCACCGGTACCCGCTCTGAATGTGTAGTTTTTTTCTTTGCAATACTGTTCGAAAAGCGGCATTAATTGCTTCTTTCTTTTCAGAATTTCTATCTGGAAACGTTCAACTTCTTTACGATCCGAAGCAGTTCCCGTTTTATGCCGGATAAAGTGATCGTGACGTTTCTCCTCAACCGAAAAATTAAGCGGAGCCACATAAGGAACCGATATTTCTACATCTTTTGGATAAAGTGCCCGGTGATAAAGTACCGTTTCGCCACCCTTGCTTATGCCCGTACTGATCCATTTCTTTTCATAAAGCGGTTTGAATAACTCCACAATGTGGTGGTGGTCAGCAGCCGCATTTTCAACAGTAAGGTATTTCCAATCAACAGAATCAGGAACCGACTTACCGAAAAACCGGTGTTCAGCAAATAATTGATTGGCCTTTAACATCGGACATAGTTCATTCAGGTACCTTGATGATGTACCGTAACCTCCTCCATATCCTTCAGTTATAAAAACGACAGGTTGGTCAAATCCTAAATTGGAAAGAACTACGCGTTGCGGAAATGTACCCAGTTCCGGATGAAGATGATCGAGTGGCTCTTTTACCATGATGATGAACGCCTCGGTAAAAAACTTGTTGGGCTCCATCTTTTCGACGGAAATAATACCGGGTAAACTTTTAATTCGCTCTTCAAGGTTTTGCGAGATCCCTATCTGCCATGCGGCAATCAGCAGAATTATAAATAACGAAGATCTTAAGAATTTAGCCATCTCGATTTTTAAAATTATGGAGTAATATTTACGCTTAGAAGGTGCAAAATACAATAATATTTTCTGATTTGGAGCACGGCTGAATAATTTATTGAACTGTGATTGCTTTGCAGTTAGCCAATAGAAATCTGCAAACATATTGTTTTTTTATTTTTAAATTCTTATCTTGCATTTTGAAAAGAAATCAAATTAAAAAGAAAATGAAAAGTTTGTTTAGTCTGATAATCTGTTTGTTGTGTATTGAGATCTATTCTCAGGAAAAGAAAGAGACAATTATTGAAACTGATGTTAAAGAGGCGACTGTCTTTATTAATGGTGCACAGGTAGTACGAAAGAAGACTATCGAACTAAATAATGGCAAATCTATCCTGCGATTCGTTAATCTATCGCCATACCTGGATTCGAAAAGTGTTCAGTTGAAAGCGAATGACGATGTGATGATTTTATCGGTTAATCACCGGTTTAATTATACCGATAGTGTCACCCGATCAAAAGAGTTATCCGATCTGATCATCCAATCTAAAGCTTTAGAGGAGAAGATCAGAACCGAGAATAAGAATCTTGAAGTGATTGGTGAAGAGTTACTTTTCTTTAAAGATAATCGGTTTATAGGTGGTAAAAATCAGGAAGTTAGTCTTAATAATTTCAAAGAGACCTCGAATTTTTATATGGAAAAAGTCTCTGCCAATAAAACAAAGGAGTTTGAGGTAAAAAAGAAGATTGAAGATTACAATAAAGAGAAAACCACAATTGAAAAGCAGATCAGGCAAATCAGCACATTAAGGCCAACTCCGGTAAGTGAATTGATCGTTTTGGTTGATGCCAAGTTACCGACAAAATTTGAACTGGAATTATCCTATTTCGTAAATAATGCAGGTTGGTTTCCTTCGTACGATATCAGGGCAAAAAGTATTGACCAACCGATTGAATTAGTCTATAAAGCTAATATCCATCAAAGTACAAAAGAGGAATGGCATAATATAAAGCTGAAATTGTCGTCATCCGATCCAAAGCTTGGTGGAGTTGGTCCCCAATTACAACCCTACTTTTTAAATTATAATTTAATTCCACCCAGATATTCAAACATCAGTAATCAGGTGTCGGGAAGGGTTTATGATGCAACAACAAAAGAACCGTTGCCTGGAGCAACTGTCGTGATCAGAGGAACTACCTTAGGTACGATAACTGACCCTGACGGAAAATATTCATTGTCAACTTCCGGTAATAATAATGAATTGGTTGTGTCGTTTATAGGTTTCGAAAGTCAGACTCTACCCATCAATAATCCGGTTATAAATGTAACACTTTTACCAAGTGTTCTAAATCTCGATGAAGTTGTTGTAGTGGGATATGGTACTCAAAATGAGTCTATGTCTTCAGCATTACAAGGCAGGATGGCAGGGGTTTCAGTGGCTTCAGGGACTTCAGTTAAGAAAAAAAGCAGCATGCCTTTGACTGTTGTTCAGACAGAAAACCAGACTTCGTTTGAGTTTGAGATAAAAACGCCTTACACCATAAGTTCAGATAATAAGGATATTACAGTCGATGTTGAGCATTACACATTGGATGCTGATTTCGAATACTATTGTACCCCGAAGGTGGTGAAAGATGCATTTTTAACAGCTAATATTGTAAATTGGGAGAAATATAATTTACTTGAAGGAGAGGCTAATATTTTTTTCGAGAATACCTTTGTCGGAAAGTCAGTTTTAGATGTCCGGTTTATCTCTGACACATTGAATATTTCGATGGGACGCGATAAAAATGTAATCGTTAAGCGTGACAAGATTAAGGATTTTACAACAAAACAATTCTTCGGAAATAAAAAAGAGGAGACACGTGCATGGCAAATATCTGTCAAAAACAATAAAGGGTTACCAGTCAAAATGATTATCTTTGATCAGATTCCTGTGTCGACCAACGAAGAGATTGAAGTAACGATTGAGAATATTTCAAGTGGTATATTCAACAAGGAAAGCGGTGAGATAAAATGGAATTTCAATCTTGAGCCATCCGGAAAGAAGGATATTGAGCTTAAGTATAAAGTTAAATATCCTAAAGACCGGAATCTGAATATTGAATAGGCATAATGTTAAAAACAAAATCTACTTGTTTAAACTTCTGAAGGTTATTGATTAGTAAATAAATTCAAATAACTTATTACTGGCTACATTAAAAACTACCGAATATGAAACTGGTTTGGAAGATTTTTTTGTTTGCGTTTTTTGGCTTTTGGATTGTGTATGTTGGATTTCAATTCATAGTCAGAATGGCAGAAGGAAAAGAGCCTGAATTGCCTGAGTTTTTACTATTAGGATTGGGTTTGGCATTCTTATTTGCCGGTCCCTTTGTAGGCGGACTTTCCTTATCAGTATTCCAGAGATTAAAATACATCGAATCGGATGATATCAAAATCCCTGATTTTCACGACAAACAAGAAAGGATAATTAAACTAAAGAACCAAAATTTTTCGTTTGAAGATCTCCAGGGAAAGATTGCCCAAAAGTGGATTTTGACCCATGTGGATAATTACCGCAAGATTGTTAAATTTAAAACAAAAGTTACGTTATTTAGTTGGGGAATTGGTGGTTACGTCGCTTTTGACTCTGCAGGTAATACTATCTTACTTGTGAGTTTCCCCTTTATCGGCTATACTCAAAAAGGAAGGAGACTGAAAACAGCGCTAAATAATCAGGTTGAAGGGATGATATTAAATACTTAAACCGACATCTTGCAATCAATTAAATTTACAATGACCTCTTGTCCTATATGAATTTCATAGGCATCTCTGATTTTTATACTGATCCAATTACGTATGCAAGTCCATTTGTGAGTTTTATATAACGCATAGATTAACACTGTATTATTGTTTCGTGCCCTCATTAATTGAACAAAATCTAATTGCAACTGTTTTCTTAACAGATAAACAAAAGCGCCCCTTTTCTTTGAAAATAGAATTCATTCAGTTTTTGATACGACATTGAATGTATGAACTTTAATCCTATTACTATGACTGCCAATCCACTCTTTTTTACTAAAACCCCTGTATTAAATGAGGGTAAGCCGGAAGAAAAAAGAAATGAGATTCTTGATTATTTTCATGATACATTTGATCTTGACGAACAGCTATTTGAAGTTTTCGCCGATCAGGCTGCGATGTACCACAAAGCAGATCCCTTGCGCCATCCGCTGATTTTTTATTATGGACATACTGCAACATTTTATATCAATAAATTAATTATTAGCAAAATACTCAATAGCAGGATCGATCCACGTTTTGAATCGATGTTTGCAATTGGTGTTGATGAGATGTCATGGGACGATCTGAATACAAACAATTACGTCTGGCCAACTTTTGCTGAGGTATCTGAATACCGGAACAAAGTAAGGCAAACAGTCGATGAGCTGATTAAATCATTACCATTAAATCTGCCTATTAGCTGGGACAATCCATTCTGGATCATATTGATGGGAATCGAGCATGAGCGGATTCATATTGAGACCTCTTCGGTGCTGATCCGCCAGATTCCTCTGCAATATCTGAAACCCATTTTATCGTGGAATCCTTGTTCCGAAGCAGCACATGCTCTCGAAAATTCATTAATTAGCGTTGAGGGTCAACAAATCACAATCGGGAAATCGCACAACGATCCTCTTTATGGCTGGGATAACGAATATGGGACACATAATGCATCTGTAGAACCTTTTAAAGCCTCGAAATATCTTTGTTCAAATGGTGAATTCCTGCAGTTTGTTGAAGCCGGAGGCTATCATACTCAAAACTACTGGACAGAAGAGGGATGGAACTGGAAAACCTATAAGGTGGCGCAGCACCCGCTTTTCTGGAGAAAAGATGCAACTGGATGGAAATTGCGACTGCTTTTCAATGAGATAGAAATGCCATGGGACTGGCCGGCAGAGGTGAATTATCTCGAGGCCAAAGCTTTCTGTAACTGGAAATCGGAACAAACGGGTCTGCCGATACGTCTTCTGTCCGAAGATGAATGGTATGTACTTTATAAAAATGCAAGTATACCCGATCAGCCTTACTGGAAGAATGCTCCCGGAAATATTAACCTGGAACATTTTCAAAGTCCGTGTCCTGTTGACAAATTCAGGTTTAGCGAGTTTTATGATCTGGTGGGAAATGTGTGGCAATGGACTGAAACACCTATCAATGGATTTGAAGGTTTCAAAATCCACCCATCATATGACGATTTTTCAACTCCGACATTCGACACAAAGCATAATCTGATCAAAGGCGGGTCGTGGATATCAACCGGGAACGAAGCAACCGGGAATGCCCGTTATGCCTTCAGACGCCATTTTTATCAGCACGCCGGTTTCCGCTATGTTGAATCGGCCAATGAGGTCGTGATTCCTCAGGATATTTACGAAACTGATCCGGAGGTGATCCGGAATTGCGAAGCGCAGTATGGAACTGACTTCCTGGGAATTAAAAACTACTATAAGCGAATTGCCGAAATAGCGATTCAGTATGCCGGTAATGTACGAAAAAGCGCACTTGATCTTGGTTGCCGGACCGGTCGGACAACATGGGAACTGGCCAAAGGTTTCGACACGGTCACCGGTTTGGATTTTACCGCCCGGAATATCAGGGTTGCCGTGCAATTGCAGGAGATAGGAAGTTTCAATTATGTTTTCCCTGAAGAAGGTGAACTCCTCTCATATCATCAATTGAATATCAATAAACTGGGATTCAAAAAACTTCTAAATAAAGTCACATTTATGCAGTCTGATGCCTCTAATATGAAACCATTATATGTTGGATATGACCTTGTTCTGATCAATGATATTCTCGATCAGATGAACAATCCACGTCATTTCCTAGCCGGTGTTCATAAACGTATCAATAAGGGAGGAAGACTCATAGTAGCTTCGGGTTTTGACTGGAGCCAGGAGTGTACATTACGCGAAAATTGGGTTGGAGGTCATCGCGAATCAGGAGAACAGATATGGGGAGAAGATGACCTTGCTGCATTGCTCAGTGAAAATTTCACAAAAATTGATGGCCCAATTACTATTCCATCTGTTAAGAGGATTAATAAAAGGAAATATTCTTACAATAATTTAGAGGTTACAATCTGGGAGAAAAAAGACTATTAATTTTACAGAAATTTTTTTCGGTAATGCATTCCGGAATAATTGAAGGATGAACAAAAGTATTGGTTGAATTGTTAATCATTCAGGATTAGGCAAGTTGTAATCAAACAGAAGGTTGTTTGAAATTTTTCGACGTATATCAAAAATTCAATCCTTGAGTATTATGAAGAATTCTCCATACTCCGAAAACGAACTACTGGAAATTGCTTCAATGTTCAAAAAGCACCTGAAAGATCATTTTGACACCATTAAAAGTGTTCCTCCGGGTCTTGATAAGGATTTTATTTTCAGATTCAAAGCGCTGTATTATGAAGTTCAGCTTCATTCCTCAAATCCAGTAGCCGATAATCTTAATCAGGTTTTTAAACTCAAACTGGAAGAATTTGCAGATCAGGTCAAAAGTCTGTTTCCTATTTTCCGTTTCTATATGAATAAAGCCTTTCCATACGATTCAAAATTGTGGGAAGCCTACGGATATTGCGAAATAGAAAAAGTGGTTCTTGATTATTCTTCATTACGCAAATGTCTGGAAGGATCAGTTAAGTTAATTAATGAGAAAAGACCCGAATTAAGAGCAGCCAACTGTCCGGAACCAACCCTGGATGAGATCGTGAGTTTATCGAAACAGATTGGTGATACACATGAAGAAATGTTGGAACATAATGAAAAACAGGATATTAGAAATAAACTTTATAAAATCCGTTTGAACGAGCTTTTCCAATTAATGGAAACTGTACACAATGCAGCATTGAAATGTTTTCAAAACGATCCGGAAATACTGAAATATCTGACATTTCCCCTTAAACAAACATCACTTCAAAACTGAGGGAGTGATTGGGAGAAGGGGAGAGTGAGACAAAAAGCGACGGATAAACTACAAAAAACTTTTAAAATATTTGACATAAACCTCCATATTGCGTTCAAGCAATTCGACTGAGTACTGATAAGCATTCTGGTCATCCTGTGCCTCAACTGCATCTAAAATACACTGCTGAAGTCGTAGCGTGTATTCTTTTTCACCCTCTACATTTGCATAGATCAAATTCCGCATCCGGGGTAAGAGCGAATAGATAGGCTCCATACTAATGATGATGATGGGATTACCGGTAGCCTTTGAGAGGTTCATATGGAAACGGTTAATCATATCGACCTCAAGTTGGGTGTTATCCGGATCGCATTTAGCTAATTCAACAAGATTATCTTTCAGCAATTTAAGATCTTCAGCTGTTCGGTTACGCGAGGCCAGACGGGCAATTTCGGGCTCAAATAATCTTCTGACTTCAATAATCTGAGTGATCAGATTGGAATCAAATTTAAGATCGTAATAAAGGTTGAGTGAATTAATGGCATCCTCAATTTTTATTTCTGAAACGATCATTCCACTACCTTTCCTGATAATGATCAATCCACGGGCACTTAACCGGCGTAATGCTTCACGTAAAGCTGTCCGGCTTACGGCAAAGCTCTCACATAGCTCTTTCTCAGAAGGAAGTTTGGCTCCTGCAACTAATTTTTTTTGTCGGATTGCCTCCTCGATTTTACGTTCAATTTTTTGACTAAGTGTTTGGCTAATACGTATTTTACCGAATATTTCGTCCATTAGATTAGTTTTTCAAAATTTACATAACAAAGATACTAATTTTTCAATTTAGCTCAAACAGACCAACCATTTTAGTTTAAAAAAACACAGGTTGTTGCTGTTTTGCTTTATTTTGTTTTCCTGATCCAGTCGATAACGCCTTTGCGAATCTTTTTAGCTACATTCCGCTGGAATTGTGGATCAAGGATTCGCTTTTCATCCTCGTCACTGCTTAAGAAGGCGACCTCGACCAAACAATTTGGATATTCTGTTGGACCGCTGAGAGAAAAATTAAAACTGCCAATATTTCCGAAATCATTTAAACCAAGTTCAAGCATCCGGTTTAAAACGGCTACCGAAAGCGGCTTAAATCCAATGTAACGATAATAGGTACTGACACCCTTGACACCCGGATTGCCAGCCGCATTATGATGGATGCTAATTAATAGATCAGGATTCGCCTCACGGAGCATTAGAGTGCGATCAGCCATACTTAGATCAATATCAGAACTTCGGGTCATAAAGACTTCAACACCCCTGCGTTTTAGAAATATTTCCAATTCTTTGGCGATCTGAAGATTACAAATTTTCTCTTCAATTCCACTTTTAACACCTGTAGCTCCGCTGTTGCTGCCACCATGACCGGCATCGATGGCAATCTTCAAATGTCTGATTGATAGCTTTTCAGGTTGCCGCTTTATGGCGACAATCAAGGTTTTATTTTTGTATTTAATCGAGTAACCCCAATGTTGGTGATGTTTCAACTCGATCGTCACACGGAAAACATCATCTTCCAGTTGTTCATGATACACATTCTTAACCTCTTTAGCAGATTTTAGCTGGGTAATCCAGTTTGTATTTCCGGTTGCGCCATAAATATCGACCACAATGCGCGACGGATCGATCAGCTGAAAGCTTTTATAAGGAAGCCTTTCGTCGAGACTAATGGCGACATAGTCCTGCTTTTCGTCGCCGGACACTTTCCACGATGAGGTGAGGTAATAGTCGGGTCTCCTGCTATCACTAAAAAGTTTCACATTCTCTTTCGGAATAAATGCCTTGTGATTTTTGGAAAGTCTTACAATATAATCATCCCTCATGCTATCAACTACTTGTAAAACCACAGCTGTATCCAGATAGGTCATCTTGGCCCCACCAAGCCGGTCGCTTCCCGGTCCATACTTTAGAAAAGGCAAAAGGCCCTTAGTTTTACCTGAAATAACCAGTTCTTTCTTAACCGGAGTAATTGTGTCGATTTGAGCAAACGAACTTATATAACAAGACATTCCTAATACCAGAACCATAATTCTGACGAACACAAATTGTGATGGCACAAAAACAAGTTTCTGTGAAAGCATTTTTTTAATATTGATATTCAATAACCTATTTAAAGATTAAGAAGAATAAAGGCTATCAAACTAATGATAGCCTTTATTTAACTATTAAAATCAGAAGTACTAAACTTCACCAGGTTTTTTGAAATATTTCGATTCAGCCCGGGGAACTATTTCTCCTGAAAAACGTTTTGCATCACCCTTAGTTGGAGAAATAATGACATCAGCATAGTTACCGCCATTTTTCATTGAAATCTCAATTTTAGCGATTACATAAGTGCCTTTAACCTGCATTACAAGCTTTATATTGCCTTTTTTGTCGGCAACCTGTTTATAATCAGACACATTAGTCTTGTTAGTGTAGCTATTACCTGCCACGATCGTCCCCTGAAGGAAAGCGAACTCTTTTTCACAGGAAATGAAGTTTGAAACATTAGTATTATTCGCAATAGTCCTGTCGCTTGCTTCATAGGTTTCAACAATAATGACAAAGTCTTTTGCCTCGATTGCAGCAACTGCTTTATCAAATTGTGCCTTTGCTGCAGCCTCTTTGTCTGCTTTCTTATTTTGAGCGAATGAAACAGTAGAAAAAATGCCGATAATTGCAATAAACAAAATTAATCTTTTCATTCTGTTTAGTTTAAAGTAATAGTACTCAATCTGATAGCCTGAGTCGCATAATTAGTGCCTTGTTTTCCGTTCATATGGAAAATGTAGTTCCTACCTTTACCCAGCGAATAGCCTGTAAAAACTATATCTGCCAAAGCGCCGCTTGAGGTCGGATAAGCTTTAAGAAGATTACCTGCATCATCAAAAACTGCAAAAACCATACTGGCCTCAGTACCTGACCACACCGTACCACTCTTTACTAATTTATAAGGGATAAGAGCGGAATTTTCTTTAAAACCGCAGGTAGCGAGATTAATAAAGACATAAGGGCTCGCAGTAGTTCCGGCACCTCTTCTACCCTTTAAAGTAAGTTTGCCAAAAGGGGTTATACCATCTGCCTTGTAAAACAGGTTCACAAATTGAATATTTGCAGTGGTATCAGCCCATGCATCACCGTAAGTAAATACGTCGACATCCTTAATTACAAAAGGAACATCGGTTAGACTATGAATAAAGGCTGTGTATTTTCCTGCACCAACTGTGAAGGTATTGCTGTATTGCACCACATCTTTAGTTGTTCCTGTGTAGGTATCTACTTTGACGGTACCCTGAGGTACTACATGATACTTTGCAAAGCTATTTGGGAAAATACTGCCAATAGCTGTCGATACCTCAGAAACCATCTGGTCATTGTATTTTAGTCTTGTGATATTCATTGTTGCACCAGCCACAACTGGGAGGTCGTAGACTAATCTTACTTCAGCAGATTTTGCCAGGTCAATGTCAGTGCTTCCAAATGTAATTACATTCGTTTTACAGGATGCCAGTAAAAACACCATCAAGACAGAGACTAATGCTAATATTGTTTTCATTTTAGTCGAATTTATATTATTGTTATTAATTGCCAGGCGTTGTAAACCAAACAAAAGAAGTCATATAGTTAGGGGCATCACCTGCGATAGGCAAAAGCGCCTTCAATGATGGAAGATTCCACATGTACTCAGAGTTATATCGCGGACGTAACCGGTATGCCGGAGAGCCCAGGTTGTCTGTTGAAAATTTACTTCTTCTGTTAAGTACGTCGGCTGCCGGAAGATAAAATCCTTTATAAACCCGTGCCGGGTCAGAATCCAACTTATGATATACGATATCGCTTGTCCATGAAGTTCCCGTAACAGGTACACCATTGGGACCAAGTTTAAGATCGTAATGATAACGGCGAAGGTCATTCCATGTGTCGAGACTCCAGGGGAACAGAGCAACATATTTCTGCATCATGATGTGTGACAGTGTAAAATCCGCGAGTGGCATTGCGTTTACAAACTTGCTGGCAAGATAAGCAGTAGCCAATGTTGTGAATCTTGCTGCTGTAATCTTATCCCCAATAACAGAGGTCTGTTTATTGCCCGTTTTAACAATTGTTCCCGGAACGATCAGTCTTTTTACAAAATCCATGTGCCCTGCCACTGCAAGTTTGAAGGCATCTAATGCAGCTTGTTTTTGCCCTTTCAGAAAGAGTGCTTCTGCCTTAACAAACTGAATTTCCGCATAGCTGGAAAGCGGCCATGGAGCATCGTCCCTGTAAAGCCATCTTCCTGTACCGTTATTAGCTATTGTAGGAGCCGAAGATGATCCCCAAAAAGTACAGGCAACTGTATTGCTTAGTCTGGTACCCACAAATTTATAGGTACCCTTCTTAATATTATTCGGGTCAACCTGCATGGTATCGGTTGTGCCAAGCAATAGAATTGTTCTTGGGTCAAGGGTTGCGGTATCGGTAACCATCTGGTAAGTACTTAGTCCATCTATACCGCCTGAACTATTGTAATTTGGAATATTACCGGTCATCACCTGAACAATATAATCAGACTGAGCAAATACATTTGTGAGGTTTCCTCTTAACACCCCATTGAAGTTTGAGGTTGTAGATACTCCGGTTGCCTGGAATGTCAGGTTTGCATCATCATCTGCACTGGCAAAAGATTTGTCAGCACAGATTATTGCAGAATCCAAATAAGCCGTATTCTTCTTCGACATTGCAATATAGTTTCTCGCAAGAACAGCATATGCAAATTTTTTCCACTTTGTATTTGTAAGATCTCCTTTATAAATAAGGTCGGCAGTTGTTAAGGTAGCCGGATATACCGTATTATCAGTCTTTTCAAATTCAGCAATCGCCTGGTATGCCCATGAACGAACTTTCGAAAATGCATACTCCTGGGTGTCGTAACTGTGAGAAAGAAGACCTGGAACATACGCGTCCTTTACGGGCAGATCACCATGTAATGAAGCCAAAATATGCCATGAATATGCTTTAACGGTTAAACCTATGCCGGCAAGTTTAAATTGTCCAAGGCTCCTCCCGTCGTTAATAATATTCTCAACATTCATACCCTGCAGCCAGTAAGACATTCTCCAGCACTCGCCGCCACCATCGCTACCGATTAAATAACTATGTGAAACACCAAATGTAGATACATAAGTTGAGCCACCGCCAAAATATTCAACAATTGGTGCCACAGCCCTAAGATCATAAGCTATACCCTCATAAGAGGCAAGTACAGGTCCCAACCGAAGAATTGGGTTAACCCAGTCAGGAGCGTCAATGTTCTTATTAACATCCAGCCAGGTTTTTGTACAAGAGCTAATACCAATGACCAGAAGTAGACTTAATGATATTAATATTTTTCTCATCTCTTTAATTATTAAAATGTTACACTTAGACCAAAAGATATTCTTCTGGGAGCCGCAATGGACATCATATCAAAACCAGCTCCACCTGTTCCGCCTAATGCAGCGGAGTTAGAATTACCAACAACATCAATACCTGAATAATTGGTCCATACGACAAGGTCAGTTCCTGAAGCAAAGATTGTGGCGGCTGAAATCAGGCCATTTGTCCCTTTGTCTAACCATTTTTTGTTGACAGAGTATGAAAGTCTTAATTCCTGCAACCTCATGTAGTTGATATTTTTCTCAATCCAGTCAGGGTCTTGTCCTGAATAACCATATTGCAAATCTCCCAATTTTACACCAATCGTATTGGGGGTTGGTGTTGCTGTATTCTCATAAGTATCTTTCAATACTCCATCGAAAATTACGGGAGGTGCTTCTCTTTGAGCCACAGACTCCTGGCTATAACCATATTGCATCATATAACGTTTTGTGCCGTTAACAACTGTTGCTCCGAAACGGCCATCGATCAGGGTTGTTAGTAAAAAATCTTTATATCTAACAGAAGCATTGAATCCAAAAAGTAATTTAGGTTCACGATCTCCGATACTCGTCCAGGTACCTGATACGAGAGGCAGACCTGTGGATGGATCAATCAGAATCTTGCCATCGGTGGTTTTTTGGTAATCCAGTCCTGTTAAAGAGGTAATGGGATAACCAACTTTAATACCGTTTCTGATATTTCCTGAAACCCAGGTATAAGCATTGTAGTACTCAGTCAGGTTTTCGGGAAGCGATATTACATTACTCCAGTTGCGTTAACCGTCCAGTCACGGTTCTTTATAATATCACCATCAACTCTGAATTCTACGCCGCTTGTTTTGAATGAACCTACATTCATATTGTTCAATACGAACCCTGTGGCGTAACTCATCCGGAATCCCGTAATAATCTGATCTTTGGAAAGTGTATTATAGTAGGAAAAGTCGATATTCATCCTGTTATTGAACAGACGCGCCTCTATACCAGTTTCCCATGCTGTGTTCATTTCAGGCCGCAGATTTGCGTTTGGTCCTGTAAAACCATAACGGTATCCTCCATAAGAAGTGGGGGCTGCCTCGAGTGCCGGATAAATAGAAAGCGGAG
>JAPLDR010000043.1:33871-37637 GCA_026391655.1 Bacteroidia bacterium | reverse complement strand
AGCGGAGGAGCATCTTTACCTACCTGGGCAACTGAAGCCCTAAATTTCAGATAGCTGATTGGTCCTAAATGAGATTTGAAAAATGGAAGATCAGATACAATTACTGACGCGTCAGCTGCCGGATAGAAATAGCTGTTGTTATTTACCGGCAAAGTGGATGACCAGTCATTGGTACCACGAAGTGTCAAGAATGCCAGATTGTTAAACGAGAACATAAACGATCCGGAAATGCCCTGGATCCGTCTCATCATCGTTCTTGTTGTATTGACAAGCGTAGCGATATCGCAGTTATTAATTGATTGAAAATCCGGTACCATGAACTTTTCACCATGCACAGATAAAGTTTTTGAACCTTGTTCATTCTGGCGATAAATAACCTGGGCAGTTCCGCTAAACTTGCCGATCTCCTTTGAATAAGATGAAATAAACTGGATTGTAGGGATCGATTCATTTATCTTTGACTGGTCGTATGAGCCTGTACCAGTAGCAGTTGAATTCCACTCCGGGTGACGTACAAGAGTCATCGTAGTAGCGCTTACGTCATAACCAACCTGAGCGCGGATCAGCCAATCTTTAATTGGGGTTATGTTAACGACTATACTTGAAATGAAACGCTGGGTTTCATCGTAATTTTTGTTTTTGTACAGATCAAAATATGGATTTAAAATATCAACATCAGCATATCTGTTTGGATACCGAATCTTTCCTGCCGGATCTAAATAAGTCCTCATATCGTCTGTCATTGGCGCCACCTGTACCTCTGTCAACCTTTGTATTGGTTGTATTGGCATACATAACAGAGGCCTCTATGTTCATCCATTTGGAGAGTTTGGCAGTTCCTGCCAAAGAAATATTATCTTTAGTATAACCTGAAGTAGCCACTATACCAGATTGTTTTAGTGTACTGGCTGTTGCACGAATTGTCATTGCGTCACTACCAGCATCAAAAGATAAATTGTGTTGTTGGCCAACTCCTGTTTGGAATAAATTTTTCAGGTTGTTATAAAGTCTTGTACCGGCTGCATATGGTGCTCCCCAATGTCTTGATGTATAATAGTTGGTGTTACCATACATCCCGTTATCATACTTGGTTTGAATTTCCGGATAACGATAGGCCTCATCGAAAATGACTCTGTTACTGTATTTCACGATTCCTTTTCCAATTTTTCCCTTTTTAGTCGTTATAATTATAGCTCCGTTCGAAGCATCCTTACCATAAAGTGCAGCGGCCGCTGCACCTTTCAGAACGGTCATACTCTCAATATCTTCAGGATTAATGTCTGAACCACGGTTAGAGAAGTCAAGTTGAGCAGTACCCACAACAGGGTCAATACCTTGTTTTGAGGCAAGGCCACCAATAGGATTGAAGGATGAGTTGTTCATTGGAATACCATCAATCACAAAGAGTGGCTGGTTATTGCCTGAAATCGAGGTAGCTCCACGGATAATGATAGAACTTGAAGATCCGGGAGTTCCACCTGAACTGGAAATCTGAATACCGGAAACGCGACCTTGCAGCGCATTAACGAAGTTCTCACGTCCTGACTCGGAAATGTCGGAACCTTTTACGGTTTGAGTAGCTGCACCAACTGACCTTTCAGGTCTCTTGATTCCGTACTCTCCGATTATTACATTCTCTCTTAACATTACATCCGTAAATTCAAGTTTTACATTGATCTCGGTAGAAGTGCCGACTACTTTCTCCTGGGCCTTGTAGCCAAGAAAAGAAAAAGCAAGAACCTGACCCTGAGCAGCTTTAATGCTGTACATCCCTGAGTCATCGGTTAAGACTGCCTGAGTCGTACCCTTGATAAAAACAGCAACGCCAGGCATGGATTCATTGGTCCTGGCATCAACTACCTGACCTTTTATGACAGGAGTTTGTGCAGTAGAAACCTTTGCACTCATGATCCCGATTCCCATTAAACACAATAAGAGGATTGTTTTCATTTCATTTCATTTTTGGTTTTAGAATTTATATCTCGTGGCACATTAAAATCCATAAAATCCTTCATAACATCTGCACATCCGAAACAAATATTAATAAAGCATTACAAATTTTCACTAAAAGTACACATTTGATTTGTATGTTGTATTACATCTTTCAAAAATTATTCACTTTTTTTCAAAGAAATTAATTTTCCTTCCGAAAGGGAAACAAAAATCATGTTTTTGCCATCCCATGCCAGCTTATTGACTGCTGAATTCCCCACTTTGTATTTCCAGCTGATCTTCTGATTGTGCGAATCGATGGAAATGACCACCCCTTCTCTTGTTCCTATATATATTTGATTATCTAAAGCAAGAATAGCACAAGGATTGTGCTCATAACCAATTCGGGCATTGATTGACCAAATTAATTTAAATTCGTCCGTAAGCGTGGAAACAGAAATAACAGAATCGTTCATTAATTTGGCATAAACCTGGCTCTTATCAGGACTAATCCCCATCGATTCGCGTACCTGATGGTTACAATCACGCCATATTTGCTTTCCGGAAATAAGGTCAAGAGCTGTCATACATCTATCAGGTGCAACGAGAAAAACCTTTCCATTACCAACAGCAGGAACAATATTTCCCGGAGAATATAGTTGAGGTAGTTTACCGTTATTCCATTTCCAAAGAAGTTTCCCCGTTGTTTTATCAAGGCAGTAGAGATGACGATCCCACGCACCGAAAACGACCTGTTGTCCGGATACTGCGGGTTGACCCTGAATCAATCCTGCAATCCCTTCAAACTTCCAGATCACTTTTCCGCTGATCATGTCTATTTTGTAAAAGGCGGTCGATCCGCCACCAATGTAAAGCTGATCATTCTCTGCAATACCATCTGCTAAAACCGGAGTACCAACATCAACTTTCCATAAGGCTGCCCCGTTCATGAGATCATATCCAATAATTTTACCATCCACTGTTCCAACTGCAACAACTGTTTTACCGCTTACCGGTGTGGTATAAACCGGACCCTGAACTATTTTTTCCCAGATCACTTTATGGGAAGCGATTCTGATCGCTTTAATTGTTCCAACCGAGTTTGCGTAAATCACGGTTTTCCCATCAATAACACAGGGACCGGCGAAAGCAGATGCTGTGTCTTCAAGTTGAAACCCAACTTCGACCATAGGATAATCCAGATTCATCCTGAAATCGGGCTTTTGTGAAACAGGTAATAAAGCAATAGGTTCAGGTTTAAGATAATTAAACTTAATAAAAGCCTTCTCTATATCTCTGCCGATCTCTTTTTGAGATACATAAACCGAGTCGTTTCGAAGCTCAACGATATTGTAACCAGCCAACTTGCTGTTCCGAATTATCATCGCCCGTCCCATAATTCCAGGGATACCATCAAAGTTAAAGAGGGCAAGCCGGTGACCATGTCCGCAAAAAGAGAGGATGCAGTTATTTTTCTTCAAAATTCCGGTTACGCGATCCCAATTGCTCAGTCCATCAGCAAGCGGATAATGTGCAAATGCAATTAATTGCTCTTTACCTTTTTTTGCCCGGCTCAGTTCGCGACTTAACCATTGCAGATCCTCCTGCTTTACAAGCCCGTCACCCATTCTCATAAAAGGACCCGTGTTCATTCCAACCATTAAAAATCCGTTTTTTCGGAACAAAAACCGATCGTTTCCGAACAACCGGTTAAACTGCAATCCGGCCGACTCTGACCAATTGGTTTCATGGTTTCCCGGGATTACGTAATAAGGTTTATTTAATCGTGAAAGTGCATTGTTTACTGCCCCGAGTTCTGCATTTGAACCAGTGT
>JAPLDR010000043.1:0-33855 GCA_026391655.1 Bacteroidia bacterium | reverse complement strand
GTTGGTGATGTCGCCGCTCACAATAACGAAATCAAATTCAGTTTTATTTATCTCATCTACAATATGATGAAGCGCAGTATCACTTACGGATCTTGGGTTAACATGCAAATCTGTTAGGAGCGCAAAAGTGAGCTTTTGTCCGAATCCTGCCTGACAGAAAAACGACAGGTAAAAGAAGATCAGAAAAAAGATTTTTTTCATTAATGATAGTTTGGGTTTGATCAACAGAATGGTTGACGGTACTTTCCGAAAATTCTCAAACAGTTGGGGACTAAGTTTCTCCGACATATACCGCCGGTTTATTCTGTTGGAACAATCTTTTATCTTCGCTAATCAGCGGAATCTTTGGGATTATATAAACCAGATATTTACCCGGTTGCTAAAACCTTACAATTTATTTTAACCGAATACCAATACCGGGTAAATCCGACAAGATAATCTTCCCGTCTACCACTTTGGTGCCTTCGTATATATCGTTGCTAATTAATAGGTTCCCGTCTAAGTCAGCCCAATCGGCCAGTGGTGATAACTGAGCAGCTGCTGATACAGCACATGACGTTTCGGTCATACAGCCAATCATTACCTTCATACCCATCGCTTTAGCGATAAGTGCCATCTTATTGGCATTTCGCATACCACCACATTTCATTAACTTGATATTGATTCCGGAATAAATCTTGTTTAATCCGGCAACATCGTTAACTGTTTGAACAGCTTCGTCGGCAATAATTGGAAGCGGACTATTTAGGGTTAGCCAGGCAATGTCATCAACAGCAAGTTTACTCATGGGCTGCTCTACAAAAACGACTCCCTGGGTTGCGAGCCACTGAATCATTTCAAGTGCCATCTGCTTGTCTTTCCAGCCCTGATTAACATCGACGCAAATTGGTTTATTAGTCACCGACCGGATGGTTTTAATCATCTCTTTGTCGTTTTCACGGCCTAGTTTGACTTTCAGTATTTTATATATTTCAGCTTCCTTAACTTTTTCTTTAACTACTTCAGGTGTATCAATTCCTATCGTAAAACTTGTATTTGGCGTTTTCGTGCGATTCAGTCCCCAAAGTTTATGCCACGGTTGTTTTACTATTTTCCCAACCAGATCGTGCAAGGCAATATCTACAGAGGCTTTTGCTGCATAATTACCAACAGCAATACTATCAATATACTGAATGATATCTTCAATTTCAAAAGGATCGTTATATGATGAAAGATCAACCTTCGAAAGAAATTCTGCGGCTGTTTTGTGGCTTTCGCCAAGATAGGGTGGCATACTGGCTTCGCCATATCCGATGAGACCGTCATATTCCAGCTCGGTAAGCATCACAGGAGTTGTTGTTCTCGAGTTATTTGCGATTGTAAAGACGTGTTTCAGCTGGAGATCATATGGACGGAAACGTAGTTTCATTGATGCAGGTTTTCCTGATTTTGTTTTGATGGTTGGATTCCTTTCGGTAGCTGATATAGCTTTCGGTAGAATTAACGAGCCGGCTGCCAGCCCACTGTATTTTAAAAAATTACGTCTGTTACTCATTTGAAGATTGTTTAGTTGTAAATGTTTTGGCCTATGGTTGCAGGGGTCAGGCTATTTAAAATCGCTTTTATTTTTTTACCGCGATTGCAAATCACGGCACCCATTTAACATCAATACCAATTGTGCGACCTTATGGGCAAATTACCTTGCTCAGGCTGAAATCCGATAATCCTTCTTGCACCAAGTAAAGTAGATCTTAGATGTTTACTGTAGTTGTCTCTTTTAGGATCAAGACTATTAATCCTGACTCTTCCCGATGAATGTATTAACTCACTGTCTCCAATGTACATGCCGACATGTGTGATACGTTTCGACTCCGAAGAACCAAAAAAGAGTAAATCTCCTTTTTGAAGATTATCCAAACCAGAGGAAATATCAATCTCTTTACCATGTTTGAATTGCTGCGAGGCATCACGCTCGAGAATAACGCCGTTGAGAAAATATATTGTCTTTGAAAATCCGCTGCAATCCATTCCCTTTGTAGAGGTGCCTCCCCATAAATACGGAAAGCCCAAAAACCGCTTTCCCGTAACAATCAAATTATCACTAATTAATGAAACCGTATCTTTCCATTGTTTTAAATTCAGCCATTTTAAATTTGATACAAAACCTGTTCTCCCATCCGGAAGGCTAACTTCTGCAATATTCTGACTTTCTGATTTTTTAACAACAATAGCACCGGCAACCAGGTCACTCATTACCGTGGTTAGCTTGCTATCTCCTGAAATAAAGCCATATGTATCGGTAAACATCATCCGATCAGAATTTTTCCAGCCGTTGAATTCTGAACGATTCATTTGATTTACTGATGATTTATTTGTCCAGGCTATATAATTCTCCGGAGTCTGGACTAAAAACCATTCATCATTTTCCTTCAAAATACGCACAGGAGTGCCCATGATTGCCTGTGAAGCTAACTCAGCAGAATGGGCAGGTTTACTTCGGAGATTGGCGACACTCAAAGATATTAAGCCCCAATTTTTTTCTAATTTAGTCGTGTCGGGAAGAACTATAACACTGTCAACAACTGTGAGGCCCTTATTGGTTAACAGTTGTAATACCTCTGTTTTGGATCCGGGAAACAACGTTTCGCCTTTTAGGATATACTCTTTGCCTTGTCCATTCACGAGTACGAGGTTACAAATTCCAACTCTTTTATCAGGAACCCAACGGTTTGCCACACTGTCAATCTCACTTTGTAACAAATCAGCCGACCTTGGATGGCAACTTAGAAAAAGTGTGAAAATGACAACTACAGAGGAAGAGATAAATTTCATAAATGAGCGTTTTGTATCTTGTATGACATCTTTAGTAATGCAAATGTACTATTAAATTCAATCGCTGATTAGATTTCAATATGTTTTTTAACAGGACTTTAGTATTCAACATTCATATGGTAATCCCATTGATTAAAGTAGAGATTTCCTCCACGCCATTCCACTTCACCTCGCTGGAAATCATAAGGTTCGCTCCTGAAAAACTTTTTATTGGGAACAAACCGACTACCGATTGCATCGTTCACAATCAAGCGGTAAGCATCTATTCCGCTGATATAAAATTCTTTCTCGCGGATTTCTTTTGAATTCTGAAGATTATACGACATATCAAGCGGAACCCAACCTAATCCCTCGTAGAAGACCTCGCTCCAGTCGTGCAAATTTACTTCGCCCGGATGCATCATCCAGCCACTCTGCCATTTAACAGGAATTCCCTGATACCTGGCCATTGTCATAAAAAGTAAGGTCTGCATACCGCAATCGCCACGACCGTTCTTCAATACATATCCGGGGATAAATGGCATAATTGAATACTCCAGCGCACCAGTCCAGATGATATGGTCATTAATCCAGTAATAGAGTTTTCTAACTTTTTCTATTGGATTCGTGATTCCACTCACTATGCTGTCAGACAATTGCTTAATCTCGTTAGTGAATACAATTTGAGGGTATTGTTCAGCTGTATATTTTTTAAAAATTGCCGATGTCGTATCGTAGTGGAGGGTTTTTAATTTGTTTAAATCAAAGTACTGAGCCGCAGACCTATACTCGAATTGAATTTCAAACACAACAGGTTTCCCCTTTGACGCCGGCTGCTCCATATATACAGAACGCTGCTCAGTAGTATCCGGAGCTATAAAGTGGTTGTCGGGAACTGTTTTAAGTAGTTTTATATCTCCTTGCCGATCATGTGTTTCGCGTGGCCATGGCATCCAACACCGGACAATTTCGCCATCAGGAACCGCATCAGCTTTAACCGTTAGTTGATAAATCACCTTCATTTTAACAGGGATGACAGGCTTTCCGTCAGAATTCCCTGAATTAATCACTTTGCGTGAATGCTCCAGACAGAACAAAGAAAATTTATCAGGTATCACTTCCCGGGATCCCAATTGTTTGGGCTGCTTACTTTTGAGAATTAATTTAAGATTGGAAACAGCCCGGTTGAAGTAACGCTTTTCGCCATCTAAAATTCTGTATTCAAGCCAGTTATTTTTATCCCACATGGCTCTGTCATTTTGCGAGTATTCTCCAAAATCTTTCTTCAGACGGTTTTCTACTTTAGGCTCTGCTAAATTAAAATCGGCTCTGACCCGTCCGGCCATATCAACTATTGATGTGAGTTTCATCTGCATCGATGAATCGACTTTTCCACTGTTTAGCAGTGAATCAGCCCACCGGGTCGCAAGCGTTAACTGGCCGTTTTTAACTGCCGTTTCGATATCATTGAGTGTGCGGCTTGTCGGCACCTGGGCACCTGGTGCTGACAGCTTACTCCTATGATTAAAATAATTAAGCCGAAGTAAGTTGTAATACTCTTCATATATTAAACTCTTTTTTTATCTTTACGATTGTTGTAATACAAATTTAAAGGTAAACATTCTGCATTGATTTCAAACTTTTTTAATTCAAATATGTCATGAAATTCAAAATTAGAAAACATTTTCTGTTCTTGTTACTATTCTCCCTTTTAACGACAACAGTTTCAGCCGGAAAGGTAAGAACCGGAGTTGAGGTACTGAAAGGGCAAAACTTTGCAGCAATCAAAGGGAAAAGAGTGGGATTAATCACAAATCCAACAGGGGTTGACCGGAACCTTCAATCGACCATTGATCTTTTCTTCCATTCAAAAGAGATAAAGCTGATTGCACTCTATGGTCCGGAACACGGAGTCAGGGGCGATTATTCAGCCGGAACCTCTGTTTCGAATTTTAAGGATTCAGAAACAGGATTGCCGGTTTATAGTATTTATGGAAAAACCCGAAAACCAACACCCGAAATGTTGCGCGATATTGATGTACTTGTGTATGACATACAAGATATTGGCTCACGTTCATATACTTACATCAGTTCGTTGGGATTGGCCATGGAGGCTGCGGCTGAAAATAGCATCGAATTCGTTGTTTTGGACAGACCAAACCCTTTAGGCGGACTGAAAATGGAAGGTTGTCTGACCGAACCGGCATACACCTCATTTGTGAGCCAGTTTCCAATTCCATATATTCACGGACTTACTGTAGGTGAGCTGGCCATATATTTAAATGAAGAAGGTTTGTTGGCGAACAAGATTAAATGCAAGCTTATAGTAATTCCAATGAAAGGTTGGAAGCGAAAGTTGACCTTTGATAAAACAGGTCTTCCATGGATACCTTCGTCACCCCATATTCCACAAACCTATTCGCCTGTTTTTTACCCGATATCCGGTATTTTAGGTGAACTTTATGTGATGAATATTGGTGTCGGCTACACGTTGCCGTTTCAACTATTTGCTGCCGAATGGATAAATGCAGACAGTCTGGCAAAAAGCATGAACGAGTTGAAACTTCCCGGTATGCAGTTTCGTCCGATCCATTTTACTCCGTATTACAGCGTTTCAAAAGATCGTGTTGTTCATGGCATTCAGGTATATGTCACCGATTACAAAAATGCAGAATTGTCTCTGGTTCAATTCTATGTGCTACAGGAATGCCACAAACTCTGGCCCGAAAAAAATGTTTTTGAATTGTGTGAAAAATCACGACTTAATATGTTTGACAAAGTTTGCGGAACAGACAGGATTCGTCTTGAATTCTCCAAAACATTCTTTGTGGAATCAATCCGCCAGTTGTGGGAAAAGGATATTGATGCATTCAGAGTGAGAGCAAAAAAATATTTTCTTTATTAAAATCATAAACTCTTTTAAATAGTTAATAGGTTGAAAACAAGTCAATATGAAAGATAAAGACGAGGAAACACAAAGGATTTTAGCTAATATGTCTGAACAGTTTGATATTATGGATGATGGCATAGATATGGTACTGTCATTGATACCGGTATAAAAATGTGCAATGAATTGGGAGCCTTTGTACTTGAATATTATTACATAACCAACATGGATATACCAAATGAATCGGAAATTCCGGATATTATCAAGATTGTGATGGAGGGAGAACCCTTGTAAAAATTTACCTAAATCGCACTAATCATTGCCAGGTAATTTTCGACAGGAACAAAGGCAGGTATGCTGTTTCCTGATCCAAGGGCATATCCTTTTGATCCCGTTAATTTCAGCATTTCTATTGATCTGTTGCGAATTGCTTCGGGTGTTGATCTTACTAAAAAATCCATATCTATTCCGCCCAAAATTGCAATCCGGTCACCCCACTGTTGCCATCCCTTTTCAACGGGACAAATCGAATCTTCCCATGAATGTTTTGCGTCGTATTTGAGTTCATCGATCAGAAAATCCATCACAGTCTCAAGATTTCCGCATGAATGAAGGATGGCTGGTTTTCCGTTTAGATGAATTGCTTCAACGATCTTTTTATGCCATGGGAAGAGATAGCGATGCATTGAATCGGGATCAAGCATTGTCTGGGTTTTGAAACCCCAGTCGTCGTTTACTATCAGTGCTCCAATAGTTTCCAAACAGGAAAGGATCTCGTAAAACCGTAATAGTCTTGAACCAACAGCATCAAAAATATCCTGAACAAGTTGTTCATCTTCAAACAACATATAGCACAACCGCTCGAAACCTACCAGATCGATCACATTTTCAAGCACACCACCTGGTCCGGGAGTAATAAATTTCATCTGCTTATGAAGCAGAGGCGCAAACCGATAGAAAGTATCAAAGTCGCCCTTTTCAGGGTCAGGCCATGGATAGGATTCGAACGAGGCACGATCTGTAATCATAACTCCGTCATTTTGAGAAACCGTTGACTTCTGTTCGTGTGCTGCTAATGTGAACTTCATACCACTGTAGAACCGCGAGGGAATTGTGACGTAGTCGTAACCTGCATTGGTAAAGGCTTCAATCGTAATCGCGATGGTCTCTGCAAGATTATCCGGATCAGCGTTTTTACGACCTGCAAGGTATTCGTTTAACGGACCATTTGTAAAATACTCGAACAACACAGGTCGGTCGGGCTTTTCACATCGGAGTACCTTCAATAACTGGTTAAAATCAGGTTCGTATTTTCGATGCATCATCTCATTCTATTTCAACAGTATTTAAATGTTTTATTGTTGCATCGCGGATTTCATCATACATTACCTGTAAAATCTCAGTCCTTACATTCAAATCACTGATTTTATTGTTATTGCGAGTAGGGTATACCCTGTTCGAAAGAAAGATGTAGACCAATCCGTTTGAAGGGTCAGCCCAGAAAAATGTTCCGGTAAAGCCTGAATGTCCGAAACTTTGAGGTGTAGCACTCGGGCAAGGATAGGCCTGATGTTTATCAAGTTTCTGATTATCAATCAAAGGCTTATCAAATCCTAATCCGCGACGGTTGTTGTTCTGCGGAAATTGAACCCGGTTGAACTCTTCCAAAGTCGATTTTTTCAAATATTGTTTACCACCATATGTTCCAAACTGAACATACATTTGTACCAGTTTTGCTAAATCGTTAGCTGAAGCAAATAATCCGGCATTTCCGGCAATCCCGCCAAATACGGCAGCCGACTCGTCATGTACACTGCCATGAACCAATTCTTTACGATATATGGCATCATATTCGGTGGGGACAATCTGATCGTTTGAAAATTTATGTGATGGCAGGTAGGTAATCGTCGTGGCACCAAGCGGACCGTAGAAATTTTGATCAAGATAATCTGTGAATTTCATTCCTGATAACTTTTCAATAATCTCAGGCGTTAAAATAATCGACAGATCACTGTAAACATATTTTCCCCGCGTTTTCAGTGGTGATTTTCTGATTGCCTTAAAAACTTTGTTCTTA
Organism: Bacteroidia bacterium; assembly: GCA_026391655.1. GTDB lineage: Bacteria > Bacteroidota > Bacteroidia > Bacteroidales > Prolixibacteraceae > JAAFHB01. The sequence goes on along the minus strand of JAPLDR010000043.1, from coordinate 26,101 downwards.
AATTTAGAATTGAGATATAGTCCCGGTGCAACTTCCAGATTATACGGATCGCCTGATGCGACGCTATACCATTTGCCAGATAAGTCTTTACCATTCATTGACTGTCTGTAGAACGGAATAAAAGGGACTATCCCGGACTGATGCGCAAGCATTTCCCGAAGTGTGATATCGCTTTTATTTGATGGATGCAGAAAACCTTTTTTCCAGTCGGTCCAATAAGTCGAAAATGGTACGTCGAGAAGATATTTCCCCTCTTCATTCATTTTCATAATAGCAGGAAGCGCTCCGGAAACTTTGGTAACAGAAGCCAGGTCGTAAATATCATCCAAAGAGGCAGGAATCCTGTTTTCGTAAGTATGAAAACCATAAGCTTTTTGAAAAATCACCTTCCCATCTTTTGCTACAAGAACATTACAACCCGGGAACGCCTTCTTTAACAATGCATTATTCACAATTGAGTCGATGCGTCCGTTTAATTTTACAGAATTTAATCCTACCTCTTCGGGAAGCGTATATTTTATACGGATTGGTTGACTGATTGTAAGTCCTTCTCCGGCACGATAGTGATTACCGATTGAGACAGGTAATTTTCCACTGGCTCCGATTCCTCCAAACAACAACTGTGCGGCTAATTCCTGCGAGAAGGTGGTGTTTTGATAGGCAATCAGCATACCATCAGGATGGCCGAAGTCTTTCAACTCATTAATGGCATATGGATTCGAAAAGAAAACAAAAACCGAATTCTTCACCGAAGATAAACGGCTAAGCAGATTTTCGAGGTTTTCGGTCACACCATAAGGACGCTGGGGCGTAATATGGATCAGGTTGCCCACTTTAACAGTTCGGCGGATTTTACTTTCATAAAGGGAATGTATACCCGTAATCACAAGATTGTAACCGTTCAATTTTTGGGTTAATCCGTTCAGCTCAGCTTCTGTAAAATCCTCAGAGAGATTAAAATAATCAACTTTGGTGTAGTTACAAAGCATCTTTTGGAATGGTGTAACTCCTAATGATCCTACTGAAAGCGCCGCAATATGGAGTGTATCTAATCCCTGAAAAGGGATCAAATTGTTTTTATTTTCAAGCAGTGTAAGTGCTGATTCAACCAGAAGTCGTTGGGCGAATTGGGATTCAGAAGAATTCAGGTCAGCAACAAGTCCCGGGATTTTTACCGGCTGAAAGTGATTTAAACCTGCAAAATATTTGGCTGCCAGCACTCTGCGGCATTTGAGATTAATATCTTCCCACGAAAGTTCCTTTTTAAGAATGGCCTCTTTTACTGCTTTGATTGTTTCCTCGCCATCAACAGGGAATTCAATAACATCATTCCCCGCTATGATTGCCTGAACATCAATGCTGCTCGTCTTTCCGGTTAATTTGGCACCGCCCATATTCATGGCGTCGGTGATAATCAGTCCCTTATAATTCCACTCTTTCCGGATCACTCCTTCGACGGCACTATTCGAGAGACTTGAAGGACCATCACCGTTGGGATCGAGTGCCGGAACGCGCATATGAGCCGTCATAATTCCTCCAATTCCTTCGGCTGATAATCTTTTGAAAGGATAAAGCTCCATGCTATCAAGTCGTTGACGCGGGTAGGGGAGGAGTGGTAACGACAAATGTGAATCAGTTTTAGTGTCACCATGTCCGGGAAAGTGTTTGGCTACTGCAATAATTCCGTTCTCCTGCAAGCCTTTCATATAAGCCAGACTTTTGGCCGTAACCAAGTCGCGCGATTCGCCAAACGAACGCATCCCGATAATCGGATTAAGCGGCTCGGTATTGATGTCACAAACAGGACCGAAACTGATCTGAACACCAAGTCGTTTCAACTGAACGGCCATAGCCGCGGCACACTTACGGATCAGTTCGTTATCCGTGGCAGCACCCATAGTCATATTGTAGGGAAATGGTATAATTTCGTCAAGGCGCATACCCGGACCCCATTCAGCATCCATGGCAATCATAAGCGGCGTTTTGGCCAGCGACTGATAGTAATTGATTAATTGCGATTGTTTTACGGCGGTTCCTTCGAAGAATACCAATCCTCCGAAATTATTCTTTTTAATAAGTTCAGCAACATGAAATTGCTTTTGCAAGTCTTCGTCACCGCTAACATCAATCCAGATCAGCTGAGCAATCCGTTCATCAGGCGAAAGGGAATTAAACACAGAATCAACCCAAGGGTGGTTGACTAACTTATCAAGATTTACCTGTGACTGTGACTTCAAAGGGAAGATCACCGTTAGCAGTAACAGTAAACCAATCAGTATATTCTTCAGCATATGAAAAGTATTTTAGTATTGAAACTCGAAATCAGGGAATTCAAATCTTATACCTTGATGAAAATCTTCTTTTTATATAGGACCAATCCAATCAGCCAATACATCACGATATGAGAGAGTGCAAAGAGCAATGAAGAGATTTTTGGATCGGAGCTAAGCGGCACGAAAACATGCTGATACAGCCATGTGTAACCATTCACCACGGTTCCATCGGCTTCGGTTACGTGTATAAAACGGGTAATGGATCTTGCATAAAGGCCCGATAGTGCAAAGATTACCAACGAATTCATCCCAAATACAACAAAGAAGGAAGTCCATTTGGAGTAACCTTTCAGATCGATGATCCAGATCAATAGTGCCAATACTAGCAATGCCCAGCCGGCAGCATAAAGAACATAGGAACTGGTCCAAAGCGGTTTATTGAGCGGAAACAGGAATGCCCATAAAAATCCGGCTACAACACCAGAGATTCCGTAAATTGCCAGTGTACGTGGTACTTTGATCTTCTCTGTCTGTTTGATTATTGAGCCTGTCATATAGCCAATAATAACGGTTACAATAGCAGGAATTGTACTCAATAGCCCTTCGGGATCAAACGGAATTCCGAATCCTTTGTACAAATGGCTTTCGCCGAGCATGGCCTTATCAAATGGGACGGCCGCATTACCTGCGAGCGAATAGGGATCAGTACCACCAAAAAAATAAAGTATTCCCCAATATATCAATAAAATGCCGGCCCCAACAAAAGGAAGATATTTTTTCTGAACAGCCAAAACAATCAGGGAACCAACTCCGTATGCTATTGCTATCCGCTGAAGAACACCCAAAATTCTTAGTTTTGAATAATCGGTCATCCATTGCGGGAAAGAGTTCAGGAATAAACCGATGGCAAAAATCAACAGTGTTCTCTTCACAATCCTGATCAGTGATTCTTTGTTCAGCGAATTATTGTATTTCGAGAAAGAGAAAAACATCGAAACGCCCACTACAAACAAAAAGAATGGGAAGACCAGATCGGTTGGCGTACACCCGTGCCATTTAGAGTGTTCTAATGGTGCATAAATATGTGCCCAGCTTCCGGGTGTATTTACGGTGATCATGGTGGCAATGGTGATTCCTCTAAGGACATCAAGGGCCAAATAACGTTGTGATGGTTGCATAATTATAGAAATTAATTTTTATACAAAAAGCCAACCGGACTGCTTTCAACATTCGATTTACTGACAGAAGTTACCACATATTTAAATCTGTCAGGATCAGTGCGTTTGTCGAATTCGTAGGTGATTGAATTATCTGAAGTTGTCAGAAAAATATGATCTGGTTTTTTAGTATTTATTTTTTGGCCTCTTTTAAACTGATAAATTACAAACGATTTCGTGTTGTTCCCTTTCTCCCATGAGAAATTCAATTGACCGTTTAATGATGTCAATTGAGCATTGATTGGTTCCTGAGGCGCTATAGGATCTATCCTTTGATTTTCAGGAGCAAGAGCCGGATAACGATAATATCGTTTTTGCAATTTTTCGTGAAGATCCAAAGGGTTTTTACGCATGAATTTCGCACTAAAAAACATGCTTCCTGAAATATCGGGATATTTACGATTCAATTTAATCTGGCGAATAATTTCGTCGGCACTTTGCCACGACTTTTCTTTCGCCTGTGGATTTATTCTGTAAGGTGCCTGTCCAATATAAAGTTGCGCTCCATAGGTATTCCGGCTCCACCAGTCGGCAATAATTTTATAGTCAGCTACTTCTTTGCCGATTTCCCAATAGATCTGAGGTGTAACGTAATCAATCCACCTCTCGCGCTGCCATTTCAGGACGTCGGCAAAAAGATCATCATAATTGGTTTGTCCTGCTTTGGTTTTCGAACCGGCAGGATCTTTTGTACTGTTTCGCCAAACGCCAAACGGCGAAATACCTAACTCTACCCACGGTTTAATCGCCTTGATGCTGTCGTGTATTTGTTTGATAATCAAGTCAACATTATTCCGGCGCCAATCGTCACGCTGACTTGTAGAGTAACCTCGTGGGTAAGCTTTAAATGATTGATCATCCGGAAATTCAACTCCTGCAATTCGGTAAGGATAAAAATAATCGTCCATATGAACAGCATCAATATCATACCTTCGAACGATATCGCTAACCACATTTGCAACAAAATTGCGGGTTTCCGGAAGGGCAGGATCGAAGTATTTAGTCTTTCCGTAGGTAAGAAACCATTCGGGGTGAGTATTGGTGATATGATCCGGAGCAGTCTGATTATTGTTAACATCCGAAACAGCCCGGTATGGATTGATCCAGACGTGGAGGTCGAGACCCCGTTTGCGACATTCGACACTTGCAAATGCAAGTGGATCGTAATCAGGTGCTTTCCCTTGTTTTCCCGTCAAATACTGCGACCATGGTTCGTATTTTGAAGCATAAAAAGCATCGGCGGATGGTCTGATTTGAAAAACAACCGTATTCATATTGTACTCCTTACATAAATCGAGTAATTCGATGAATTCTTTTTTCTGCTGATCTGTCGAAAGGTTTGAAGCCGATGGCCAGTCAATATTTGCCACAGTGGCAATCCAGACCGCCCGCATCTCCCGTTTGGGATGTTTTGCGGCATTCAAATTGATGGTCAACAACAAAATCAGGCTTAATCCAATTAGTTTTTTCATATTTTTTTATTTTTTATTTCATTACAATCTCTAATTTGCGCTATTTGAGCCTGGCACCTGGTAACTTGTAGTTCCTCATTCTAAAAAAATAAGATACTAATAATGACTCAATGACCCCAATGACTCCAATGACCCAATGACTCTTAGTCTCTCCCTCACACCTTCGCATCTTCTTTCTTCTTAATTCCAAATGTAGGATCTATTCTTAAAAATTTTATTGCGATCATTCCGGGGATGGCACAGATCATTACGTAAATAAAGAAATGCTGGTAACCCAACAATTCTTTCATAAATCCTGAAAGCATACCTGGTATCATCATTCCAAAAGCCATCAATGAGGTTCCAATGGCAAATTCAGCAGTTTTATATTTACTTTCTCCGACAAACGCAAGCATATAAAGCATATAGGCCGTGAATCCAAAACCGTAGCCCATTTGTTCCGCGGCGATAGACAGATAGATTGTAATATCACCCGGAACAGGTTGAAATGTAGAGAGATAAATATAAACACTCACCGGAATATTCATCGCGAAAGCCATGACCCAGATCATCTTCTTTAAACCGAATTTTGAAGCGACAACTCCTCCAAGGATTCCTCCGATGGTAAGACAAATCATTCCGAGCGTTCCATAAGCTATTCCATATTGTGCCGACGTTAATCCTATTCCGCCGCTGTTCCGCGCATCGACCAGAAATGGGGTAGCTACTTTTACAAGTTGGGATTCACCTAAACGATACAACAAAAAGAAAATCAGTGCAGGACCAATTCCTGGTTTTGTAAAGAAAGATTTAAACACTTCGCCATATACTATCAGATCAACTTTGGTCTTTTCTTTTACCTCAACAGGTCTGGGCAATGCCATCCGGTGATAAACTGCCAAAAGCAATAAAATGATGCCCAGAGCTCCTAAAGATACCGTCCAGCTGAAAGCAATATTTCCGGCAGTTGCCCTGAATTGTGAACTGGTTTGACCGGTCAGATTGTGGTCAACACGAATTACTGCAGCGACGGGCTTATCCCAATTATTAGCTGTAAATTCGAAACGCCCTGTTTGGTTTTTAGGAAGATCGATATCTTTACTTCCCGATTTGCGCCCCAGGTTTACAACAATAGTTTCGTCCGGAGCCGGAGGAGCAGACAACGCTACAAAAATAACAGCCGAATCGAGATTGGATACACCCTTTTCGAAAACAGGGATCTGCACTTTTTCGGGATAGATGATTATTTTGGGAATTCCTTCCTGTTTTGTAATCTTAAAATCAGCAACATCAGCGGCTTTAAACTGATTGGCAGGAATAGCATTTACTTCGAATGAAACAGGCTTTAATCCTGTGTTTTCCTGAATTAATCCGGCAATTAATGGAAGTAATCCCAGCGCTGTCAGCATTGCAAAACGGTAAAAAGTGCTGCGTATGCCCACAAAAAATGCCTGTTTATGCTGATCGAGCGAAAGCATATAAAACCCGTCTGCTGCAATGTCGTGACTGGCTGAAGAGATCGCAATAACTGCAAAAATTGCTATGGTAACCGGAAAGTAAAAAGGAAGTTGCATTGCGAAACCGACTGCAATAAAGGCAATTCCGAGCAACAACTGTGTCCACAAAATCCAGTTTCGTTTAGTTGAAACTACATCGATGTAAGGGCTCCACAATGGTTTTATTGCCCATGGCAGATAGAGTAAACTCGTCCAGAATGCAAACATAGCAATCGATACTCCCATTGTCTTGTAAATCAGACCAGAAGTGATCATCACTATGCTATATGGAATTCCCTGGTAAAAATAGAGACTTGGAATCCACGACCATGGATTTTTGGAACTTTTTGATTCGTTAATATCGGTCATAAATATTAGATATTTAGTGTTTTAGTACTCGTGTCTGTCATGAAATTGTTTATCCGCTACGCGGAATAGAAAAATTCTGAAACTTACAATCCTACAAAACTAAATCCGCTACGCGGAATTCGCCGTAGGCGATTGAGTATTGTAGTTAAATTATTATCCCATTTCTCTTTGTACCTCGTAGAGGTTATACATTTTATGGTAACGCCTTAAATGAATACCCATTTTTTGACAACGTTTCAATGATCTGATCCAATGAATCGAAAAACTTATCCTTTCTGTCGGGATGAGTTCCAAGGTGAATCAAAACGATTGCCCCGTTGAGCTTATCCGGATTTGTTGTCTCGAATTTCATTAATCTTTCAGTTAACTGCTTCGATGATTTATAATTTGCCATTTCCGGCGTTGTATAATCGGCGTTTGTTCCGACTCCTGGTGTGAAATTAATCAACTGCATATTGCGTTGAGCACTCCATCTGCTGATAGTCAGGTTGTACCACTCATAAGGTGAAAGAAAATATTTCACAACTTCAGGTCGTACCCCGAATTTACCAAGCTCTTCAAAATTATTTGTAATATCATCATTAAATTGCTTTTGTGTAACCAGCATTGAATCACGCTTTTCCCAGGGTGAGTATAACAAATGACCGTCGGAATGTGGTCCAACGTAATGATGATCAGCAATCATCCGTTTAATAGCGCCTGCGAATTCAGGATTTCTCAGAAAATTACCAGTTAGGAAAAAAGACCCTTTAACTTTTTTCTTTGATAAAGTTTTCAAAATATGATCAGTACCTTCACCATATTCATCAGCTGAAAATATCAGGTATACAGTTTTCTGAAGGTTATCCATGCGAACCAGTGCTCCCGAATTATCAACGGTGCAATTCTTCATCCTGAGCTGACGGATTCCCTCTTTTTCGAGTGACAAAAGGTAAAAACTAAGACTTGCGGTTCCATCCATTGTAGGTTCGTTCGAAGTATAATCGCCCATATCGTCGTGATAGACTGCAATTCCATTTTGAAATGGCTGATAATCATCTTTTTTCAATAAGCCAACACCAATATGTCCGCTAAAAATTTCGCGATAAACCGGACCATCGACTAATCCGCCATAGGTAGGCTCGCCTTTGATCTTTGTGATCGAAGAGTGAGGATATTGCGGAAAATCGCCGTTTGCAGGTAATCCGCAGATCATACTGGTTCCCCAAGGATTACAACCGAATAACCAGTCGCGCAACGCTGCTTCCATTTCAATATACGTCGAATCGGAAGTTGATTCAAAATAGAGCCTGGCCTGGGTGATAGCCGCAACATTCAGATTATTAGAACACCAGATAAACGGGATGCCATTCAGAAACGGATCGGTTTTGCCCCTTTCATAGATTGCTTTTAATCCGTTTTTCATTAAGCCGGAATAAGATATAGCATCCGGAATATCCATATTTGCCTGGTTTGCATGACCCAGATTCACAAATGGATAGTACTGATAGTGACGGGCGCTCCCTTTTTCCATCCACGGAGTGATCGGTTCAAGTTGTCCCCAGTAATTAGCCTGCTTCAGGTAATATTCATCGCCATTTAACTGATAAAGTGTGATTGCTGCCAGCTCAAGATCGTCGATATAATTGTCCTCTTCGTAAAAATAGGGTGATACCACGCTCGCAGTCTGAGCTACACCAAGATCGGTCAAACCGAAGGCATAAGCCTGTTTAGCTTTGTGAACGAGCATTTTGCTAAATTCCGGATTGGATTTCTGAAAGATGCGTGCTCCTAACGCGAAAGCTGAACTAAACTTTCCGGCTGTAGAAGAAACACCGGTAGTCCGGTTTTTATATTTCGATAAACCCTGGACCTTACCCGTCACAAAGTAAACCGGACGATATAAACCTTTTCCATAAGAGGCTGAATCTTTATTGGGTAACCGAAAACCAGCGTGATCGCGATCGTCAGCAATCTGGTTGTACATCTCTGTGCTATCCGGATTCATTTTGACCAGCCAATCCAATCCCCAGCGAACTTCGTTCAAAATATCGGGAATGCCGTCAGGTCCCGGAAGCCCTGATGCATTATATTGATCACCAAATACTTCAGGATTTTTTAAATAAGCAAAAAGCATCTGATAAACAGCATTCGCCGATGTAGTTGTATATTGTAAATAATCCGTTGCATCGTGCCATCCACCTTTAACATCAATGATCTGACCTGTTTTTGTAGGATGATCGACTATAAATCCATCATGCGTATGGCACGAATCTTTCAGGTAAGGATTGTATCCGCATTGTTGCTGACGCATATAATTCAATATATAATCAGCAGTACCTTTATAAACATCAGGGGAAATCGGGAATTCGGTGGAACGCGTATTGCCAGCCTTTACGTAATAACGACCCTGTTCCGAAAACTTTGAAAAATTAAGACGTGCAGCAGATTTCATTCCCCATCGTTTACCATCGTAACTCACTGACAGACTTTCGAATACCACCTTGTCCGATACAGCATCAACTAGCTGAAATTGAGTATTTTCTATTGGTTCCTCCGATATAAAAACAGCCACTTTAACCGATTGAGGCAGGTAGCCCATCTGGTTGATCCTGATCCATGAAGATCCGCTGGTTATCAATGAAGATAATAAAAGTAAACTTACAAAAGTAATTCTACCTATCATGCTGAATATATTTAATTTAATATTTGTGTTCCAGGCCTGCGCCACGGAAATAGTGCAATAAAATCTCGTGGTATGAGTACCCTTTGTCGCCCATTACAGCCGCTCCGATCTGGCATAAACCGACGCCATGACCCCAGCCGGCACCAATCAAAATAAAATTTAGACTTCCTGCAACTTCCTGTTTTTCAATAATAAATGCAGAACTATAAAGATGTGATCTGGATAATGTTTTTCTGATCTCCAACTCCTTCCCAATTATCATTGTCCTGAGTGTACCGACAATTTTTAGTTTGATAAGTCTGGCTGAACCACCACGTTCAACGGGAATTAAATCAATGATCTTTCCGAAATCGATTCCGGAACGAGTCTTTACCAATTCACTTAATTCTTCCTGCGAATAAACGACCTTCCATCTGAAAAAATCGTTCGTCTCCTGATCATAGTCATTCAATACCTGTTTAAGTACTTTTTTGTCGGATGAATTGCAGAAAGCCGCAGGATAACCCATAATCCATTGTTTGGCAGCACCTTCCTGATCAAGTTCAAGGCTGAAGCCTTCAGGGAGAAGATTGTTGTCGACAATATTTTGCAAATAGGGATGATTAATAGGTTCCCAGACGTTTTCGAAAACTTCGGTAACGCCACCACAACATTTCGAAAAACGTGCATCGCAAATCACTCCTTCAATAGCAAGTATTTCGCCGTGGGTATCTTTAACAGCTTTTTCAACCAGCGGTGTAGTTGAACGGGTAATTCCCTGATAACGCTGACAATGATCATCAGCACAAACATCAAAAAAGGAATGATCTTCACGGTCGTACCATTTAATCAGTTCATCATCGGTTTGAAAAGTGGTCTGATACTTTTTGCCCACTATTCGAAGACTCTTATTCTTCTGAATCTGAGCCAGCAGCCAGCTTCTGGAAATAACAGCATGTGCTTTGAGCAACTCCATCGAAGATGTTGCGCTCATCTCGGAAGATATAACACTGATCAGATAATCCTCTATGCTTAATACGTTGATAGCATGTATTTTTTCGCCATCACTAATAAAATGGAGGCCTCCTTTAAAGACCTGATCCTCTTTCCGTTCCCAGTGAAAATTGATGCCGATTGTTACATCGTGCAGAACAAATTTCGAATTTTCGGGATCGAATGGAATTAGTTTTAAACCATTCGGACATAGCCAGCCATAATCATCAGATTTGAGTTCAACGCCTGGCCCGGCTTTTCTGGCCTTACATCTTCCTGAGATTTTACCTTTTGAATATTCTAAATGATAATTTCCTTCAAGGGTAAAGGATATTTCCTTCCCGGCCATTATTCCTACCTTAATCTGAGGCGTTTCCATTTATATATCAATAAATTATAAGAATTGTTTGCGTAAATCACAATTGATTGGTCATAGTGAGCACAGAATTTGTCCCAGACAAACCTGTTCGAAAATACCAATCACGTCCTCCTTAGATATCTTAATAAAATCTTCCTCACGTGGAGTAATCAGCACACCTCCCATATCGACGGCTGCAGGACTCAAGACAATTTGTTTATCTCCTGTTTCGAAATACTGCGCCGGACGATGCAAGGTCCTGGGGAAAATATGAATAATCCATTCTCCGTTTTTAAATGTAGCAAGAATATTAAGCATCGGTTCAGCTTCATTGGGTTGCAGAATCTGCAACTTAGCGTATATCTGATTAAAACAATCTACCAAGGCTGTCTTGTCATTTCCATTTAAAGTAATGATTCCTCGCTGATAATCCGGCCAATGCGAAATTGTTACGCTTCCGGTCCGACGAACTTCACGGCAACATTTTCCATTTGAAAAGTCAAATTCGATCGGTAAAAAGCCTTTATTTCCAGCCTGAAAATGGAGATGATCCGGTGCTGAAGCTCCACATTTGGGTCCATTGTAAAAAATTACAAAATCATCCAGTTTAGCTGCAAGATCGAGCATCCTTCCAAAACTACCGATGATCCGTTGATCGGTATGGATCACATTTGGAATGGTCAGATGTTCCGGAAATATCGGAAACGGATTGACCAATACAAGGTATTCATTATCAAAAGATAACCAACGTTGCTGCGAAGGCAGGTTTTTTTGACATAAAAAACAGGGACGTGCCTGGATTGACCTGGCATCTACTTTGGCTGCTGAAGAGACGATCCGTTCTGGATTGAACTGGATATCAATATTATAATCACCAAAGTCAATTGTTTTAACCTTAACTTTTCTCAGACCTCCGTAGTTCTTTGCCGCAAGATCCCATTCACCGGTCTGCTGGCGGATTAATTCCTTTGTTTGCTTTGAAAAATTCATTATAATCTTTTCTCTTTATGTACATTCAATTTTCGGCGCATATAGCAGTATCATTTCAATTTAGCTTTAAAGTTGCGTCTTTTATTGTATCGTATTCCTTCCCCCTGGTTACGCTTCCTTACTTCGCTCACCCGGGGTTATTTATCCGTCAGCTGACGGATTGCCCCTTTAGGGCAATCACTTCAAATAATATTCAATGTCAATTGTCGTATTCTTTTTTGACCTGCATTACTTAAGAAATTCTTATTAATTCTTTAATTCTCTAATTCTGATTCACGCTTTGGTTATTAATTTCCCTCTTTGACAGCCTGCTGGCGCGCCCAAAATTCAAGGGTCCTGATTTTGTCTTTGTAAAAATTGTGGGCATTCATTTTAACAATATCGAGTGAAGAATCGGAGTTTTCGTCCCATCGGCGGCAGAGGTACAGCGGGACATAAATTCGTCCGATCTGATAATACCGGCTTATGGCCAATCCCAATGCATAATCTTCGCCATAACTTACGTTGGGAACCTGAATTTCGCGAAGTACCGGTGTGTAAAATGCTCGGGGAGCTCCTAATCCATTAATACGCAGTGCATTATTCCTTCCGTTCTCGGGTGTCCACTCCTTATGATCGATTAATCCCGGAGAAATCTCTTCCAATTTAAAGTTGACCATCTTATACGAACCAACGACCATAGCGCAGTTTTGTTCGTAAAAAGATGCCACAATGCTCTGTATCACTGTATTATCAATATACAAATCATCACTATCTAACTGAATGGCAAACTTTCCGCAAGCAGGGTGGTTGATCGCTTCATTCCAGCAACCGCCGATTCCAAGATCTTTTCGTGTCGGAATCACATGTATAATCCGGTCGTCTGAATCAGCAAAAGATTTGATCAGTTCATAAGTTCCATCGGTGGAATAGTTGTCGACAATAATCAGATTAAATTCAAAATCAACCTCCTGACTCAAAACAGATTTGATTGCATCAGTAATTGTCTTGGCACGATTCCAGACAGGGATGATCACTGAAGCTTCGTATTTAAAATTACCGGCTGAAAAAGCAATCTCTTTGAATTTTGGGGCGAGCCAGGCACCAACAACATTTAAATGAGCTGTGCAGGCTTTTTCCATCTCAATTTGTTTGAAACGGTTACGAGGATCGACATAATCAAACATTTTCTCTCCCGATTTACGCGTATCCAATTCAAGTTCAGTATAAAGCAATTCAGGCAAATGAACCAATCTGTAATTCTGCGAAACTTTCAACCGAAGGTCGTATAAACCGGCAAGCTCAAATTCCTGATCCATACTTTGCGCTGCTTCTACAAAAGCTTTTGTGCGATAGAGCAATAAAGAACCAAAATCGAAATCATCGCGTAAACTTCCTTCCTGATATTCAATAACGGGATGAGGTTTCAGAGCGCCCTCTTTCTGCTCGAAATAGTCGGAATAAACCATCCCTGCGCCACTGCTATTACAGGCCTGCACCATCCGATGCAACGCATTTTGGCCCAGATCAAGTGGTAATGTCTTCGTATAAAGCAAAATAAATGGAGTAGTTACATTTTTTGCAAACGCCTTTATCGCTTTTGTCGAATTGAAACTATCTAATGCAATTTTCGCGATATCTGTTCCTTCAATTGAATTTTCGGTATCGCCAACCAGAATAATTTTTTCTACAACACCCGATTCTCTTAATGTTTTGAGCGTTGGTTTAAAATCAGTACCATGTTGAACGGGTATAAAACAAGTGATCAGATTTCTCATTTTTATATTTAAATTGACTTATTTTGATTCAAAAAAATTGATAATTTGTTGCATAAGTGATTGACGATCTGTATTATTCAATATAGATTCGAATGGTATTCCCATCGCAACAACCCGGTAGTTTCCGTTGAAAATTATTCCGGCACTTAGGTTATTTTCGCCATACCGAAAAGCTGTGATAGCATTTTTCCCGGCAGGTTCAATTCCATCAGGAGCTTCAACAGTATAAATTTCAGGATGATACCCTGCATTGAAATTCCATTTTCCATTTAGCCACTTACGGGCATAATCGGTTGTGTAAAAGGCATCGCCTTTTGAAGCATGACCAGTTCGCCAATTAAAATGCAGAACGTCTTTGGCAAATGCTGCAGTAATGGTATCGTTAATCTCACCAAACTCCGAACCGATATAAGCGCCTGAAATAAAAAGTTTGCCGCCACTTTTCGTTACCTCTGAAATCTTCGACATCAGAGCGGGTGTGTAAATCTTGTAGTCAATTATCATAGAATCTCTTAAACTGCGTGTAGATCGCTCTTCTCCCAAAATCAGATCTGTAGCAAAATAGGGAGAAATATCGTATTTACTCTGACAAAAAACCTCATCGCTCACGGAAGCAAACGAATAGCCGGTAGCCATAATCGCCTTTCCATGTACAATAGGATAATCGAAACTGTTGCCAGGAATCACTTTTCCCTCCATGTCACCATAACTTGCTCCCCAACCCGGACTATCGTCATCGAGCCATTTTGATTTACGGTCGAAATCGTATTGAAATCCTATAAAGCTGATATCCTGTCGGTCGGCGACTCCCTGATCTTTCCACCAGGCGACTCCGGATGTGATTCCGTTGTCAAAAATTGCAGGAGAACAAATACGATCAAATCCATTCACTACCAAAATATTGCCTTTACTGTTGCTTTTAAGTCCGACAGAAAGGGTTTCACCCGGAAAACTCTCCCCACCATTATTCAATGCAGTAACTTTAAAACTATAAATCCGATCGAACTGGCCAGGTTTTAAAACAAGAACAGTATCTTCCACAATAACACCATTATCAAATCCATTGTTATCAAGTCGTTGATAAACTTTGAACTTATCCGGTTTGGCACTCGGCTCAAGCTGATCATTCACAGCGCTCCAGCTCAATTTGATGGAGTTTTCCCCCAATCTTTCAATTGCAAAATGATCAATGGGCAATGGTTGAACAACTGACGGACGATTTTCCTGATACGACTGAAATTTCAATATTCCTTTGTAAATGGCACGACTCACGTCAAACCGGAATCGAGGATCCAGGCCAAATCTCATATCTGCAATATTTTGGTGCGAAAGCAACTCCAGCAACATCGTTGGTACATTGGGACGGTACGATTCGGAGTATTGCTTGTCCCAAAGTCCGCGTCGTGTCCAATGTGGATTATACAGTTGCCGAATGTCATCAACTAATTGTGTTTGAATAATATCCGATAAGTCGCGACTTGCCATTCGGGATTTTCCATTTGAAAATATACCCTGATTGGCAGTGGTGCTGTAAATGCCAAGTGTTCCAATAATTGAATCGTTTGGTGTAACTCCGGCATCGGTATGAAAAGCAAATGCAAGATCAACAGGAATTTTTAATCCGGTGATATCGTGCAGGTTATTAGAATTATTTGGCTTACCAATCAGGTAATTGACCCATGCTCCCCGTGACTGATAATCGTCGTTATAGTCGTTTTTATTTTTATTCAGATTATACGTAAGCGTATCAGGGAAACCGGCACTTTGGAGGTAATATCTTGCTGCTTCAAGGTAACGGGGCTTGCCACTTAATTTATAATCAAATAGTTGTGGGTCATTTTTAACCGACTCATTTTCTGTATTTTTTTCAGCGAGAGACTTTTTGTTCAGAATCATTTCATCAGCCGGCCGGCGGGCTATATTTCCCATTCCGCCGCCAAATTTCACAGCATCAGCAGATATGAAACCCGGCTTTTCACTGTTGCAACTCATGGTCACCATTCCCATTTCAGGATTTTTCCCGGAATTAAAATCAAATGTTCCCAGGTAAATCCAGGTTCCTCCTCCAATCTTCTGATTGACCAAAAAATCGGTTTTTCCTCCTGCATGATAAACGGTATACTTCACTTCGGGTGAAGATTCATCCTGATTTTGGTATGAAACAGAGACAGAATACCTGCCTTTTTCACTAAAAGAAGGTATGTACCTGATAACATTATTATCATTCGAACTCCTAAACCTGAGTGAAGTTCCCGATTGAAAAGGATTCTCACCCGAAATCAATGAATCTTTTAGCAAAAAGCCTTTGACTGATCGATCAACCTCCAGTCCGTCAGGGATGATCAGTTCAGAACCTGCGGTAGATTTGTCATTATCAACGATCACCTCGTGTGACTGCCAGTCACGTTCGCGGGGCAGAAAAACGGAAGCGCCACTGTTCTCCAGCATTGGAACAAGATATGGCAATACAAAACTCATTGTCGACATATCTTCAACTGTACCGAATAAGCGGGCTCGCTGCCACTCCCATCGGTCGAGTTTCGACTCGTAATACCATCCGTGACTGTCCCACATGGCGATATTATTATTGTATAAGCCCGATAAAGGTTTCTCTTTTCCCATTTGACTTACAACAGGAATCCTTTCTGATTTTTCTCCTGAAATTCTTGTTCGGTCCACGGGAATAGTCGTCCGTAACGAATTGGGAACTAATTCTCTTAATAAATGATGATCGGTATAGATTTCAACAGAATAGTTTCTGAATTTTCGTCCCAAAGCTTTTTTGACCGAATTTTCAACATTCGCAACTTCAGTCTCCCTTACCGGAATATATGAAAGCGGACTTGTAAAAAAAACCTGAATTAGTTTCTTTTCTGAACGGATTGACAAAGAATCAAAGCGAATGCGACCCACATGACGCCAACCTGGTACCAGATTTTCCAGCTTCTTGAGATGGCTTTCAGCTTTGATGGTTGATCGGGATCGCTTTGCAATTTGCGAAAAACCAAAAAACGGGATGACTGAAATGATCAGAATGATGATGCCTATGTGGAGTCGGTTAAATTTCTTCATAAACAAGCTTTTAAAATAGACTTGAAGTTTAATCTTATTCAATCTGCTGACTTCAATTTGCCATAATTCAAAGGTCGTTCATGGCAAGGCTAAAGTCTGACTTTTTAATGATCTTTTGAATATTGGCAGAAAATACTCACCAAAAATAGAACTAATTTTTAAAAAATTTGTACTTTTGTCATACATGTTATAAAACACGAAATAATTTGCTGTTTTTTTATTTCTTTAGTGTTGTTTAATTCTTGATTCGCATTATTTTTAAACCCTTATAGATGTTGATCAAAGAGAGATAAAGATAGAAATTTTTCGTTTCATCACAAAAAAATTATTGTAAATAATGATCTTAGTTGCAGACAGCGGTACAACCAAAACTGAATGGTGTATGATAAGTGATCGGGGAACCTCCGAAACAGTGGTCACGTCAGGAATCAACCCATTTTATCAGGAAACTGAAAACATTTCGGCCATTTTGCATAAGGAGTATACCGCAGCTAAAAAATTCAATGCTATTTTCTTTTACGGAACCGGATGTATTAATCAGGAAAAACAGGATATTGTTAAAAAGGCTCTTTTACAAGTATTTGAAACTGAAGAAATTTTCATTGGAAGCGACCTTTTAGCAGCGGCTCATTCGCTGTGCCAGGATAAGCCGGGATTTGCCTGTATTTTGGGAACAGGTTCAAATTCATGCTACTACAATGGACGCAAAATTGTTGCTAATGTTTCTCCACTTGGATTTATCCTGGGCGACGAGGGTAGTGGAGCTGTGATGGGGAAAAAGCTCATAGGGGATATTTTAAAAAAGCAGTTACCTCAATCGTTGATTAACGACTTTTTTGAGATTTATCACACATCAGCTGCCGGGATTCTCGAAAACGTCTATAAAAAGCCGTTTCCAAGCCGCTATTTGGCTGGCTATACAACATTTCTTTCAAAAAACATCAAACATCCTGAAATAGAGAATATTGTTATCACCAGCTTTCGTGAGTTCATTACCCGTAATTTACTGTTATACCCCGAAATCGGGCAGATGCCGATTCATTTTACGGGTAGCATAGCCTACTATTTTGAGGCGCAACTCCGAAAAGCCATTGAGGAACAGCATCTTAAATTGGGAAAAATAGAACGTGCCCCGATGAACGGGCTTATAAAATATCATAATACTAAAGCTATCTAAAAAAATACTGAGTAGATTATGAAATGAGTCCTGATGGATCGGGCCGAATTCCATCTCCCGCATATGCGGGATTAAAAACAAATTATTAACAGATGAAATCAACAGCTAAAAGAAAAACCAGTGTAACTGAATCTCCTTCAAATTTCGATAATCTTGACAAGATGTCGATCGAGGAGTTGCTTACAAACATTAATGAAGAAGACTCTAAAGTTCATATCGCTGTCAAACAAGCGCTTCCGCAAATCAAGAATTTAGTTGAAAAAATCGAAGTTCGAATGAAAAAAGGGGGGCGCGTATTCTACCTTGGTGCCGGAACAAGTGGCAGACTCGGAGTTTTGGATGCTTCGGAGATACCACCCACATTTGGCGTTCCTGAAAGTATGGTGATCGGCCTGATCGCAGGTGGTGATGTTGCACTTCGAAAATCGGTAGAGGCAGCTGAAGATGACCCGAATAAGGCGTGGATATCGCTTCAGGGTTTCAATATCAATAAAAACGATGTGGTTATAGGTATTGCCGCATCAGGAACAACTCCTTACGTAATAGGAGGAATCAAACTTGCCCGTGAGAATGGCATACTGACCGGATGTATTACATGCAATCCCGGGAGTGAAATAGCCGAAGTCACTGAATATCCGATAGAAGCAATTGTCGGGCCTGAATTCGTTACGGGAAGTACCCGGCTTAAGGCAGGAACAGCCCAAAAAATGATTCTTAATATGATCACAACCTCCATCATGATCAAATTGGGAAGGGTAAAGGGGAATAAGATGGTGAATATGCAGCTTACGAATAAAAAACTGATCGAACGCGGTACACGGATGATTGTTGATGAACTTAATATCCCATCAGACGAAGCGCGAAGATTGTTGCTGATACATGGTTCGGTTAAAAGGGCGATCGAATCGTACCAAAAATAAAGATATTCCCATAGCAGAGAAGTTGCATGCAACGTCTCTGCTATTTTTTATAAACGACCAAATATTTTATTGTTCGTTCCAATTTTCGAATTAAATTTAAAAACAAAGGGTTTATCATTCTTTTTATAACTACACATTTTTGCATGAGTCAGACCTTTATCCCAAATGTCAGGAAGTTAATAATTTCTTAACATTCTTTTTGGGGTATATTTAGCTAATTGATTATTGAATTACAGTTGATTAAGAATTCACGCGTTTCGCTATACATTAGTTTGTCCGAATTGATCTTAATTTAATACTACCCCTTCATAAGCGGTTTGAAAAAAAACTAATTTTGATGTCGTAAAATTTTGTTGAAATTGTTATAATATATACACTTGCCATGAAAAACTCAGATCTATTGAAGTACGGAATTGATACCAATGCTGAATTAATTCACAACCCTACTTACAAGAAACTTTACAAAGCCGAAGTTGACCCTGGAAACGTAGGTTTTGAGAAAGGTGTATTAACAGACACTGGAGCAGTTGCAGTAAAAACAGGTATTTTTACCGGACGCTCTCCAAAAGATAAATACTTTGTAAAAGATGCGATTACAGAAGATACACTATGGTGGGATGGCGTAATCAATCGCCCTATTACCCAGGAAATATGGACAGATTTAAAAGGTTTGGTTTCAAACCAGCTTAGCTCTGCCAAAAAACTATACGTTGTTGACGTATTTTGCGGTACAAATGTCAACACCCGGATGAAGGTTCGTTTCATTATGGAAGTGGCCTGGCAGGCACACTTTGTCACAAATATGTTTATTCGCCCTTCTCATTACGAATTGGCAAATTTCGGAAAACCCGATTTTGTAGTAATGAATGGTTCAAAAGTTACAAACCCAAACTGGAAAGCACAGGGTTTAAATTCTGATGTATTTGTTTTGTTCAACCTGACCGAAAAAATGGCAGTTATTGGCGGTACCTGGTATGGTGGCGAAATGAAAAAAGGTATTTTCTCATTAATGAACTACTACCTGCCACTGAAAGGTATTGCATCAATGCACTGCTCGGCCAACGTTGGTGAAGATGGTGATGTCGCTATTTTCTTCGGACTTTCAGGTACAGGAAAAACCACTTTATCGGCTGACCCGAAACGTTACCTGATTGGTGACGACGAACACGGATGGGACGATCATGGTGTATTCAATTATGAAGGTGGGTGCTATGCAAAAACAATCAACCTGAGCAAGGAAAATGAACCAGACATCTGGAGGGCGATCAAACGCGATGCCCTGCTTGAAAACGTTACTGTTTGCCCCGATGGTTGTGTTGATTATGCTGATAGTTCGATAACCGAAAACACACGCGTTTCGTATCCACTATACCACATCAGTAAAATTGTACTTCCTTCAAGGGCTGGTCACGCCAATAAAATCATCTACCTGTCAGCTGATGCATTTGGAGTATTGCCTCCGGTTTCTATCCTCGACAGAGATCAGGCGCAGTATCACTTCCTTTGTGGATTTACATCAAAATTAGCTGGTACCGAGCGTGGTATTACAGAACCGGTGCCTTCATTCTCTCCTGCATTTGGTGAAGCATTCCTTACACTGCATCCTACAATGTACGCTTCAACATTGGTTAAGAAAATGGATCAGAGCAATGCAAAAGCATACCTCGTAAACACAGGCTGGAACGGAACAGGTAAACGTATCTCGATTAAAGATACGCGTGCTATCATTGACGCCATCATTGATGGTTCAATCGAAAAAGCAGAAACTGTTCATATTCCAATTTTAAACCTCACTGCTCCAAAAGCATTAAACAAAGTTTCTAAAGGGATTCTTGACCCGCGCGAAACTTATGCCAATGTTGCTGAATGGGAAAGAAAAGCTAAGAACCTTGCCGCCCTTTATATCAAAAACTTTGAGCAGTATTGCGATAATGATGCAGCCAGAGCTTTGATCCCCTCTGGTCCTCAATTAGGCTAATCAATAGTTTAAATCGATATTTAAAAACCTTGCTGAGACCAGCAAGGTTTTTTTGTTGAAAGAATTCTGTAAGAATAAGTAGTGGTTGATGTAGAGACAAGGCAATGCCTTGTCTCTACATATCCACCGATCTTAATTCTTCATTCTATCTTCCTTTTTCTCCTCTAAAGCATCGGCGCTGAGGTACAGAAGTATCTTTTCCTCACTTAGAGTGACTAAATTTGTAGTCCGTTAAGGTCAAATTTCTCCTTTTGAAGTACCTTTTTCTCCCCAAATGAACAAACCTGATGTTTTGAGGTGTTTTTTGAAGCAAGTGAATATTAATGTGAATTTCAACCTGAAATATTTCCATAAATACCTCAAACGTTTAAAAACAAAATACTATTTTGGCATCATCAATCAAAGCATGTTTTTTTTTATACAAAAATTTGTGGCCCCCGACTCTTAATTACAATAAACAATGAATACCCGGATTTTTATTCCCAATACTGTTTGGGTGGCTTTAATGATCATCACAATATCATGTCGTTCCTCTGTAACAACCATCGCCCCCGTAGTTCCTGAGCCAATTGTACCTGAAGCAACTTACGCCCGGTTTTCTTTTGACTATGGCGTAAAAGGCGTTGCACCTGTTGATATGACCAACTCAGAACTTACCGGTGGTACGCTGACTGAAGAAAGCGATCCGGCTGATGCCAATAACCAGTGCATTAGGCTTGACAAGACATCAACCATCGCCACAGACCAGCTTACAATGTACAAAGACTTTACGCCTGTTACTCAGGGTACGGTTTCTGTGGAGGCAAAGGTGAGGGTTACCAACGCTTCAAATCCGAAGCAGTTCACACTCATGGCAAATGCATCGACCGAAATTGCCGGGGTAATTATTGGAGATGGCGGCAATATGACAGCAATTAATAATACGGGTACAAATTACACGCTGATTTCGCATGTACAGGTCAATCAATGGTACACTGTTAAGTTGGCGCTTAACTTATCTGCCAAAACTTATGATGTTTACGTTGACGGAACAAAAATGACACCTAAACCGATTGCATGGAAGAATCAGGGAACAGCAATGGATCAGTTTGTAAGAATGCTGTTCAGAAACTGTGGCAGTACAACAGCTGATACCTATTATGTTGATAATATAACAATTACGGCAAGCAATATTCCGGGGTTGGTCTATAATAGCGGCACCGATAAAACGAATAATACATCTGGTATGTTAACGGGCAGAACCTGTCCGACTTTATATTATATTTCATTACCAATTGGCTGGACCCCGACCAGGAAATGGCCAGTATTCATGTATAATATCAGGGATGGCTGGGATGGAGTTGCACCCAATGATTTGCCCAGAAACGTGGAAATATGCCATTTATTATTGTGTCTGTAAAAACGAAAAGCATTGTTGGTACTACAAACGGTTATCCTCAGGATGTATTGAATTATTGCAGTGCAACATCAGACCAGTTATTTGACGAGATTGCAGTGATTGAGCTATTTCAGCAGATTAAAGCAGATTACAATGGTGAGGATAAGTTCTATTGGGATGGTTTCTCTGCAAGCGGTCACGCTTTCTGGCCATTGGTTATGTGGCGTCCTGAATTTATCGCGGCAGCTTGTGCTTCGGCCTGTAATTATTTAGGTACAGGCGGTCCCGATCCATCAGATTTAGGCAGGGGAATGACGAGCAAAGGTGTTTCGAATGCGCCCGAAAGAATAAACCTTCCTGTAAAGCAGTATACAGGAGCAAATGACGCCGTTGCTGAAATTGGTGTTACAACGGGAAAAGGAATGTGGCAGCAGTTTATGAATGCCAAAGCGACATGCGAAGCACACGGTTACACCAATGTAAGTCTTGATATCTTACCTGGCGTCGGGCACACCATACACTTTGATGCCGAACTGGCTTATTTCTATGCACATTATTTGTCAACGCATCCTGTTCAGTAAACAGGCTAATTATTGCCGAAATTAAAATTCCCGCTGAAAAATACTTTTCAATCTTTATTTGAGACCACTCCAAAAGTCATCCGATGAATGTTTTTACAAAAGACTTATATTTTTAGTCTACCAATCAGTCTATTATGGATTCATCGGATGACTAAATTAATGAATTTTCTCTTTTCGGAGTACGCTCTTATTTCAAATTATATACCCCGCAATTTTCTACAAGTTCATTGGTGTGTATCTCAGAGACAGGAAGTAAAACCAATGGGCCCAATGGCTTTCCCGTAGAGCCGATTTTCTCCATCGAATCGATGCAATAGGGGAGACCCTCAGATATATAATAAGGGAAATCAGTATGCAGTCCAAAGTGAAGATGTGGAGCCATAGAGTTTCCGGAATTGCCAACCTTACCAATAAGCTGCCCTTTGGCAACCATCTGCCCCGCTTTAACGACAATACTGTTAGGTATCATGTGGCCATAAATTGTGTAACCAACACCGTCTATATAGATCATCACACTATTGCCTCCGCCGTTATACAAATTAATATCGCTGGATACTGTGCCGACCGGAGACTGATCGGGCATTCCATCACTTACAGATACTACGGAACCTTCGGCTACGGAATAAACGTTTTGACCGTAAACATACCAATTGGTGCAGATTTTCATATCCCCATGATAGGCGCTGCCTGTAGCATCCAGTTTATTCCAGTCAACACAGAATCGTTCGGGAACACCTGTAATTCCTCTGTAAGTAATCTGATAACCGGGATGCTGATTATTTACCAGTGTGGTTGTGTTTGCAGAAACAAACCGATCACCTTTTAAAGGGGCTGATGCTATGGGTAATGATCCTTTGGAAACGGAAGTTTCTGCCGCTTCTATGATCTTGTCTTTTGCGTCTTTTGTAAGAACTAACCTGTGTTTTATCTTCGTGGGAACCTGTGCCGGATCCAATACCAACCCGACACTAAAACGGTAAGTGGCATGGCCAACCAACGGATAATAAAAGAGTTCCTCAGGAATGCTTTCAATGACCGGTTTGTGGACTAACAGATACTTCCCCGTGTCGCTTAAACTACAAAGTACAGTTCCGGTAATAGAATTAATTGCCTGAAAATCTTTTAGTTTATACCCATCCTTTTCGAAGTTTAACAACTCGACACTGTATAAAAGATTGATCTTTCCATTGGTTGATTTAACCTCTTTAGGAGCAAATGTTACCTTCATACCATATGAAGTCTGGTCAGTTGGAATAAATATTCCAGTCCTCTTTGAGCAGGATAAAAAAGCAAGAATTACGACCGACAATGTAACAAGGCAGAAAACTAATTTTTTCATAAAATTTTCATTTAAAATTATATACGCCAAAATTTTCAATCAGTTCATTGTTATGCTGTACAGGGGTTGGAAGCTTCACGTAGTCACCAACCAATGATCCGGTAGATCCTGTTTTTTCCATCGAATCAATATAATAAGGAAGCCCCTCAGATATGTAATAGGGATAATTGGAATGCAGTCCAAAGTGTAGGTGCGGGGCACTTGAGTTCCCGGAGTTGCCAACTTTGCCAAGAAATTGTCCCCTGGTAACCTTTTGACCTAATATCACTGAAACAGTGTTTTTTATCATGTGACCATACACAAGATAACCGTTAACCGTATAAAGCACAACACAATTGCCCGTACCATTGTATAAATTAAAATCTTCATCTTTAACTTCGAAAGGAATCTGATCAGGATCACCATCATGCATAAATATGACCTCTCCGTCGGATGCTGCATAAAGGTTTTGATTATAAACATACCAGTTTGCATTTATTTTCATGTCACCGTGAAACAGCTTTCCATCGGTGCCCAATTTTAGCCAATCGACACAGAATCGCTCCGGCGCTGTAGATATTCCATTGTATGAAGTTTGGAAAGTAGAGTGAATTGGGTTCAATTCGGTTGCATTGGTAGCAACATAGGCATCTCCTTTAAAAGGGGATCCAATGACAGGTATTTGTTTTGCTAAAACAGCTGTTTGTGCCGCTTCAATTATTCGCTCTTTTCCGTCCTTAATGAGAACTAACCTGTGTTTCACCGTCTGCGGAACCTTGGCAGGATCGAAATTCAATCCGACACTAAAACGATAACCGGCAGGGGTGCGCATGGGATAAGCATATAAATCCATGGCTGTTGAAAGGGAAGGTTTGTGAATCATCAGCATATTTTTCGCCGTGTCGCCGATACTGCAAAGTAAATTGCCACTCTGAGCATTTAGTATCTGAAAATCTTTTAGTTTGTATCCCTCTTTTTCGAAATTTAGCGATTCAACGCTGTACAAAAGAACTACTTTCCCGTTGGTGCAATTAACTTTCATAGGTTCAAAGGTCACCTTCAGATCAAATGTAGTCTGGTCGGTTGAAAGATCAAGTCCTGACTTCTTTGAGCAGGAAAGGAAAGTAAGAATTACAAGAATCGATGGGACAAGGCAAAGAAGGAATTTTTTCATTTTTTTCATTTCAAATTGTAAACCCCGCAATTTTCTACAAGTTCATTGGTGTGTATCTCAGAGACAGGAAGTAAAACCAATGGGCCCAATGGCTTTCCCGTAGAGCCGATTTTTTCCATCGAATCGATGCAATAGGGAAGACCCTCAGATATATAATAAGGAAAATCAGTGTGCAGTCCAAAGTGAAGATGTGGAGCCATTGAGTTTCCGGAATTGCCAACTTTACCAATCAGCTGCCCTTTGGCAACCGTCTGTCCTGCTTTAACGACAATACTGTTAGGTATCATGTGGCTATAAATTGTGTAACCAACCCCATCTTTATAGATCATCACACTATTGCCTCCGCCGTTAAACAAATTAATACCGCTGGATACTGTGCCGACCGGAGACTGATCGGGCATTCCATCACTTACAGATACTACGTAACCTTCGGCTACGGAATAAACGTTTTGACCGTAAACATACCAATTGCTACAAATTTTCTGATCACCATGATAGGTGCTACCCGTTGCATCCAGTTTACTCCAGTCAACACAGAATCTTTCGGGAACACCTGTAATTCCTCTGTAAGTAATCTGATAACCAGCGTGCTGGTTATTTATCAGTGTGGTAGTATAGGCAGAATAAAACCTATCACCTTTTAAAGGGGCTGAGGCTATGGGTAATGGTTCTTTGGAAACGGAAGTTTCTGCCGATTCTATGATCTTGTCTTTTGCGTCTTTTGTAAGAACTAACCTGTGTTTTATCTTCGTGGGAACCTGTGCCGGATCTAATACCAACCCCACACTAAAACGATAGGTAGCATGACCAGCCAACGGATAATAAAAAAGTTCCTCAGGAATGCTATCAATGACCGGTTTGTGGACTAACAGGTACTTCCCTGTGTCGCTTATGCTGCAGAGAACGGTACCATTTGAAGAATTTAAAGCCTGAAAATCTTTTAGTTTATACCCAT
>JAPLDR010000094.1 GCA_026391655.1 Bacteroidia bacterium | reverse complement strand
GTTTTCTAATTGGGCTGAAAGTTACGGGGCATTCACCCTGTCAATCAGAGAAAAGGATACAATTATAAAATATGTCATGAATCAGCAGGAACACCATAAAAGGGAAAATTTTCGGGAAGAGTTTATCCGGTTGTTAAAGGAGAAAGGTGTGGACTTTGATGAAAAATATTTGATGTGAATAATAATTCAACCCGTACCGGGTTGTTTCCATTCGCATTTCTATTACCCCACCCCAGATTCTCTGGGGGTCATTAACATTCAACTCCTTCGGAGTTTTTACACCTCAATATTCTTATTTTATGAAGGCCTATAATTATTTATAAATCTACTTCAAAGTCATCTGGATCTTGGAGTCAATCCTCTCATAAGATGATTTCGGAATTTAGTTATATTGTAGGTTAATTAAAAGAAAATAAGGTTTTTACGGTTAGTTTGAAACATTACGGAACCAAATATTCAAAGGATCGAACGAAAATTTCAAAGGGATTAACGAAACTTTCAAAAGATCAAACCAACCTTATAAAAAGACGCTCGACATTTTCAAAGGATCGAACGAAAATTTCAAAGGGATTAACGAAACTTTCAAAAGATCAAACCAACCATATAAAAAGACGCTCGACATTTTTAAAGGATCGAACGAAACTTATAAAAAGACACTCGACATTTTCAAAGAATCGAAAGAAACTTTAAAATTTACGTCCGACATTGTTAAAATTGGACCTTATTTCCATTTTTTTGACCTTAGTAGCCCATGAAAAACCCCTCACCCTAAACCTTATTGACCTTATACCCAATGTTACTGATGATTCTACCCTCAACGCTACCAGGGATTACGGAAAGAAAATAAGGTTTCCATCAAAAAAGGAAGCATCCGTATAACCGGTATGGTGCGGTTAATACGAATGCTCCGTTATTCGTCAACAAATTTAAAACAGGCTACCTGAGTCTGAATTTAACACTCTGACTCCATTCGCTCTTTTCATCATTGCGGAGCATCCTCCGATTTTGGAAATAATAAATCCCGCCCGATATAAGATCGGTTATTGTCGTTTTAGAGGTCAGGCTGGCAGGTAATAGTGTCCAGTTTATTTCATCGGTACTAATGCGCCATTCGTGGGCACCTGCACCTTCGCCCGTTAAAACTACAGAACCTTCATCAACGCCATCGGTTGCCGTGTTTTTTTGTTTGCCGTGAGCAGAAATGTCTTTAACCGACATCGCTGCGCTCGCAATAATATCCAGGGCATTATCGGGGTCGGCATCGGCAATATTCTGCACCTCGTTCCGGAGCGCACGTAAATCGTCTTTCACGAGTTCAAGCGCCGCATTACGGGCTTCCACAGTTTGGGTAGGTGGATTCGTGTGCAAAGCCGTTTCAGCAGCATCAAGTACAGAAGTGTCAGTTTTGAGTTTCGTTACTTTCGCAGCCTGGGCTGTGAAGTGTGAGTTACCGTCCATTGCCATACCAATAGACTTAGCGTAGACTATAAAATTACTAATAACCTTAGGAAAATTAAGTACTACGATGGCTTGCTTGAGTAAATTTTTAATGTTCATAATAATACTTTTTTTTAGATTAATATTAAAAATACCATACTTCTTTAAATTTACGGGAATCTAAAGGGAAAAGCAAGTTGGAGGTCAGAAATTTTTTGAAAAAATGTATTTTTCTTAAAAACCTTGTTTTGATGCCTCGGGATGTGAAAATTGGTGGGATTAATCGCGATATTTAGTAATCATTGCCTGTACCAATAAACCGGACAAAGACAACATAAATTTAAACACATATCCGCAAAAAGTTTGCAGAAAATAAAAAGTCCTTTTGATGATCTGTTTTAAATAATATGATTATTTTTGATGTAACAATGATAACCAAGAGAAAAGGATTGTCGAAATAATTTTGTAGGTTACATTACTTTTAGTCATGAAAGAAAGGAGTTATAAGCAACCCTAAGCCGACATTAAAAAAACAAAACCAATGATGCAACTTAAAGACCTCTGTTTAGACTTGGTTCAATGCGAATCCGAGGATGAAGTAATAGATATTCTTAAACGAGAAAAATATTGGGACAAAGAAGAAAATTGGCAATTTTTCGGTGCAGACGAAGGAAACTTTTCAATTATTGGAAATCAACAAAGCAAACCAGAAGCCGCAATCGTTGAAAAAATCATTAACTCCGTTGATGCAATGCTTCTTGCCGAATGCTTGCGCCAAGATATTAATCCTGAAAGCTCAGTAGCTCCTCAAAGTATTCGAGCAGCACTTATTAAGTATTTCAAAATTGACGATGGTAAATTGACAAATCTTCCTGTAAAAGAAAGAAGCAGACTTGCTGAAAATATTCTTTTTATAGCAACAGGACAAAAAACAAATCCTAATTATGCTGTAGTTGACAAAGGGGAGGGACAATCACCAGCTCGCCTTCACGATACGATTCTCTCAATAAGAAAATCAAATAAACTAAAAATTCCATTTGTTCAAGGGAAATTCAATATGGGTGGTACTGGAGTTTTTCGATTTTGTGGAGAAAGAAATATTCAGTTGGTTATTTCGAAAAGACATCCGGAAGTTGCAACATACGAAGGTGATCCTACAAATGGCTTTTGGGGTTTCACAGTAATTCGTAGAGAAGATCCAATTCACGGAGCAAGAAGTTCAAACTATAAATATCTCGCACCAGCAAAACAGATACTATTCTTTCCAGCTGAAGAATTATTAATACTTCCGAGTGAATATCCAAATGCTTTTGGAAAGCCATTGCAATGGGGAACTTATATTAAATTTTTTGAATATAAAATTGGACCAGGATTAAGAACAAATATTCTATTAGACTTATATAATAAACTTTCGATTTTAATGCCTCATATTGCCCTACCAGTAAAACTTTATGAACGCAGAAAGGGGTATTCAGCAAATTCATACGAAACAGTTTTATCAGGTTTATCTGTTCGTGTTGATGAAGACCGTTCAAACAATATAGAAGAAAATTTTCCGACCTCTGGAACAATGACAGTCAGTGGACAGAAAATGAAATATTCAATTTATATTTTTAAAAAAGGTAAGCACGAAAAATTCACCAAAGACGAGGGAATAGTTTTTACAATTAATGGTCAGACACATGGTTATCTTACCAAAGCATTTTTCAATCGCAAAGGTGTTGGGTTAAGCTATTTGGCTGAATCAATACTTATTATTCTTGACTGCACTGAAATAGATGGAAGGTCGAGAGAGGATTTATTTATGAATAGTAGAGACCGTTTAAGCACTTGCCCACTAAAAAATGAAATTGAAAATGAATTAGAAGAAGTTTTAAAAAATCATCCAGGGTTAAGAATTTTAAAAGAGAAGCGTAGAAGAGAAGAGATTGAAAATAAATTAAATGACCAGCAACCACTTGTAGAGGTGTTGCAAAATATACTTAAAAAATCTCCGACACTTTCACGATTGTTTGTTCAAGGGTTGAAACTACAAAATCCATTTAATGTAAATCCAACAGCAAGTGATGAAGAGTATAAAGGTAAAGAATTTCCAACTCATTTCACATTAACTAAAAAATATTCGCACGATAAACCAAAGCTGGCACATCAAGACAGCAAGTTTAGAGTTGAATTCAAAACAGATGCGTTCAATGATTACTTCGATCGTAGCAAAGACCCCGGGACGTTCAAACTTTATATTAATGGAAAAGAATCAGAATATGATGATGTAAATCTTTGGAATGGCTATGCACAATTAAATGTGAGAATTGAAAATTCAAAAATTGACGATCTCATATTATTCAGAAGCGAAGTTAAAGACGTCAGCAGGACTATTCCATTAGCAGAAGACTTTTATGTGAAAGTTATTGAACCATTGAAAAAAGGAGAAGGAAAAGGAGGAATAAGAAAACCTCCATCCTCTGATAAAGAAGGAAATGAATCCAAGAAACCTGACGGCTATGCATTGCCAAAAATTATTGAAGTTACAAGAGATGGACGATCAGGCCATACTTGGGAAGAGCAAAGTTTTAACGACCATTCAGCACTTATCGTTAAAGATAGTGGTGAGGATGGTTTTGATTTTTTCGTAAACCTTGACAATATTCACTTGCTTTCGGAACTAAAATCTGCAAAGTGCAGTGATATTCTAGCAATACAAGCAAAGTATAAATTTGGACTTGTGTTAATTGGAATTGCGATATTAAATGACAACGACCAAGAACAAAAAAATAAAGTAAACGAAGAAAATGAGGAAGAAAACGTATTGGACAAAATTGCAAAGATGACCAAAGCAGTTTCACCAATTATTATTCCAATGATTGATTCGCTCGGAGCATTAGAGGTGTCAGACATTACAGAAATGTCTGAGGAACAGAATTGAAAGCCGAAAAGGGGCTGATTATAACAGCAAGATACCCGCAAGCCGGGTTTCGGTGCTTCGTTGACAGAAAATTAGTATTTAGAAAAGCAGTTCTTCACAGGAAGTTCATCGGTTAAATCCTACTCTGCGTGTATTTGCGGAACATTAGGCAACATATAAATTGAATGAAATGGCAACTTTTAAAATTGAAAAGAGTGGATTAGTTACTATAAAAGACAGTGATAAATCTATTTCCGTCATCAAAAAAGATGTTTATGATAGTTTTAATCAAGATATACTTGGTCTTGGAAAAATTCAAACTAAATCAAAACAGCTAGAGGGTTTTACTAACTTCTGTAAACAAATTGATCCTCAACTCGCAGTTCCAGAATATTTAAGTGATTTCTTAAATTGGATTTTTGAAGAAATTAGAAAAGAACTAATTGAAAAGACTTACCCTGAAGGTTATACGACATGGTCTGACTTACCCTTTTTGGCAAAATATTTAGGTGATGGGATTTTGTTTTTATGGAATACAGAGGGCATGGATGACACTAAAATTCAAAATGTAGTTATTTCATTGTTTGAAATTTGCAAAAAATATACTGCAGAATTCTATCCTAACATTTCAAAAAAAATCATTTCTCCACCAACAAAACTAAGATGCGGGATTGCACGTGGTGCGATATACAGCGTTGGAAATGGAAATGATTTTGTTGGACCTTGTATCAATATGTCTGCAAGACTTCAAAAGCTTAATGCCTTAACATTTTGTTTTTCAAGGAGAGGAATTGACCCCAGCCAAATGGAAGAAACTTATTGCTCAGATTTCATTGTAAAGAGAGTTAATATTAGAGGTATTGGTGAAGATGAGTTAGTTTGTATATATAAAGAAGAATATGATGGTCTTTCGAAAGAAGATCAAGAAAAGTTTATAGATGTATAAAATGCGTCGCCTAATAGCAAGCTACCCGGCAAGTCGGGTTTTGGTGCTTCGTTGACAGGAAAGTAATAACTTTTAAAGCAACTCTTCGTAGGAAGTTTATCGGTTAAATCCCGCCCTGCGAATATTTGCGAAACCTTAGTTGCCATTTGTCCTGAAGAGCGTCAGTTCAAATATTGAATGTTGATTATATTTTTGTAAATTATTGAAAAAAAGAATATATTTGAGTTGAGATATTTATTTTGATTCTAAAAAATTGAGATATGAATATTAAAATCGTTCAATTTATTAGCGCTGTTTCTGGGACTTCAGCTATTATTTTTTCTCTATACTCATTTGATAGAGATAGAATAGTAATTTTTATTTTAGCTTTAATTATAGGGATACTATTGATTTTATTGCCGAAAATAATAGATTTTATTAATAAAAATATATTGAAAATTAAGAAACAATCTGAAAAGGAGTTCTATAGTTCTCTTGATTTTTCAGAAATTTCTACGATGTATGTTATAGGCCATACAGGAAAAGAAATATATACTCATCTCCATTTCCAATTAGAAAGACTTATAAGGGAAGGGAAAGATATTCCAAAAGAAATATTCATTTTAATAAGAAGTCCATATATTGAAGGAAGTTTCAGAAATGATTATATTAGAGATACTATTAATAAAATAATATCACTCAAACAAGATTTTACTTGTAAGCAAAACGGAAAGTATTCAAATATTAAGATTGATATAAGATATTATGAAGCTTTACCATCAATTCGAGGTGTATTATGTCTTTTAAAAAACAATGATAAAATTTGTTTTTTCTCGTCCTATTATTGGTCAGATTATAGAACATCAAAAGCTTTTGATTTTGGTTATAGAATTTATCATAAAAGCAAAAATAAAGACAAGTCAATTAATTTTATCGAATCATGGTTTAATTATTTTTGGGGTAATGATGAAATCCACACGATAGTTTTTGATTTTGATGCGACACTTGTTGATTCAATTAACATTCAAATTAAGGCATGGATTGAAGTATTAAAACAGCAGATATATACTGGTGACATTGAATTAGATAATCTGTCAGATGAAATTAGGAAAATTATTAATTCAGAAGAAGAATTAATAAAATATTTTAAGAAAATATTTATTTCTAAACAGCATGCTGACATCATTATTAAAGAAATATTTATCAATTTAGATGAAAGTAAATTAATAGAAATAAATAAGAAAAGATATGACTTAAGGGAAAAATTAATATTTGATGCGAAATTTTTTGATGGCGCAATTGCTACATTAACAGTATTGTCAAAGAAATTCAATTTGGCAATAGTTTCATCCACTGGTGAAAGGATGATCAATACCTTTTTAAGCGAGTATGAAAATAAGGAAAATATTAGGAATATGTTTTCGATAATTTTAGGTAAGTTTGATCCAATACTTTTACTCAAACATCAAAATATTGAGCATAAAGCATTCCTACTTCAAAAAATTTCTTCTTTAACAGGTATCCCGCTAAGTAGAATAGTGTTGATTGGCGATAATAATTCTGATTATTTAGCTGCGAAACAACTTGGTGTCGATTTTATTGAATGCAGAGCATCAGCAAAAAATTTGGGAATAGATTCTTTTATTGATAAAAAAATAATTGAAGATCATTCAAGTCATTTATTTTTTACTTATTATAATGAATTATCTCAAAAACTAGATATAGTATCCAAAAATAAGAAGAATAGAAAATATAACTATTATCAAACAGCAAATAACACTGGCTCATAGCCAATTACAGTTTTAGAAGGTACGCCAGCGGCAACGCTCGCAAGCAAGTTTGTCTCGGTGGATAAGTTCGCAGCTAGGCAATCCCTTTCTGGCCATAGCCGTAAACGTCAGACTGTGCAAAAACTCCCCTATTTGTTAATAACTTAGTTTTTATATCTTTAAGGTGTTATCAAAATCGTTACACCATGCCACACGTAATCGGCGAAGAGAGAAATCAGCTATTTATGATCAGTATGGAGGAGATTATATCAAAAGACTCCTTTGTGAGGGTAATCGATGCATTTGTTGATGCCATAGACCTCAAAAGCTTCGGCTTTGCCCATGTTGAGTGCAAAGATGAAGGCCGTCCTTCGTTTCATCCTTCGGTGCTGATGAAGCTTTACCTGTATGGTTACCATTATGGGATCCGCACTTCACGCAAGCTGGAGCGCGAAGCCGGTTTAAACCTCGAAGCTATGTGGCTTACCTCGTGCCAAAGCCCCCAATAAAAAACCATTGCCGACTTCAGAAAGGATCACGCAAAAGCATTCCGCCAGGTATTCCGCAGTTTTGTTAAACTGCTCCGCGACCTGGAACTTGCCGACGGAAAAACCATCGCTATCGATTCGTTTAAAATTAGGGCTCAAAATTCGCTTAAGAACAACCTGAATCAGGCCAAGATTGACCGCCACCTTGGATACATCGACAATAAAATATCCGAATATGAATCGCAACTTGACCAGTGCGACTGTGAAGAAGACCAGCAGGAACTGCAAAACAAAATAGAACTTCAGAAGCAGAGGAAAGAGGGTTATCTGGAAGTTGAACAACAACTGAAAGCCACGGGCGAAGAACAGGTTTCGCTTACCGACCCCGATGCCCGCTCGGTAGTGTTTCAGAGGAACAGTGTCAATGTGGGTTATAATGTGCAGGCCTCCATCGACTCGAAGAATAAACTGTTGGTTGAATACGAAACAGGTGATGTAAACGATACACATGCGCTTTCGACAATGGCCATCGCTACAAAAGAAATCCTGAAGGTTGAAAAGATGGATGTACTTGCCGACAAGGGCTACCATACAGGGGAAGAACTCATGGAATGCGAAAAGGAAAACATCACCACCTACGTATCACCCAAGGCTCCGTCGACAAAAGACACGGGGCTTTACCCGGTCACTTCATTTGTGTACAACAGGGAAGAAGATACCTATACCTGCCCGGCAGGCGAAACGCTTACCACCAACAACGTTTGGTACAACCACAGTAACCCTGGGAACAACCCTCCCTATCGTTTCCGGCGTTACACAACACCTGCCTGCAAAACTTGTGCAAACAGGGACAAATGCACAAAACAGAAGCAAAACGGGAGGACCATAGACCGGAGCGAGTTTGCCGACAGTATGGAACGGAACAACTGTAGGGTAATTGCCAATCCAAACTACTACCGGCAACGGCAACAACTGGCCGAACATCCTTTCGGGACACTGAAACGGCAACGAGGGTTTATCTTCACACTGATGAAAGGGAAAGAGAAAGTACTTGGCGAGGTTGGACTTGAATTTATTGGTTACAACCTGACAAGGTGTGTCTCAATCATTGGGTTTATAGAACTGTGCAAAGCACTGAAAAAAGTGCTTTTTAACTATTTTAAACCACATTCAACAATTCTTTTTAAGCCCTTTTGAGCAATTATTATCAGGAAACCTATTTTATCCCGAAAAACAATACCCAAAATTATTGGCCGTGTATAGCGCTGTATGTAAATCAGAAGAGCTACTTTTAACAAATAAACTTTTCAAACAGAGTTTTTGCACAAACTCACGTTAGGTGCCATACTGAAAAAGTGAAATTGCTAAAGATGATATATAGCGCTTGCAAAGTTACCAACGGGATTGGGCTACTTTGCTAAAATAAAATCAGTCCCATAAATCAATAAGGAGATATATAATGAAAAACTTTAAAATCATTCATGCATTACTAAGTTTTTTAATATTAATGGGAATTGTCGTTTTCTTAAGTATGGATTGCAGTCAAAAAGAACCTACACTCACGGAAAAACCTTATTTAGCAGGTGAAGTATCATCAGCTACAACCTTCAAATACGGTCGTTTTGTTGTCCGTATGAAACCTGAGAGAAAAAGTGGTGTATTATCAAGTTTTTTTACTTTTGACCTTCCTACAAAAGAAGAAATTGATATCGAATTTGTTGATGGGAACAATGATAAAAAAAAGCTTGAGACCAATTTCCATTATGGTGAGTGGATTCCATGTGAAAATAAGGAAACCATTGATTTAAGAAATTTTTCTACTTTGAATTTTAATACTGACGACAATTTTCATATTTACTCTTTTGAGTGGACTAAAACATATTTAGCTTGGTCTGTTGACAACATAGAAGTTTATAGAAAAACCGGAGTAGAAAAACCAGAAATTACGAATAATTTAACTTCTGCTCAACATATAGTATTAAATATCTGGACACCATTATCTAATGATAATTGGAGTGGTAAATTAAACGAAAATGATTTACCCGCTAAAGTTGAATACGATTGGATAAAGCAATATTCATGGAACGAAACAACAGGTTTTAACTCAACTCCAGATTGGGAAGATAACTTTGATAATTTAGTAAAGTGGCATGCTGATGATCATACAACATTTGATGCCAGTAATGCAGAATTTGTGGTAGAAAACAACGTTAAAGTAGACAATGGTTATTTAACACTATGGCTAAGAAAGCGTGGATCAACCATCCCAAATATTAATAATGGTATAGTGGCTTATTATCCTTTCAATGGCAATGCAAATGATGAAAGTGGAAACGGAAATAATGGAATACAACACGGAGCAACATTGACAACGGATAGGTTCGACAAAATTGAAAAAGCATACTTATTCAATGGCAAAGACAATTATATTAACATAAGTACAGCTTTTTTTAATAATGGTTGGCAGGGATATACAATTTCCGGGTGGTTTAATTGTATAGATATTAGCCAGCATAGGCAAACTATTTTTAATACTAATCCTTCTACTGGTATTGGTTTAACCTTTAATCATAATGACGCATCTTCACCTAATAGAATTTCCTATTATGTAAACTCTCATCCAGGTGTGAGTACTTGGGATATTTTTACATTCCCAAATAATATTAGTAAGTATAGTAATTTCAAAGGTAATCAATGGTATCATATTGTTTTTCAAAAAAGTGGTAATACATATAATTTATATATAAATGGGATCTTAGATATAACTTTAAATGGCTTGATATCACCGATAAATTATAATTGTGGAATCAGGATAGGTGCTATAGGCGATGCTTTAATAGAATATTTTCATGGCAAATTGGACGATATTCGCATTTACAACCGCGTTTTAACGGATACTGAAATACAGCAACTCTATCATGAAGGTGGTTGGACTAATTAGCATGGCACTAATAAAATGTAGCAGTAATAAGGGTTTCAGTGGTAATTTAAGCATTCTGCCCCGCTCAAACTTTTGTGCTGGTGGACAGGAAACTGCTCCGCAATCCCTTACTGCATATATCCTCAACCGTTTCTGCCAGTCGATCTCGTCTTAAAAAAACATACATAAAAAAATTACAAATTGAAATGAAAAACAAACAAATTATTGTTGGACTTATATTTACGCTATTTCTATTTGCCGGTTTTATCAATATTCCCGGGAATACAGAGAATCTTCGCGTTTTTGCCAAAGCATATGGATATGTGAAATATTTTCATCCCAGTGATGAAGCCCAGGAGATAAACTGGTCAAAGTTTGCATCATATGGAGCAAAAGAAATTGAAAACTGCCGTACACGGGAACAGGTTGTTGAAACTTTAAACCGGCTTTTTAGTCCGGTTGCACCTTCTGTAAGGTTCATAATCTCAAAAAGCAAACCTGATTACAATTTAAAGGTCATCACACCCAATAATCGTTCGGCCTGTAAGCTTACTTTCTGGCAACATCAGGGGGTTAGTACGGGTATGAAAATGAGCGGAGTATATAAAAGTGTCAGGGTAAACAGCGGTACACCAGTTGGGGAAAAGATATTTGATGATCAGCCTCAATTTGGAACTATCATTACCAAAAATATTGGCAACGATATTTATTGCCAGGTTCCCCTGGTGCTTTACCGCAATGAAAAAGGCACTTATCCTAAAGCAGACAGTGCATCACTACGGAAACTTAGGGTAGATCTTAGCCGGTTTGATTTTGATCCTGAAAAATTATCGCTTCGAACGGGCAATATCATTAATGTCTGGAATGTATTTCAGCATTTCTATCCCTACTTCGATGTTGTGGATGTAAACTGGGATAATGAACTCACAAAAGCGCTTTCAAGGTGCTATACCGATAAGACACCGGAAGACCATTTAATCACACTTGAGAAATTTACTGCTCCTTTAAAGGACGGGCATATCTTTGTTACGTGCAATTCATTAGCATATGCAGCCCCTCCGATTTGGTGGGAATGGATTGAAAACAAATTGGTGATTACCCGCAATTTTAAAAATAATCCCGATATACATATTGGCGATATCGTCACACAAATAGACGGAATCAGTTCGGCGAAGTATTTTGAGGAGATTAATTCACGAATCTCAGCGGGAACAAAAGGATGGTTAAACAAACAGGCTGAAAGAATGAGTTTGCTTGGTGCAAGGGGATCTGTGCTGAAAGTCACCATAAATGGTAAATCGATTGATATTCCACGCGAGAATAACCCTTATGATTCGTGGCTGGCATTAAAGAAAGATGAAAAACGTTACAGGCAGATCGATGCTAATATCTGGTATTTAAACATGGATATGATTGAGATGGATACCATCAATAAGCTGATGCCTGCCCTTGAGAAGTGCAAAGCAATCATCTGTGATGCAAGAGGGTACCCGAAAGGTAATCATTTCTTTATAAACCATCTGATGAGAACAGATGACACAACCGCTGCGTGGATGCAAATCCCCAGGATCGTATATCCCGACCGTGAGAAGATCATTGGGTATTTTAAAGCCAACTGGATATCGATGATGAAAGCCACGAATCCATACCTCGGAAATAAGAAGATCATATACATCATTGATGGCGGTGCTATCAGCTACGCTGAAAGCTGTTTGGGATACATTGAAGGTTATAAGTTAGCGACGATTGTCGGTCAGCCGACAGCAGGTACAAACGGGAATGTTAATCCGTTTGAGTTGCCCGGTGGTTACACTATTCGCTGGACAGGTATGAAGGTTTTAAAACATAATGGTAACCAACATCATGGTATCGGCATTTTGCCGAATGTTTACGTAACGAAAACCATTCAGGGTATTAAAGATGGCCGTGATGAATTTCTGGATAAAGCAATTGAAATAGCAAAACAAAAATAATACGATCCCCCTTCTATGTTGTAATCCAAATTTTCGGAGTATTATTTTTTTAATATTTTTTAAAAGAACTTCATTCAATGCGTATTATCTTTGTTTTGTAAAGAGGAAGGGGACACAGGCTCTGCTGGGGAGCAACCTGTAAG
>JAPLDR010000098.1 GCA_026391655.1 Bacteroidia bacterium | reverse complement strand
AGCCCGTAGCTTATTTCAAACGTTCTTTAATTGATGAATTGTCAGTTTAGGGTCTTCGGCACCGAACACAAAACTTCCGGCAACTAACACATCAGCTCCCGCATCAAAGAGTCGCTTCCCGGTTTCGAAATTAACACCACCATCAATCTCAATCAGCACATTGGCCTGTTTTTCTTCAATTAACCGACGAAGTCTGATTACTTTTTGAATCGTATTTTGAATAAACTTCTGTCCGCCAAATCCGGGATTTACCGACATCAGCAATATCATATCTACCTCATTAATAATATCTTCCAAAAAATGCACAGGCGTAGCCGGATTAAGGCAGACACCAGCCTTCATCCCCTCCTGACGAATTGCGTCTACAGTTCGGTGAAGGTGGTTGCAAACCTCGAAATGAACAGTCAGGATATCAGCTCCCGAATCCTTAAAAGGCTTAATAAAAGGATCGGGATTTATAATCATTAAATGGACATCGAGGGGTTTAGTCGCAATTTTTTTAACATGCTGAATTACAGGCAATCCAAATGAGATATTCGGAACAAATACACCATCCATCACATCAAAATGAATCCAGTCGGCTTCACTCTGATTGAGCATAAGGATGTCCTTACCAAGATTATTGAAATCGGCAGATAAAATTGAAGGTGAAATTAATCGGCTCACTGTCGTAGTTTTTTAGACGTATTAATCGGGATTATTTCTCAAAAGTAGTTCAAAAGAATCAATTACGAATGATCAATTACGAATTACGATGCAAAAATCCGGATTTGTTAATGCTTGTAAATATTTTCGTTTTGAATCTCTTTTAAAAACAAGGATCTGGGACTATCATAAAAGTTTTTAAAATCGTCGGGAAATGGTTTGCGATCGTTTGACATACCTGGAAATTTCATATTGTAAGTATTACGCCACGTTAACACATAGCCCACCGGGTATTTACTCACAATTGGCAGAAGTACTTTCGACCACCAATCCGCCATACCACGCCTTTCTCCTGTTTCACTGAGTGCGTTTAGTTTCTTTTTTGCAAGAGCAGTCTCAGTAACAAATTTAAGAGCATTATCTAGTTCAGCGTTAAATTGCTCGCCACGGTCATACATATCGATCGACAACATATCAATGATGTCATCTCCCGGATAGCCCTTCAGATATTGCTCAAGGCTTGTAACTCTGTCAGTATTATATGCATACAGAATGTTGTGTATCCCCTTGTTGCGAAGAAATTTAACGGTATATTGCCACAGTGATGCATATTGCTCATCGGTACAAATTTTGTTACCCCACCAAAAAAAACTGCCGGAATGTTCGTGAAATGGTCTGAAAATAAAAGGAATAGGTGTTCCTTTTTCATCTTTCAAGCCAATGAAGAAGGCAGAAAGGTGTTCCAGCCACGTATTAAACAAGACATTATTAGCTCCACTGGGAAGGATTGACGCTACAACTTCTTTTGAACTCACATCCCAGGCTGTTCCACCCTGACGGCGTGATTTTATATCCGGGATCTGCATGGTTAACGGATTGTTGGCATGCCAGCTGATTGTTATAACGCCACCTCTTTTATAATGTGCTTTTACTTGTTCTGCA
The DNA here is from genome assembly GCA_026391655.1 of Bacteroidia bacterium. Classification (GTDB taxonomy): domain Bacteria; phylum Bacteroidota; class Bacteroidia; order Bacteroidales; family Prolixibacteraceae; genus JAAFHB01. The sequence goes on along the minus strand of JAPLDR010000098.1, from coordinate 46,827 downwards.
ATTTGAGCAAAACTAACTGAATCGAGGCTGCGCTCATTGCCTAATTCAATACCTCCCAGTTCAAAACCGGCAATGGCAGGATAATCGCCCGTGAAATCTTTTGTGTCCGAACGATCTTTTTCGTACCACCATGTACGGCCATACATCAAATCATCCTGGTGCCCGTACATAATTCCTTTTTGCTGAAGCTTCAACATCGACTGAAAAAGTGCAACAGTTTCACTGGTTGCTTTTTTATCTGCCGGAACAGGCAGCTTTTTGCTAAAACCAGGCAAACAAAGTATTGCTAAAGCGAAAAAAAGAAATAATTTCTTCATGGTTTTGTTTTAAAGTCTTGTTTTCATTGATATAGCGATTATTAGCTCTGAACAATATTGGAATCTTAAATCGTGCTTACTTTTGCTCAACCTTAATAATCTGTTCGTTATACTTTTTTACGATTACCATTGTCGGGTCATCTATGAAAACAGAGTTAAGCCCCTGTGCTTCCTGTGGCGGATCACCCAGATAGTCATCTCCGGCTTGCCACATATGATTCACTCTTTCCGGGTTAGGTTTTCCTGTTCCACTGAATGACCAGAAATTGGCTCCGGCCAGCATATCCATTTTGTTTGCGCTTTCGAGTACGCGTTTAAAAGAAAAATCGAAATACCGGTCGCGGCTAGTTACGGGCGAACCTGGTGCAAATACAAAACCATCCCGGGGCAATCCAAATTCCTCAAATACAAGCGGTTTATTCAGTTTGCGTGCAACTTGAAGGTGCTCGTCCATGTATTTTCCGGCATTGGCAATTGCCTTGTCCATTGTGCCAGCCATGTCCTGAGGTTTTAGCCAGCTCCAGTTTAAAGGCCAGATATGCATCGTCAGGTAGTCGACATTTTTGGAACTATGGATTTTCTCAAACAGATCGATGTCATTTTCGCAGCCCCAGCTCCCTTCAGTTCCCGTGGTAACAAGGTGATTTGCATCGAGCGATTTAATATAGGCTGATGTTTCGTTTACCCAATTCAGAAAAGGCACTTTGTTCGCATTCGAAAAGGCGCGGGGTTCGTTCGCGAGTTCCCAGGTCATAATGGTCGGGTCTTCGGAATAAGGAATACCGGTAATCTGGTTCGTGCGTCCCAGCATATATTTGATGTGTTTTTTGAACTGCTCTTTACATTCGGAACAATTGTGAAAAGTTCCCGAAAAGGTCATAAATTCACTCCACGTGTGGCCTGCAGTTTCGGGATACGGAATTGGCCCTTTACCGTTCCAGGCCAGGTATTGCGAAAAACCACCCGACCATTCCCAGGCGTTGTTCAAAAAGAGGATGGCAACCATTTTTCTTTTGGCCATTTCGGCGAGCAGAAAATCCAAACCATCGAGCAATTCTTTGTTGTAAACACCTGGCGAAAGCTGCAATGCAGGACTTACCCTTCGTGGTTCGCCATCGGGACCCTCTGCTCCGGCCAATACGCGCAGGTTGTCAATGCCATTGGCTTTCATCAGATCTAATTCTTCGATCAGGCGCTGGCGATTGCCGACTTTCCCTTTTGAACCCAGAATGGCACCATACCAATAATTGGTACCTATGTAGTAATAAGGCTTTCCGTCGCGGATAAAATGCCCGTTTTCAACTTTGATAAATTTGTTATTCAAGGAGCCGCTTGATTTGAACGAGGCTAATGCCAGTAGTATTATGCCCATAACGATTAATAATTTCTTCATCTGTTTATAATTTGTTTTTAAATTTTCCGAAATTTAAATATTTTGAATATATAAATTGCTTATTAATTTTAATAGATAAAGCCTAAAATAATCAATTATCCCGCAAGCAACGCACAGAATACCCAATGAGACAATCTGTACCACCTTCCTGCATCCCGCCGTTGGAATAACCTAAGCCGTCGTAATAGCCGTAAACCCCAGACCCACCGCTGGGATACTGAGTAGAGGTCCACCATGTCCCTAAGTAACTGATGCCTGAGAATGAGCCATCATAGGAACGCGCGCCACCAGGAAGGGCAGTAAACCCGGTTTCGTTGGTCGCATACTTGTTGGGACTGTACCAATGTGTTGTGCCTGCTTCTTTTAATTTTCCACATTCACCGTTAACAAAGCTATATAATACATCCCATTCGGCAACTGAAGCAACATGCCATCCTTTGGGGGCAAGGTTTCGGGGGTCGCTTACAGCATACCAATTGTATAAGTGCCCATAAGTAGTTACATAGCTAACATTGTTTTTATAATTGCAATAAGCACCGGTAGTTAAGCTGCGCCATTGAACACTATCCATCACATTGGGTATTAAATCACCATTTCTGTATTTTGTAGTTTTAAGGTTTTCGACCATCCATACCTGATTACCAATGGTTACAGTATGGTAAATATTGCCATCAATGTCTTTTACGATGTTCGGATCGTCTTGATCCTTATTGCAGCTACCCACAAGGACAATAAAGCAACCTATTATAAATAACAGGCGAAACCAGGTGTTTCTTTTTTCTCTCATGGCAGTTAATTGTTATGGTTGGTACGATGCTAATTTTGCAATTAGCCCTAAAAATATAAAAAGGAATTATCAGATAATCAATAAATTTAATTGCCAGTCCAAATATTCTATGTTGTTTACTTGTCGTATTTTTAGTGCAATATCTCACCTTTTATAGCGTCGCCAGGAATATCCAAAAGCTGAATACTCGACATGGTTTTCAGGAATGAACTATCACTAAATACCCAAACGACTTTTTTATCACGCGTAATTTCGAATGCATGAGGAGCTTTCCCAAATTGATTATGCCCCAGCCAATTGGTTAAAAGCAGATTTCCATTGGGTAAACATTGCATACCGGTCATAAATTTGAGTTCAATACCGGGTAGTTCATTTTTTGTTAATTGCCATACGATATTCCGGTTTTTATCCACTTCAATAACTTGCGGATCACCGTTATGGTCGGAACAAGCAATTAATGTATTTCCCCGGGGCAGACGAATTACTGAATGCGGCCCACCTTTAACAGGAATTTCAAGCACCAGGTTGCCAGCTGAATCGTATTCGCAAACTTTATCGAGACCATAATGTGCTACAAGGAAATTGCCATTTTTGAGCTTACGGGCATTGCGCATAAAAGCGTGTCCACCGTCAACACCATCGGGGAGCAACTTAATGGTTTTCACTATTTTCCCTTCAGGATTTACTTCGAGCAAACGGCCCGAATTGCATTCGCCGATAAAAGTATTTCCGTTCGAAAGCCGCTGACAGGCATAGATTTCGCTTTTCGATTCGTATGAAAAAACAACTTCCTTTTTGCGGGTAACCTCCTTAACGCCGTGGCCCGTATTGAATAGCAAGTTGCCATTGGGCAGCACCCAAATATCGTTGCAATTTTCAGCCGGATATTCCCATTCGGCTTTGCCTTCGGCTGAAACAATAAAGGCTTTTCCCTGGGTATAGTCGGTACAAACAAACGGATGTCCCTTCGTTTTATTGGTTTGGGAAAAACCGGAAAATGCCAGGAAAAACGTTGGAAGAAGCCAGAATCTATAAAACAGGAATTGCAATAATTGATTTTTGTGGCTCTTAATTATTTGCTGTAAATTGAACATTTCTAATGCTTTATCTTTTTTCGACAATGCCAGTTCCTATAATAAATGAACCAAAAGCAGCAAATGGACTCACCTCTTTGGGTTTTGCAATATAATCGGCATAACTGTTTTGAATCCCAATACTGCTGCATTCGATCAAATCGATATAACCTTGTTTATTTACTACCGCCTTTTTTAAAATTCCATTATATGCTTTTTCAACCACCGGTTTGAATTCAGCTTTCGAAATGTAGTCTTTATCCATTGACTTTTGCAGCAGGTAAATAAACATGCCTGTACCCGAAGTTTCGTTCCAGTTTCCAGGTTTGTTGCACTTATCGACTACCTGGCACCACATTCCGGTTTTTGGATCCTGAACATTTTTCAGTCCGTCACACAACTTTTGCAATGCCACCATAAGTTCCTTCCGGCCTGATTGATTTTCAGGAAGGTAATCAAAAACATCGGCAATAAGAACCGCAAACCAGCCAAGCCCTTCGCTCCAGACTTCAGGAGCAAGTCCTGTAGTTTTATCTGCCCATTTTGCAGTTTTACTTTCATTCCATCCATGAAGCAATAATCCGTTCTGTTTCTGACATTTATTGATGATTTGCGTCATCTGTTTAACCACTTCGCCAAAAGCATATTCGTTGTCGCCAATTGCTTTGCCGTAACGGGCCAGAAAAATTTGTCCCATAAAAACGCCATCGACCCAAACCTGATTTCGCGCCCATTCACTCGAAGCATGCCAAAAAAGGCCGTTGGTTGCTCGCGGATAACCATTGAAGCCATTGCGAATTTGGGTTGCAGCTATCTTATACTTTCCGAGCCTGGTTTGTTCGTACATAAACAAAATGGCGTAACCCGGAAGAAAATTATCGAGCGCATTATTTTTAAAATCGGGAACATTTCCTGATTCATCAACCTGCTGATCGACATATCGTTTAACGTATTTGAAATAAACAGAATCGCCCGTAGCACGCCACATTTTTTCCATCGCGAACATGATGTATCCTGCCTGCCAGCTGAAATGGTTGGATTGTCCAACCCAATGAATCGTATCGGGATTAGGATACCTGCGGATAAAATCTTTTGCAACCTTTTCGGAATAATTGCTTTTTGTTTGGGCTTCAGAATTAAAACCAACTACCAATAAACCAATTAATAACGAAATTTTCAATCCTTTTAAAACCATATACTTATATTTTGTATATCCACTCCATTTAGCTGACATTTTTAATTGAATACTTTGTGAGACTTTGTGTTTTTGTACCTTAGTGGCGTTTTTCTTGCCACTAAGACTCTAAGTCACTAAGATTCATGAAGATATTTGCCAGCAAAAAGACAATGATTATTTCTACTTATTTAATTGAACCAATCCAAATCTGGCAGTTGCAGAACCAGTTGTATTATGTGAGGTTACTGCCAAACCAACAAACAATTCGCCCGGCATCTTCAGCGAAAATGTAGAATATTACCTCCAGGTTTTGTTATCATTACTGATAAATGATTCAAAAACATCGCCACTACGTTTCAAACGAATCCATGTATTTGGAAAAGCCACATCGAACTGATTGCCTGCCGTTTTAGGGTCAGGATAGATGGCCTTCATTTCACCTGCCTTTTCCGGTCGGTATTGAAACTCACATCCGCCATTGTTTTTATTTCGCGGACTATTGTCAGGAAAAATCTGAAAATAAATGTGCCGGCTATTGTCGCTCAGATCGGTTCGGGCCATAATTCCCGCTTTAGTGTATTGATTTGCTTTACTTAAGCTTACAACCTGAACACTAACATCGAAATCACCCTTTAATGTTGTATAGCTGAAATGGAACTCATCACGTTTTCCCCAAATGTCGGAACCACCGGCAGTAATGTCAAATCCACTATCCGTTAAGTTGACCTTGCCCGCAATGGCCGGATTCCCAATATCGGTTTGTTTAAACTTTCCGGCAGAAATTGTTTTTGATTTGTCTTTTGCGATCAATAGACTGCTTACGCAAAAAATCAGGATTAAGACTGAAACCGTTTTTCTAATCATCTTTCTATAAATTATAACTTTTATTCATGTAGCATGTTCAATATTTTGCAATTTACCGTACATCTCTAAGAAACAGCGTTCTGTCTATTTTTTCAAAATCTCTAAAATTCGCAGCACTGGCTTCACCGGGAAACGGCATATAGTAATGGGTCGGTTTATCGTGAGCATTTCGCCAGAACAAAACATACGCGATAGGATAGTCCTTTATAGCAGGCCAAAGCGTTTCTGTCCACCACTTTGGATCGGGAAGAGACTCACATCCGGTCTCTGACAGAATCGCAATCTTATTGTTTACTTTCGCGATCGGAAGCAAAATGCTCATGCCTTTGGCAATCGATTTCATATAGTTATCCTTTCCGCTAATTCCGCCCTGATATTCATCGAAGCCCAACAGATCAACAATACCGACTCCGGGAAAACGGTCCATGTACTCTGAGGAATTATTAAATCCGCCTGCAGCTGAATAGGCATACAGAATATTGTGAACACCCTTTGCCTGCAACTGCGTCACTGTATATTTCCACAAAGCAACATACTCATCTTTTGAGCAAAGATTCTTTCCCCACCAGAACCAACTGCCTGTATGTTCATGCCATGGTCTGAAAACAACCGGGATTAGTTCTCCCTTTTCATCCTTGAGCGAAAGAAAAAAGTCGGCAAGGCGATCGAGCATTTTTACAAATAGCTCATTTTTTTCTCCACCGGGAAGCACACTTTTCACCACCAGTTTTGACGAAACATCCCAGGCATTCTTGCCGGTCAGAGGGTTGTTACAATGCCAGCTGATGACATTTATTCCACCCTGGGCATTTACCCACTTAATTTTATTTTTGATGTTGGCAAAATCAACACCATCAAGGCTTGCCGGACGTCCGAGTTCCAGATCGCCAAGTTCCCAACCATATACAGCAGGAAAATCACCGGCAGTTTGTTTTACATCCGAAACACCGTCGACATTCCACGAATGTCCGTAAACCAGATCGTCCTGATGACCAATCATAATACCCTTTTCAGTGGTTGATACTAACTTTTTGGAAAGATCAACAGTAGCTTTCGTGGCATTTATATCTGCCGGCTTTTGCGCAAATACCTGCGTGAAAAGTAACAGGAAACAGACAAAAATTAAGAGTATATTCTTCATAACGTGTTGAATATTTTATTTGTAATGATACAGAAAAATTCGTTGATTATTTCAGTTTTTCTATCCGGGCAACCCATCCGCCACCGGGTGCAATCTGGATATTCAGTTTATCTGCTGTGGATATTTTTATTACTTCCCGTTTGTAATCCGTTGCTTCGCGGTCGGCATTCATTCCATCTTTGAAAACAACTGCCTGGTAATTACCAGCACCCAGAAATGAAAAGTCGAGCGTTAATTCGCGTGGAGTCCAGTTACTCATCGCTCCTACAAACCAGGTTTCGCCTTTCATTCGGGCAATCGCAGCGTACTCTCCTACTTTCCCATCAAGCGCCACGGTTTCGTCAAACGTAGCCGGTACTTTGGTAATAAAATCGGTACATTCCTGTTCTTTCATATAAATTGTAGGATTATCCGCCAGAATTTGAAGAGGAGCTTCATACACAACATACATGGCCAATTGGTGGCAACGCGTACCCTGACTCATAGGTGCCGCATTTAAAGGCCGGTAGTTTTCCCTGGTGGCATTTCGCATGGCACCTGGCGTATAATCCATCGGTCCTGCCATCATCCGTATAAAAGGAATACTAACAGCATAACGGGGTTGGTCTTCGATTGCCCATTTATAGTTCTCTAATCCTTTAACGCCTTCATATCCGAGAACATTAGGATAGGTCCTTTGTAAACCCGTGGGTTTCGAAATCCCGTGATAATCAATAAGCAGATGATATTCTGCGGCCTTTTTTGCTATTTCGTAAGTTGAGGCAATTGCCAGCTGATCATCGCGATCGATGAAATCAATCTTAAAGCCTTTTATACCCATTTTTGAATAGAGCTGAAAAACCTGATCCATCTGCCGCGTAATGTTATACCATGTTGCCCAAAGAATTACATCAACCCCTTTCTGCCTGCCATAACCGACAATTTCCTGAAGATTGATGTTGGGGACAATTGTCATCAGGTCATTTTTGCCCGACCATCCTTCGTCCATAACGATATATTTGATTTTATTGGCTGCAGCAAAATCAATGTAATATTTATAAGTCTGGGTGTTGATACCTGCTTTAAAGTCCACATGGCTAATATTCCAGTTGTTCCACCAATCCCAGGAAACTGCTCCAGGCTGAATCCATGAAACATCAGCCAATCTTGAAGGAGAAGCTAACTTTTGAACCATGTCATTGTTCAGTAACTCTTTGTCATGCTGACTAATTACAATAGCACGCCATGGAAAATTACGTGTACCAATGGTCCTGGCGATGTATCCGGCTCTTTTTGTTGGGATAAGATTTCGTTGCACCTGTGCAGCTTCCAAAGGATATGGCGCATATACTCCCATAAAACCTTTGCGGGTTTGATTAATATTCAGGAACATACCCGGATAATCTTCCAGATCGGCTTCGAGGATTACTACTTTCTTGTTATTACCAACATCAACCAACAATGGAAGAAACGCCAGAGAATCAGGGGCAAATTTCGAAATATTGATCTCTTTGTACAGGGCTTCAAATGACGTGTTGAATATTTTACCATCCCTGTAATCCCACATATAGGGGATAAACGCCTTGTGGTCAGCGGTAAAATTGAAGTTAGCTTCTTCATTTTTCACCATTATCTCCCCTTTCCTCCTCGTGACAAACCGATACGCAACACCGTCATTAAACACCCTGAAAATCACACCATAATCACCTTTACAATTAAGTGTAAGCTGATTATACTGATTGGGAATGCTCGCTTTCTTATAATTAATTGCAGCAATCACCTGATCAATTTTCTCCGTTTTCGAGGAACTGATTTTTACATTTTCGCCAAGGACTTCGCCACCTTCCAATTGCAATGAAATTGCTGAAGGAACAATAATCTGTTGCCCATCGTGCTGAACAGACCAGAGCATTTTTGTCCCTGCTTCAAGCTTTAAAGCGATTTTGTTGTCTGGTGACTTAATCTCAAAGCTTTTGCTTTTCTGAGCGTTAACTATTGTGGAACTCAAGAGGAGAACCATGATAAATCCGACAAGTTTAGTTTTCATTTCCAAAATTCGTATAATGATTGGTTTGCAATTTATCTTCCTTGATGATCTGCCTCAAAGTTATTGTTGCCAAAGCTACAAAATATATCACCTGGTTTAATGCTGCAAACGCCATTCGCTTCAGCCGCCCGCCAGAGACAACCGGAATGCGGCCATTTCCTGACTGTTGCGAACTACGAGGACGTCGCCAACCAACACCGGGTGATTCCAGGTTTTGCCCTTAATTGCGGGAAACCGGGCAAGTTCTTTGAATTGTTCAGGGGTCGCCTTAACCAACGCCAGTTCTCCTTTTTCCGACAGAACCAGCAACAAATCCTGATCGGCTAACAATAGTAGTTCACCGGCATAGTGTCCCCCTTTCCACTTACGATCACCTTTCTCAGTATCAATGCACGTGAGACCGGGACCATCAAAGCCGTAAACATGACCTTTGTGAACGACAATGTCGTTAAAGTAGGGTTTTAACATGTTGGATGTCCAGTGTTCTTCGATAGTCCACTTACCTGCTCCATTTTTGATCGAGATACGTCGCAATCCTTTCATATTACCTTCGCTAATTAAAATATCGCTCCCCGTAATCAGGGCTGGTTGAACAATGGGTCCGCCCATCCACGGGAGATTCCATAGCACCTTACCATCGGAAGGGGCGAAGCTGGTTGTTCCTGTCTTACTCATAAATAAGATCTGGCTGATACCATTGGATACCAATAAATGAGGAGAGCTATAGCTTTCTCCACCATCAGGGCCGGACCAGCGCTGATTGCCAGTAACAAGGTCATAAGCAACAAGTTTGCCTGCTATAGCAACTATTATGGTGCTGTCAATCACCAAAGGCGAACTCGTGTATCCCCATCCTGGTATCTTTACATCAGTGTCTTGCGCCGCATTGCGCGACCATACAACAGTACCATCACGTTCATCAAGCACGTCCAGGATTCCTGTCGCACCTAATGTATATACACGACCATTGCTGAGGGTTGGTGTCGAACGGGGACCAGCGCCTGCATGTGCGTCCCAGAAACGGGTCTTATCGCGATGACTCCACACAGGTTCACCAGTATTCAGGTTATAGCAGGTAACCATTTCATCTTCACCGCGCTGTTCCTGGGTATAAAGTAAAGCTCCATGGATTGCAAAGGAGGAGCAACCCGGTCCAACAGATCGCCGCCACATCTCAACGGGTGGTGATTTAGACCAATCGGTTTTGATCTGCACACCGTGGATGACGCCATCCCGATTACGTCCCCGAAAGCCGGGCCATTCGGCTTCTGTTTTCATTGCCGGTGAATCCAATGGCACTGTTTTTTGAGCATCGTTAGCTTTTGCCAGTAAGCGTTCCTCAGCTGTCTTTGCCCACCGCCATGCAAAATCCTGACGGGCTTCGCCATCCATTCCATCTGTGCGAAGGAACACCCAGAATCCGGATGCGAGTATGATGGTAGCGACCATCGTTGCACGCCGGGGACCTTCGGACAGGTGACGGCTGGCAACTGCCCATACAACAAAAGCAAGGCTTAGTACCGGGATAGAATATATTGCGAACATCGTACCCATCATCGCTGTTCCAATTGATTTGTGGATGATTTGCGATGTCACGGCCAGACCTAAAATCATCAGCGCAATAACGGACCAGCGTTCGAAGTATGGCGCCCTGCTAAAGAAGGCCCACCAGACGACGATAGCTATCCCGCAAAGGAGTCCGCCAAAAATCCCGATAGCAAGAGCATCGGGTGCAAAAACAGGGATAACAAATCTTAACAGCCACTGTATTATTACGATGACCACACCTGGCCATAAACGAAGCGGCTTCTGCTGAACCGATCCAGTGATCTTTTTGTTTGTATTCATTTGATAATAATTTGTTTTTTAATGGCTGAATGGAGTTTTCTTATTTTTAATTATTGAGTAGTAAAACCCTTTAAAATTGACACTTACGCCCCAATTAAATTTTCAACGCGATGTTGTAGCCAGTTTATCATTCCTTTTTCGTTAAATATAGTAATCCTTTATCAATTTGATCTGAAAAATCATCAGGAAAGCCATGCCCCAACTTCGAATATTTTATAAATCTGTTTTCAACTTTAGAGTCATTTAAAATAACTGACATTTCTTGCTGTCCGGGAAAGAAACTTTCATCTTTTTCGCCACAAATCATTACGATCCTGACACTTCTGTTTTTAAATTCAATGGCCTTTTTATCATCAAAATCCCCGGGTTTTACCGGAAATGCCAGTAATAAACCACATGCACGAATGTCAGTGTAAGCTAACCTTATGGATAATTCTCCGCCAGCCGATTGTCCGGCAAGTATTACTTTCGAGGTATCAACAGGATATTTCAATACAACCTGATCGTAGACCTCTTTTATATCGGCTACGCCTGATGATCCATATCTACGTGCAAAAGAACCCACAACCACTCTTCCACGGGGATAAACTGAAATAAAACCGCGCCTTATTAATTCAGAGTCCCAATTTATGTAAGTGGCATTATTATCACCAATCCCACCATGCAGAATTATAATTAATGGATATTTTCTGTCAGGATGAAAATCGGAGGGCAAACACACATAGTATTCTGCACTTGCGCTGTCTGATGCCTTATTTTTTAGCTCATTGTTATACGAAATGAAATCTAAAAACCTTTTATTATTAGTGTATTCCTGCAAATAAGAAAGATACTCTTTGTTTTTAGGGTCAAACGGGAAGAAAATACCTTCTTTATTAGCCGCAATCCATAAATCAATTGCTTTATCATATTGTCTTGCCGAAGTATAAACCGGGCCCAAAGAATTAAAAATTATACGGTATTTTTCATACCTGGATTTTACATTAATCAAACCGTTTTCCAAAATTTCTATTTTTTGGTAAATACTTGAATCCTTATATTGGATTGCTTTCTTAACAGTCTCATTAAATTCATTCGATAATTCTATCTTTTTGGTTTCCAACACATTTTGCCCGAAAACAAAATAAGAATTAAAAATCATTAAAAGCACTATAAGTTTATTCATGGCGGTTGTCATTTAAATTGGCGGCCAAAGTTCTGCACAATTATTGAAGTTAAGCATTTGTATCCCCCTCGTTAAATTGTATTTTGTCCAAACAATTAATCCATAGTCGCTTTTCTTTTCGAAAAATCAACCTGTCCGCCTTTACCATTAATTATGCTTTTCATTACGCTTTCCTTATTTCCATTTAACCAGAAAATGATTTTATGGTGAATGTCTTTTCCCAAGGTGACAGGTGTTTCAATGGTGTTGTCAACAATAACAGGAGCTTTATAAAACACGCAATATATTCCTAATCCCCATGCCTCGTGCTTCGTTACTCCATCTGATACTTTATAGGAAGCATAGCCACCTACTGAGTCATGCTTCCAGGCATCTACAGTTGGTGGGTCATAAGGCATCTCACTTTGATAAAAATAAACTTTTCCATCATTGCCATTCCAAAGGGTTTGATATTCCTGGAAATGTTCGCAAAACAAACCGTAAACAGTAACCTTGTCACCATTAACAATCAAGCCGTTTTTACTCGTGTTTTTATCCCATCCTACATTTTTCCCATGATCGGCACGCCACAGCCAGGTGTGATCGACAATTACATTTTTACTATTGATAATCATGCAACTTGAAGTCTTACCTTCACCGGAACCTCCAACCCTGAAAAAAATATCGAATAAAAAGGTCGGATTCTTTGCGTGGCTTTTCGTCGAATTGGGTTCTCCTACCATGAAAAGTGTTTCGGATGGAATTTTCCCGGCATCGATGGTTAATCCACAAATTGTAACTCCGTCAATATCCGAAACTTCAATAACCGGATTTCCATTATCCGATATGAGTGTCGGCATTCCGACTCCTATCATCAGCGTTCCCGGGCGCGTAACTTTCAGGCTTTTATCAAGCCGGTAGACTCCAGGTTCAAAAAATAAGTTTTTGCCTTTGCTTAGAGCTGCATTTATTGATTCAGAATTATCGGTGTTTGGCCGAACCATGTAAAAATCACGAAGAGATAAAACAGCCTCATTTTTATCCCTGTTAATCCAGCTTACACCCGCGCTGTTTTTCTTTAGTTTTGGGATTTTAATCATATAACCCGATTCATTCAGAATCAAATAAGGTTTTTCGCGAATTATCGGCATTTCCTTAATTACGGTATAAGGACCAGGCCAGTTTTCAGCAGGTGCATTTGGAACTCCGACAAACATCATATTCCATTGACCTCCTTCCCATTTTCCCAAATCTACATTTCGCGAAAACCATTGTTGCTGGCCACCCGCAAATACTGTTCCGTCGATCTTTGAATCGGCAAGGAAACCGCCGCTTGCCCAGCCATTGTCGTGTAATAGGATATCACCTTTGATATGAACCCTGCGCATAGGTGCTGCTTGTGAAACTCCCCAAATATTTGCAGCGCCTTTAGGGGGTACAATGGTAAGATTCTCGACCGATCGCCAGAAATTACAGGTTACATTTCCGTTTCTCTCCCCTTTTGAAACTAATACTCCGTTAATAACCACATCGTCGGGCGATTCACCTAAACCAAGAATATGCATGTAATAACCAATTTTCAGATCTAATTGATATGTTCCGGGTTTAAATAGCAGGGCATATCGTTTTAAACCGAATTCACTAATCCTTGGATGCTGCTGGTTATATAGCGTGTCAATTAAAGTCTGAATCTCTTTCATATCCATGATTGGGTCGAAAATGAAAACATTTTCGCCAAACATGGTATTGTTATACTTTACAGCATAAGCCGGAAGGCTTGTGGGATAGGCATTAACTGATTGCGCTATACTTACGTGATTACTTAGAAACAATAAGGTAATCAGACTAATTACTAATTTGTTTTTCACAGTTGTGGTATGTTACTTGATGTTTCTCCAAAAGTATGATAAACAAAGATAAGCTGCAAATAAACTACTGATCTATAATTTAAAACCCTTATTGTTCTCCTGTTAATGGCATATCAGAGTAATGTACATGAACCAAATGCCATTCGTTATCATTTTTTTTCCAAATTTGAGTTTCTCGTCCTCTACTTTGAAATGGACTGTTGTCTTTTTTAAATGTTCCATCAAAAACCCAATAAAACTCTGCCCAGGCTACACCATTGTACACGGTAATATTTTCATTAAAAAAATTAAGTTTTCGTTTAGAAAAAGTGTCTCCGAAAAGTTTATAAATATGATTGCTGACTTCCTGCCAGCCTTTTTCGTGTCCTCCCGGGTGTATAAAAGAAACCTCGTTTGTATGTGCAAATAGTTTTGAACCTAAAACAGAATCAGCGTTGTCAATGGATTCGGCATATTTTTTTATTAACGCTTTAATGGCAGTAATGTCCGACTTATTAGTCGTGTCCACTTTTGATTTTTGATTACACGAACCAAGAATAAAAGTTGTCAGAAGGACAAGTGCAAATAATAGTTTTTTCATTTTTATCGTCTGTTTTTAATGTCCGGGTGCTGTTATATAACGGTTGAGGCCATGACAAGTAGCGGATTGCGTGGCACTTAGCTGTCAACCAGCACGAATGATTGTGCGGGCGACAAAGCTTCAAATATACTCCAAAACCCGCCATTTGTTATAGCCTTTGTTGTGCGTTCGTGCTTTTTTTTGAATGGTTTTCACATTTACTATGTAAAATTCGATCTTATGGTTTTAAATTCTTCAAAGTCAATTTTCAGTTCTGCAATTGTCGGAGTTGTTGCCAATTCCTCAGGACTACTGTGACCGATGATATAAACACAACATTTTTCGTAAATGTCATTTAACCTTCCTTTGTGTGCATCAATCTTTTCACCATCAACACGAAGCAATGAAGGAAATGCAACTCCTTTTTTGTATCGCTTGATTGTTCTTTTAAACAAATCATCTTCAACAGAAATTTCAATTGCAGAACGAAGATGACCATATCCTTCTGCTGCTATTTTAGCTTCATCTTGACCTTCAGGTTTTGTCTGTAAAACAAGGTTTAATTTTTTTGTATAGTACGAGAAGGAATTTATCTCTTCAACTTCATCCAAAATACCAGTAACTCCAAAATTTACCTTAACTCGATGAAACATAAATTGAATGCCTGCCTGCTTGTTATGCTCTAACTCGGATTGCTGAATGAAACTGTGTAAAAGCAAAATGCTATGAGTAAAGATAATAACTTGCCGCTGCTTTGAAAGCTCGATAAGTCTTTTTACAACCTCATCAATTATCCTATGGTCAAGTGAGTTTACAGGGTCGTCAAATATTACAGGAGCTTTGATATTGTCAAGCTGTAACTCTGTCAAGAACTCTGCTATTGCAATAGCTTTCTGTTCTCCTTCACTTAGAATTTCTGTCAGAGCATGCCTGCTTATTGTTTGGAACACCTTTGAATTACCTCTGTCCGTTCCAAAGTTCAAATCAATTGCCAAATTAGACTTGCGCAAAGCTTTTAGCTCCTTTTGGAAAATATCTTTGAAATCCTGTTGAACCAATTCATCTCTAGCGGCCGTTGTTTTCCGACTTATAGAACTTGTATTGAAACTGTTTGAATTTTCTGTAAGTTTTGTAACTACTTTATGGTTTGCAACTGCAATTTTTACTTCGGCAACTTTTGAAGATAGAAATTTACGTTCCTTCAACTCAGCTATTTTCTTCTTCAGTTCAGCTTCTTTATTGGCAAGATTAGCTAAAGCATCATTTTTTCGAGAAAGAATAGAATTTATTAAATCTCTCTTGTCAGCTAGAAATTTGATATGTTTTTGATAATCAAAACTAAAAGTAGAATCCTTTGCAACGGTATCAGAAGTGAAAGTATTTTTTAACTGCCCTAAATTTTTATTATATTCCTTTATTTCCAAAGGCTGTATTGGGTTTTCAGTTTCGTCTACTCCAAAAGTTGGTTGATGAAAAGTTAGATTAGTTTCAATCTGGGAAATTTGTCTGATTAATATTGATTTTTGTTTTCTCAATTCATTAAGATTCTCTTGAGTCTTATCATTGAGCAATATTCGGTAACTTTTGAGTAATTCTCTTGCTGAACTGTCCAAAGGTTGTAAGCAGTAAACGCAAATATCCTCAGTGCTAGGATATTCCTGTTTATCAATAATTTTTATATAGTTCTCTGCTGCATGAATAAATGATTTAAATTCTTCGGTCTTGTAAAAATCAATTCCGTTTTGTTCAGCTAACTCATTAATGCCAGTTTGGGTTTTACTCTCTAATTCTGCTATTTTGTTATTTAAATCAATCAGTGTCTGCCAATTTGCAGCTGAGAATTGCGTTTGTGCTATCTGAATTTTGCCAATTAAAGTTTCAATTTCTGAGATAGCAGTCCTCATGTTCTGAATTTCAGTCTGAAAAAGGATCTTGTTCAAATTTGCCAACTCTCCTTGATTTGAAGTTAGTTCATTTTCATGTTCAGGAGTGAATGTTGAAATTTCACCAAGTTTTATTTCTGAGGAAGATCCTGTAAGTGCCGAAATAAAAGCTTGCTGCGGCGTCCCTACTGTTAAGTTTTCTTTACATGGAAGAATTGTTGGGTGAGAAGAAATTTTAGCATTCAATAAGGTTGTAAGCTCGTTTAGTTCTGAACTTACAAGATTGAATAAGTGAAACCCTATTGGAGAAACAATTAGCTGTCTATCTGAAAGTGAAATCTGAACACAATTACTATTAAAGACAGAAATGTTTTCAAGTTCAGGGTCTGTATTAGCTCCATTCCAGGTAAAAGTTTTGGCAGTGTTATTTGCTTTAAACTTTATAGTTGCAGTTTGCGGTTCTGCTTTAACAAAAATGTTTGATAGTATATTGTTATGCTGGTCATAGCTGAAACCGAGTGTTTTTAAAATTCTGCTATAACCTGTCTTGCCAGTTCCGTTTTCACCGTAAATAATGGTAATATTCTTTTCAAAATTGACTGTCTGATTTTTAGCAAGTTGATTAACGCCAGTGATGGCTGAAAGTGATTCTAACTCTATTACCTTGCTTGTTGGGGTGTAAGTTGGTTTAATTGTTGTCAATGCAGGCAAACCTGATTGGAGATTTAATGATTGAAGAAAGTAATTGAATACAAGTTGTCTGTCAACTGGAGACAAATTGCTTTCAGAGCCAACAATCTTATTTATGAGTAGTTTGCTCCAACTGCCATGGCTCTCGGCCCATTCCCATAGGAAATCGACAATAGCTTTCTTATTTGTTGTTGTTGATGTCATTATTATTCATTTTATTGCTTGTTTACTCAGTCGTTTTAGCATGACGCACGACTCGTATATACATCTGATAACATCAGACCTAATTGATGAAATTTGGAGAGATAAGCCTGACAACCATCAAGTTTACCATGTAAAGATAATGTTTCCCTTTCCCAAACCATCAAAGGAGATTTTATTTATTTGATATTTTCTTAATCTGCTAAGCCCTGACAGGATTTGCTGGTGCGTATTTAAACTAAACGGAAAAGTGAAATCCAAAGGGTTTGGCTACTAAAATGTTCCACACTGGTTACAAAGTTTCATTTACATACTTTCCTGGCAATAAAATATACTGTCTTCGTTTCGCCGGATAATTTATTCCCAATTAAGGGTTATTGTAGTTTTAGAAATTGCCTTCCCCTGAATTGACTCCAGTTTGACTAAAAACTGTTCTATGTCTTCACTCATCTTAACTGTAAGGCCATTCCACACTTCAGATTGTTTATAGCCACCATAATGTTTGCTTTCTCCTTTCTGAACTTCTATTCTTGTCGATTCTCCTTTTGATCCTACTTTATAGTCGTATATCTTCGTTCCTTTTATTTGAATGTTAATCGATAGATTTTTATTGTCAGTCTCATAGACAAGTACATTTAAACAGTACTCTCCGCCAAGCAAATTATGACGCCAAAAAGGAGGATAGTAATTTACTGGTTTTGTTATGATCAGGCCACTTTCCTTGCTGGTCATGAGAGGTTCAAGTTCGTAACCCTGAAGATGAAGTGCTGTTATACAGTTATTATAAATCTTTTCTTTAGTTGTATTTTCCCAAACAGCGCCATTAATTATTGGCTTGGGAAAAGCCAGCGTTTTCTTATATTCCTTAATGCTTTGAGACCAGGCAGAATTACAATCAAAAATTAATATTGCAAATATCACAATGAGTGACAACAAAATTTTATTTTTCATAATCGTCTTATTATTGATGTTGATGAATATTAGCCGATTCCCTATTTATTTGTAAAGATAAGATTTTTAGTACCATTTATT
This sequence comes from Bacteroidia bacterium, assembly GCA_026391655.1. Classification (GTDB taxonomy): domain Bacteria; phylum Bacteroidota; class Bacteroidia; order Bacteroidales; family Prolixibacteraceae; genus JAAFHB01. The sequence goes on along the minus strand of JAPLDR010000098.1, from coordinate 28,824 downwards.
TCATAGATTATCAAATGAAAATCCGTTGATTTATAAAGCAACCGCAAGTTATCGCTGAAGCTCGCCGTTATCGGGATTTCCGGGTTCGTCGAGCAATTGGATAGAAGTACTCGGGCCTAAATCGGGCTTGTCCCATGATGATAATGCCCAGACTACTTTTTTATCGGGTGTAACTTCGAAAACCTGAACTGTAGCTGCCCACTCTTCGATGTTCTTATTGCCTGCGACCCAATTGCAAATTACCGTGTTTCCATTGGCAAGCCGGTTGGCTGTCTGGTTATTGTACAATTTAAATGGTACATCTTTTTGTGTCAGTTCCCAGACTGTTTCACCTTTTGGGTTTACTTCTCGTGTATAACTTTGTCCATCGCCCGAAATAAGCGTGTTGCTATTGTGCAAACGAATTGCAGACCATACTGAAGGCGCATCAACCGACCAGACTTCCTTGCCGTCCAGATCGAATTCGACGACTTTCTTTTCTGCCATAAGGCCAACCATGATCGTTTTGTTTTTGGTCATCCGAACATGGCGAAACTGTCCGTGCGTGCTGGTGGCTGTAGTAGGAATGACAATCTCTTTTAGTAAAGTATTGGTCGCCGTATTAAATATGAGCACTTTGCCCGGGAAATTTGTAGTCTTTGGTTACAGTTTGAGCACCTGCAATCGCGCAAAATAAGAACAGGATAAGCGAAAGGATGGATTTATTTGTCATGTCCGATAATCTCTTCGTTATTTATCTCAATAATATCATAGATGTCAAATAATTGAACAATCGTTTCAAAATATTTTTCTATCAGATTAAGCAAGTCCTTATTGATTATATTTCCAGTGGTTATGAATAGAAGTTTATTGGGAATCCCTTGAATAAGATGGGAATCCAGAAAATCAGAATCTTTTGTTATGACAATTCTATCCTGATCTGTTGCTACTTTCCGAATCTCATTATCAGTAGTCCTTTCTTTATTTGGCAAGTCATCTGTGTGAAGAGCATCAAATCCTCTATCTCTCAAATTTAAAGCAAGTTTGAAAGGCAAATTTGCATCCACCAGAAATTTCATGCCACAATCCGATTAACTGATTTAACTTTTGATAATTGCGCAGCAAAGGATAAACATGCTTTAATATCCTTTATTTCAAGAGCCGGATAATCGTCAATTATTTCGGTCTCACTCATTCCAGATGAAAGTAAATCAAGTATTAAATCTACCGTATAACGTGTATTCCGAATGGTTGGTCTGCCATGACAAATCTCCGGATTGATAGTTATTCTATTTTTGAGTTGATTTTCCATAATGATGATTTAAATTATACCAACAATTACAAAGTTGAGAATAAAAAACAGAACTTCAAACATATTCATTGATTCGCCTAAGGAATAACAGTAAAATCACTCTATTTTTTCGACAGACTCAGTCTGACCATCAGCACATCATGCGATTTCACTTCGGCTTTTAATGCTTTTTGGGTATTCCCGAGTTCCTTTTTAGTCCAGAGATCCTTGATTTTAAATACTTCAGCTGAGGCATCCAGTTTACGGTTTGATACGGGATCAGAAACCACATTTTTCGTCCAGTCGAATTCAATCATCTTTGATTCAGATGAACGGTTTAAAAAACAAAGGGCCCAATCGCCACCTTTCAATGGTTTCAGCCATGTTTCGAGTCCGTCTTCCGATTTATATTTTAAACCCTGAACACCCAAAACATCCTGGTTAACCGCGATAACATCAGCATTTGTCAGGATTGCCTGAGTTTGTGGCGACATACTCTTCAAATCGTTTCCGGCCATTAATGGCGCAGCAAGCATACACCACATCGAGAAATGTGCCCGGTCTTCGTTTTCGGTCATTCCACCGTTTCCAACTTCAAGCATATCGGGGTCATTCCAATGACCCGGTCCTGCATATTGACGCATATCTTTCTGCATATCCAGAATTTTCATTACGCCCCAGGCTGACCAGCTATCATATTTTTTTTCACAGTCGAAACAATCGAAAATATCACCAGTAGTCCTCCATAAATGACCAACTTCACCGGCCCATTCCCAGGGTTTACTGCTCCCCCACTCGCAAAGGCTGAAAACAATAGGATGACCGGCTTCTTTAAGCATACTGCTCATAAGTTTATACGACTCTTTTTGATCCTGCCCGTTGCTGCTGCACCAATCGTATTTCAGGTAATCAACTCCCCATTTGGCGTACATATAAGCATCCTGGAATTCATGACCACGTCCACCCGGACGGCCCGCACAGGTTTTTGTCCCAGCACACGAATAAATACCGAATTTCAGTCCTTTAGCGTGAATATAATCGGCTAAAGCTTTAATTCCTGAAGGAAATCTAATCGGATCGGGAACGATGAATCCCATACTGTCGCGGCCTACCTGCCAGCAATCGTCAATCACTACAAACTGGTACCCGGCATCGCGCATACCAGTTGAGACCAATTCATCAGCAGCTTCCCTGATCAGTTTTTCGCTTACATTACATTGAAATTTATTCCAGCTGTTCCAACCCATTGGTGGGGTCATTGCCAGATTTTGGAACTTCTGTGCTGAAGCAAAAAGGGTGAAGAAGAGAAGAAATACAAGAATAATCTTTTTCATGGTCACTATTTTATATGGTTCAAAAATATTTCACTTAGCAAAGTCTGAATAAATGATTTCAGTTCGGTTTTAGATAATCTCTCTTTCGCTAAAAACAGCTCTAAAAGTAGCCCTTTTTTACCAATCAACTGTATGGCTAATAAATCTATTCTTTAATATTATCGTTTTTTATCCATTTTCATTGCCTTAAATATATTTGGTATTACTATTTTTGTTCTGCTTCTGTTCGCTGAGTGTTTACATTCGTTCTAATCTAATAAATCCAGTCACTTTATCCGGCTGAAGCAAAACTCAAATTGAAATATATTATCAACCTTCTTAAGTGAACTGTATGAAGAAATCATTTAAAATTATTCTTATAACTGTTGCATTTGTATTGGTAATCGCGGGTTATTTTGGATACCAAATCTATAACATGATAATGGGAAGTGAGCCATTAACCGGGAAACAGGATAACATTCCGGCTAAAATCGCAGCTATACCGCCAATTACAAAAGGAATTGCAGATTGGTCAAATTGGAGAGGCGCTGACTTTGAAGGAAAAAGCGCGACAAAAGGCATTCAGACAGATTGGTCGAAAAGCCTTGAAAAACTTTGGAAAGTTAACTATTTATGTCAGGACAAGTCCACAGCATCATGGTCAACACCTGTTGTTCAGGGGAACCGGTTAATCGTTCCGGGCAGGGACATAAATAATGATCTGGTATTTTGCCTTAACGCCGATAACGGGGAACTGATCTGGTCGGGTTCTTATGAGGCTAAGGCAGAAACCGCACATGGTCCTGGTTCCCGGGCAACACCATTTATTAACGAGGATAGGGTTTACACTTTTGGTCGTAGCGGTGATTTGGTATGCTGGCAACTCGAAGATGGAAAACTCCTTTGGCGAAACAATGTAAAAGATGTGGGTGGTGTTGAACCTTCATGGGGATTTTCGACAACACCTCTTGTTTTTGGAAACATGGTCATTGTTCAGGGCGGTGGAAATGCACTGGTTATCGCTTACGATAAGGTAACCGGTGAATTACTTTGGAAATCAATGGAAGGTGAGGTTGGTTACGCTGCTTCAATAACCATGAATATTGAGAATGAAGTTAAGCTCCTTATCTACCATGCCAAAGGGCTTTCGTGCCTTAATCCTTCAGATGGGAAAGTGCTTTGGACGGTTCCATGGCCGACAGAGTATGGAGTAAATGCGACTACGCCAATCGTTTATAACGACATTATATTCCATACCTCGGGATACAAAATGGGTTGTGAAGCACTTAAAGTTACAAAGAGTGGATATTCAGTTCTTTGGAAAAACAATGTCATGGAGGCGCAGCACTCCGACCCAATCCTGATCGATGGCTATATTTATGGATATTCGGGCGAAAGTGCCCGAAATGTTGGTCAGTTTAAATGTCTTGAATTGTCAACAGGCAAAGAGATGTGGAGTACTGATCTGATCGGTCAGGGAACAACAACCTTTGCTGACGGATACCTTATCTGTCAGGATTTAAAAGGGAACCTGTTTCTTATAAAGCCTGATCCTTCGGGTTTTAAAAAGGTTGGCGAGATGATGTCGGCCCTGGTGGAAGTAAAAAATCCTGCATGGACTGTTCCAATAATCGCCAATGGCAAATTGTATCTCCGGTATATGCAACAGCTTGTATGCTATAAACTAAATTATATCCTGTGATCCTCACGGATGATTGTACGACTGCCCCCATCAAGACTTTTACTCCAATTTTTTGCCGGGTATATTTTCTTCAGTTTATCTACCTCACCGATATCTTTTAACCTTTTGTAGATGAGTTGCCAGGCACAAGGCTGATTGGGGCTGATTTCACACCTTTCAACACGCGAACCACCGCAAGGTCCGTTTAGCATATGTTTTGCACAGCGGGTTACCGGGCAAATACCGCCAAAATCGGCCAGGACGCAAGCGCCACACTGGGCACATTTTTCGGTCCAGACACCTCTGGATTCGAGTATGCCTAAAAACGCAGTGTCAAGTCCGGCATAAACAGGCTTATCGGGGTATCGTTCTGCAATGGCCTGAACTCCGGCGCCACAACCTAGAGAAAGAACCGCATCGTATTTCTTAATTTCGTCTGCAGCAGTTTCAATAAACACATTATCACATTGGCGTTCAATAGTTAATTCATTAACTTTAATGGGTTCACCCAATTTTTTAGAGGCAATCCGCAATGCCGAAGAAATTATGGATACCTCCCGTTCACCTCCTGCCAAACATACCGTAACGCATGTTCCACATCCAAGTACGAGAATGTTTTTATGACCTTTAATAATATTCTGTAATTCAGGGATTGTTTTTCGTTGAGCAACTATCATTTGAGTATCTCCTCTTTTAAAATTGTACGACTTATTTTTAATGGATTTGGCCCTAATTGTTTAACGGTATCAACCATTTCGAAAATTACTTCCACCAGGTTTTTAGCCATTGCTGCTGAAATATTGACCATGCGTAAGCGTTCTTTGTCAATACCACATTCTTCCAAAAGGGCACGGGTGGCTGTGACACGTTTTCTTGCAAAAAGATTCCCGTCAATAAAGTGGCATCCTCCCTCAAGGCATCCTGCAATCAAGACACCGTCTGCTCCGTTTTCAATCGCTTGCAGGTAATATTCCACCTCTAATCTTCCGGTACAAGGGGTGCGGATGATCCTTACCCCCGGAGGGTATTGCAGGCGCATGGAACCGGCCAGATCAGCCGATGCATAGGCACAAAAGTGGCAGCAGAATGCAAGAATCTTCGGTTCAAATGTATGTTCAGTCATGTTAATTTACTATTTCAGGTTCAGGAACATTGAATAATTGGTCAATCATTATTTTAAAATGATCCGATTTGAAGTGGTTGAGTTGGATTGCCCTTGCCGGACACTCTGCAACACAAATTCCACATCCCATACATTTTGCGCTTTCAATTTCTGCCTTGTGGTCGTAATTACTGTTTGGAGCTCCATACGGACAAGCTTTCACGCAGGTCATACACGAAATACACTTGTTCTGATCGACAACTGAAACCTGCGTCCCAACTTCCAAATGTGTTTTGGAAAGTATGGTTGCAGCCCTTGCCGCCGCCGCTTTAGCTTGTGAGATGTTCTCATCGATCATCTTTGGAGAATGAGCTAAACCACATAAGAACAACCCTTCGGTAGCAAAATCGACTGGCCTTAATTTCATGTGGGCTTCAACATAAAATCCATTTGCATTCAGAGGGACCTTAAGCATATTTGAGATGATAGCATTGTCCTTGTTTGCATCAATGCCGGTACTCAAAATAAGTTTATCGGCTTCGATAATAATCGATTCCTTATAATCTGGACTGTCAACTTTTACAGAGCTTAGAATCCCGTTGACATCAGATACCTCTGGTAAATTTTTCTCATCATATCGAATAAAAACAATACCAGCTTCACGGGCCTTTTTGTAATACGTTTCCCTGAATCCGTAAGTCCTGATATCCCTGTAAAGAATGAATATTTTTGCTTCCGGGTCCTCTTTCTTAATTTTCAAAGCGTTTTTAATGGCCATCGAACAGCACATCCTGCTGCAATAGGGTTTCTCACTGTTGCGCGAACCAACGCATTGGATCATCACATAAGTCTGCCCGCTTTTTTGAATTTTATTTTTGATTAATGAATTCTCAAGTTCAACCTGGGTGATGATATTTTTAATTTTACCATACTGATATTCTTGAGTATCAGCCGGACTGGCTCCGGTAGCAACAATGATTGCACCGCACGATATCTCTTTTGGCTTATTGTCTTTTAACAGTTTCACCGTGAAGTGTCCAATATGCCCGGTTATTCCTGAAATTTCCGAATTTAGATGACTATCAATATTCCTATGTGAATTTGTTGCTTCTAACAGTTCAGATTTGTACTTATCAAGATTTTCATTTTCCAACGTACTATTGATCAGCTTAAGGTTTCCGCCCAATTGAGCGGATTTCTCAATAATGTCGACATCATAACCCTGTTTTGCAAGCGAAAGAGCAGATGTCATTCCACTGATACCGCCACCAATTATAACGGCATTCTGAAGGATTGGTATCCGTTCCCCTTCCAATGGAGCAAGGATGTGAGCACGTGAAATTGACATTTTCACCAACTCAATGGCCTTTTCGGTTGCTTTTTCAGGTTCCTTTGAATGTACCCATGAACACTGGTCCCTGATGTTGGCCAATTCAAACAAATAGGGGTTCAACGCAGCTTCCCGCAACGTTTCGCGGAAAATAGGTTCGTGAGTTCTAGGGGTACAAGATGCTACAACGACCCTGTTTAATTTATTGATTGAAATCTGTTCTTTAATATTCGTCAAACTGGCTTCGGAACAGGTGTACATGGTATGAGCTGCATAAACGACACCCGGTTGGTTTTTAATGGCTTCGGTCACCTTCTCAACATCTACCGTTGCGGCAATATTCATCCCGCAATGACAAACAAAAACCCCAATCCGGGCCTGCTCGTCACTTACATCGTGTTCCTGAGGATATTCCCTTGACTTGATCAGTGTGTTTTTTGCAGAAGACAACAGTTCCATCGACATGGATGCTGCGGCACTGGCCTGGATCACGGTTTCAGGAATATCTTTCGGCTCCTGAAATGATCCGCCAACATAAACCCCTGGTTTCGAAGTGATCAAAGGAGACAACCGGTCGGTTTCGCAAAATCCAAAAGGATTGATCTCTATCCCAAGTTTTCGGATACTACCGGTAACAGTGGCTTTTGGGTCTAAACCAACTGCCAGTACAACGATGTCGAAATCTTTTTCTATCAAACCTTTCTGCGGATCGAGGTATTGCAAACGCAAATCGTTGGTTTGTGGCATTTGGACAATTCGTGATGGAATGCTTTTGATGTATTCCAAATTATCCATTGCCCTGGCACGTTCGTAATACTGGTCAAAATCTTTACCGTGTGCCCTGATGTCCATGTTAAAAATGGTGCCCTCCAATCCATTCAGGTGTTCTGAGGCGATCATGGCCTGTTTGGTCGTTGCCATACAGCAGATGGATGAGCAATACTCATTCCCGCTTTTTGAATCGCGCGATCCGACACATTGGATCCAGGCAATCCGTTTGGCCTCTTTCCCGTTATCACGGCGCTGAACATGTCCGCCAAAAGGACCGGCAGCTGAAAGCATACGTTCAAACTGAACGCTGGTCATTACATTTTTATATCGGTTAAAGCCGTATTCACCCTTTGTTTCAGCGTCATATTCGTCAAAACCGGGAGTGAGGATTACTGACCCAACTTCCAGTTCAATAAATTGATCCTTTTGATTGTGTTCTACTGCTTTCTTTTCGCATGCGCTGACACATTCCATACATTCGGAACATTGGGCGCAATTCAGGCAGCGTTCAGCTTCGGCAATTGCTTCTTCGACAGAGAATGCCGCTTCAATTTCATTGAAATTTTGGAAACGGTTCCGGACAGGAAGTTCTATCGCGCTTGCACGTTTTTTCTTTTCAATATTTTTTGTGACCGGTAAAAGCTCTTCAGGAACGGGTTTTAAAGAATGTTCGAAACGGTTTGAAACCATATCCTCGTGGTTCAGAAAGCGTCCGATTGATTCAGCAGCATGCTTTCCGGCTGCGACAGCATCAATCACACTTGCAGGTCCCGAAGCATTATCGCCACCAGCAAAAACACCTTTTACAGAAGTTTCAAACGTGACAGGATCAGCTTTGAAACAACCACGTTCAATATTAACACCAATGTGTTTTGAAAATTCACTGTCGACCATCTGGCCTATTGCCACAATGATCTGGTCGGCATTAGTGGTTGTAATTTTATTTTCGTTGTACGAAGGGCTGAACTTGCCGTTTTTGTCAAACACACTGACGCATTCTTTCAATTCAATGCCTGTAACAGATCCGTTTCCAATTATTTGTTTTGGTCCCCAGCCATTACGGATGATGATTCCTTCTTCTAAAACAGCTTCAATTTCATCATCGTAAGCGGGCATTTCATTCCTCTTTTCAAGGGAAATAAGTTCTACACTTTTTGCGCCCAAACGGAGTGCCGTTCGTGCAACATCAACCGCTACATTACCCCCACCAATCACAACAACGTTTTCTTTTACATTGGGTCTATCAATGGAATTTCCAACTTCCCGTAAGAATTCTACACCAAAGTTTACCCCTTTTTTATCCTCACCCTGAATTCCCAGCTTCCTGCTGACATGTGCACCGGCACTAACGTAAACTGCATCAAATTCCTTTTGCAACTCCTGGATGGTTTTATCCTTACCAATTCGGCAGTTTAAAACAATGTTTACCCCTTTTCGCCTGATCAGTTCTATTTCGTAATCAAGTATTTCCTTCGGAAGTCTGTATTGAGGGCTACCCCAATAAAGCATACCGCCCGCCTGATCTTTTTCTTCATAAATGGTAACGGCAAACCCTTTGTCAGCCAAATCACCGGCGGCTGTCAACCCCGATGGGCCAGCACCAATAATGGCAATTTTTTTGGCTTCTGCTGAAGGTGCTTTTTCTGCTGGCAAAGCTAATTCACCCGCTTTGAACAACTTCATCTCTTCATCGGATGCAAACCTTTTTAGTTGCCGGATTGCCAATGCCCCCCCCACATTTGCACGGGTACAAGCCGTTTCGCAAGGTGCCGGGCAAACACGTCCGCAGATGGCAGCCAACGGGTTACGTTCCCTTATCAGGTTTACCGCTTTGACGTATTCTTTTTTCTTAATGAGCTGAATATAACCCTGTATATTGATATTTGCCGGACATTTCATTTTACACGGCGCATGTCCCAACTTGAGCATATTTGGCATATTGGGAATGGCCTGTGCATAGTATTTTTGAATTGCTTTCCGTTTGCCTAAATCACGGTTAAATTTGTCGTCTAACTGAACAGGGCAGGCAGTAGTACATTCGCCACAATCGTTACAAATCTTTTCATTTATATACCGGGGTGATTTTTTAATCAATGCTTTGAAATTTCCAGGTTCCCCTTCAATCTTTTCAAGTTCGGAGAGGGTAAGTATTTCGATATTGAGGTTTCTGGCACATTCAACCAATTTGGGAGAGACTATACAGGTTGCACAATCGCCGGTAGGAAAAGTTTTATCGAGGTGCGACATCATGCCACCAATTGTAGCTGTACGGCTAACAAGATATACCTTATATCCGGAATTGGCCAAATCGAGAGATGCCTGTACCCCGGCAATCCCACCGCCTTCAACCAATACAGCCCCTACCATTTTTTTCTTGTTCGTGCTCATAATGCTATTCTGCCTAATTTTTATTCTGCCACTTTAACTAATTCAATAATGGGTTTTGGGGATACAACACATTTATCCATCCCTAGTTTTTTGGGAGAGATACCCAGGCATAAACCCAAAAGTTGAGTAATATAAACGACGGGCAAATTATAGTCCCTGCCTTTTATTTTATGGATATCACTTTGCCTCATGTCCAAATTTATCTGGCACATCGGGCAAGCAACAGCCATACATTGGGCACCTGATGCTTCAGCCATTCCCAATATTGAATTCGAAAGTTCAACAACGATATCGGTCCGTGAAAGTGCAAAACCACCGCCACAACATTCAACTTTGTGGGGCCAGTCAATCATTTCTCCACCCATCAGTTTAATAAGTTTATCCATGATGGTTGGGTTTTCAGGATCATCAAATTGGGTTACATCCTTTGGCCTCACCAGTAAACACCCATAATAACTGGCAACTTTTAAACCATAGAGTGAATGGGTAAAAGCCTCTTTTAATTTTTTAACTCCTATCTCTTTTATCAGAACTTCAATAAAATGATGAACTTTAACACTGCCGTCATAGTCTTCACCCAGAGTGGCTGCGATCTCTTTTCTTATTTCGGGGTTTGTCTGTATTTCATGATTGGCAACTTTCATCCGGTTATAACATGCTGCACAGAATACAACCATCTCGAGCCCGGTTTTTTGAGCCATTAACAGGTTTGCAACAGGAAGTGCAATGGATAGAATTTTATCAGTATGATGGGCAGGAGTTGACCCGCAGCAAGTCCAGCCTTTGATTTCAATTAATTCAATGTTCAACGCTATTGCCACTTCATTCACTGACATGTATTGGTCGCGTGCTGTAGATTCTGCCGAACATCCCGGATAATATGAGTATCTCATTTTAAGATTTTTAGCTTTGAGTATTGCCCAGTTTTCTGCCAAATATTCGCCTGGTATATTTTTTATCTGCCTGAAAGGAAGGTATCAGCGCGATTTTCCCTTTTAAGAGCATCATAGGAAATTTGTCAGTGTCCTGAAGTAAGCTGGCAGATCCCAATTTGTAGGCAGCAATCATTCCAATATCATAAGTACGGCCAAACATTTTCACAGTTCTCAGAAACGATTTATTGAACAGAGGTACATTACCCTTCTGTTTAGGCCCATTTTTTTGGACAGATAATACCCTTAAGGCATCCATCACTTCAGCCATATTGATCTTCATCGGGCAGCGTGCATAACATGTTTCACATGAAGCACACATCCATATCAGGTCGCTGTTGAAAATCTTATCCCCCACATTTAATTGCATTGCCCGAATGATATCGGATGGATGAACGTTCGTTAAACCAGTAACGGGACAACCATTGGAACATTTCTTGCATTGAAGGCAGCTTCTGATGTCGATGCCCGAAAGTTTCTGCACATCGTTGATTAAATCGCCTGCCTGTTTTTCTTTACTTATGACGATGGACATATATTAATTTTTATTTTGCTTCTTCTTCAACAAGTTCATCTACCTCTTCTTCTTCACCATACACATCTTTTTCAGGTGTTGAAGGAACGCCTTCAATACTGGGTGCAACTTTTCTGTAAACCCGTGAAGGTTTGAGTCGTTTCCCGTCTACAGTTAACCCAAATAGTTTTTTTTTTTTCTTCAGATAAGGAAGAATTAATTCCCAATCCTTTTCGGTAAACGGAGTAAAAATACAACCGTTCAATTGCTGGCTGACTAATTGTCGGTGTGGATCCCTGATAAAGGCAGCCCCTCCTGAAGCCAGGGAAAACAGATTACTGCCCGGATATGGTTCAGGTAAAGGAACGACTTGACCTTCTTCATCGAATTTGATGCCATTCACAACAACGAATCCCCCTTTGTTATGTGGATCGCCGGCCATAAAGGATTCTCCGAGAAAATCGAGGCTTGTTCCATTTATAATGACCTTTGGACGACCAACTGAATTAATCATTGGGCGTCCTGCGGCATTGCCCTTCACGAAAACTGAGCCACCCTTGGCACCATATAGAAATGTCTGGCCTACATCGCCATGAATAACAAATTTTCCATCTTTGATTATTTGTCCCAGCTGATCCTGTGCATTACCATGAACAGTAATACTCAGCCCGTCGATACCGGAAGCAAGGTAGTCGCCACAACTTCCATACACTTCAATAGAAACATCATGTGTTTCGGGTCCTAACCCACAACCAATATAGCGCTGGCCGGCACAATTGAAAACAATGAAGTTTCTCCAACCCATTTTAAAAGCATTGACCAGGTACATGGCATCACATTCATTGCCTTCGGGAGGGAAAAGTTTAGCATCAATTACCAGTGTTTTCTCATCATCTTTGGGTTTCCGAAGATCATCTCTTGTTCCAAAATCAAGAAGCCTGTAGGTATTCCCGTCTTCTAATTTAGACATCAATTTTGGAAAACTTTTTAACAACAAGTCAAGTTCAGTGCGAACTATATGAAGAATGTGCGAACGCCTTTTGTTCCCTGTAGGAAAGTTTTGATCGTTCAATAAGCTAAGGGTACTGATTACATAAGAGGTATATGCATTATTTTTTGCGAGTTCCCTTAATGTTTTACAGGTTAACCAAATATCAGCGAACGACCATACTGGTATATTTGATTTGAAATAATCAACAAGTGATTTATCTTCTTCAACGTAGTTTGTAACAGCTTTGATGATTTGATCTTTAATATGCGATGACCCTGTTTCGGTAACAAAATCACAACTTTCCGTTTTATCGGTGATATGGACTGCGTTGCCAAATTTATCTTTACATTCTAACCTGTAAATCCCTTTTTCATTGGGAACAATATCAAACATGAAAGTTCCACCATCGGAATAGCTACCGCCACGGGCATTCCAGTATTTGTCGGCAACAGGGCATATCCGTTTATCGTCTTTTGCCAAACTTGTCAGGGTTGCATCAATGGCTTGTTTCTCTGAACCTATTAAACCTACTTGTACTTCTCCATCAACAAATGCAAATACCTGTGGCCTCAACATGGCCGTGTCGGTGATCCCCATCAATTGAAAACTACGGTTTTGAATCAGGTTACGGGCAATGATAAAGAACCATGGCCCATCGGGTGAACCATGCATGTGGGTTGCCTGAATAGCCCTGTATATTTTTTGTTTTTCAACAGGCAATCGGTCAAAGTCCAACTCTGTAGTGGGAGCCAATGCTTCAATGATGTATTCAATAGGATATTTATAGGTGCGTGATAGCAAGTCAAACATTAATGCAGACACCTCGGTATCGGTAATGAATTGAGGATAAATATTCCGTTGTTTCAGATATTCTGTTACTGAATGGTAATTGGCAAAGTCACCATTATGTACAAGCGCCATATTCATGGCAGTAAAGGGATGCGCCCCTCCGGGATGCCAAACGCGGCCTCTGGTGGGATATCGTTGGTGTGCTATCCATGCATGAGCACACAAATCATCAATTTTATAATATTGAGTAACTGCTTCCGCGAATCCAACTACTTTAAGAATCATGATATTGCGTCCATGAGACATTACGAAGGCCATTTGTTTTTTTGCAGCCACGTAAAACTCCTGGTTCAATTTAAAACTGTTTTGGTTCACCAATTCATCCTCTGCGTCTCTTCTTTCAAGTTTTTCAAACTGATTATCAGCAATGAACTTACTTAAAACATCATCCTTTACACGAACAAAATAGCGGTAAACATCAGGTGGTTTCACGGCCAGGCCCGGCACACTTTTCCAGTCATCAACAGTATCGAGTTTTGCTGTTTTTTGAATATCAAAAACAGAATCTACATATCTTTTCTCCACATCACTCCGGCAACCTGAATCAAGATAAGCAATGTGCAACATGTAACAATCATCCAATACCTCTCGTGTAACGCCCAATTGTTCAGGAATAAACCCAACGGCAGCAATACCACCACCTTTACCATTTCCGCGATTATGCATTAGCCGCGAAGGTTCGTGAATGTGTTTTCCCGGAACAGGTTCAGTACAACAAAACCCAATAACTCCACATCCACCTTCTGCTTCCATAGCTTCCGGTTTATCCTGGTTTACCAAATGTTCAATTAATCGTCTTTTCGACTTTAGGATATTATCAATGCTGTTGTTATACATATTCTGCTAATTATTCGATATGTCTAAATGTCTTAATAAGTCGGTGCGTCCACGCAATTCTTTAATACTTTTCAAGCCCAGACGTTTCAAAATATCTTTAATCCCTATCGTCCAGGCATTGTATAAATTGATAATTCGTTGTGTTCCCCAATCAAGTTCTACCTGAGTAATAAGCCCCGGGTCGGTTGTAGCAATTCCTCTGGGACAGCCCCGACCGCTTGAACATCTGCTGCATCGTAAGCAACTAAGCGCTATTAATTCGGCAGTACCTACAATTACCCCATCAGCTCCGAGCATGATTGCTTTAACAATATCAAAATAGTTACGTATGCCTCCGCTGGCCATTAAAACAACGGTGTCGCGTGCGCCTTCTGAAACTAAAAAATTGTGAACTTTCGGAATGGCATAATCTATCGGCATAGCTATGTTCTTTTTAGCAATATCGGGGGCTGCACCAGTTCCGCCATAACCACCATCAATATGGATAATATGCGTACCGGCATAATAGCTGCCAACTGCAACCATATCAACATCGGTAGGAGTTGATACTTTTGTTGAAATGAGCGCTCTTGTATTGATATGCTTCATCCAATCAATGTGCTTCATGTGATCTTCGATAGAGTATACACTATGAAACGGGAACGGTGAAAACAAAGGGATTCCCTGAACAGCTTCACGCATTTTTGCAACAGCAGGTGTGTTTTTTGTACCAAGCAGGTGTCCTCCCAGACCGGGTTTAGCGCCCTGGGCATATTTGAATTCTATGATCCGAACACGTTGGATGGTCTCTTCCCTCACCCCAAAAAGCCCTGTTGCAACCTGAGTGATCATGTGGTCATCATACGGCCTTAACCGTTCCATATATCCGCCTTCACCTGAACAGGAAAATGTATTCCAGGCTGTTGCTGCCCTTGCTTTTGACAATTGGGTCACATTGCTTATCGAACCAAATGACATACCTCCGCCATACCAGGGTACATCAATTTTAATGTTAGGCCGGCCATCATTTCTTTTATTGAGGTCGAGGCTAATATCGATTTCATCTTCTGAAACGGTGACCGGATTATCAGGAAATGCGATACGGATACGATCGAACCCTCCATCTGAATCGCCGGTTTCATATTCAAAATCACAATCTTCGGGAATAGGATTGCCGGTTTCAGCCATATGCCAGGTGGCAAGCATCATATCTGCCGGCCATCGATAATCCCCAAGCGCCTCCATCATTGGACTTTTCACTAATCTAAGGGCGCCTTCCGGACAGTTGGAGACACAAAAATGATCCGTTTTTTCACATACAAAACCATTGCATTTGTAGCTAAGAGGAGACGCAAAGAGTTTATAACCCTGCTTTAAGATATGAACACCTTTTGTGCAGGTAGCAACACATTTACCACACAATTTGCATTTTTCCTCATTGCGAAAGATGATGTATTTTGCAATTTCATTGCGATATCTGGTAGGAGCTGATTTAACTATTCGTTCAACCTTTGTCTGCGTAACACGAGTCTTGAACGTATTAGCTGGCAAAATCTCCTCAAGATTAAAGTTATTTTCTAAAGATTGGTCCATAAATTTCTTCTTCAAGTTCGTCCTTAAACATAGCGCGACCTACATCTCCGCGTAACCTTCGCGCTTCCCGCATACCCATTGCACCCATCAACTCAACCATTTGCCAATGCCAGGCGCCCATCAGATTTGTCATTCGCCCTGCTCCATATTTTAAATCAATCGGTTTATCTAATTTGGCAGGACAATAATCGCCCGGTTTACAACTTTCGCATAAACGACATTCTATTGCGATTAAAAGAGGTATATCAATGGACACCAAATCGGCTCCACAAATAAGAGCCTTGGCAACATGTTCTGATAAACCCACGCCACCACCGGCAATCAGAGTAATTTCATCGCGTCCTTCATTTTTAATGAGGTTGCCATGAATCTCGCGCATGACGTCCTTTATAAATCTCGGATTCTCAACCCCTATTTCGCTTCCATTACTATCTGCAACCAAATGAATGACTTCAGGCCTGACTTTCGAAAGCTCATCAACCCGCTTTGAAGCATTTGCATTTAGTGGAACTCTTACGGCTACAATTATTCCCGGATGATTTTTTTTTATTGAATCAATTTGTTGCCTGACTCCGTTGCTATCGGGTATTTCAACTAGCTTCGTCTTGCTAAGAATATCGTTTGTTATTTCATGCCCATTGGGGTGTAAATAGAAAGCAATATATTCCAGGTAATCTTCTTTGTTTTCAAGTTTAATATCCTTCCATTTCTCTGAATCAATAATTGCTATAAGTCCTGTTTGTTTGGCAGTTACCAAGATACATGATTCCAAAACAGGAAGGGAGTGTTCTTCCGGGGTCATATCGAAAATGACCGGAAAAGGCAAAGAGATAATTGGAGGTAATACGGTAGAAAGCTTATCATTTTCAAAATTAAGATAGGATGGCTTTCTGCCTATGTCAACTGAAGTGCTGATATATTCCCTTCCGTGGATACCATCGCGGGTAGGTCTCACAATTTCTGACATATCAGTCCACATAGAATCAAAGCCATATCCGGAAAATTTTCCCCTATAACCCGCCCCGGATACCGGTACCTTCCCGGTTTCTGCCTCCAGCCATGTAGTTCCAAAAATTTGAGGAGTCCAATAGGCATTGCCTAATTTTTTGTATTCAGAATTGATGGACATGGTCAGCAGGTTCTTCGTGCAATTTTGAATACAGGAGAAACAACCCATACATTCATAATATAATGTGTGAACCTCATCAAGATCTCTGATGAATGTATTTTCCTCCCGATACTTGTCATAAATACAGGCTTTTTTCACACAATTATGACATCGTGCACAATCTTCACGCCAGTCAACAACACCGAATTTACCAATACGGGGAAGTCGTGGCTGAACATGAGAAGTTTTAATATGATATTTTTCCGGCATAATGTTGATTTTTACAAGCCTGAATCCGCAATAATTTCGCTAATGATGTTTTCTCTCCCTCCCGCTATGATATGGATACCGCTCAAACCTTTCATCCCTTTAATTTTCCCAATCGTTTCGACGCATATAGCAATCCCCATTTTTTTTTGAGCTTCAGAATCGCCGGCTTCTTTCATTCTCTTTACATGTGAGTCGGGAATATAAAAATCGGTATGTTTCTTCAACAGGTTTATTGCTTCATCGTAACTTTCAAGTGGATAAATACCGGCTATAATGGCTGCCTTTTCTGTGATTCCTTTCTGGTAAGCGGCATCCAACCACTCCTGAAAATCAGTAGTATTGAAAACTGCTTGCGTTTGAATGAATTTGGCACCAGCTTTTACTTTCTTCTTAAGCCGCATAATATTTAGTTCTAAGGGCCTTAAATATGGATTAACAACTGCACCCACATACATTGAAAAATCACCTTTAATTTTGGCGCCATTTAACAATATCCTTTCCTTATTCATCTTATTTACAACCTCAATCAATTGAATAGAATCGAAATCATAAACATTTGCGGATTCAGGCATATCGGTTAATGTCTGATGATATCCTGACAAGCATAAAATGTTTTTAATCCCCATTGAAGCAGCTCCCAAAATATCCGACTGAAGTGCAATTCGGTTTCGGTCTCGTGTAACTAATTGATATATTGGCTCAATGCCGGCCTGTTTTAATTTTATTGCAGTTGCTAAACTTGAAATTACCGGGCCATACGGGTTATCAGAAACATTTATAGCTATCGCACCGCAACTCTTTAATTTATCACTGGGAGTTGCCTCAATGTTCATATCCGGCAGGTATTCAGCTGTAATAATAAAATCACCAGCTTCAATTTTTTTCGCTAATAAACTATCCATTTATTTATCCATTAAATAACTTATACTCGTTCCTTAATCAATTGTGGTTCAGATTTCAGATGCAAACTCAAGTTGTTGATCTCGTTGACCAACGCTTCCATTTTATTCCCTTCCTGAAGGGGTACACATTTAATACATCCCCTTTCCAGGCCAGCTTCAACCAATAAATCATCTACCGCCTCAATTCGTTTTTGTGCCCGAAGGTTTCCCTGAATATAGGTACACTCGCCTATCGGGCAAGTCAATAACAGCACACCGTCGGCGCCCGTCTCAATGGCCTTAAGCAGATACAATAAATTAACCCTTCCGGAGCATGGTAAACAGATTGCATTGATTTGGACATCTTCTACCCCGGAAGCACATTTTTGAATATCTTCCGTTGACAATGAATTTGAACAATAAAAGAGTGAGATGTTGATTAGTTGGTTATTCATTTTGGATTAGTCGTCATTTAAAAAGTTGCAAAGTGAAATTCATAATTGGTTAAATCTTTTTTCTGTTTTTCGTGTAATCGCTTATTGTTTTGAAATCTAATTACTAAATGTCAGTAAATATTGATTTATACTTGCATTTTGTAATATTTTCATCCACAAAAATAGAAATATTTTTATTTTATTCTCATTTTTAATAGAGACTGTTTAAAATTAATTTTATTATCCCGGGAGGAATTTGATATGGGTTGAAATTAGGTTGAAATGCAAGGATTCATTCATTTTCTGATTCGCATAATAATAGTAAAAGAGAGGCAATTGCCTCTCTTTTACTATTATTATGTAATTACAAATTAGATTGTTGGCAGCTTCCAGGGTTCACGATAACCTGGCAGCAAATATCTGTTAGCGTCCTCATCATTCGTGAATTTTGTTCCGTCCCAAACCAATTTTTTACCCGATCGATAAGCGATATTTCCCAAATGAGAGAATTTGGCAATATGGGCACCGATTTCAACACTGGCATTCGTGTTCGGATTGCGGCTCTTTACACAGTCAAGGAAATTCTTAACATGATTTTTCAAACCTTCGTTGGTACCCTTAACAAGCGGTACTGCTTCCATCCTCTTTTTACCGTTAACCACTTCGGGGATTACTTCCCATCCTCCGCGGTCAACAACAAGGGTTCCGTTTTCGCCAACAAAACCTAATCCATGATTACGACCATAAGCACCATCGTTAATACCAATAGCATGATCCCACATCACATTAAAACCTTCGAATTCATAAATTGTCTGTAAACTATCGGGCGTTTCGCAGGCATCAGTCGGATAGCCATATTTCCCACCCATCGCCATAATTGATTTTGGTGTAGTGACATCCATTCCGTATAATGCATAATCGAGCAGGTGAACACCCCAGTCGGTCATTAAGCCACCAGCATAATCCCAGAACCACCGGAAGGTAAAATGGAATCGGTTCCGGTTAAACGGACGTTTGGTAGCAGGCCCTAACCACATATCGTAATCGACTCCTGCCGGTACCGGCTCGTCAGCTAAAACGGGAATTGAAGGACACCAACCCTGGTATGAGAATACCCGCACTAACCTGATTTTTCCCAGTTTACCTGAGCGTATAAAATCGACTGCGCTTAACCAGTGAGGATCGCTCCTTTGCCACTGACCTACCTGAACCACTCTTTTATATTTCTGAGCAGCCTTCACCATCAGGTTGCACTCGGCAATACTGTTGCCCAGCGGTTTCTCGCAATAAACATCTTTCCCGGCTTCGCAGGCAGCAACCATTATCAGACAATGCCAATGATCGGGAGTCCCGACGATCACGACATCAATATCCTTGTTTTCAATTAGTTTACGCCAGTCCTTGTACAAATTGGCAGGCTTTTTGCCGCGTATTTTTTCAACATCGGCAGCACGTCTGTTAAGTACTTCTTCATCAATATCACATAATGCAATACACTCAACCTGAGGATTTTCAAGAAAAGCTTTTAAATCAGCAAACCCCATTCCATTGCAGCCGACAAGACCTACATTCACCTTGTCACTGGCAGAACAGGCAGCCATTGTACCCGAAAATGAAGAAACAAGACTAATACCTGCAGCAGTAGTTCCACTGCTTTTCAAAAACTCTCTTCGTGTTGTCATAAGTTGAAATATTAAAAACGGCTAAAAATAACGAATTATTCAATTCTGAATCCAGATCTAATGTTTTTTAATTCATCTAAATTAGCTGCTGGCATGTAAATTATTACATAGTTGTTCATTGTCTTTAAATTAAAAATTCTAAAAAATTATCTTTGGAAATCACTTCAAAATCAGAATCTTTATAAGTTTCTTTCCAGATTTTCGGTGCAGTTATTTTGCGTTGTTTCCATTTAAACTCATATCCGTATAATTTACCGTCACGTTCTTCCACCAGATCAATCTCTTGTCTGTTGTAGGTGCGCCAAAAGTAATTATTGGAAAATAACCGTTTGTATTCCTGCTTTTTTATCCGCTCGATAAAAAGAAAGTTTTCCCACAACATGCCAATATCATCCCGTTGATCAATAAGGTTGAAGTTGTTAATCAATGCATTACGTATTCCATTGTCGTAGAAATAGTAACGCGCTGTTTTTGTGATTTCACTCCGAAGGTTTCGCGAAAAACCACCCACCCTTTTGATAATAAAGGTTTTCTCCAACAAATCAAGGTAACGCTCCACACTTTGTTTGGCAATACCCAAATTGCTACTCAACTCATTCAGAGATACTTCATGGCCGATTTGGAAAGCCAGTAATTTTAGCAATTCCGAGAGTTTTGAGGGATTTCGGATATTTTCTATTTCCAGTAGATCCTTAAGCAGATAGGAATCCCGGATTGACAAAAGATACTCAACTTTATCCTCTTTTGATTTGGCATTCAGAACATCGGGATAGGAACCAAATAATAACAGTTGCTCCAACATTTGAGTAACTGCCATTCCACCAAATTGTTGATTAAGTTCCATCACAGAAATGGGGTATAAAATCCGCACCTTATTTCGTCCGGTAAGCGGCTCTCCCAATTTATTTGACAGATCTAATGATGATGAGCCGGTAACAATTATTGAGATATTTGGGTGAGAATCAACAAGAAGCTTTAGTCCATATCCAATTTGAGGTATCCTTTGGGCTTCATCAATAAAAATCAGGTCGTAACCACCCAACAAGGCGGATATTTTTGTGAGTTGCTGAGATTCCAGCAGAGAACGCAATTCCTGATTATCTCCCGTTCCACTATAAATTTTACCTTTAAAAGTGGAAATCATGGCCCGTATTAATTCAGTTTTCCCAACCCTTCTTGGTCCGTAAAGAACCAATACCTTTCCAGGTTGGAGCAGTGAACCGGTCATTGCTTCATAAAAACGTGTATACCATCGATCTGACATCTTATCTGTATCAATTATTAAGACAAAGATATTAATATATTTTGAATAAATGCGAATTTGGCAAGTTAACTTGCCAAATTAATGCGAATTCGGCAACTTTAGTGTCCAAATTAATGCGAATATAGTAAGTTTAGGGTCAAAATAAATGAGAGTATGGCAGATTGCACCTGATCTGAAAAGCATTCTTGCGATACAAAATTTAAAAGTCCAAATTCATTTTCTCACCTTCCCATTTTCTCATGTTCTAATTGTCATCCGTCAGTTAGCGGACAAATTATCGAATTAGAGAATTGCCAAATTCTCCATTTAACGATCCTCAGAATCGGGATTATATTAACTTTGCCAGACAAACGAGTAAAAAATGATCAAAATTACAGGCGTAGTTTTCGTTTTAATATTCATCACGCAGTTTTCACTTTGTGCCCAGAACAATCGGTCTCATCTTCAAAGACAAAGGGAAGCGGCCGGGAAAGACACCCTTTTCAAAGGTTTTATGTTTCCCTCACGCGACAGTATTTTTCATTTTAATATGCGTGAAATAGAGATTATCTCGCCTTATAAGTTTAAAAACAAAAGACAGGAAAAAAAGTATAATCAACTTGAGATAGATGTAGTGAAAACTTACCCGCTTGCACTGCTTGTTGGCAGCGAAGTGAAACTTGTTAATTCGGAGCTCGATAGTGTCTATACCGATAAATCAAAAAGAAAGACCTATATCAAATGGTATCAGAATTACGTCTATAAAACCTATATGGATTCACTCAAAAAGCTGAATCTGCAGCAAGGTCGTTTACTTCTCAAACTCATTCACCGCGAGACGGGAAAATCACCTTACGAACTGATCAAATTGTATCGAGGCGGATTAAACGCAATATTTTGGCAATCAGCCGCTTTTATGTTTGGAGCTAATCTGAATTCGGGTTACGATCCTGAAGCCGATGCAATGATCGAACATATTATCCGAAGGTACAAGGCAGGAGAGTTTAATTGAAAATATTTCATTAGTTTCGCATAGCAAATAAATCTATTTGCAATCTTTAGATTTTTAATAAATCAGGCTATTATGGATCTTTCAGTCAAGTTACAAAGTAATAATCCGATTTTCGACAACTATTTGTCATGCCTCCCTACAAATCTCACCCATCGGGATATGTTGACGAAATATGAAAAAATTTCCACCTATATATATTCCAAAAGTTCAGAGGCGTCTGTTGCCGTAGCTGCCGAAATTGCAGAAGTGATTTTGGAAAAGCAAAAAAAAGGGGAGAATTGTGTACTAGGGCTTCCCACCGGTTCAACGCAGATAGGGGTTTATGCGGAATTAGTGCGGCTTCATAAAGAGGAGGGTTTGAGTTTTAAAAATGTAATTACGTTTAATCTCGACGAATACTACCCAATTTCCTCTCATTCGCTGCAAAGCTACCATCAGTATATGAGAACCCATCTGTTTAATCATATTGATATCCTTCCCCGGAATATCAATATGCCTGACGGAACAATCATTCTTGAAACGGTTCATGACTATTGCCGGGAATATGAGAAAAAAATTATTGACGCCGGCGGTATTGATATAATGTTGCTCGGCATCGGCCGGACTGGGCATATCGGGTTTAATGAACCAGGTTCCGGCCGGAATACCCGAACCAGGATAATCACCCTTGATCCGCTGACACGCCAGGAAGAAGCCAATCAGTTTCAGGGATTTGTAAATGTTCCCCGCAGGGCAATCACCATGGGAATTGATACTATTTTAAGCGCCAGAAAAATCATTTTAACTGCATTTGGTGAATACAAAGCCAAAGTGATTCAAAAAGCGGTTGAAGAAGATCCTGACAGTCATATCCCGGCGTCGTTCATCCAATTGCATAATAATGCCAAGTTTATCCTCGACAGCAGTGCATCCGCACAACTGATCAGGATTAAAACGCCATGGTTGCTCGATAGCCTCGACTGGACAGATGGCCGATTGGTGCGGAAAGCGGTACTTTGGTTATGCGGACAGACAAAAAAACCGATTTTAAAACTTACAGGAAAAGATTACAACGATCATGGATTAAGTGACCTTTTAGCCATAGTAGGTGCACAATATAAAATCAACATTAAAGTATTCAACGACTTACAACACACAATAACCGGATGGCCCGGTGGTAAACCCGGTGTTGAAGACACCTTCAGACCAGAGCGTGCTGAGCCGGCACAAAAACGGATCGTCATTTTCAGTCCGCATCCCGACGATGATGTAATCTCGATGGGTGGTACTTTGCTCCGTTTGGTTGAACAAGGTCATGAAGTGCACGTTGCCTATCAGGTATCAGGAAATTTTGCAGTTTCAGACGAGTATGTAACACGGTTTCTCGATTTTCACCACGAATATATCGGATACTACGATTACAACAACGAAAAAGCGGAAGAACAGCAGCAAAAGGTGCTATCTTTTATCAAAAATAAAAAAGAGAATATGATTGATATTCCTGATCTTAATAAAGTTAAGAGTCTAATCCGAAGAATGGAAGCGCGGTCAGCTTTACGTTATTTCGGTATCTCCGACGAGAATATCCATTTTCTCGACCTTCCTTTCTATGAAACTGGAATGCGTTTAAAATCTCCTGTCAGTGAGAAGGATGTCAATATTATCCTGAATCTTCTCGAAAAAGTAAAACCACATCAGTTATTTGCTGCAGGCGACCTGTCAGATCCGCACGGAACTCACCGTGTTTGTCTCGATGCTATTCTGATCGCTCTTGAGCAGCTGAAAGAGGAAGAGTGGATGAAAAACTGTTGGGTTTGGTTATATCGCGGAGCATGGGCTGAATGGGAAGCCGACGAGATCGAGATGGCTGTTCCAATTAGTCCGATCGAGCTTTCCAGAAAACGGGAAGCAATCCTTCGACATCAATCGCAAAAGGAAGGCGCCATGTTTATGGGTGAAGATGAACGTGAATTCTGGGAACGCGCCGAGCAACGTAATCGTAGCACAGCCAAACTATACGATGAATTAGGGATGGCCGAGTACGAAGCAATGGAAGCTTTCGTAAAATATTATCCATGACTACAGCCTCAATGTTTGAACGCGGATAACGCTGATTTTCAAACGCAGATCAAGACGGATCTAGATATAAATCCGTGAATATCAGCGTTGTTTACATCTGCGCCATCCGCGTTCTATTTTTTTTTAAGTAACGCAGCAACATCGAATTATAATGAAGGGTCTTCTCTCCAAATTTTTCCTTTTACTCACAATAAGTATAGCCACCTATAGTTTTGCCGGTAATCCTCCTGCGAAAGAGTTCCGGGGGGTTTGGATTGCTACCATCAACAATATCGACTGGCCCTCAGCACCCGGACTCCCTGTTGCTGTGCAGAAAAAGGAGTTGAGAGAATTAATTGAGCGCATCGAAAAGCTTAACCTGAACGTGGTGATTTTTCAGGTTCGACCTGCCGCCGACGCATTTTACCCTTCGCAAACCGAACCATGGTCTCACTTTCTGACCGGGAAGCAAGGTTTGGCTCCTACCCCTTTCTTCGATCCGCTTGCATATGCTATTGAGCTTTGTCATTCAAAAGGTATGGAATTACATGCCTGGTTTAATCCATTCAGGGTGCGAAATAACGGGCATTATAAACTTGATCCACATTGTTTTGCCGCCAGAAACCCGCAATACACCTGTTCGTTTGACGATAAACTTTTCTTTGATCCCGGCATTCCACAGGTGAGGAATCATATTGTTAAAGTGATCATGGAAGTGGTTCGTAAATACGACATCGATGCCATCCATTTTGATGACTATTTTTACCCGTATCCGATCAAAGGAACTAAATTTCCCGATTCAAAGACCTTTAATAAATATGGGAAAAGCTTTTATCCCAACAGATTAAGCGATTGGAGACGCGACAATATCAACAAGTTTATCACAGCGCTTCACGATAGTATCAAAGCTGTAAAACCGTCTGTTTTACTAGGAGTCAGCCCTTTCGGGGTATGGCGCAACAAAAGTGACGACCCGAACGGTTCGCCTGGGATTAAGGCCACCACCTCTTATGACGATTTGTATGCCGATGTTTATAAATGGCTTGCCAACGACTGGATTGATTATATCATCCCCCAATTATACTGGGAACAAGGGAATAGATTCGGCGATTTCACTGTATTGGCAAAATGGTGGAATGACCATAGTTTCGGGAAGCCGCTCTACCTTGGACAGGCTTTGTATAAATCAACAGGTAAAGCTAAAGTTTTTGCAAATCCCAAAGAGATCAGTGAACAGATCAGCATTTTACGAAATTTCGAAAACGTAAGTGGTTTTGCCCTTTATAGTGCTTCTCATCTCGCCAAATTATCAGGAGTTGTACTTACCGAATTTAATAGCAATTTGTTACGCACAAAAGTGGATACTCCACACAATAACAGATCTGTAGTTATTGCTCAAAAAGTTTTACCTCCACAACCGCCTGTGTCGGTTCCGGAAAAGGTCTTAATTGCGGATAAAAAAACAATTGCAGAGGCCGTTAACTCAACTTATAATTCATTAATCAACATCGAACTGCCTACTCCGGAGCAGTTTAGTGTGACTAAATCACGAAAAGGATGGGAAATTTCATGGAAAATTATTCCCTCAGTTCATGATAATGGTTTAAAGTATTCGGTGCTGGTTTTCGAACCCGTAAAAGGTGGCGGCTACCTGAATAAAGTATATGAAACAACCAAGATCAAACAAGTATTTATCCCCCGGAAATCGGATCTGAACCCGGCTAAAGTACTCTTCGGAATTGTTTCAGTCAACGATAACGGGTACCAAAGTCCGTTTCCAAAATTGTTTAAGATAAAAGGGAGGCGAATAGTTTTTAATTGAATAGAATTGCGATAAGAATATCTTAATGGACTATTGTTACAACAATCGCATCAACTGAAAAGAAATCAATTAAATTACTTTGTTTCCTTATCATAGAGCGATTCATCACCTCGATCACCGGTTCTGATCCGGATGGACTGTTCAATTTGAGACACAAAAATTCGTCCGTCACCGCTTTCGCCTGAATAGGCTGATTTAAGAATGGCATCAATTGATTTTTCAGCATTAATGTCGCGGACAACAAATGAGATGAATATACGGTCAATCGTATTGACATCGTAGGCAACGCCACGGAATATCAATCCCTGTTTTGCAGTACCCTGACCCTTTACTTCCCACCAGGAGAGGAAATCGATATCGGCTTCATGCAATGCTTTTCTAACGATTTCGAATTTTGTCTTGCGAATAATTGCTTCAATTTTTTTCATGACTAAAAGAATTTATAAATGAATTATATAGTGAATTCAGGTACAGGGACAATGTGTTCCTCATTTTATGAATGCAAATATTGCTATTTAATCCTTATCTGCCATGTCAGTCCAGGTTTTTTCTTCAGAAAATAACTGCAACGAAAAAAGCCGGGGACTAACCCGGCTTTTAAATGAAGAACAAAGTTGATTTGAATTAATCGGCTTCGTTATAGGCAATTTCGTCGTGCTGAGTGATATCGAGACCTGAGATCTCTTCTTCTTCAGTAGCACGGATACCCAAAGTTTTCTCAACTACTTTGAATAGAATTGCAGTGAGGACTCCCGAATAGACGATTGTTGCAGCAATAGCAATCAACTGAATTCCCAACTGTTTTGGATTTCCGGCAAAGGCACCGCTATAAGCAGACTGAATTACAGGAGTTGCAAAAAGTCCTGTTGCAATGGCTCCCCAAATTCCACCTATACCATGAACTCCAAAGGCATCGAGTGAATCATCGTATCCAAGTTTTCCTTTGAAAACGCTGACCATGAAGAAACAGAAAACCGAGACCAGCAATCCGATAATAATTGCTCCGCTCACATCAACAAACCCGGCTGCAGGTGTGATGGCCACAAGACCGGCAACAGTACCTGTAGCAATTCCGACTACAGTTGGTTTTTTGTTGATAAACCAGTCGAGCAGCGCCCATGAAACAGCGGCAGAAGCGGCTGCAATGTGAGTTACAAGAAATGCACTTGCGGCAAGACCATCAGCTGCCAGTCCGCTTCCTGCATTAAAGCCGAACCAGCCAAACCACAACAAAGCTGCTCCAATTACTACGAAAGGTATATTATGAGGAGGTGTAATGTGCTGACCATTTGGTAATTTACGTTTTCCAAGCATAACAGCCATAACCAGTGCGGCAATACCAGCATTGATATGAACGACTGTTCCTCCGGCAAAGTCAAGAGCACCTAATTTAAACAACCAACCGTCAGCTGACCATACCCAGTGAGCAACAGGGTTGTAAACAAATATTGCCCACAGGACAGTGAATATCAGGAACCCACGGAATTTAATACGCTCTGCAAAAGCTCCGATAATAAGGGCCGGAGTAATTACAGCAAACATACACTGAAACAATACGAAAATGATATGTGGAATACGTTCAGTGGCTTGAGAGATATAGTAAGGACTCACATCATTGATTCCAATTCCTTTCAGAAAAGCCCAATCAAAGCCGCCAATATAGGGTGCCAAAGCTCCTGTGGTTGAACCAAATGCATTGCTGTAACCAAATGCCACCCATTCAAGACTTATTACTGCGGTGATGATAAAACACTGCATAAGAATATTTAGAATGTTCTTACTACGAACCAATCCACCGTAGAAAAGGGCTAAACCAGGGATGGTCATCAAC
The DNA here is from genome assembly GCA_026391655.1 of Bacteroidia bacterium. Classification (GTDB taxonomy): domain Bacteria; phylum Bacteroidota; class Bacteroidia; order Bacteroidales; family Prolixibacteraceae; genus JAAFHB01. The sequence continues at coordinate 954 of JAPLDR010000098.1, read as the reverse complement.
ATCACAAACGCAGTTGCGACAATCATCCATGCGGTATTTCCGGCACTTATGAATGGTACCGGTGTAGCTGCTACTGCCGGAACTGCCACTGCAACAGCAGCATCCTGTGCATAAGAAAGGACTGGTAAAACCATTGACAATCCAATGGGGAGACTTATATATTTGAAATATTTCTTTTCCATAGTAATACTTTATTTAATAAATTACTTTTCATCCTTATCGTAGAGTGATTCATCACCGCGATCGCCAGTTCTGACCCGGATTGACTGTTCAATTTGAGTTACAAAAATTCGCCCGTCGCCACTTTCACCCGTAAAAGCTGATTCAAGAATGGCATTGATTGATTTTTCAGCATTAATGTCGCGGACAACAAATGAGATGAACATACGGGCAACAGAATTCACGTCGTAGGCAATGCCTCTGAAAATGAGTCCTTGTCTGGCAGTGCCCTGTCCTTTTACTTCCCACCACGAGAGGAAGTCGATATCCGCTTCATGTAATGCTGCCCGTACCTCCTCAAACTTGGATTTCCGTACGATGGCTTCAATTTTTTTCATAACAATGAAATTTGAGTTAATAAAAACAGGAATGAGTAGTTCCTGAAAGTTGATTGAAACATTAATTTTTTAATTCCACAAAAATATTATAAAAAACATTAATACCCATATATTAATAAGACATATTTATTAAAACTATACTATATTTTAACATTAACAGTATTTTTTATGGGGCTTACAAATTTATTTAGTATTTTTTACAATACGCACCCCCTATTTGTGAAAAATGCCGGATTGAATTTTGGTTTTATTTCACAAATCGGATAGGAGAAACGGGATTAATTCCCGTTTCGTCCTTCCACACCACCGTGCGTACCGTTCGGTACACGGCGGTTCCTTAATTTACGCCATTAACTTTCCGAAAATAATCCGTCAAGAAGATGTATCCTGACTGTTT
>JAPLDR010000147.1 GCA_026391655.1 Bacteroidia bacterium | reverse complement strand
TAGTAAAAGATCAGCGTCGTATCTTCCCGGTTTGTGTTCAATTGCAGGGAGAGTATGGTATCGAAAATTGCTACCTTGGAGTTCCGGTAGTTCTGGGTAAAAATGGTATCGAAAGAATCGTAGAACTAAAACTGAACGAAGAGGAGATGACGATGATGAAATCGAGCGAAGCTCAGGTACGTGAAGTGATGAAAGTATTGGAAGAGTTGAATAAGAAATAATTACAATTTATATATTGCCGGGAAAGGGGCCCTGTGTCCCTTTTTTTGGCTAATAACTTTAAATGATGCATGAAATCTGTTTTGAGATTGTAGAGCTTGAAGCAAAGACTTACCATCCTTTGGTAAAGGCTGACTTCGGGGGACTTGAAGAGCATTGGTGGGTCATTGATTCAGGTGCATCGAAAAGTGTTTTCGATGTGTCGTTGACCAGTTATTATATAACTAATGGTGATGATTCTGTGATGGCTACAGGTTTGGGTAAAGAGGTGGTTGAGACCAGTTCAGGGACAATTTTGGAATTTAAAATCGGCGGATTCAATTTCGGTCCGCTTAAAGTTGCACTGGTTGAATTCCGGCATATCAATGAAGAATATGCGAAATTCTCCGATAAAAAAATCGTCGGTTTAATCGGGTGTGATTTTCTCTATTCCCGAAAAGCCATCCTCAATTTCGAACAAAATAAATTGTTTCTGATTGTCTGATATGCGATTGCACGCTATCGATTTGAATTGATTTTTTATTATGCATTTGATTATTAATGTATTGATTATGCAAGGTTATTTTGATTGTTTTGAAATTTTCATTAATTTCAGAAAATTTTAGTGTTAAAATATGTTAATCTTTAAACTTTTAAGGGATTTCATACTTTGTAACTGATAGAGATTGAATTGGATTATTACTTTTGCTTCCGATCTTTAGGAAAGGATATACTTGAACTTTCGTCGTTATAGTTTTGGATTCTTACTTGTTTGTTTGTAGTTTTGAGCCGGTCAAATGGTATGAAAATTATCAGGCATCGGTTTTCAATTAGTTTTTGGCGCCAGGTTTTATTTAGGGTATTATGTTTATAAAACCCTTGATAATCTGCTTGTTAGCTGAATTGGTATTGAAAAAATGGTTGTTAATATTTATTAGTCTTTTTATTGTTTATTATTAACGGTATTGAGACGACTCTTAATATTTCTTAAACTCTTATATTTAAACACGATTAATTTAGCGTATGAAATCAAAAAAAGGTCTTCTAAAATTTAAAAATGCTTTTGCTGCAATGGTTATTCCGGTTTCGCTTGGTATTGCGATACTTGTATTTCTATTTATTATGGGTGCCTCCAGCAATTTTCAGGGAAATAATTCTGATAATGCACCTATCCCGGGAAACTTCCTTGGAGTTATTTATAAAGGTGGATTTATTGTCCCGGTTATTATGATGTTGCTTTTAACGGTAATTACATTCTCTCTTGAGCGTTTTTTCACCATTAGCAAAGCGGGTGGAAAAGGGTCAGCGGCTGATTTTGTTGAGGCGATTAAAGATTTTCTTGCCGAAAACAATATCAAAGGAGCAATTGAGGAGTGTGATAAATTTCAAGGTTCAATAGCAAGTGTTTCAAAGGCTGCACTGATTAAATACACCTTGCTTGAAAAAGACACAACAATGACGAAAGAGCAAAAACTCCTTGATATTCAGAAGAATATTGAAGAAGCAACTTCACTCGAACTCCCAAGTCTTGAACAAAACCTTCCTGCTTTGGCAACAATTTCATCTGTTGCAACAATGATGGGTCTTTTGGGAACTGTACTTGGAATGATACGCTCATTTGCTGCTATGGCAAATGCCGGTGCTCCTGACTCGGTGGCTTTATCGACAGGTATATCAGAAGCCCTTATTAATACTGCGTTCGGTATTGGAACAGGTGCGCTTGCAGTTGTAATGTATAATTTCTTCACGACGAAAATCGATAAACTGACCTACTCAATCGACGAAGCAGGTTATAGCATCGTTCAAACATTTGCTGCGAAACACTAAGCTAATTGTCTATAATATAGAATTATGCCAAAAGTAAAAATAAAAAGGAAGAGCACTGCTATTGATATGACCGCAATGTGCGATGTGGCATTCTTGTTGTTGACTTTCTTTATGCTCACATCAAACTTTACGCAAAAAGAACCGGTTGCTGTTAATACTCCCTCATCAATTTCGGAGATTAAAATACCTGATCGTAATATCATAGCTATTCTTGTTGATGCGAAGGGTAAAGTTTTCTTTGGGATTGACGGGCAGGATAATAGAATTCAGCTTCTTACAAAAATGGGTGCTGCCTATAATATAACTTTTAGTGCTGCGGAGTTGAAAGAGTTCAGTTTGATCAATAAGTTTGGAGTTCCAATCAGCCTTATGAAAGCATATTTGGCTTTGAAAACTGAAGAACGGGATATTCCTAAGAATGCACTCGGTATTCCATGCGACTCGCTCGATAATCAGTTTAAAAACTGGGTAAGTCTGGCTAAAGGTATTAACAGGGATTACCGGATCGCAATCAAAGCTGATCAGGCAACTACTTATCCGGTAATTAAAAAGCTAATGGGTAGTCTGCAGGACATAAATGAGAACAGGTACAACCTGCTTACGAGTCTTAAAAGTATACGCGATTATGAATAACTGTAAACTAATAATTCATGTCTGAAGTAGCTCAAGATAATAATAAAGGAAAGAAAAAGGGCAAAACTAAAAAGATGTCGACCAGGGTGGATTTTACACCAATGGTTGACTTAGGGTTTTTGTTGATTACTTTTTTCATGTTGGCCACAACGCTGAGTAAACCTCAGACCATGGAAATTGCTTTGCCTTCAAAAGAAAAAGTTGAGGAGAAGGATCAATCAAATATTAAAGCTTCAAGAGCTGTCACTATTCTTCTGGGTAAGGATAACAAGATTTTCTATTACGAAGGGACTCGGGAACATGATATTGACCCTGAATTAATTGAAGTTAATTATTCTCCTACCGGAATCCGCCAGTTTTTGTTAAAGAAGAATTATGAGGTAATGGTCAAAGTCAGGGATCTTAAAATAGAGAAGGAGTCTAAAAAACTTTCGGATAAGGAATTTGAAAAACGGAAAGATGAAATTATCGGCGATAAAAAAGCACCGATTGTTTGTATAAAGGGGACTGATCTTTCATCTTATAAAAACCTTGTAGATATTCTGGACGAAATGGCGATTTGTAATATCGGGCGTTACGCCATAATGGATATTACACCTTTTGATCTGGAACTTTTAGCGAAGAAGAGTTTATGAAACGGGTCCCGATGAATCGGGATCCGTTTCATCCAAACTCTCAAAAAATTATTTACGGATGAAAATTGTATCCTAATGGCAGCAAATAATGATATTTTTTCGAACGAATGGTGCGAATTGGTTTTTGTTTCAAAAAACCATGAGTATGGTGCTTATGAGCTAAGGAAAAATTCTTCAAAAAGGCACATAAGAGCGTTACTGATTGCAAGCGTCGTTTTTGTCTTTTTAGTTTCCGCACCAATATTACTTAGGCAAATTATGCCTAAAAATTTAGAAAAGGATGTAAGTGTGAGGACACTTACTGACATCAAGATAGATAAGCCGAAGGAGGATGAAATATTAAAAGAGCTCCCGCCACCACCCCCTATGCGGAATACGATTAAGTTTATTCCTCCGGTTATTAAGCCGGATGAAATGGTAGCAGATGAGGAACAACCAGTCCTGGTAAAAGATGTCATTGAGTCAAAACAAGCGATCAGCAATGTCACTTTTGATAAAGGTACCGATGACATTGCAGCTCCGGTTGCAACGAACAATCAAATTACAGAGGAAACTGATCAGCCTTTTGTTATTGTAGAACAAATGCCGCAATTTCCTGGTGGAGAAAATGAGATGATGAAGTTCATAAAAAATAACCTTCGATATCCTACAACTGCCACAGAAATGGGGATATCGGGTACTGTAATTATTAATTTTGTTGTTGACAGGGACGGAAAAATCACACGAATTAAGTTGGTTCGTGGAATCGGAGGTGGCTGTGATGAAGAAGCTGTCAGAGTCTTGAGTAAAATGCCATCATGGAGTCCCGGTAAACAAGGTGGAAGAACAGTTCTGGTAAGTTATACCGTTCCTTTTAAATTTATGTTGCAATAGTAGTTGGTTGAAATGAAAGGATGGAATCGTATTTTTCTTGTATTTAAAGCTTTTATGGCCTTTGTGTATTTGTTTTTGGGAGTAGTATTATTGTTTTTCAACATGTTACTATTCCCAATAAACGATTCTACGAGAATTGCGTTAGGTATTATATTAGTACTTTATGGCATTTTCAGAATCTATTCCACAGTATTTAAAGCCAAAAGAGATGAAGAGAATTAGGCTTTTCTTGTTTTTGCTCTTGATTGCCGTTGGTTGTAAGTTTTTCAAAGGTGATCCTTACCGGAATACCCCGACAACCGGAAGATCGACGATATGTGTTGACGAAACTTTCCGTCCTATTATTGAAGCAGAAATAGCCGTTTTTAAAGGAATATATGGATATACCGAAGTGAAAGCGGATTATGTTCCGGAAAATGAGGCGTTCCGGCAATTATTAAATGGCGATGTCCAACTGATTGTTGCTTCAAGACCTTTAACGGACATTGAGAAAGGAGTTTTTAATAAGAAGAAGATTTTCCCCCGTCAAAATAAAATAGCTACTGATGCCATTGCATTGATCGTTTCACCTTCGAGTATTGACACGTTAATATCAATTAATCAGATACGAGACATTCTAACAGGAAAGCTTGAACGGTGGGAGCAAATTAATCCTGCTTCAACTGCCGGGAAAATAAAAATTGTTTTCGATAATGAGAAATCGGGGATTGTCAAGTATATGGTTGATTCTATTTGTGGAGGGAAACTCGCTACTTCCAATGTGTTTGCACTCGAATACAACCGTGATGTCATTGAATATACCAGCACCCATCCGGGTGTATTAGGTTTTATTGGAGCCAGTTGGATTAGTAATCCTAATGATTCTTTGCACCTCTCTTTTCATCAGAAGATTAAGGTTGTATCAGTCAGCGATAATTCAAGACCCGACATAGACAATAGTTACAAGCCCTATCAAGCCTACATGGTAGATCATATTTACCCGCTGACAAGAGATATTTATATTATTAATGCTGAACCCCGGAATGGTTTAGTGACTGGTTTTTCTTCCTTTATTGCAAGCGATAAAGGGCAAAGGATTATTTTAAAATCAGGCGTTCTTCCTGCTATTGCACCAACGAGGGTTATTAATGTCCGAAAAGATTTTTAGAAAAAATATAGTTGTAAGTATCTAATATTCAAGAATTAAAAATGAAACGCAGATTCTTTTCTTTCATCTTGCTTGCTTTTACTTTTTTCTCAGGACTAGCGCAGGAAAATGCAAAACGGGGCTTATTATACCTTGATGATCTCCAATATCATAAGGCACGTAATTTTTTCCTTGACAAACTGAAAGCTACCCCTGGTGATGCCAGAAATTATTGCTTGCTGGGTGATGCTTATCTTGGTTTGCAATTGCCTGATAGTGCGGCTTTGATGTATCAGAAGGCTTTAGCACTCGATCCTAAAAGTTCGTTTCCTTTGATTGGCCTTGGCAAATTGGCACTGCTTAAGGGCGATAGAATGGGCAAATTCGATTTTTTTGAGAAAGCAAGAAAAATGGATCGAAAGAATCCGGAGGTATATTATGAAATAGCGAAAGGTTGTTTCGGTTTATCAAAAATTGATACTGCAACCGGGAATAGTTATTTGAAACAGGGATTTGAACTGAACTCAAAGTACGCCTGGTTACATATCGCTTATGGTGATTATGAAGCCATAGGACAAAATTTCGGAAACGCTGTCAATGCTTACGAAAGGGCAATATTTTTTGTTTTTTTATC
>JAPLDR010000087.1 GCA_026391655.1 Bacteroidia bacterium | reverse complement strand
GGGTCGGAACTTTGCCGCCAGCTTCCTTCAGATTCCACCTCGCAATGGACACCCTTGCTCTTGGCTAATGGTTGGCTATACTACATACCCCCATAACGGACTTGCACCGTCAAGTTATTCGCCATGCACGGCGCACAAGGGAGAGGCTGGTGCGAAGAAAAATCTTTGCACCAGCCTCTTTTTTGAAGGATAAAATGAGTAGTATCGCACAGTCGAACAGGATGATGGAAGAATTTGCGATACCAAATTTTGAACATTGAACTATAACCTTTTATCCTTTTCCACAAACAGGTATTGCTGTCCGGTAAACCGAAATTCCACTAAAACCGTTTATTAATCGTATCTTTGCCAAATATTTCATTACAGTTGATTCTTTTTGTTCTCAAAAATGATCGCTGTCTAAAAAACATTCATGCCATTTAAGTCATTAGAAATTATTGAACCAATTCTTCAATCACTTCTCGAAGAAGGTTATTCCATCCCAACACCAATTCAAGCCCAGGCAATCCCAATTGTATTAGACGGCAAAGATTTATTAGGATGCGCTCAAACAGGAACCGGAAAAACTGCAGCATTTGCAATTCCAATTCTTCAATTATTAAGTAACAGTCAATCATACGATAAACGGAAAAAGATCAGAAGTTTGATCCTTACTCCGACGCGCGAACTTGCTATTCAGATCGGTGAAAGTTTTAAAAGTTATGGGAGACATACGAAACTCGCTTATACTGTAATATATGGCGGTGTAAATCAGTTTTCGCAAACACAGGCTTTGCAACGGGGAGTTGATATTCTGGTCGCCACTCCCGGACGATTGCTTGATTTGATGAACCAGGGATTTATCACGCTAAAGGATATCGAGATCTTTGTTTTGGATGAAGCTGATTGTATGTTGGATATGGGTTTTATTCACGATGTTAAAAGGATACTTGCCGCTCTTCCGCGTTCGCGTCAATCACTCTTTTTCTCCGCAACAATGCCTCCCGAAATTGTCAAACTGGCCGACACAATTTGTAAAAATCCCGCTAAGGTGACGATCACACCCGGTCAACCAACTGTCGACATTATCGAGCAGTTTATTTATTTTGTTGACAAAGTAAATAAAAGCGCCCTTTTGATCGATTTATTAAGCGACAAGGAGATTAAATCGGCCCTGGTTTTTACACGTACTAAACATGGAGCGGATAAAGTGGTAAAAGATCTTTTACGCCATAATATCAAAGCGGAGGCGATTCATGGAAATAAGGCTCAGAATGCCCGTCAAAGGGCCTTGGCAAACTTTAAAGATCAGACAACCAGGGTCCTGGTTGCTACCGATATTGCGGCACGTGGTATTGATATTGATGAAATGGAATTTGTAATTAATTACGAAATCCCCAATATTTCAGAGACTTATGTCCACCGAATTGGCAGAACAGGTAGGGCAGGGGCAAAAGGAACCGCTTTTTCGTTCTGTGATGCAGAGGAAAAAGCTTATTTAAAGGATATTGAAAAGCTGATTCGGAAAAGGATACCTGTAATCGAAAATCATTACTATCCGCTTATGGATCATCATCCTGTGAAAGCTCCGAAACAACAACATCCGCAACGATCAAATTACGCGCGACCTAATTAAGTCATTAAGTCATTAAGTCATTAAGTCATTAAGTCATTAAGTCATTAAGTCATTAAGTCATTAAGTCATTAATGGTCATTTTACGGATATCCAAAAACTTATTTAAAACAGATTAAAAAACCCCGAATCCAGTGCAGAACTGATTCGGGGTTTTGTGTTAATTAATATCTAAGGTCGGGTCACCAAATTTTAATAGTTGTTAGTTTTTAAATTTTCTTTGTCAAGGAAAAACATCACCTTTGAATGCTGCCAGATGCCAGTTGCCGGCAGCTCCACATTATTACTATATATTTCAACGCATTTTATTTATTCCACAAGTACCTTGATTTCATTGTTCGACGCCTCGACTAATCCACCAACGATTTCGAAATAAACAATATTGCCGTTTGTCTCTTTAACCTTGATTTTGCCTTTGGAAAGCGTTGAAATTATCGGAGCGTGATTTTCCATAATTTCGAACGATCCCAGTGTTCCGGGCAGTTTTACAAGCTTAATCTCTCCCGCGAACAGCAATTTTTCCGGCGTAATAATTTCGATGTGCATCATAAAATTTAAATTACCTGTTCGGTTTACGTGGATTATTTTGATTCAGCAAGCAATCGTTCTCCTTTTTCAATGGCATCATCAATTGTCCCGACCATACTAAATGCAGTTTCGGGATATTGGTCAACCTGACCTTCAATAATCGCATTAAAGCCTTTGATGGTATCTTCAATCGAAACCCAAACCCCTTTCATTCCTGTGAATTGTTCTGCCACATGGAAGGGTTGTGATAAAAACCGTTGAACACGGCGTGCTCTGTGGACGATCAATTTATCGGCTTCAGACAGTTCATCCATTCCGAGAATTGCGATAATGTCCTGAAGTTCACGGTATCGTTGCAAAAGTTCTTTCACGCGTTGTGCTGTGTCGTAATGCTCTTTTCCTACAATGTCGGCTGTTAGAATCCGGGAAGTAGAATCGAGCGGATCGACTGCCGGATAAATTCCCATTTCCGAGATTTTCCGGTTCAATACAGTCGTAGCATCAAGATGGGCAAAAGTAGTCGCCGGAGCAGGGTCAGTTAAGTCATCAGCAGGAACATAAACAGCCTGAACTGAAGTGATTGATCCATATTTTGTCGAGGTAATCCGCTCCTGCATTAATCCCATTTCTGTTGCGAGTGTAGGTTGATAACCAACAGCAGAAGGCATTCGGCCAAGTAGTGCCGAAACCTCTGATCCGGCTTGAGTAAACCTGAAAATATTATCGACAAAGAAAAGGATATCATTGCCTTTCCCTTTTTTATCGCCGTCTCGGAAATACTCAGCTACGGCAAGCCCCGAGAGTGCAACCCGCGCACGTGCACCCGGCGGTTCGTTCATCTGACCAAAAACAAGTGTTGTTTTCGATTTAGGGAGCTCTTCAGGATCGACAAGGCTTAGATCCCAGCCACCTTTCAACATATCTTCTTTGAACGCTTCTCCATAACGTATTACTCCTGATTCAATCATGTCTCGTAGCAGGTCATTGCCTTCGCGTGTCCTTTCGCCAACTCCGGCAAAAACCGATTGTCCCTCGTATTTTTTGGCAATATTGTTGATTAACTCCATAATAATTACCGTCTTACCAACACCTGCACCACCGAAAAGTCCGATTTTCCCCCCTTTTGAATAAGGTTCGAGCAGATCAATCACTTTAATGCCGGTATAAAGCACCTCCTTTTCGGTTGAGAGATCTTCGAACCGGGGCGGATCATTATGAATCTGATAACTTTTCTCTTTTGAAATTGGTCCGATACCATCTATTGCTTCGCCGATTACATTTAGCAAACGTCCTTTAATCACATCACCGACAGGCATAGTAATTGCTTTCCCCGTGGCAATAACTTCCATTCCGCGCGAAAGTCCGTCGGTGGAGTCCATAGCGACCGTCCGAATTGTTTGCTCTCCGATATGTTGTTGACATTCAAGAATTAGTAATTGACCGTTCTCGCGCGTAATTTCGAGTGCATCAAAGATTCTGGGCAGCTCACTTCCTTCCTGGTCGAAGCTGACATCAACGACAGGACCGATTACCTGGATGATTTTGCCTTTGGATTGCGACATATTTCCTTATTTTTTTGAAATTTCTTTATTATAAATTAATCATTCGATTTTGCGACTTTCTGAGCATTTTAGTTTAACTGAGCATTTGCCCCACTAACAATCTCCAGAATTTCATTCGTAATCGCAGCTTGTCGTGCCTGATTGTATTGTAATTTAAGCTCCCTGATCAACACATCTGCGTTATCGGTAGCTTTGTGCATAGCGGTCATGCGGGCGCCATGCTCCGAAGCTACTGAATCCAGAACCGCTTTATAAAACTGAATTTTCAACGATTGCGGAATAATTTTATCAGCTATTTCCTGCATCGAAGGTTCAAAAATATACCATGGCTTAAACTCTCCTTTCCTCGATTGAATTTCAGTGGTTTCACTTATTTTGACCGGTAAAAACTGTTTGGAAACAAGATTTTGTACTGCCGCATTTTTGAATTGATTGTAAACCAGTTCAACATGATCGTAAATCCCTAAGGTATAACCATCCATGATGGACTGAGTGATTTCGGTTATGGTAGTAAAATTCAATCCTTCATAAATATCCAGATAACCCTTTGTTACTTGAATTCCTTTGATTTTAAGTCCGTCGACTGCTTTTTTTCCAAGTGCGAAAACATCGACTTTACCCTTTTGGGAATACTCATTAAAAGTCTGGAAGTATAGTTCTGATGTTTTTTTGACCACATTTGAGTTGAATCCACCGCAAAGGCCTCTATTTGAAGTTATTGCAACAATAAGAATCCGCTCTTTATTTTTTCGGCCTGCATATTTATTTTCAATTTCTGAATCAAGATTACTGCTTACAGTGGTCAGAATTTCATCCAGTTTATCGGCATACGGACGCATTTGAACAATCGCATCCTGCGCTTTTCGCAACTTGGCTGCAGAAACCATTTTCATGGCACTGGTTACCTGTTGCGTCGATTTCACCGATGCTATTCTGGTTCTTAACTCTTTTAAATTAGCCATCCTCTGAATTTATCTGTCCGGTTATTCGATTGCAATTAAGTGATTAAAACTTATACCTTGCAGCAACTTCGCTTGCGACTGTCTCAATAACAGCTGTTTCGCTATCTCCAATAATTCCCTGTCTTAAATTGTCAAGGGTATCTTTGTGCTTTGCGACGAGTACTTCGAGAAATTCAACTTCAAAATTCGCAATAAGATTCCGGGGAACGTTCATCAACAAACCTTTTGTCCCACAATACAGGATTGCGATCTGTTGCTCAACTTTCATTGGTGAAAACTGATGTTGTTTTAAAATTTCCAGGTTGCGGACACCTTTTTCGAGAACTGCCTTTGTTGCAGGGTCAAGATCTGAACTAAACTTAGAGAATGCTTCAAGTTCGCGGAATTCAGCCTGGGCAATTTTTAGTGTACCCGCAACTTTCTTCATCGCTTTAATTTGAGCATTACCTCCAACGCGCGATACAGAAATCCCCACATTGATAGCCGGTCGGATTCCTGCATTGAATAAATTTGATTCAAGGAATATCTGACCATCAGTGATAGAGATCACGTTAGTTGGAATGTAAGCCGAAACATCACCGTCCATTGTCTCAATAATCGGAAGTGCAGTTAACGAACCTCCACCTTTTATGAGATGCCTGATTGTTTCGGGTACATCATTCATTTGCTTCGCCACCGCTTCCGTATTGTTTATTTTTGCAGCACGTTCAAGCAACCTTGAATGAAGATAGAATACATCCCCTGGATATGCTTCGCGACCCGGCGGGCGGCGCAGCAGCAACGAAACTTCACGATAAGCCACAGCCTGTTTCGATAAATCGTCATAAACAATCAACGCCGAACGACCTGTGTCCCTGAAGAATTCGCCAATCGCGGCACCGGCAAAGGGTGCATAGAACTGGAGTGCAGCAGGATCAGAAGCGGTCGACATTACGATCACTGTATAGGGCATGGCGCCATGCTCGTCAAGCGTTTTTGCGATATTTGCGACAGTCGAACCTTTCTGACCGATCGCAACATAAATGCAAAAAACGGGTTCGCCTTTATCGTAAAACTCTCTCTGATTGATTATGGTGTCAACAGCAATGGCTGTTTTACCCGTTTGCCGGTCGCCGATAATTAATTCGCGTTGTCCGCGTCCGATCGGAATCATCGCATCAATAGCCTTAATACCAGTTTGCAATGGTTCGTTGACCGGCTGTCGATAGATCACTCCGGGAGCTTTTCGTTCGAGGGGCAGTTCATAGAGTACACCTGTGATTGGTCCCTTTCCATCCAGCGGCTGTCCAAGCGTATTGATAACACGTCCCAACAACCCTTCTCCGACATAGATAGAGGCAATTTTATTGGTCCTTTTAACCTGATCACCCTCTTTTATTTTTTCTGAAGAGCCCAGCAAAACACAACCTACGTTATCTTCCTCGAGGTTCAAAACGATGCCGGTTACCCCCGAGTCGAATTCAACCATTTCGTTTGACTGAATATTTGATAAACCGTAAACGTGTGCAATACCGTCACCTACTTGCAACACAGTTCCTACCTCGGCATATTCGGCTTCGCTTTTGAAACCATCCAACTGTTTTTTTAGGATTTCGGAAACTTCAGCAGGTTTTATTCCAGCCATAATATCATCTTTTAAATATTCTGTTTCTGTATTTTATCTCTCGCTTGTCAAAAGTTCTCTTTTCAGCTTTTTTAATTTTGCTGTTACACTGGCATCAATTTGCTGGTCTTCAACCTGCAGAACAAATCCTCCGATGAGTTTACTGTCTACGTCAAAGGTTAAATCAACTTCTGTATTAAAATGCTTGCGGATCAACGCTCTGAATTGTTCAATTGTTGCAGGATCTATTTTGACGGCGCTTGTAAGTTTGGCCGCTTTGTAGCCTGCCTCTTTACGGTATGTTTCATGAAAATTTCGCGTAATATCCTTCAAATAGGTTTCCCGATTGTTCGTGAGGAGCATCATCAGGAAAGAGTAAGTCATTGGATTTAAGTTTTTTGCGAAAACATCTTTAAAAAGCTTTCTCTTCTCCTTTGCTCCGTTAACCGGACTTTTAAGCACTTGATTGAACCTGGGCATGGTTTCAAAAAGTTGGTGAATCATTTCCATGTCGGTTTTCACTGATTCAGCCACCTGTTTTTCCTTCGCCAAACTCATCAAAGCTTTCGCGTATCTTACAGAGATTTTACTCTCGTCCATTTTAAGTCCTTTTAATTGAGGTTGATCTGATCGATGTAATCCTGAACCAGCTCTTTTTGCCTGCCTTCATCACTCAGTTTCTCCTCCAGTATTTTGCTGGCAATTTCGACGGAAAAATTTGCAATCAGCTTTTTAATATCGCTGATCGCCGCAACCCGCTCGTGTTCGATCGCAGTCCTGGCATTTTCCAGTACTTTATTCGCCTCAATTCCGGCTTCATGCCGGGCATCGCGGATGATCGATTCTTTCAGTTCGCGTGCTTCTTTTACTATTTTTTCCCGTTCAAGTATCGCCTCCTTTAAGATCTTTTCGTTTCCGGATTGCAAACGCTTCATCTCTTCTTTTGCATTTTCGGCCGACATTAATGCCATTTCAATCGATTTTTCGCGGTCGGAGAGCGCTTTCAATATCGGAACCCATGCATATCGTTTGAGGATCAGCAATAAAACGGAGAAAGATAACACCATCCAAAAAAACAACCCGAAATCCGGCAATAATAATCCCATAATTATAAATTTTTGTTGGCAAATGAATCTTGAACTATATCTACTGGCAATCGATAATTACCTGTAAATGTGTAAGCTATTCAACGAATATGATCAGGAAGCAGATAACCATAGCAAAGAAAGCAACCGCTTCAATCAATGCTGCGGCAACAATCATGTTCGACCTGATATCTCCTGCTGCTTCAGGTTGGCGGGCAATCGCTTCAACAGCCGAGCCTCCAATCCGGCCAATGCCAATGCCGGCACCTATTGCAGCCAATCCTGCTCCTATTCCTGCACCCAATTTTGCAATCGCCGTATTAGCAGCTACTTGTAGAATTACAGCTAATGTTACCATACTAATGAGTATTTAATGATTACTTCCACTTCAGCATGAGCTTTATGAGTATCGAGAGCCATCCCAATGTAAATTGCCGATAATAATGTAAATACATAAGCCTGTATAAAAGCGACCAGCAATTCAAGAAGGCCCATTAAAGCAGTAAACGAAACTGACACAACAGAGACACCATAAGCAGCAACGGGGCTTTTCTCGGCAAATATAAAGATCAGACTATAAAACCCTAAAACAATGATATGTCCAGCTGTGATGTTAGCAAACAAACGGATGGTCAATACGAAAGGTTTTAGGAAAACACTCATAATCTCGACAATGGGCATTAAAGGAAATGGTAGCTTAAGCCACCACGGGATTCCGGGTGCATTCACCAGATGAACCCAGTAAGCGCGCGATCCGCTTATGCTGGTGATCACAAATGTGAATGTAGCGAGAACAAGTGTTACTGCAATATTTCCCGTAAGATTGGTTCCGCCCGGGAAAAACGGGACGAGTCCCAAAACATTATTGATAAAAATGAAAAAGAAAATAGTCAGCAAATAGGGGAGATATTTTTCGTATTTCTCATTTCCGATTGATGGTTTGGCAATATCATCGCGAACAAAAAAAACAACGGGCTCAATCCAGCTTTGAAGTCCTTTGGGCACTTTGGCAAAATTTTCACGGTATCTTTTTGCAACAGAAATAAAGATTAGAACTATGAATAAAATGCTGATAAAAAGAGAAGTGACGTTTTTTGTGATGGAGAAATCCCAGGGTCTCACCTCGGTACCATCCGTAATTACCTCAATAACCTTTCCCTGGTATTTTCCTTCGGAAGCAATTTTAAATCCTTGATAAGCTTCTGTTCCGTGATGAAATTTTCCCGACATAAAGAGATGTAATCCTGAGTGTTGACTGTAAAGAATTACCGGGAGTGGAATTGAAATATGTGTATGGCCTACCTTGGTAATATGCCACTCGTAACTGTCTTTAATATGATCAAAAATCAGTTCTCCTGTATTGAATTTCTTAGGTGAAAGCGTATCCGCAACAGCATGATCCTCACTTGCATTCGCTAAGTTGGAAAGTGCTGTAATTGCAAATAAAATCAGGAATATCGATTTCAGAATTTTTCTCATCAAATTTAATTGTCGGCCAAAAATAAACAAAATGCCGGGATCACAAACTGATTTATGATTGTTTTTTAATCAGTTTGAGCACCTGAATTACTTCAAAAACTGTAAATATAGTATAGAATGTGATGAATGTCAATACGAAAGCGATAACATGAGAACGATCGATTAATAAATATACCAGCATAAAAATAAGGTAGGTCATTAATTTTAAGGTTACTGAAGCCATGTAAGCCGTCGTAAACTTTCGCGCATTCTGAGCCGTAGCCCTCACAATCCATAAATGGCCGATTGTTGTAACCGTTGCAATCAGTAATAACTGAAAAGGATAAAAGGTAAAATACCAGGTTTTCAAAACAGTCGAAAATAATGTCGAGGCGATGGCAAAAACTATTATGGTAAGTATCAGTGTCTTAATGATAAACTGTCGGGAAGTATCAGTCATACAATGTAAATTATTTAAATTCTAAGATTAAAAAACTACGATTCGCCTTTAATATTGAAATCGTTTATGACAAAGGTCTTATTTTTTAAGTAATGTTTTGAAAAGATAATAAATTGCAAGAAAAGAGGAGAAGATTGTAAGGCCGATTGTAAAAACAGGTCCTTTCATTTTCAGTAACCGATCCAATTGAATACCTCCTAAAACTCCTGCGGCCACCATTACAATCATTTGGAATATCAGACTTGAATACTTTGAATACTCCTTCATGTAGTTCATTTTTCCGCGATCGTCATCATTCATTACTGCCCGGAATTAATTGATTATAAAAGCGATTTAATCTGTGCTGCTTTCAGTATCACTTCAATGATCTCTTCCTGACTGAATTTTGCACAGTTAAATTCAATATCATAGACCACTTTATCCTGATCTTTGGTTAAATAAGCATCCACAAATTTTAAACGTCGTTTGTCGGTGTCAATGACGAATTTTTTGGCTTGCTCAACTGAAATTTTATTGCGGCACTTGATTACATCAACTTTCCAGCTAAACGGAGCATAAAGTTTTATGTGCAGCGAACGTTTAATATCCTGTGTAATTGCTTCGCTTCCTCTTCCAATAATCACAACATTACCATGAATGGCAAGGTGACGAACTACGTCTTTGATCACTCTTTTAATTTTCGCGTTGGAGGCATAGTATTTTACGGTAAATGAAGATGCAAATTCTTCGAGAAAGTTTTTATCCTCTCCCTTAAGAAGATGTTTGACTTGATTCGGATTCATCTTTAACTCTTTGGAGGCAAGACAAAGAATCTCTTTATTTACCCATTTCCAGTTTTTGGCAGGGTTGTTGATTTTGTTGTTAATCTGTTCGGTCAGTTTCTCGGCGAATAGTCTTCCCGAACAGCCACATTCTCTTGAAATGGTAATCACGGGTCCCGGCTCAACAATTTTTATTGTTTCCGGTCTGATCCGTTCACTCATATACTTGATCAGAAGATTATTTTCCATAGTGATCAGATTTGATATTTCACTGCAAGATAATAAAAATCTGGATAAATTCAAAGGGGAAATGTGGTTAAGCTTTTAATTTAATCTGTCTGTTGAAATACTATCCCTCTCACTTTCTCACCCTCTCACTTTCTCACTCTCTCACTTTCTCACTCTCTCACTTTCTCACCCTCTCAAAGTCACTCCGGAAACCTCCCCAGAAGCTGACGATTGACCATCCAGGCCGGATATTCAGCCGGAAGGTGGCTCACCTGGTTCAGTTCCTGCAACTCTTCTGCGCTTAGTTTTAGGTTTACAGCGCTAAGATTGTCATTAAGCTGAACGAGATTTTTTGCACCAATGATCACGCTTGTAACGCCGGGTTGTGCGAGTACCCATGCCAGCGCAACCTGGGCAGCAGTTACCTGATGCTGTTTCCCAATGTTGATCAGCACATCAATAATATCGTAGGCTTTATCCTTATCGACAGGGGGGAAATTAAAAGAGTCTCTTCTGCTGTCACCCGCAACTTCGTTTGTACGTGTATATTTACCTGATAAAAAGCCACCGGCCAATGGACTCCATGGTATAACTGAAATTCCTTCACTCATGGCCATTGGCACAATTTCGCGTTCAACATCACGGCCGGCAATGGAGTAATAATTCTGAGTCGCCACAAATTTTCCCCAGCCCATTTTATCAGCGTAACCGTTGGCTTTCATCACCATCCACGCCGGATGATTGCTCACCCCGATATAACGCACCTTGCCCGACCGGACAACGTCCTCGAGTCCGCGCATCGTCTCTTCAAGTGATGTAATCGGATCAACGCCATGAATATACAACAGATCGATGTGTGAGAGGCCAAGCCGGCACAGGCTGTCATTAACCGAATCGATGATGTGCAGCCGCGACAATCCCACCTGGTTGGCATGGGGTCCCATACGCAGACGAACCTTAGTGGTGATCACGAGTTGCTGTCGCGATAATCCCAATGCTTTAATTGCTTTTCCGAGCATAATCTCCGACAGACCTTCGGAATAACCATTTGCTGTGTCGATGCAATTAATACCTGCATTGACTGACGTTTTTACTATTCGGTTGACCTCATCCTGAGGCAATTCGCCCATCACTTTCCAGTAACCTTTCCCGCCGAACGTCATTGTTCCGAGGCAAAGTTCCGAAACCAGCACCCCCGTTTTTCCCAATTGATTGTATTTCATTTTCTATTGTATTAGCTTCTTCAATAACAAGATATTGGAAGGAAAGTTCAAGGAATTTGGGGTATTTTAGGTTTCAAATCTAGCGGACATTCAGACTTCCGGAATTTGATCCGTTAACAATTTGGGTCCTGCGATTTTCAATCGCGGTAAAACAAAGCCATTGCAATCGAAGATCGGCGATAGCCAAATCGTCCGACCCAATCATCTGTCAATACTCCAGCGGAGTAAAATATTGGTAAAAAACAAAACAACACACCAAATTCAGGCGCAACCGGAAAAGATAACCAAAGAAAAAAGGCTGTATGCGCCGCAAAACAAAGGCCGAAAAAGGTTTGGAATGTTTGTTTATTCATTGATTGGATTGGGTAGAGACGGCCGTCCGTCCGTCTCTACAATTTTAAAACAGGTCGGAATGGGTTCCTGTACGGATCATCTTAATCTCATTTTGAGTTTCGTCGCATTCCCAAATCAGTAACCAGTCGGGGCTAAGGTGGCATTCCCAACAGTTCAGATAATTGCCCGAAAGCTTGTGTGAGTGATATTTTTCGGGTAGTTTACCCTCGTTTTCAAGTATTTCTAAGGCTGTGGCAATTTTATCAAGCGAATAACCACGCTTGCCGATGGTTTTAAAATCGCGCTTAAATTTCGAACCGAACGAAAGTTGGTATTTCACTCGAAAAAAATATTAGTTAAAATATTAATTGTCTGTGCGTTCTCGTGGAACTCCATGCCAGATGGAAATCACTATGTACTGTATTTTCATATCGATTGATGATTTCCAAACAATGACTATTTTATGCGTTGAGTTTGTTCATCATATCAGCTGCACTGTTACATCGGGTAACTTTTCCTTCTTTCACATCGAGTATTGCGCGCTTTGTTTCTGCGTTTGGCTCTATTTCTACCGATCCATCTTTTACCATTTCGTTTATAAGCCCAAAAAGATGTTTCCCTTTACTGGTTCGGGTATTGATTTTTATTGTCAAAGTTTCCATATCTCCAAATTTATTCTACAAATCTAAATAAAAAAAACATTGCTTGAACGATCCTCAAACAAAGGCCAAACCTGATTAATAATCCATATCCTGGCTTTCGCACCCGAAATCGGAAGTGCCCACTTCAACCAAAGTAGCCAATTCAATCGCCAATGGAGTGACGTTTCAGTGATCGAAATCGGAAGTGCCCACTTCAACGAAGAGCCGCTAACATTTGAGCGGGAATACACGTTTCAGTGATCGAAATCGGAAGTGCCCACTTCATACTTCGACAAGCTCAGTAACCCATGTTCATTATTCCGGTGGTTGAGCCTGCCGAAACTCAGTGATCGAAATCGGAAGTGCCCACTTCAACGAAGGAGAAAATTAAAGATATCTTAAATCTCTGTTTCAGTGATCGAAATCGGAAGTGCATACTCCAACTAACACATTAGCACTTAATTAGAAATCGCAATCCTTACTTTTTGGTTTTTGATTTTTTCATCTTTAAGTGATGCCACCGTGTGGCGCGCCTTCGCCCGGTTAATGGCAACAAAAGAGGCGTTATCGAGTATGGTGATTAAACCGATTTCCTCTTTTTGCAGATTACCTTTCTGAATCAAAAAACCAACTACATCGGTTTTGCTGATCTTATCCTTTTTGCCGGCGCCGATGTATAGTGTGATCCATTGTGGCGGTTCAGGTAACCTGATTTTCGCAGGCAATTCGATATGATGGTCAGAAAATCGGGTATTGATTCCTTTTCAGCAAGAACGAGCCAGGCAGTCCCTTCTGCATTCATGCGTGCTGTCCGCCCGTTCCGGTGAATAAACGCTTCTTCGGTAGCAGCACCCTGGTAATGAATGATATTTTTAATTTCCGGTATGTCCAATCCTCTCGAGGCAAGGTCGGTAGTGATCAATATCTGGTGACTTCCGTTACGGAATTTCAGCAACGCGCGTTCACGTTCATCCTGCTCAAGACCACCATGAAAAGTGTCGTGTACAACCTTTTCTTCGGTCAGTATTTCGCTGATCCTGTCAACGGCCTCACGGTGATTGCAAAACACAAGTGTAGGTTCGTGGCCGAGGTGACAAACCAGTTGGATCAGTATTTCAAGCTTATCGTTCTCTTTTGCCCTTACCGCTTTAATTACAATATTGGGGCGGTTTTCTTCTGTCAGAAAGTTGAGGGTAACCGGATTTTTGACACCTGAAAATTCGGGGATTTCAATTGCCTGCGTGGCTGAGGTGAGGATTCTCTTTTTAATCCTGGGTAGCTGACCGATAATATAACTCATTTCGTCACTAAATCCCAGTTCAAGCGATTTGTCAAATTCGTCAAGAACTAGCAGATGAACCGGTTCAGGATCAAAGTTGCCGCGTCGTAAATGGGCGGCAATCCGGCCAGGAGTTCCGATTAATACGGCAGGAGGTTCCGAAAAATTGTTCCGCTCTGTTTTCATCGGATGACCGCCATAGCAGCAATTCACTTTAAAACCGGTTCCCATCGAACGAAATACCTGTTCGATCTGTAACGATAATTCACGCGAAGGTGTCAATATAAGCGCCTGAACACCAGTTGTTTTTTGATTGAGATGATGAAGCAGCGGAAGAAGAAACGCCACTGTTTTTCCCGAACCTGTCGGTGCCAGCAGAACGATATTGTTCGCTTTCAGATCACTGCTGATCATGGCGCTTTGAATCGCGTTCAACGATTCGAATTTCAGATTTTCAAGAACTTTTGCGGTGATATCCTCTTTTTGTTTCATGGCGCAAAGATAGCCCTATTCGTGATGATTATACAATTCACTTCTATCAGTCAATGGGAATCACTAAAACTAATTTGAAAATTGAAATTAGCAAACATTTGCTAAATTTAATGCCGATTTTTAAACTAACGATCATGGAAAAGATTAACCGCAGAAGTTTCATTCATACGGGCGCAGCCGGCCTGGCAGGTATTGCTTCGCTCGCTGCCACAGGCTTTGCAAGTCAGGGTTTTACACCCGCGACGGCAACAGTTGATAAAGTCAAACTTGGCAATACGGGACTTACCGTTTCGCGTGTTGCACTTGGTACGGGCTCAATAGGTGGGAATCACCAGTCGAATCAGACCCGTTTGGGGAAAAGCAAATTTATTGAGATGGCTCACCATGCCTACGACAGGGGGATTCATTTCTTTGATACTGCCGATACTTACGGTTCTTACCCTTTTGTTCGCGAGGTGTTTAAAGAGGTTCCCCGTGAAAAGGTTACCTTACTGGGAAAAATGTGGACCGAAAATGATCCTTCAAAAGCAGAACCGGTTGATAAGGCGCTCGACCGTTTTCGTTCCGAGACAGGAAGTGACTATTTCGATATTCTGCTGCTTCACTGCATGATGAATGGAAAATGGCCGGAGGAGAAGAAACGGTTTATCGATTATTTCTCAAAAGCAAAACAACAAGGGATTATCAAAGCGGTTGGTGTTTCGTGCCACAATTTCGAAGCGTTGAAAGTTGCGGCTGATAGTCCGTGGGTAGATGTTATTCTTGCCCGTATCAATCCTTTCCAGGCTCATATGGATGCTATGCCTGCTGAGATTAATGCCGTACTTGAGAGAGCTCGTAACAACGGCAAAGGGGTTATCGGAATGAAAATCTTCGGAAACGGTGATAAAATACTTGAAAATGAGCGTGAAGAATCGATAACTTTTGCATTAAAGAAAAGCAGTATCCATTGTATGACTTTGGGAATGGAAAGTATTGCCCAGGTTGATGATGCGGTTGATAGGGTGATGAGGATTGTAAGGAGTTAGAGGAAGATATCTGGCACGAAAAGCAATTATAAAAAGGCAAATATATAGGAATACAATCTATGCAGATTGAAAAAATACAAAACAAGATTTATGAAATCCATACATAGATAGAAATTTCTTAAAAAAGGTTCCTAAAAATCTCATTTGTGTAAAATAAAGCGTATATTCGCACATATATTGCTAAAACTTGAATAATTATGCTGATTCAATTCTCGGTGCGAAATTTTAGAACCTTTAAGGAAAAGGCTACATTAAGCCTGATCGCATCAAACTATGATAAAGACACGAGAGAAACTGATAATATTTTTGATGATTCAAAATTCAATCTCAGGATTCTTAAAAGTGCAGTAATCTATGGAGCAAATGCAAGCGGTAAAAGCAAGTTTATTGAAGCTCTGATGTTTATGAAAAGTTTTGTTACAAGTTCAAATACACTTCTATTAGGAAATAAAATTCCGGTCGAACCATTTAAACTAAATAAAGAAACAGAAAATGAGCCCAGTGAATTTGAAGTCGTATTCTCAATTCAGAAGGTAATTTATCGTTATGGTTTTGAAGTAGATAAAGAACAGGTTGTTTCAGAATGGCTTTTTAATAAACCAAAATCAAAAGAAGTCAAACTATTTTACAGGGAATATCAAAAGTTTGAAACTCATCCGAAGAATTTTTCCATTGGAACAACATTGGCTAAAGGAAAATTGATAAAAGACAATACTTTAATGCTTTCAGCTGCTGCCGCATTTAATGATGATACATCAGTAAATATTATTGATTGGTTTTATATTCTTGAAGTGATTTCAGGATCAAAAGAACATAAATTTCAAGAAAACTCATTAGATAAAATCAAAAATAATAAGAATAATGCAATTAGTAAAGAGAAAATTGCATTTTTGGAATATTTAAATAAAGCAGATTTAGGTATTGTTGATTTAGAAATACTGGATAGCGATTCCGATGAATTAAGAGACGGACCGAATTATATTGTAAAGACATTAAGAAATAAATTTGCCAATGGTACTAAAATTGGCACTTCGTCTCTATTCCTAAATGAAGATGAATCAGAGGGAACTAAAAAGTATTTTTATTTGCTCGGGCCAATAATTGACGCTATTGAAACAGGTTCTGTTCTGGTAGTTGATGAGTTAGATTCAAAAATTCATCCTAATTTAGTTGAAAAAATAGTTTCCTTATTTAATTCCAGGGAGCTTAATCTCCAAAATGCCCAACTCATTTTTAATACGCACGACACGAACCTGTTAAGTTCAGGGCTATTTAGAAGAGACCAGATTTGGTTTACCGAAAAAGACAAATATGGGGAAGCAAAACTTTATTCATTAGCTGATTTTAAGTCAGATGAAGTCAGGAAAAGCGAGCCCTTTGAAGAAAACTATGTGCGGGGAAAATACGGAGCTGTGCCTTATCTTGGATTCTTCGACAATATATCTCACGATAAATTTGTTGCCGAAAGATGAAAATGAAAAATAAAAATGAGGAACAGATTGCAGCAAAGCTCAGACACAAAGAATCTTTGAAGGCAAACAGAAGTGGAGAGCCTCTTTTACAAAGAAATGAGCCTACTAAAAATGTCCGACCAACAATTTTAATCGTTTGTGAAGGTGAAAATACTGAACCTTCCTATTTTCGACATTTCAAACTTTCGTCAGCAACTATTATACCTGTGGGTGAAGGATATAACACCGTTTCACTCGTTGAAAGAGCAATGTTTTTATCAAATGCAAAAGTCTATGAGCAGGTTTGGTGTGTATTTGATGCTGATCCCAAACCGGATAATCCAAAACAATCTGAGAACTTTAATAATGCGATAAAACTTGCAGAAAAATTCGGTTTTAGAATTGCATATTCTAATCAGGCATTTGAATACTGGATTATATTACACTTTGATGATCATCAGGGTGGTGGGATGAACAGAAGTGATTATCACCTTAGATTAAATTTTCATTTAAAACCTTTTGGGTTAACCTATGAAGGCAATGATTCTAAAATCATAACTGATGAGATTTTTGAGGTACTTGATGGCATTGAAAAGAATACAGGGAAAGAAAGAAAAAGATTAGCAATTGTTCGTGCCAAAAGAAATTATGACCTATTTGACCATACAAACCCAGCAAATGAGGAATCCTCAACTACAGTTTTTAGGCTTGTTGAAGAGTTATTAAAATATATTTAAAGACAGGGATACAAATATCAATTAATCTTTCAGCAATTATTCCGATGAAAAATAGTTTGAAAAGCAATTTCTTAAGTTTGATATTGATTCTTTTTCTGCTTCCTGGATTCCAGGTTGCAAAGGCAAAAGACAGTTCACTAAAACTATGGTACGATAAACCGGCAAAGGATTGGATGACAGAAGCATTACCTATCGGTAACGGCAAACTGGGTGGAATGATTTTTGGCGGTATTGAAACTGAGCGGATACAATTCAACGAGATTAGCCTGTGGAGTGGTGATGAGAAAGAAACCGGTGCATATCAGGCATTTGGAGATCTGTTTGTTGACTTTATTCAGGCTGCCGATGTGCAGCAATACAAACGTGAACTGGATATTGGTAATGCGGTGCACACCATCAGTTATCTGTCAAATGGGATTAAATATAAAAGAGAATATTTTTGTAGTGCCAGGGATCAGGTTATGGTGATGCGGATTAGTGCCGATCAAAAAGGTAGCTGCAGTGGTGCAATACAGTTGACCGATATGCACAATGGTAAGATTGAAGCGGGGGATCACAAATTTACAGTGACAGGTACCCTCCAAAACGGATTGGCCTACGAAGCCGGCGTTATCGTTTTGAACCAGGGAGGAGTCGTTAAAGTTTCAGATAATTCAATCAAATTTGAAAGAACAAATAACATCACGATTATCCTGACTGCGGGAACCAATTACGAGCCCGATTATAGCAAAGGATGGAGAAGAGAAATTCCTCACCGCAAGATTGAATACCTATTGAAAGAAGCATCACTACTGTCTTATAAACAACTACTGGATCGGCATATTGCTGACTATCAAAGCTTTTTTAACCGCGTCGATTTGAATGTGGGTGAAAGTACACCTGTAGTAAGCGCATTGCCAACAGATAAAAGACTGGTTGCTTTTAAAAAAGGTGGTTTAGATCCCGATCTTGAGGAATTGTTTTTTCAGTATGGCAGATATCTGTTAATCAGTTCTTCGCGACAAGGCTCACTTCCGGCTAATCTTCAGGGAATCTGGAATAATTCGAATGATCCGCCATGGCGATCCGACTACCATTCGAATATTAACATCCAGATGAATTACTGGCCCGCTGAAGTTACGAACCTGAGTGAATGTCATATCCCTCTCCTCGATTACATCAGCAATCAGCGTGAAGTCAGGAAAAAAGCGACACAGGAATTTTACAAATCTAAAAAAGGCTGGACGGTTCAGACTGAAAATAACATCTATGGTGCAGGAAGTTTTGTATGGAATCCACCTGCCAGTGCATGGTATTGCCAGCATTTGTGGGAGCACTATTCATTCACCAACGATCAGCAATACCTCAGGGATTTTGCCTATCCCGTAATGAAAGAGATTTGCGAATTCTGGGAAGAGCGGTTAATCACCGATGCAAACGGAATGTTGGTTACTCCCGATGGATGGTCGCCCGAACATGGTCCTCACGAACCTGGAGTCACCTACGATCAGGAGATTATCTGGGATTTGTTTACCAATTACATCGAGGCTTCCAAAATTCTTAGTCTGGACGCTGATTATAGGACAAAAGTGACTGAATTACGTGAGAAACTGCTTAAACCACAGATTGGTAAATGGGGACAGTTAATGGAATGGAGTATCGACAGGGATGATTCTACTGACACACACCGCCATATTTCGCATCTTTTCGCACTTTATCCCGGAAGGCAGATATCCCTAACAGCAACACCCGAGCTGGCAGCCGCGTCGAAGAAAATACTAATCTCACGAGGTGATCAAAGTACGGGTTGGGCAATGGCCTGGCGGATTAATTTCTGGGCACGAATGTTCGACGGAAATCATGCCTATAAATTGTTGCGAAATCTGATGTCAATTGTTGGAAACGTCGGAACAGATTATGGCAGTGGGGGAGGCGTCTACTCCAATCTTTTTGATGCTCATCCGCCATTCCAGATTGATGGTAATTTTGGCGCAACTGCCGGAATTGCCGAGATGCTGATTCAATCGCAGGCAGGCGAGATTTGCTTATTACCGGCATTGCCTGATGTCTGGTCAACTGGGTCAGTCAAAGGATTGAGAGCAAGAGGCGGTTTTGTGGTCGATATTGCCTGGCAAGATGGAAAAGTGACTACTTATAGGATTTCTGCTGAAAATGGCGGAAATGCGGTTGTCCGCGTGAATGGTGAAGTAAAAACGGTGAAGGTTGAGAAGTTATAGGTACATTTCGGATTCTATAATGATCTATGTTAATGAAGCTGCGGGCTACCTGGAACTGGCCACTAGCTGTCCAGTGCAAACAAAAAGTTGTATTTGTCAAAAACTAAAATTCATCGATTTTTTATAAGGATCCAATAACAAGAGGTTATGTCGGATACTTAAATCCATTATTAAAATTGCATACCATATTGTAGCTGAAGCCAGTAGCCAGATACCATTAGCATTTTTTTTTAATTCCCTTGTTTTTTTAAAGTAAAAGCACTATATTTAACCTTCAAATTAAACCAAAACAAGATTGTTATAACCACGATCTTTTTAATGTTGACATTTTTCAATAAAGACTGCAAATTGCCGTTCATTATTATATAATTCTAATCTATGAGTTATGGAAAATTTCAAATCGAAGTATGCAAGCCTTAAGCATTCAATAAGGGCAAATAGGGAGAGAAAAATGGTCACTGAATCAATTGAGCAAATTAACGCGGATAGTTGCGGATTAACTTCGCTGGTAAGCTCATGGTGCAAACCAAAAATTGATATTGGCGACCAGGTTATGTATGCTGAAGAAATTACTAAAATGGAAGTTCAGTGGAACGAATAGGGAGATTGATTTGATTGCCTATAGTTCTGATCTTTAACTTTACCTTAGTTTCCGGGGTTAATTTATAATTTATTCAAATGATCGTTACCGAAGATAAATACCTTGGGTTGGCTGCTGATTGGCATTTGCGTATTGATGGGAAATCAGGTATTCTTTATTATTATGATCCTGAGGGAGTGATCTTCCACCAGCTTTCTCTCGAAAAAGTTGTCGCATTGTTATTGATGGACGGGAAAAACAGACTTTCAAATGTTCGTGAAATATTATCCTATCTTTTCGACTACCTGTCTGAATCCGAGATAAAAAAAATTATTGAATCGCTCTTTACTGCCGCTTGTGACGATAAAAACCCAACCTGCTTTATTAAAGTATCTGATACGCCTACGGTATCTCACTGCTATGATCTTGAGCATTTTATAAACAAAATTAACAATGCTGTTGAAAGAGACAACTTCAATTTGATGAAAGGGAGACTGGCTGCACCTCTTAATCTTACGCTAATGCCTTCGAATGTTTGTGTTACAGATTGTATCTATTGTTATGCTGAAAGGAAACCTATACATCAAAAGGAACTCCTCTCTGCTGAACGCTGGTTGGAATTAATCGATGAGGCTCATTCATTGGGTGTTGAACTTGCTGTTTTTTCAGGAGGCGACCCGCTTACAAGTCCGGCAATCCTTCCAATTCTAAAACGGGCGATTGAAAAGGGTTTTCTGTTTATTCTCCCCACAAAAACTTTCGTTTCAAAAAAGCTGGCCGGACAGATGGCTGAAATTAGCATGCAAAAGGTCTGGACTCAGATCAGTCTCGATGCCATTTCCCCGGTAACGCTTAAAAAAATGGTTGGGATTGATGGGTACGATCAAATTGCTTCTGAATCAATCAGTAATCTGGTTGAAGCAGGTTTAAAAGTAAGGGTAAATATTGTAATTACGCCTTTAAATTATTTTGAAGTTTCTGATTTGGCCAGACGATTGAGCGAAATGGGAGTAAAGAGGATTGGTTTTGCCGGTTATGGCCGTAGCCACTATCGGCACAATGATGAATTATTTTTAACTGAAGATCAGATTCAATTTATTAATGAGCAGACAGAGATACTTAAAAACGAGTTAAAAGCAATAAAAATCAATAACAGTACAGGAACACGAGATTTTACGCGAATGTCTCCGGAAGAACGATCGCAAACCTGGAAGAATCGGGCAAAATGTTCGGGTGGAAGATCCAGTATAGCAATTGCCCCCAACGGTGATGTTACGTTGTGTGAACAAATGCCGCTTGAGCAGGAGTATATTGTTGGAAACCTGAAGACGCAGAGCATCGCTGAGATTTGGAATTCTGAAAGAATGTTGCAAATGGTCAGTCTCCCAATGGAAAAGTTTAAAGGAACTTCGTGCTACCAATGTAATGAGTTTGTTGAATGTCAGGAAGTTTATGGCCACTGTTTCCGGGATGCCCTTTTTAATTTTGAAACAATCTACTCACCCCCTCCGGCTTGTCCCAAAGCCCCGTTTGGACTGCGGATGCAATAATATTTTTCGGGAAATGAGGGCATAAAAAAAGCATTGAAGAATATCTGCAATGCTTTTTAACGTTGCTATTTAAGCTTCAGAACGTATATTTTAATGGATTGGATTATCTCTGTGAAACTGACACGAAAATACTTCAAACCTTAACTGCAAGGATCATCAAGCAGCTAATCTGCGTTCAACCGGCTTAATAACTTGACCTACGGCTTCCGCCTCTGTCGCCACCGCCGGCACTTCCGCCACGATTGAAACCGCCACGGTCACCACCACGGTCACCACCACGATCACCACCGCCGCTTCTACCGCCACGATTGTAACCACCGCCGCCGCCAGCACCGCCACGGTTGAAACCGCCGCCGCCACCTGCGCCACCACGGTTGAAACCACCGCCGCCGCCACCTGGACGTCTTGTACCATCTTTAGGTTTTTCAATTGACTCGTTCACAACGATTGTGCGACCGTCAACTTCTGCACCATTAAGTTCCTCAATAGCCTTTTTGGCTTCTTCGTCATTCGGCATTTCAATAAAACCGAATCCTTTGCTCCTTCCGGAAAATTTGTCTGTGATGATTCTTGCTGAAGCTACTTCGCCGTACTCTTCAAAGAATCCTTTTAATTCTGCCTCTTCTAAGCTAAATGGCAGACTTCCTACGAAAATGTTCATAATTACAATAACTAAAATTAATGGTAAATAATCCGTTGTAAAAATAGTCATTATTCATTGCAAAAAACAATTAACAAGTTTATTTTAAGATATTTTTATAGTGCTGTAAATAAATGTTTTATAGAGTATAAAACTGGTCGGAATACCTTATGTCAGACCTATTGTCAGCCCAATTGGTCATTTATTCAGTAAATTGAAAGTCAGATTAATGCATGTTTTTGAATTTTTTCGGTTATTTGAAAGATTATATTTTCGTCTTGGTGCAAAAGTTTTTTTCATGTAAGTTTGTGATCTTAAAATTAGAAGAAGAATGTTTGAAAATATTACAGATAAGCTTAAGAAATCGTTCAAGCTGCTAAAAGGGC
>JAPLDR010000110.1 GCA_026391655.1 Bacteroidia bacterium | reverse complement strand
GGGGTGAGTGAAACTACCCAAAATATGATGCGGAATTATCAAAATAAAGCGCTCATCGCACTCGAAAAAGTTGCCATCCCTGCTGATCAAAAAAACACGCTCATCGCCTTCGCAAACGAAGTGATGCAGAGGATCAAATAAACCTATCTTTGTACCCGTTTTAAATGAGACAAATAAATCTTCGAATGAAATGAGCATGATTTTAAAAACACCAATCGGGATGATAATAAACTTCATGCGAATTCCATGTGACCTTTTAAAAACAAATTATTAACACATGAAACGTATATATTCAATTTATTAACTAAAAATATATTCGAGTGAAAGTTATCGATATCATTCAACAATCGGAGAAAACAGTTTTCTCCTTCGAGTTACTTCCTCCGCTGAAAGGTCAGAAAGCGGATAAACTATATCGTACCATTGATGAGCTGATCGAGTATAATCCTCAGTATATCAATATTACCACACATCGGGACGAGGTCGAATTCCGCGAGTTACCCGGGGGATTGATGCAAAAAAGGACTGTTCGGAAACGCCCCGGAACAGTAGCCATTGCTGCTGCTATTCAACATACTTACCATATTCCCGTTGTTCCGCATATTGTTTGTGGCGGATTTTCGCGGGAAGAAACCGAAAACATACTTATTGATCTTAATTTCCTGGGAATCAATAACGTACTTGCACTTCGTGGCGATGGACTCAAATCAGAAAGTTTCTTCACACCTGAACGGGAAGGACACTCTAATGCCAAAGAACTGGTAGAGCAAATTGTCAACCTTAAACAAGGAAAATACCTTGACCCGGAGATCAAAAACACTGCAGCACTGGACTTTTGTATCGGAGTTGCAGGTTATCCCGAGAAACACTATGAAGCCCCAAATATTGATATAGATCTGCAAAATCTGAAAGAAAAAGTTGAAGCCGGCGCTGACTATATCGTGACTCAGATGTTCTTTGACAACCAAAAATATTACGACTTTGTCGATCGTTGCAGAGCCATTGGAATCACCGTACCAATTATCCCTGGGATTAAGCCTTTGGCGATGATGAACCAAATTACTGTTTTGCCGAAACTATTCAGTATCGATATTCCGGAAGCATTTGCCCGTGAAGTACGGAAATGTAAGACCAACGATGAGGCCAGAGCGGCAGGCACCGAATGGGCGATTGTACAAGCTCGTGATTTGATTGCACACAAAGTCCCTTGTCTTCACATTTACACCTACGGAATCTCGGACAATACAAGACAAATTGCCAAAGCGGTAATATAATTTGCTGAATAATCAGCAAGAAGAAAAATTAAACATCAGTTAACCATGGCATTAAAAATAGGAGATAAAGTAAGATTTCTCAACGAAGTAGGCGGTGGTCGCATCACCTCAGTGATCAGTGAGGATATTGTCAACGTTGAAACTAACGATGGGTTTGAGGTACCAACCAGGGTTAACAACCTGATTTTCGTAAATTCCCCTGATGTTTATGAGAGTGGCAGATCACGTAATACTGTTGCTGCTCCCAAGCCTTCTGCTCCATCGGAGAAAAAAACAGCAAAACCTGAAGAACCCTGGTTTTCGGACAAAAATCAGGTGGTAGCAAAAGATGATCTGCAGTTTCTTTTTGCGTTGGTTCCCGAAGTTCCCGCCAACCCTCCGACAGGAAATATTTCGATGTACCTTGTAAATAATTGCAACGATACGCTGCTTTTCAGATTTGCCAAAAAAACCAAATACAATTACGAAACAGTTGTAGCTGGATCATTAAGCCCAAATTCGAAAACTTATCTTGGTTTAATTAAACCTGAGATGATTGCGGAACTACCGGTTTATTGTTTTCAATTACTAAACTTCAGGAAGCGTTCAAAAGAGCTTGAATCTTTTCTGCAAAAGGAGATTACACTTTCTGCTGTGAAATTTTACAAACAGAACACCTTCGTTACAACCAGACTATTCAAAGTACCTGTGATGTTGATCCAATTAAATGAAATTCCGCTAAAAGCGGAGCTTGAAAAGCTCACTGAACATGATTTCCAGCATGCTTCGTTACCGAAAGAACCCCAAAAAAAGGAGCAACCGATTTCCCTACCCAATACTGAATTGATTGAAGTCGATCTCCATATTCATGAACTACTCGACAATCACATTAACCTTACAAATGCCGAGATGTTGACTGTTCAAATGAACAAATTTCACGAAGAGATGGACAATGCGATTAAATCGGAAGTTAAAAAAATCGTGTTTATTCATGGAGTTGGCAACGGAACCCTCAAAAATGAACTTCGCCGCGAACTACAGCGAAAATATTCGAAATATAACTTTCAGGACGCTTCTTTCCGCGAATACGGTTACGGTGCCACAATGGTAATCATCAGAAAATAGCGTGATGAGTTATAAATGAAGAGAGATAAGTGAAAAGTACTTGTAAAGTTTATCGTTTATCACTCTTCACTTTTCATTCTTTAATTCTTCATTAACCTCTCCCCAATAATCTGAGTCACCCACCAGCTTTTTTTGCCTTAAAACCTTCGGTAATCAGAATCTCCATCACCCGATCACGAAAATCACCCTGGATTAAAATTTCGCCTTCTTTTACAGTTCCCCCGACTCCACACTTCGATTTCAATTTCTTTCCAAGCTCTTTAAGATCATCTTCCACGCCGATAAATCCGGAAATTAAGGTTACTTTTTTCCCGGCACGCTGCTTTTTATCGAGCATTACCTTCAGATTTTGTTGAGTAGGGTTAAGCGTTTCCTGATTCTGATCCTCAGAATTATACCTGTATTCGAAGCTGTCGGCTGTGGAGTAAACAATCCCTTCGCGGGATTTCCTGTGTTGCTGGTTCGACATATCAATCTATTTATACATTTAAAATCCAATTATATACATTTACCTGTGATAAAAATATCATTAAAAAAACTCTTTGGTATTATCTGATTCGGGAACTTAAAAATAATCATTTTTATCGAATTTCAAGAATCAAAATGTAAGTGATTTATAGTTAATAAAAATAATCAATCTAATTTACCTGCCATTTTCACTACCAATTCATTAATTTTTGCAAATTTGCGACTCGGAAAAACAGCTATAATGAATAAGATCATTGCAAAAGAATTTTTTTCAGATAAAGTGGTTAAACTGGTTGTCGAAAACCCATTAATTGCCAAATCGAGAAAACCAGGAAATTTTGTCATGTTGCGCATTGGCGAAGATGGCGAACGATTTCCGCTAACCATTGCAGGTGCCGATCCTGTTGCCGGAACAATCACCCTTGTCGTACAGATTATGGGTGTCAGTTCATCAAAATTAGTCGCCCTTGAGGTCGGTGAAAGCATTACTGATCTTGTCGGCCCACTCGGCAAACCAACTAATATCAAAAAAATCGGAACTGTACTTGCCGCCGGTGGCGGTGTAGGAGTAGCACCACTCCTCCCCATTGTAGAAGCATTTAAAAAAGCAGGAAACCGCGTAATTACGGTGATTGCCGCCCGAAACAAGGATCTGATCATTCTGGAAGATGAGATCCGCAAATGGTCTGATGAAGTGATTATAATGACCGATGACGGGTCATACGGCCGCCAGGGATTGGTAACTGTCGGTATGGAAGAGATCATTCAGCGCGAAAAAGTGGATGAGTGTATTGTTATCGGACCAGCTATCATGATGAAATTCGCATCAATACTCACAAAAAAATATAATATTCCAACTCAGGCCAGCTTAAACTCAATTATGGTTGATGGTACCGGAATGTGTGGCGCTTGTCGTGTAACTGTCGGAGGGAAAACCAGATTCACCTGCGTTGACGGCCCTGAATTTGATGCTCATCAGGTCGATTTTGATGAAATGCTCATGAGACTTGGCGGCTATATACAGGAAGAGAAAAAGGCAACCGAAATTTATTCACAAAAGCTTTAATTTTAAGGGAAATGTCATTAACCCCCGAATACCTCAAGGAGGAAAGAAACCAGGCCTGGAGAGCAGAATTACGCTCGAAAACTAAAAACAAGGATCGGATGTTGATTCCCAGGGTCAAAATGCCTGAGTTGGCGCCTGAAATAAGAGTTAAACATCAGGATCGTGAAGTAAATATGGGACTTGAACCTGGGCAGGCACAAACAGAAGCAACGCGATGTATGGATTGTGCCAATCCCACCTGCATTGAAGGATGTCCCGTTAGCATTAACATTCCCAAATTCATAAAATACATCGAAAAAGGCGAAATTCTTAACGCTGCTGCTACACTGAAAGAAACAAACGCCTTACCCGCAGTTTGTGGTCGTGTTTGCCCACAGGAGAAGCAATGCGAAGTGAGATGCTTTTACGTCGATAAACTCGACAAACAGGCTGTTGCTATTGGACATCTGGAGCGATTTGCCGCTGATTTTGAGCGCAATTCCGGCGTAAGCAATATACCTGAAACGGCTAAACCCAATGGTATTAAAGTTGCCGCAGTTGGTTCAGGCCCTGCATCGCTTTCGTTTGCCGGCGACATGGTAAAATTTGGTTATGATGTTACAGTTTTTGAAGCACTACACGAAATAGGCGGTGTGTTAAAATATGGAATACCCGAATTTCGCCTCCCCAATTCAGTCGTCGATTTTGAGTTGGAAAACCTCCGGAAAATGGGGGTTAAATTCGAAACCAATTATATTGTGGGGAGAACCGCATCGTTTGATGATCTGAAAGAGGAAGGTTATAAAGGTTTTTTTATCGGTAGCGGAGCCGGGCTTCCCCGATTTATGGAGATACCAGGTGAAAACTATAACGGAATCCTCTCCTCCAACGAATACCTGACCCGCGTTAACCTCATGGGCGCTTCAACCAGCAACACCGATACACCAGTTCTTCATGGTAAAAATGTGGCTGTAATCGGTGGCGGAAATACGGCTATGGATTCGGTCAGAACGGCGTTGCGTCTTGGCGCCGACCGGGCAATGATTATTTATCGCCGCTCGGAAGCTGAAATGCCGGCTCGTGTCGAAGAGGTAAAACATGCCAAAGAAGAGGGTGTTGAATTTATGATGCTTTGCAACCCGCTGGAATATTTTGCCGACGCGAAAGGTCGTGTAAAAGGGATGAGGTTAAACAGAATGGGGCTTGGTGAACCTGATGCTTCAGGACGCCGCCGGCCAATGCCCATCGAAGGATCGGAATTTGAACTCGATGTCGATTTGGTGGTGGTAGCTGTTGGTGTTTCACCCAATCCGTTGGTTCCTTCGTGTCTTCCCGATCTGAAAGTGACCAAGTGGGGAACTATCGTTGTAGATGAAGATAAAATGCAATCGTCAATTTCAGATATGTTTGCCGGTGGTGATATTGTCAGAGGGGGTGCAACTGTAATCCTCGCTATGGGCGACGGAAGAAGAGCAGCCGAGAATATGCATCAATTTTTACAAGAAACGTCGATTAATTAACTCAACAAACTTGAAGATGACTAATCTTAATGTTAAATATCTGGGACTTGATCTTAAGAACCCGATTATAGCCGGAAGCAGCGGTCTTACCAATTCGATACAAAATCTGAAGGCAATTGAGGAAGCAGGTGCCGGGGCAGTTGTATTAAAATCGATATTCGAGGAGGAGATTTATCTTGAATTTGCGCATGAATTCAGCAAACTCGGACCCATGGATAATAATCTTGAGTTCCTCGATTATTACGATTACCAAATTAAGAAAGATAACCTGAAACGTTACCTTGCATTAATTAAAGAGGCAAAAAAAGAACTCTCAATACCGGTTATCGCAAGTATTAATTGCCTTACGGCTCATGAATGGGGCTTCTTTGCAAAAAAAGTCGAAGATGGCGGAGCGGACGCTATTGAGCTGAATATGTTCATACTGCCAACAAACCTTTCCCAAACGAGTCAGGATAACGAAAGTATGTATTTTGATATTGTCTCCCGTATCGCATCAAAGGTAAAAATTCCTGTATCTCTGAAAATCAGCTCCTATTTCTCAAACCTTGGTGGAATTATCAGGGATCTTTCGTTTTCAGAAATCAAAGGATTAGTGCTGTTTAATAAGTTTTATAGCCCAGATGTTGACATCAATCATCAGAAAATCATCAGTTCTGATGTACTGAGCCACAATAGCGATTATAAACTTTCCTTACGGTGGATCGGGATGATGGCCAATCGTGTGAACAGCGATCTGTCTGCCTCAACCGGTGTTCACGACTGGCAAACAGTTGTGAAGATGTTACTTGTCGGTGCAACAACAGTTCAGGTCGTATCTGCCCTGTACCAGGAAGGTTTTTCTGTCCTCACGAGCATGATTCAGAACCTCGAAAAATGGATGGAAACCAATGGTTATACTTCAATAACTGATTTCAGGGGGAAACTGAGTTTGGATAACTCGACCAATCTTGCAGAATTTGAAAGGGTGCAATTCATGCGTAATTTTGGAGAATACAAATAAAAATAGTTAATCATGTCCCGGAAAAAAGCAACAACTCGCATAATATCAACTATTTATACTTTATTTCTATTTGCTTCCCTTATCTCTTCTCTGTCAGCTCAGGAAAAATCAGCAGGTGAAAAAGTGATAATCGGAGGTAAAATGTACACGCTTTACATGGCTGTGAGTGGAGATTCACCATTTTCGATCGCCAGAAAATTCGGGATTAAGCTTGATGAGTTGAATAGTGCCAACCCTGAAATAAAAGAAAAATTAAATTCCGGCCAGACAGTGAAGATTCCCGTCACTCAAATCGAAACTAAACCACAGAATGTAAGCGGATTGCAAAGTGATGAAAACGACGATCATCTTTTCAATTTCCATTCAGTTCGAAGAAAAGAGACTGTTTTTTCAATTGCACAAAAGAATAATATGACCTCTGAAGATATCTACCGGTTTAACCCCCAGGCAAGAGACGGAATTAAGGAAGGTGAAGTGCTGAAAATACCTAAGCCACAGACTTCTGTAATCGAATCAAAAGCGAATACCATCGAAACTCAACAACAAATAAAACACAAAGTTAGACGAAAAGAAACTCTTTTCTCCATTGCCCGTCAATACAACACCACTCAGGAAGAAATTTTAAAATCAAATCCCACCTTAAAAGGGTCTTTATCAAAAGGAACCGTTTTAATCATTCCGGATGCATCTGCTTTACAAACAGTTCAGGAAAAGCCTAAAGAAGAACTGAAATTCATTGAATACCGAATCGTCGGCGGAGACAACTATTATCAACTTGAAAAACGATTTGGTATTTCAAAAGATGAGTTGGAAAAGCTGAATCCGACACTTAAAGATGGATTTAATATCGGAATGGTCATCAAAATTCCAATAAAGGAATCCAGCGAGGCAAATACCAATAAAGAAACTAATATTCAATCTAATAATAAAACTAAACAAGCTGATGATCCTTCAAATGGCAAACCTGTGCTTTCATTCACCAATCTGAATAAAACATTCGAAATCGGCGTTTTTCTGCCTTTCTGCCAAAACCTCAACGATTCATCACGGATCGCACAGCGAACAGCCAGTTTTTTAGAGTTTTACTCCGGAGTTTTACTCGCTACCGAAAAATTGACTGAAGCGGGAATGAAGTTAAAGCTATTTGTTTATGACACTTATCAGGATAGTAAGGTTGTAGAGAAGCTCGTAAAAAGACCTGAATTTCTGGAGCTCGATCTGATCATTGGACCAGTATATCCCGAGAATCAGAAGATTGTTGCTGAACTAAGTGCCAAGAACCGAATTCCTATGATCTCACCGCTCTCTTCCGATAGTCGGTTTGTATCAACAACTCCGGGTTATTATCAGATCAATCCCGGGAAAAAGCTTCGCCTTGCGACTACAGCTGACTATATTGCCGATAAATATGTGGGACAGAACATTATTGTGCTTAATCATGGCACAAATTCCGGCGATCTAAAACTCATTCTTGACCGACTGAACCAGAAACTTGGAGCCGATAAGTTTCGTCAATACAATATCCTCGCAGAAGGAACTTCGGGTCTGGAGGAAATGCTTATGGCCGATAAGGAAAATATTATCGTTCTGGCTGAAGGAAGTGAAGCAAATGTTAGTGTCTCAATGACCCGTCTGAACACTATTTCGAAATCAAATAAAATTACCGTAATAGGACTTCAGGAATACACCAAAATGCAAAGCATTGATATTGAACACCTACATAATACAAGACTCCATTATTTAGCGCCTTATTTTATCGAATACGGAAATCCCAAAGTGAATACTTTTATTGAGAAGTACCGGTCTGCATATGGCAGCGAACCAACACAATACAGCTTTCAGGGATACGATATCGCATTGCATTTCTTCGCCTCTCTGGGATTGTCAGGAAAGAATTTCCCGGCCACTAACCCAACACCCGGAGTCGATCTTCTGCAAGCCGATTATAGTTTTCAGAAGCTTTCTGACTTCGGAGGCTACATAAACCAAACCCTCTATATTATTGAATATGCTGATAGTTACGAAGTTCGATCAGCCGGAAAAATCCACGCAACAATTGTTAAAGACAATGTTGAGGGAAACGAAAAGAATGGATTGGATCAGTAAAGTCTTTATGGTATTAGTTTTAATCCGCTAAGCGCAGAACTATCGTTTGGTCGGATAATAAGTGCTTGCTGAAACAACACTTTTGCCTCTGAGGGCTTACTACTGTTTAGTTTCGACCAGGCAAGCATAATCACTGAATCGTAATCTAAAGGATATAAATTGACTACTTTTTCAAAGAGTTTTGTGGCATTATTAAAGTCTTTTCTGTTATAATTAATCACACCTAGCCAATAATTTGCAACAGTATTTTGGGGATCAATTGTCAATATTTCGATATACTGTTTCTTTACTTTCTCCCAATCTTCCAGGGCACTGAGTGGTTTAATACAACCGAAACGGGCTTCAATAGCATAAGGCTTTAACGCAATTGATTTTTCGTAATAACTGATCGATTCTGTGTATTGTTTTGCGAGGTAATTGAGCCAGCCCAAACGGATATTTATCACATAATTACCAGCGTTATACCCCATCTTAAGTTCGTTAATTGCATTCGCATAGTTTTTAGCATTTTCAGCTTCATAGCTTTTGCTAAATGCACTTTGCAGCAATGCATCCATCGATTGAGAAAAAGCAGTGAAGCAGAGCAAAAGCAGTACAACGGTAATTGTGTTTTTCCTTATAGTTTCCATATGGTTCCTCCTGAAAATGAGTATTGTTTGTAATTATTTTGAGTATTCTCTATTTGTTTAGTGTCATATGAGTAATTGCCGAATAAGGTCACTCTCTTCCCAAGATACCAGAATAGCGTTAATCCCGTTCTGAAAGTAGTCGGATCGATCGAATTGTAGACATAGAGGGCATTGTGATCATTGTAATTTTTTAAATTGCCCAGGGTAACATTTCCTTCTGCCCAAATCGTTTTAGTCAGGCGTGCTCCAACAGATTGAGAAAATATGGGCCGGTTATTCCCCGTTTCAATTATTCCACTAAGGGAACTTTTGAAGTAAACATTTGATTTTCCTGGCAAAGTAACTCCTGCCTGAAGTCCAATTTGCTCACAGTTTCCTTCATCATCATTTAATATTGAGCCATTTAGACCCAGACTAAACCGGTTCATTCTAGTTGAAAATGATGCAAATACGAGGTTGCCTGGAGATATAAATCCATCCAAACTAGTATACTAATCCTAAGGAGGTGTGCGAGGTCACAGACCAGTTCAATAAAGCGAAATATTCGGGTTGTTTTGTTAACCCTGCATCTATTGTTTGTTGATAATTCGAAACAGATTGATATAACGACAGCCGATAACCAAGCTGAGTACTGAGTCCCGCGCGAAGATAGGTTGGGTTGGAACGCGTGTTGCTGCTATTGGCTTTGAAGTTAAATTCAAAATCGATAGCATCAGCGGGTTTAAACGCTTCTTCATTAAGCTTTTGCTGCAGATCCTTTGGCAGCTTTTCAGCATGAATACGGGCAAATGCTTCGTCCCCGGTATTTAAGCCGCAATAGTAGAGATAGGCACGAGTGTCAGCATCATATGAATCAAATGTCAGCGCTTTTTCGTATTGCATTTGAGCTGCATAATAATCCGCTTTGACAAAATATGCATATCCGATTCGTTGGCGAAGTCTTTTGTAATCGATTTTTTGTTCGATCGCCTGTTTCCCAACGCTGATTAATTTGTCCCAATCGCCTAAACCATTGCTGCAATTAAGAATTTAACCATTTAGCCTGAATTTTAGTTTTACTTGTTTCATAAGTGAATTCAATTATACAATTTTCCTTCAAAGTGATCGTACTGTTACTTTCTGTGCGTGTTTTTCCAAAAACGGAAACCTGTATTTTCGATTTTAAGAATAACAGTTCAACATCTAAAAGGTTAGTGCAATACTCTTGTTTGATGCAATGCCAAACCCGGATATAGGTGCAAAATGGAGCAATGAAATCGTGCAACCAGATGCTTATTTTTTTATTGCGGATGATGCTGAGTGGCATTGCATCATTCATTTCAGTATTACCTGCTTCTCCCAAAAATACTTTGTACGCTGAAAGGTAAAAATAGTAAAGCAGCGATTCTTTATTACCATAGAAAGCCGTAAAATAAAACATAGATCCATCATTTACATAAAAGGCACTCGATTCAGTTTCTTTGCAGTACAAGTATTTATAGTTGTAGGCATCGGTATAAGCCTCCCAAAGTTCTGAGTTTTCTATCCCTTTTTCATTCAAATAACTATATTTTAAGATGGAATTAGGAGTAATGTCAAACGCAGTTTTCAACAATATATTTGTAGTTACACCTGAAACCAATGCACCTTCCGGAGGTTTTGAAAACTGATGAAGTTGCAGTTCCTTCTCCCCCATTTCATAATAATATGCGAATGGATAATCTATCGTCCTTGAACCTAACGTTGGAGTTATTTGAACCTGAAAATGCAGGTGCGGCTCAGGTGACCTACCTGAATTGCCACAATGGGCCAATAAATCGCCCTGTTTTACAAAATTGCCTTTGGAAACCTTAAACGATCCTTTCTTAAGATGAGACAATTGCGTGTAAAGTCCCGGCAAGTGACGGATTATAATTGTATTACCCCAATTATCTGTGGTGTTTACATTGCCGATTTCGTTGTCGTCAACGTTGTCAATGATATCTTCGACAAAGCCATCAGCAGGTGACAGAACGGGTTTATTGTAACAATAGTAATTTTCACAGAATAAACCATTTGATGCATACGTTTTCGATTTGTCATCGAATAGCATAAAGTCAAAAGCTTTTCCCCAATCACCTTTGTGTGTATGTTTTCCATCGTGTCCCTGGGTAACGGTCCATTCGCCCCAAAAAGGCAGGTGCAGCGGGAAATAGAGAAAATTAGAGAATCTATCTTTGTTGTTATTAAACGTATAAAGGTTAATTTCAGGTGAATAATATTGAATCGGAGTCAATTTTAATTTTGAAGGATTTGTCCTCAACAATAAAAAATAAACAAAAAGAATAACCACAAAGGAAAAAGGAAGGGAAAAAGCTGGTAATTGAATGAATCCTAACAATTTGCTCATAAATAACAATACCAGCGATGTGAGAGGTACTAAAAGCACTGTCCACAGGTACGAATATTTGGACGGAATAACGAAGAATCCGCCTATTGCAATGGCAACCATCATGTAGTTAGCTCCTATATTGTAATAGGTAATACTTGCAGCCGCCGACCCCGAGAATTTCGCAAAAAAATACGCCGAAACAAACCCGATAATTGAAAGCGAAAATGCAATTCGCGAACAGATAAGCAATGCTATTGTAATAAATAAACCGGTAATCAGATTGTCCTGAAAAAATATGGAGCTCATCGACCTGAGATAGATATCCGCCATTTTATGTACCGGAAGGGAGTCCATGGTCTGAAAGAAATTAAGCATTGAATTCCCGCCGATGGCATACACTTCGTTCATCCAGTAGATATTGCGTTGTGTTAATCCAAGATTCTCAAATTGAGAAGAAGGGAGAACAATAAACCAAAATGTAATGACAAATGGAATGCTTAGAAAAGGCAGTCCATATTTATAAAGCCAACCTCCGAATGTAACCGAAAGTATAAGCGTTAACAAGGCGGCAAGTAGTAATAAGCTATAAAATACCAAACCAGGATCAAAGAACGTCCCCATACCAATCCCTGTCAACAGAGCATTGAAGCTGTAAACCCCATTTTTCAGTTGGATCTTATCAAAACCCATTGAATTTGCAATTAGGACTGTAACTAAAACGGCTATTAAACCACTTAATCCCGCAAAGAAATTGAAAAACGACACCAGCATAATTACAATGGCTAACAACTTGTTATTGAAAAAGAAAATAACAGAATAGCTATTCAGCGTGGCCGGCAGAATAATGTTGCGGAATGTATTAATGTGTCTTTGAACAGGCATATTAAAAGTTAAAAGTAGAGCCGCACGGCGTACGGCTAAAAATGAAAGAATAAAAGAATTAAAGTATGAAAGGACAGCATCTCATTTTACATTTCAGATCAATAAATCATTCCATTAAAAACTATTTTAATGAGTTATGATTCAAATGCCCCGGAATCTGCTCATTCAACTCTAAATATTCAAGTGTTTCGGCTTTGCGAATCACATGTGTATTGTTCTCATTATCAATTAAAACTATATTGGGTCGTAAGGTGATAAATTGCATCCATTGTGTCATGTTGTACGCACCCACCTTGTGAACCACCAGATGGTTACCCTTTTCGAGCAAAGGCATCGTTATACTTTCGCGCAGAACGTCAATGTTCATACAAAGCGGACCATACAGCACCATTTCTTCGGTATGCTTACCAAACGACTCAACAGGACTAATTTTGTGATCGTACCAAAATGAAGTAAACAAGGTATTTATTCCAAAATCGAGGATAGTTGCTCTTCGTCCGTCCGAAAGTCTTTTAGTTGCCAATACTGTTCCTAACAGGAATCCGGCATCATCGATCAGTGCCCGACCTGATTCGAGAATTAGCAAGGGCAACTCCTCTTGTTTGAATCCGTATCCGAGAATAACATCAGTAATGGCATCTGCAAACTGGTCGATCGAAGGAATTGTATCTGATCCGGGTAAATAGGCACCTTTCAGCGTGTTAGCGGATGGGAAGCCACCTCCAAGATCAATATATTGAATGATTTTGTTGAATTTCTCCTTGATGCTCCAGGTCAATTCGCACAACTTAGTACTAGCAATCGCATAAGCTGAAGGTGAGAGCATGAACGTACCAATGTGGCAATGAAGACCGACCAGATCCAGATTTTCGGAGTTCACAATCCGGGTTATCGCATTCCACGCTTGTCCGTTTTCAAAATTAAACCCAAAACGGTCCCATTTGGGGTAAATACCTGTATCCATGTTGACACGAATTGCAACACGAGGTTTCAGGTTGTTCTCTTCACTCAACTTAATCAACGAATAGAGCTCGTCATAATGGTCAATATGGATTAGTGAATTGTGGCGTGCGGCAGCAATGAGTTGTTCGTCGGTTTTGCAGGGACCGTTAAAAATGATTTTGTTTCCGGGGACTCCGTTGCCCTGGGCTTTTTCATATTCGAAACCCGACACAACCTCTGCCCACGCCCCTTCCTGGTGAAATACCTGACAAACAGCATTCATGTAATTGGTTTTGTATGGCCAGGCAAACTGAACCTTAGGGTAGCGGGTTTTAAAGATTCTTGTCGCATTCTGACAGTTGCGTCTGATCTGCTTTTCCGAGATCACAAACAGAGGAGAACCGTATTGATTAATAAGGCTTTTAACCGATACACTTTCGATGTGGGTAACTGGTTCAAATTCTGTCCTGGTACCGAATTTATTCATCAATCCTGTATTCATTTTTTGAATAATCGGTCTTTCATATCTTATTTTTTCCATGATCATTATTTGCCTAATTCATACTTCTTAACCGTGTATTCTCGAAATTCATTAAT
This sequence comes from Bacteroidia bacterium, assembly GCA_026391655.1. GTDB lineage: Bacteria > Bacteroidota > Bacteroidia > Bacteroidales > Prolixibacteraceae > JAAFHB01. The sequence goes on along the minus strand of JAPLDR010000110.1, from coordinate 311 downwards.
CCTAAACCGAAATTCTTTTTAGCCTCAAGTTCTCCTGTTCCCGAAATCTTCTGAAATTCACCAATATCAGTAATCAAATCCCAGGCATACCGAATAAATATTTTTCCAACTTCATAATCTTTAAATGGTGTTACTTTCTGTCCAAGCGCCATTTTAACCAACGAAGCAGGCTGGTTTTGCCCGGCAGCAGCAGTTAAATAGATCCAGGCCGGAAACCGGGGATTGACTTCCATAATATATGGTTTACCATCAGCTGTTTGCATGATTTCGAGTTCACATCCGCCCCGCCATTTCGTGACTTTGATAAATTT
>JAPLDR010000132.1 GCA_026391655.1 Bacteroidia bacterium | reverse complement strand
TTAACGAAAAAAGTTATTTGAAATGGTAAAGATTACAAATTCAAACCCCAATTCCAAAAGAAAAGGGGTAAAAAAAGAAACTATGCCATATGTCCCTGCATTTCAGTGAAATATATACACATAGCCTGACGGCTATGCTTTGAAAAAGGGGGACCAAGAGGGATTTCTAAATGACTTTCCCAATTTGAATGAATATCAAGTAGCTAACCTCTTAATTAAATTGCAGCTAAGCAGATAGAAGTATATCATGACAAGAATAAAAAATTAACAATCAAAATAATAAATTTATGGAACGAAGAATTTTTTTGAAGAATTCATCTGCCGCAATGGCCGGAGCAATTATTCTCCCTACAATTGTCCCATCGACAGTTTTTGGAAAAAATGCTCCAAGTAACAAGATAAATGTTGCTCAGATCGGTTTTGGCCGTATTGCGATGGGTCACGATCTGGCTGAAACCCTGCTATTTGATGAAGCCAGGATTATTGCGGTTGCCGACCTCGACTCGAACCGGGCTGCCAAAGGAAAACAGTTTATCGAGGATTTTTACTCGAAAAAGAGTGGCAGCAAAGAGGCTGTTAATGTGAAAACTTACGGTGATTACCGCGAAATGTTGCTTAATAAAGATATTGATGCGGTGATGATTTCCACCCCCGACCACTGGCATTCGCAACCTGCAATTGAGGCCGCGCTTGCAGGTAAAGATGTTTATCTTCAAAAACCTACATCACTGACGATTGCCGAAGGGCGAATGTTGGTTGAGGTGGTCAAACGCAAGGGAACCATCCTGCAGGTCGGAACCCAGCAACGGGCAATGCCGCAATTCCGAATTGCAGCAGAACTGGTTCGGAATGGCAGAATCGGGAAATTACATACAGTGAAAATTGGTTTGCCCGGCGATCCGTCAGGTCCTGAGGCTCCCGAAATGCCGGTTCCAAAAAATCTCAACTACGAAATGTGGCTTGGATCAACGCCAGAAGTTTATTACACCGAGATGCGCGTTCATCCGCAAAATAGTATGTCCGACCGTCCGGGATGGTTGCGCTGTGAACAGTTTGGGGCAGGAATGATAACAGGTTGGGGACAACACCATTTTGATTCAGCGGCCTGGGGGATGGATACTGAATATACGGGTCCTGTTTCTATTAATTCCATGGCGCAGTTCCCTAAATCGGGACTCTGGAATGTTCACGGAGAATTTATCGCTGTCGCAGAATATAAAAACGGTATCACCATGATTACGAGTGGCGGTTATCCGAACGGGATCAGGTATGAAGGGAGCGAAGGATGGATTTTTGTTACACGTGGCAATTATACTGCATCGGCCAGCGATCCTGTGGCACAAGGCAGAGGCAGTAAAGCACTTGATGCGAGCGATCCTAAAATTCTGACATCCATTATCAAGGAGAATGAAATTCATTTATATAAAATAGCCAATCAGCATGGTAATTGGCTCGACTGTATCAAAACACGGAAAGCTCCCATCTCGCCTGTCGAGATCGGTCATCGTGCATGTTCAATTTGTCTGATCACGCACATTTCGATGAAATTGGGACGTAAATTACAATGGGATCCCGAAACGGAAATGTTTGTAAAAGACGATGAAGCGAACAAGATGCTTTCACGGTCACAACGTTTCCCTTATGGTACAAGCTATATTAAAATGTAAATAAAGTTCACCACAATAGGCACATAGGACACAGTAGTTAAAAAATGCTTTTGTGTCCTATTGTCCCGCATGTGCGGGATATGGTGGAAAAATGCAAACTAAGTGAATTTAAAATATTGAATATGAAAAAGATGAAATTTTCAGTTATCCTTATCGTTCTAATGATTGGTTTTTCCCCGGTCAGGGCTGCTAAGATCAACGCCGTAAAGGTGGGTTCTAAAATTAATGTCACCATTGACGGGAAATATTTCACGAGTTATATTTTCTCTTCAGATGAAAAATACCCCTTTTTCTATCCTGTAAACGGTCCTCTTTCGGGAGGTTCGGTCACCTCCATGCGCAATGGGGAATATCCTCACCACAGTTCCCTGTTTTTTGGCTGCGATCTGGTCAATGGTGGAAATTACTGGCAGGAAGGGTTGGAAAGAGGTCGTATTATCTCGGTGAATGCCGAAATTCTTAAAGAGGGAGGCGATACCGTAGTGATTTCGGATGAGTGCATCTGGAGTCGCCCGGGAGCCATCTCACCTTTGAAAGACATTCGGAAAATCACTATTACTGCTCCTTCGGCCACTCTCCGGCAGATGGATGTTGAGATAAACATGGAAATGCTGATTGATGTCCATATCCTAAAAACAAACCATTCCCTTTTTAGCGCAAGGATGGCTGCTGATCTCTCTGTTAAAAACGGTGGTACAATGATCAATGCAGAAGGGGCAAAAAGCGAAAAGGAAACTTTTGGTAAGCCTTCGCCCTGGATCGATTATTATGGGAAACGGGGTGATTTTATTGAAGGATTGGCAATACTGCAACATCCTTCGAATCCATGGTATCCATCACCCTGGTTCACCCGCGATTATGGATTTATGTCTCCAACGCCGATGTACTGGCCTCAAAACGGAGAAGAAACTTTTATGAAAAAGGGTGAAATACTTCAACTTCGGTACCGTGTTTTAGTTCATGGCGGCAGCTCAGAAGAGGCAAAGATTGGGGAGTTGTTCGAAATTTATAAAAAGCAAAACTGAGTAATCAATAAGAGACAAAAGCTATCCTTATAGTATTGGCAACATAAAATTTAGTCGTAATTTAGCGGGTCTGCTTTTTTCCTGTTCCGGAAATTTGGGAAGCCCGCTAAATTATTTTTACCTATCGGGGAGATCATTGTTTATTGTGGAATAAATATCTGAAAAATAAATATTTACAAACAAAAGATTAGTAATGAAAAGATCATTTTTACCAGTTATGGCACTCGCAGTTACAGTTACATTAAGTTCATGCGGTGGTGGAAAAACCGCTAAAAAGGAAGAGCTGAAACCGGCTCCGTTTACGGGGGCCAAAGGAGAAGTGAAGATTATGACGCTCGATCCGGGTCATTTTCATGCTGCGCTGGTTCAAAAGAATATGTACGATCAGGTGAGTTCCGAAGTTTTTGTGTACGCACCCGAGGGTAACGATTTAAAAGAACATCTTAAGCGAATTGAAGGTTATAATACACGGACCGAGAGCCCGACTGCCTGGTATGAAACGATTTACACGGGAAGCGATTATCTCGAAAAAATGCTTTCCGGGAAGCCGGGTAATGTGGTCGTTATATCGGGTAACAACCGGATTAAAACCGATTATATTAAAAAATCTGTTGAGGCAGGTCTCAATGTTTTAGCGGATAAACCAATGGTGATCACCGCCGATAAATTTCCTGTTTTGGAGGAAGCATTTAAAATTGCCCGGGAAAAAGGAGTGTTACTTTATGATATTATGACCGAACGTTTTTCGGTAACCACTATTCTTCAGCGTGAACTTTCGATGCTACCCGAAGTTTTTGGAAAACTCGATTCGGGAACTGTTGAAAAACCTGCTGTTGAAAAAATCAGCGTCCATTATTTTTATAAAAATGTATCTGGTAAAGCTTTGGTTCGTCCGGCATGGTTTTTCGATGTAGATCAGCAGGGTGAGGGGATTGTTGATGTGAATACCCATCTTGTCGATCTCGTACAATGGGTTTGCTTCCCGGAGCAGATTATTCAGAAAAGCGATATTCAGATTATTGCAGGGAAACGCTGGCCAACTGTTTTATCGAAGGATGAGTTCAAAGAGGTAACATTGATGGAACAATTCCCCGATTATCTCGCGGCAGCTGTTAAAAACGACAAATTGAATGTGTTTGCGAATGGTGAGATTGTTTATAAAATCAAAGGTGTTGTGGCAAAAGTCTCGGCAATCTGGAATTATAAGGCTCGCGAAGGTGCCGGTGATACCCATTATTCAATCATGCGCGGCTCCAATTCAAGTCTCGAAATCCGTCAGGGGGTTGAAGAAAAATATGATCCTACTTTATACATCATTGCCAAATATGGTACTGATCTGAAAACATTCGCAGCCAATCTTGATAAGGTGGTGAAAGCGCTTCCACAGGCGGGTCTTGCGATTGAAAGTGTAAATAAAAGCACCTGGAAAATCGTTATTCCGGCTGAATTGAAAGTGGGTCATGAGGCTCATTTTGCTCAGGTTATGGCGAAATATCTTGAATACCTGAAAGATGGAAAACTTCCTGAATGGGAGGTTCCAAATATGATCACAAAATATTATACAACGACATTGGGATTAAAACTCGCGAAAGAGACCAGATAGTCATCCTCAATAGTAATAACGAAAGCGTCCGGATCGTCGATTCGGACGCTTTTTCGTTAAAAACGGGGAAGTCAAAAGACTGCCCGGAGCAGGAAAGAACCGTGCAAGCGAGCGACTCAGTCATCAAGGGGTCGTTGGCTGCTTCGCTCCGAAGCGAACGATCAAACGAGGGTTAGGGCATTGCTTCGCTCCAAAGCGAACGATTAAACGAGGGATAGGGCATTGCTTCGCTCCGAAGCGAACGATCAAACCAGGGTTAGGGCATTGCTTCGCCCTGGGGCGAACGAGCGAATGAGAGGTTGGGCACTCATTCGCCCCGGGGCGAATGAGTAAACTGGCATTAGGGATTCCGTCGCCCGGGGACGAACGAGTGAACGCGGGGTGAGGCACTCCGTCGCCCGTTTGTGACCACTTAAAGATCCCGGCGGCAAGATTTTCGTTAAAAAATAAAGGCTTAATTGTTCCTCCGTTGAACATTCAAGCCTTCATTAGCAGTGTTTTTCCGGGCTGCTTCCTATTTCAGAAAATCCTTAATAAATGCCTCTCTTTGATTGTATACACTCTTTTCCCAAATTGCTTTGAGATAATTCGAAGGGGCATGATGCGGCCGATACGGAACGACAAAAGTGATTTTTTTACCACTTGACTGGTTGATGGCGGCAAAAACCGACGTTGACGGACAGGTGACATCGATTAACCCTATTTCTGTTAAAAGGGTAGCTTTCGAACCTTTGAGCAGGTGAGCATCATCGAAATAGGGGAGGGTTGCCAGCATTTTTTCCTTGTCGCCCTTGATTTCGAATGGTTGCGGCCAGCCACCTTTACGATCAACCAGCGTTCCGCCCCAATCGCACATTGCAGGTACTGTTGCAACAACGGCGCTAACCCTTTTATCGAGGCCTGCTGCTGCCAATGCCTGGCCACCACCCTGACTTTCGCCGATTACTAATATCCGTTTTCCATCCCATTCGGGTTGGCTGGCAAGGAAATCGAGTGTTCGGATCAGCCGGTCGTACATTCCCCTGAAATAGAAATCTTTTTTGCTTTCCAATCCCTGGTGATAATAGTCTTTTAATTCACCATTTTCGAGATTGACATAGTATTCTTCGGGCTGATCGTCGAGCATTCCATGTGCATTCAAATCGAAACAAAGCGTTCCGTTTCCCATTTTTGCACATCGGAGGGCGTTTTCGGGTTCCGAACGGCACCACGATCCTTTAACACCTGCTGCATGAACTAACAGTACAATAGGCAAAGATTTAGGCTTCGCCGATTCGGGTTTGGCATAATAGCCTCTTGCAGGTTTAGGCCCCGTACAGTTAATCTCCAAATCGAAACAGCTATATCCATTCCCGCTCTCCTTCACCGAAACTTTTTTCACATCCATAGGGAGAGCCCTGATCGCCTTCTTCTCAGCTTTCCAAAACTGATCGAAATCTTTCGGGCGACTAGTTCCTGGCTTAAACTTTTCAGGATCAACAATCAATCCGATGCTGGCAGTCTCAGCTTTTGTGCTTGCTTCGAAGATGACCGATGAAGGCTCGTTCAAAATCTCATCGAAGACTAAAATCGTGTCGCCCGAGAATCTGACCGCCCGTTGCGAAACCTGATCGCTGTGATTTCTGCGAATTTTAATTGAAACAGAATCCGTGGAATGATCTTTTAGAAATAAGGTTACCCGAATCTTTTGTCCTTTTTTATAGATTCCTGTCTCGTTAGTCTGTTTAAGTACAATATTCTGCCCCTGCGCAGTCGTGAGCATGCAGGTTGAAAAAATGGCAATAAATAAAAGTTTGGAAATGGTTTTCATGATCGTATTCTTTCTGATTTGAACCTTTAGTTTATCTTGGGCTAAAGCCCATGGTGTATTTTATCTGGCTTGCCACGGCCTTAAGGCCGTGGTAATTGAATGTCATCTGTTAGCGGGCTTTAGCCCAAAAGTTTAATGGAATGATTTTATTTTAGTGAAATATGAATTATAAAACAACACTGGGCAAAAGAATTTCTACGATGTAAATTTATAAAATTATATCAATCCTTTTCCATGTCAAACCAATCGCAGATCAGTTCTGTTTTATCAGCAGGTTCTTTAAAATGCCAGAATTCGTTCGTCTTATTATTGTAGGTGTAATCCTTTCCCCATACAGGGTGATTTTTCTGAACCTGCCGGATGGCATCGGTAATAAAATAAAGTTCTTCGTTGGTCATGGTAGGATGGAGCGAAAGCCTTATCCATCCAGGTTTATGCGAAAGATCGCCAAAATTGATCTGTCGGGTGATTTTGTTCGACTGATCATGGCTAACATCCAGCAGGAAGTGGCCGTAAGTTCCTGCACAGGCGCAACCTCCCCGCACTTGTATTCCGAATTTGTCGTTCAGCAATTTTACGGCGAGATTAAAATGGAGGCGATCAAAATAAAATGAAATGATCCCCAGTCGATTATGAATATTGTTAGCAAGAATATGAAGGTCATCGATCTTTTCAAGTTCGGCAAAAGCGATACGAACCATCTCTTTTTCACGTAATTCGATATTTTCAACTCCCATGCGATTTTTCAGCTCGATGCAGAGCGCTGTGCGGATAGTTTGCAAAAAACCCGGTGTACCGCCATCCTCCCGGACTTCGATGTTATCGACATATTTGAACTCGCCCCAGGGATTTGTCCAGTCGACTGTTCCGCCACCGGGATTGTCGGGAACTGAACTGTTGTAAATTGCAGAATTAAAGACTAAAACCCCTGAACTTCCAGGCCCTCCCAGAAACTTATGTGGTGAAAAGAAAATCGCGTCCAGCGCCTGTAGCGGGTCTTCGGGATGCATATCAATTGTAACATAAGGTGCCGAAGCAGCAAAGTCGATAAAACACAATCCACCATTCTCGTGCATGATCCTGGCCATCTCGTGATATGGAGTTGCGATGCCCGTAACATTTGAACAGGCTGTAAATGAGCCTATTTTCATTTTACGGTCCTTGTACTTTTCTAATTCTGTTTTTAATTGTTGAGGGTCGACCAGTAATTCATTATCGGGACAAAGTTGTACCACATCGGCAATGGTTTCGAGCCACGAGGTGTGGTTGGAGTGATGTTCCATGTGTGTGATGAAAACTACGGGACGATCTTCTTTGGGCAAACAGTCAAGCTTGTCAATTTTGTGCATCGCCCTGAATCCGAGTATCCGCTGAAATTTATTGATTACGGTGGTCATTCCCGATCCGGCAGTAATAATCACATCATTCGGCCCGGCATTTACATGTTCTTTAATCTTTTTTTGTGCCAGATGGTAAGCCTTGGTCATTAAAGTACCTGTTTCGCTGGCCTCGGTATGAGTGTTTCCGACGAATGGCCCAAACTGATTCGTAATTTTATCTTCGATCGGTCTGTACAATCGGCCACTGGCAATCCAGTCGGCATAAACGATCTTTTTCTCACCGTAAGGCGATTGGAATGTCTGGTCAATTCCGATAATAGCGTCCCTGTATTTTTTAAAATATTTTTCCATCGATTACCTGAATAGTTCGGGATATTAGGTTGATTTGATATAATAGTTTGCCGGCAATTTTAGTAAGAATTATCGGAAATAAGCATGAGTTTTATTTCGAAATACTGAAGCTATCGAAATCTTTTGGTCGATTATGAATGTAATTTGTAAATTTGCTGAAAGAAACACCCATTATTCTGCAATCGTAAACACATATGAAAAAAGCCTGGGTGTTCCATCCGACCTTTAAAAAGCAAATTGTTAACAGATGAAATGTTATTATGACTGGGGAAACTGACATACCTGTACCTGTCCGGTTTAATCCTTTTAAACACCACCGGAATTATATATTAAGTATTCTTGAAGGAGCCTCTCCCGAAGAGATCATAAATCTGTTAGATCCGGTATGCAACAATTATATTGACATCTATACCGGGAGGATGACTCCTGAAACCATTGGCCATGCTATTATTGATATTCTAAAATCAAACCAGGTATTTCAGGTAAATGATTTCAACGGTTGGGTCGCTTTAAAGAATGGATACCAACAAATTAAACTGGAAGACCGTTCAGAATGGGTTGTCCGGAAAAGCAATGAAAATGAACGTTATATCCACATTCATCCTACAAGGACAGGTGAATTAACTTTTCGTTTTAAAGGTTCGACTTT
>JAPLDR010000146.1 GCA_026391655.1 Bacteroidia bacterium | reverse complement strand
TTCTCGTTTATGCCGAACGGAAAGTTTGTGCTGCATTTCAGCAACGACTAGGGCCAATGAGAGTTGGTCCGTGGGGTCTGCTTCAAACAATAGCCGACTTTATAAAATTGTTAATGAAGGAGTTGATTATGCCCCGTAAGGCTGATTGGTTTCTTTACAATCTTGCACCTTTTATTGTTATCATCGCTTCTTTTTTGGCAATTGCCGTGATCCCGTTTGCACCGGGTCTTCAGTCGCTCGATTTTGACATTGGTGTTTTCTACCTTACCGCAGTATCGTCGGGTGGTGTAATTGGTATCCTGTTGGCTGGCTGGTCGAGTAACAATAAATACTCATTAATTGGTGCTATGCGAAGTGGCGCCCAGATTTTGAGTTACGAACTATCTGTATCACTTTCACTTTTGACGATGGTTGTATTTGCCGGATCGATGCAGTTCTCCACAATTGTTGAAGGGCAGCGCGATGCATGGTTTATATTTTCGGGACATATACCGGCGATCATTGCTTTTGTTGTCTTCCTGATTGCCGGAACTGCTGAAACAAACCGCGGACCTTTTGACCTTGCAGAAGCCGAATCGGAACTGGTTGCCGGTTTCCATACAGAGTATTCGGGCGTAAAATTTGCAATGTTCTTTCTTGCCGAGTACATCAATCTTTTCATTATTTCAGCAGTAGCAGCCACCGTATTTTTGGGAGGCTGGATGCCTTTACACTTCGGCAATTTCGAATCATTCAATCATATCATGGATTTTATTCCCCCGGTTATGTGGTTTTTCATGAAGGTTCTGGGGGTTATTTTTATCATCATGTGGTTTAAATGGACATTTCCACGCTTACGTGTTGACCAAATCCTGACGCTAGAGTGGAAATATCTACTGCCAATCAACCTTATCAATATTTTGCTGATGGCACTTGTTGTTTTGACAAAATTTCATTTTTAACTGATTTATAGGCAAATATGAAGTCTTTTATCGAATATATCGTTTCAATCTTCAAAGGTGTCTGGACGCTTTTAGTCGGGATGAAAGTTACCGCAAAGTACTTTTTTACCCCGTGGAAACATCTCACTCATCAATATCCCGAAAATCGAGATACACTGGTAATGTTTGAGCGTTTTCGTGGTGAAGTAATCATGACGCACAATGAGAACAACGAGCACAAATGTACCGGTTGCGGGATCTGCGAACTCAATTGTCCGAACGGTTCGATTGAAATTATTTCAAAATCAATCGTTACGGCTGAGGGAAAGAAGAAGCGGATTATTGACCAGCATATTTATCACCTTGGAATGTGTACTTTCTGCAATCTTTGCGTAAAGGCATGCCCTACAGGAGCTATTGTGATGGGACAGAAGTTCGAGCATGCAGTTTGGGATCGTTCCAAACTCACCAAAGTGTTGAATCAACCGGGCTCAAAGATTACGGAGGGAGTAAAAGAATAAATCAAAGGTTCTGCAGATCAGTTTGATTCAGAATTTAAAGAATAAGAACTATGGTTAATGAAGTAATGTTTTTTCTGATTGGCACGATGATCCTGATTTTTTCGGTATTAACCGTTACAACCAGGAGAATTTTAAGGGCTGCCGTTTACCTGCTGTTTGTTTTAATTTCAACAGCCGGATTATATTTCATGCTGAATTATAACTTCCTCGCAGCTGTACAGTTGACTGTCTATGCCGGTGGTATTGTGGTGTTGATCATCTTTTCGATCCTCCTGACAAGTCACCTTAGCGAGCGGGCAGTAATGGCACCGCTGAAGCAAAGCCTTTTATCGGCGCTGGCAACTTTGGCCGGAGCAACTTTAACCCTTATGACCATCCTGAGGTTTAGCTTCATTCCCAACGCAGGTACCGATCCGCAATTCAACATTACCGACGTTGGTAATTCGCTGGTGTCTTATAACAGAGATGGTTATGCGCTTCCGTTTGAAGTAATTTCAGTTCTTTTACTCGCAGCCATGATTGGTGCTATCGTCGTGGCTAAAAAGGAGAGAAAAATTAAAGATTAGTATTCAGATAATAATTTGAATTTAAGATATTTAGATAATTTAATTGTCGTATGATCCAAAACATTCCGCTCAGCTATTTTTTAGTAATCAGTACAATGATGTTCTTTATCGGCATCTATGGTTTTCTGACACGCAGAAACCTGATTACCATGTTGATGTCTGTCGAGTTAATTCTTAATTCAGTCAATATCAATTTTGTGGCGTTTAACCGCTACCTCTATCCACAGCAGCTTCAGGGACATTTTTTTATGCTGATTGTCATCGCAGTGGCAGCAGCCGAGGCAGCCGTAGCTATTGCAATCATTATCAACATATACCGCAATTTTAAATCGATCGATGTTGAAAATGTCGATGAAATGAAATACTGAAAATTTAATAACCGAAAAGAGAATCATCAGTTATGGCCGATTATACTTACACAATACTAATTCCGCTAATCCCACTGTTCGTTTTTTTGTTCCTTGGACTGTTAGGGCATAAAATGAAACCGTTTGTTACCGGGCTGATCGGGTCAACGGGTCTTGGGATTTCAGCAATCTTATCTTATGCAACTGCCTATCGCTACTTTATTGGAGCTCATGTTGCCGGAACCGGTTACACTTCGATAAAAGGATTCGAAGTTGTCTGGCTTCATCTAACCGAAAAGCTCACCATTCATCTTGGAGTGTTGCTCGATCCGATTTCGGTCATGATGCTTGTTGTCGTTACTACAGTATCATGGATGGTGCATATTTACAGCATTGGATATATGAAAGGGGATCCAGGTTTTTACCGTTTCTTCTCTTTTCTCTCATTATTTAGCTTTTCGATGTTGGGATTGGTACTGGCAACTAATATTTTCCAGATGTATATTTTCTGGGAACTGGTTGGGGTTTCATCCTTTCTTTTGATTGGATATTATTACGAGAAACCCAGCGCCGTAGCTGCGTCGAAGAAAGCATTTATTGTGACACGTTTTGCTGATCTTGGCTTCCTGATCGGGATTCTGATGTTATCATTCAATACAGGAACTTTCGATTTCCAGACCTTAACTGATCCACACGGACCAGCAATTGCCTCGGCCGGAGGAGCAGCCTTTATGGGAATGTCGGTATTAACCTGGTCACTGATTTTTATATTTGTAGGTGGTGCCGGTAAGTCTGCTATGTTTCCATTTCATATTTGGTTACCTGATGCAATGGAGGGTCCAACTCCGGTGTCTGCATTGATTCATGCTGCAACCATGGTTGTTGCAGGAGTTTATCTCGTGGCACGTCTTTTCCCGGTTTATGCCCTTGGCGCACCCGATGCACTGATGGTTGTGGCCTGGGTGGGTGGATTTTCATCCATTTTGGCCGCTGTGATTGCCTGTACACAAACTGATATAAAAAGGGTTCTGGCCTTTTCAACGATGTCGCAGATTGGTTATATGATGCTCGCTCTCGGAGTTTCAGGTTACGGAGGTGAAGAGGGATTGGGATTTATGGCTTCAAATTTCCACTTGTTTACCCACGCAATGTTTAAAGCATTGTTGTTCCTTGGAGCTGGTGCCGTAATTCATGCAGTTCACAGCAATGAAATAAGCGGTATGGGAAATCTGCGTAAGCACTTGCCAATAACTCACATCACCTTTTTAATTGCCTGTCTCACCATTGCCGGAATTCCTCCTTTTTCAGCGTTTTTCAGTAAAGATGAAATTCTTGTAGCGGCATTCCATAGTAATAAACTCCTTTTTGCTATCGAATACATTGTGGCCGGGTTGACCGCCTTTTATATGTTCCGCCTTTATTACGGAATATTCTGGGGGAAAAATACTCATTATCACCACACGCCACACGAAGCTCCGAAAGTAATGACGATTCCTTTGATGGTTCTTGCATTTGGATCTGTGTTCGCAGGTTTTATTCCATTCCACAATTTGGTAACTTCCGACGGGAAAGGTTTTGAATCACATATCGACTGGATGATCGCCGGACCTTCAGTGCTCATTGGCGTGTTGGGAATTGTCATTGCAACAGTAATGTATAAAAAAGAGAACGCCTTGCCCAATAAAGTGGCCGGAACGTTTAAACATCTCTACAAATGGGCTCACCATAAATTCTATTGGGATGAAGTTTATTTGTTCGTAACACGGAAAATTATCTTTCGATATATTTCAGAACCGATTGCATGGTTCGATCGTCACGTTGTCGATGGTACCATGAACGGTATTGCCGGAATAATTCAATATGCTGCATATGCGATTAAGGGTCTTCAATCAGGCAGACTCCAGCAATATGCATTCGTATTTGTAAGCGGAGCCGTAGTTTTAGTTCTCATTTTTATCTACCTGGTATAAGAAACTGAATTTAAGATGAATATACTTAATTTTTTCATAATAATCCCCTTGCTCACAGTCGGTGGAATTCTGCTGACCAAGGATTTAAAGCAGTCGCGACTGGTTTCTGCGATAGGGATGGGTGCACAACTTATTTTAGCGTTTGTTCTGGTTTACCTCTACCTTTCTGAACGAAGTGCCGGAAATACTGAGCCAATGCTGTTTATGTTTGATGTAGTTTGGTTTCCTTCTTTAAATATCCATTACGCTATTGGTGTCGATGGAATATCCGTTGCGATGATTGCCCTGACCGGTCTTGTTGTCTTTGCCGGGATATTTGCATCATGGAAAATGGAATACCTTCCACGCGAGTTTTTTATTTCGCTGATCATTCTGGCAACCGGAGTATTTGGATTCTTCATCTCCATCGACCTCTTCACGATGTTCCTCTTTTACGAGTTGGCAGTAATTCCTATGTATATCTTAATCGGAATCTGGGGTTCCGGGCCGAAAGAGTATTCTGCAATGAAATTGACTTTGATGCTAATGGCCGGTTCGGCATTGTTGCTCGTCGGATTGCTTGGTATTTATTTCTTTAGTGCCCCTGATGGCAATCCGCTGACCTTTAATATCATGGAGATATCAAAGGTAGTTATCCCCATCGAAATACAACGTTTCCTCTTTCCTTTCACCTTTATCGGATTTGGAATACTTGGTGCACTTTTCCCCTTCCACACCTGGTCGCCTGACGGTCACGCCTCGGCTCCTACAGCTGTTTCGATGCTTCATGCCGGCGTTTTGATGAAACTTGGTGGTTATGGAGCGTTTCGTGTTGCTATCTTCCTGATGCCTGAAGCAGCACACGAACAGGCATGGATTTTCCTTATACTTACGTCTATCAGTGTTGTTTATGGCGCATTTTCAGCGATTGTTCAGAAAGATCTTAAATACATTAATGCCTACTCTTCGGTAAGCCATTGTGGCCTTGTTCTGTTTGCAGTTCTCATGATGAACCAGACAGCGATGAATGGTGCCATTATCCAGATGATTTCTCACGGTTTGATGACAGCCCTCTTCTTTGCATTAATCGGGATGATATATGGCAGAACACATACCCGAATGATTAACGAAATGGGTGGATTAATGAAAGTTATCCCATTTTTAGGTGTAGTTTATGTGATAGCCGGTCTTGCATCACTCGGACTTCCCGGATTCAGCGGATTTGTAGCTGAGATGACAATTTTTGTTGGTGCTTTCCAGCATGTTGATGTTTTTCACCGCGTTATTACGATTATCGCCGCTTCATCTATTGTGATCACTGCAGTTTATATCCTTCGCGTTGTGGGAATTTTATTACTCGGACCAATAAAAAATGATCATTTTCTTCATTTAGATGACGCAAAATGGTATGAACGAATTTCAACGATCACCCTGGTGCTGGCTATCACAGCCATTGGAACCGCCCCATGGTGGCTTTCGAATATGATTAATTACAGCCTTGCGCCGATTGTAGAGAGGCTTTCTGCCATTCAGATAACCGGTTTATTTTAATTATTCAGTTTAATAAGTTTTCATTTATGAACTTTAGCGATATTCTGATCATGAGACACGAACTGATGCTTACAGTGCTGGCATTAGTAGTCCTCATCATAGATTTGAACCTTCACAACAGGGATAAGCATTTAATCATCCCAATTACACTCGCACTGTTCTTTATCCATACAGTGGTTGGATTTATGCCGTCGCAACCAGGTATCCTTTTCGGAGGAATGTACCGGACGAACGCGCTCCTGTTAATGATGAAAAACATCCTGAATGTTGGGGTATTGATCATTCTGCTGCAATCGGTAACCTGGTTAAAAAAGGAAGAAAACAGAGAGAAAATCAGCGAATATTTTATCCTGCTTTTCACTACGCTGATCGGGATGAATTTTATGATCTCATCGGGCGATTTTTTGATGTTTTATCTTGGGTTGGAACTCGCCACAATTCCAATTGCTGCATTAGCTGCCTACACACATCATCAAACCAAATCAGCTGAAGCCGGTATAAAACTGATTCTTAGCTCGGCTCTCTCTTCCGGAATACTTTTGTTTGGGATTTCACTGATTTACGGTGCAACAGGATCAATTTATTTCGATTCAGTGATGCAGCATTATGCAAACACGCCTATGCAGGTACTGGCCTTTATCTTCTTCTTTACAGGAATGGCCTTCAAACTATCGCTGGTTCCTTTCCATTTGTGGACTGCCGATGTATATGAAGGTGCACCTATAAATGTAACTTCTTATTTATCTGTAATATCAAAAGGAGCAGCGGCCTTTATTCTGATTATTTTAATGTTTACGGTTTTCAACACTATCGCGCCGATTTATAATCATATGCTTTACCTGATTGCTGTCCTTACGATGACAATTGGTAACCTGTTTGCCCTTCGGCAGAAAAACATGAAAAGGTTTCTTGCATTTTCATCGATTGCTCAGGCCGGATTTATCCTTCTTGGGATTTTGGGTGGGAATACAATGGGGATGACCTCCGTGATCTATTTCGTGCTCGTCTACATCTTTTCGAATCTTGGTGCATTCGGTGTGGTTTCAGCCATTTCAACCGTTACGGGTAAGGAGACAATGGATGATTACGACGGTCTGTATTCGACTAACCCCAAGCTAAGTCTTTTGATGATGCTTTCGCTGTTTTCTTTGGCCGGGATACCTCCCGTAGCCGGATTTTTCGGGAAGTTTTTCCTTTTTGCTTCAGCTGCATCTGCCGGTTACTATTGGCTGGTTTTTATTGCCGTATTGAACGCTACGATATCACTTTATTATTACCTCCTTGTTGTTAAGGCTATGTTTATTAATAAGAATGAAAAGCCGTTGGCTTATTTCAAAAGCGATTTGGCAACACGTACAGGTTTGGTATTGAGCGGACTTGGAATATTTGTCCTTGGATTCTGGAGCCAGATTTATGAGATAATCAATAGTTTAAGTTTCGGAATTCTTCATTAAGATGCTTTTACCGAATGCTGAAAGTTACCATTTAAAGTCATCAATTTATTTAAAAGATCAGGAAGCGTAAAACAGAACATCATGACACTGAAAGCTAAACATATCGTTGAGGAAATAAACGGCACGCGTTGTTCCATTGTTGAAAAAGGCGCAACTGCCGATCGCATTGATTTCCTGAAAAAGCTACTGGAATTCAATAAATTTGAAGTGTTTGTTGCAGAGGAAGCCCTCGTAGAAGGATCGCCCGCTCTTTTTACCATTGGCGTTACCGATCTGGTTTTTAATCCGGTAATTGCAGTTTACGAAATGGTACTTAAAACTTCGGATGGTAAAAAGGTTTCTCCGGCTTACTGGAACCAATATTCGACAGAATGCGTTGACGAATATTGGGACTTTGTGAAATAAGAGGGAGTGATGGTGAGAAAGGGAGAAGGTGAGAATTTGCGAAAGTACTCAAAATTATAGAATCCTCACATTGTCGAATTATCACACTATAATCTCCACAATATTCCCATCCGGATCAGCAATAACACTCTCATAAAATCCATCACCTGTTAATCGGGGTTCGCTCAGAACTTTGTAACCTGCCTCCCGAAGCTGTGAAGTCATCAAATCGACGCGCACTTTTGATCCAACCGAAAAGGCAAAATGAGCTAATCCAGATTTATTTTTATATTCCTGATCATCCGAATTATCAGGATTTGGCTTACTCATCAGTTCCAAACTACAACCCCCGCTTTCAAAAGTCAAAAAGTAAGACGAAAATTGCCGCACAGGATTAACGTACCGCTCATTCGATTTAGCATGAAAGTAGTTGCAATAGAAATCGCGCAATCGCTCCAGGTTATTTGTCCAAATAGCAAGGTGAGCGATCTTCATTCTATATAAATTTAATGCACTGTAAATGAGTTTATTTCTATCTTTTCTCTGATTTTTTCCATCAATAGAAAAACCTGTATTTCATCATCGAGGCTAAATCCAGGATTGTTTTTCCCGGCTATATTTTTGATAAAGTCGGCAATCTGCTCCTGTAATGGATCGGGTGATGTCTTTTGGAGCATCCCATTGATCTCTTTGGCAGGATAATGGCTGATTTTATTCTGTGCGAAATCAAAGGTTGTAACTTTCCCCCCGACATGAATCGACAAAAAATGAACCTTCTGATTTTCAATAAATCTAATTGTAAGCGTTGCAACCGAGCCGTTTTTGAAATTGATATGAATATTCAGAACATCTGGCTGTCTTGAGGGAATTGTACCGCAAAAAACATTAATCTTATGAACCGGAGAGCTGGCTACCCTAAGAATCATCAACAGATTATTTAAAAGAAATTCGTTCAGGCGGTCAGGCATTGCCGGAGCCGATTGCGAAACCTCTATAAAACAGGTGCGATTTGTGTGGTTTCTTATTTTTTCCTGAAAAGGGTGAAAAAGAAAATCATTTTGAATCTGAATGTAGGTACCACCTTCGTTGGCCAGCTGAATAAGCTGCTTGCGCTCTTCTGTCGTAAGCTTCAGTTTATCAGACAGAAACAGATGACATCCGTTTCGAATGGCAAACGAAAGGTAATCAAATGTGCAAAAATGGGGGTCAATGACGATCAAAAGATCACAGATCAAAGGAATAATTTCGGGTGAAGAAATGATGAGCGAACGGTCAAAAGTGCGATGCGTTTTCCTCCCGGAATAGAAAATTCCGTCCCAGTCCACTCCTTCAATCGAACGAAATGAATCAAAAGGAAACACTTCTGCTTCCCCAGGAAGTATTATAGCTGCACTTAACATTCTGAAACAAATATACTTCTATACTTATCCGGTTTGCAGTCATACCATATATTTTTATCAACCGTCCATTGTTGACAAAGCCCGATTTTATGGTAATTTTGTATTTCGTCAGTCAAATGACTAATCAGCGTCCATCATTCAGCCTGGAATTTAGCGTGCAAAAAGTTTCTTTGGCAGGAAAAAGTTCCGTAATTTTTTAAAGATTTTCAACAGCAAATGGTTCAGATAGAGGATACTTTCATGCATCAGGGAATGCGTCGTAAATTGGTGGCAGAAATCAAACAGAAGGGAATTACCGACGAGCGTGTGCTCGAAGCCATCGGTTCAATTCCACGCCATCTGTTTATGGATAACAGTTTTATCCAATATGCTTATATCGATAAGGCATTTCCCATTGCTGCAAAACAAACTATTTCACAACCTTATACTGTTGCCTTTCAAACAGAATCACTACAGCTTAAAAAATTCGACAAAGTACTTGAAGTCGGGACTGGATCGGGCTATCAGGCTGCGGTATTGTGTCACATGGGTACTACCGTTTACACAATTGAAAGAATAAAAGCATTGTACGATTTTGCGCGAAATCTCCTTCCAGGTTTGGGCTATCGTCCCCAATTTTTTTATGGTGACGGCTATCTTGGACTTCCAACTTATGGACCATTCGATAAAATTATTGTCACAGCCGGAGCCTCTTTTGTTCCGGAACCGCTAAAACAGCAATTAAAAATCGGCGGGATTCTTGTCATTCCCGTTGGCAAAAGCGACTATCAGATTATGAAAATCATCACACGTGTCACCGAAACCGAATATTCCGAGGAAGATAAAGGTGGATTTGTATTTGTGCCTCTGCTGACTGGATTATCGGATTGATAAGCAATCTATTACTCCAATCTGATTTTTTAATGGAACTTTCTATTGCGTTTTACTTCTTCCCTGCATCAGGCTAATGCAATCGCTCATGCATGATTCTATTGTATTCCTTTGTTTTGTATCATCGTGACAGGTATAAAACCTAAAATGATATTTAAAAAATAATCTACTCAAAATATTTGGAAAATGTTACCTGATTAGCTAACTTTGAGACATGAATGAAAAAATTATCAGGAACATCTTTTACTATAAGGACTACTACTTGAACTTCTTTGAACAGTTAAAACCAGAGGTAAAAAGAAAATTTAACTGGACTCTGATGTTAAATTAAAAAAAAACAGTACTTCAATGAAAAAGACAGTGAATAAAAACCTTACCTCATTTGCATATCACCTGGACAAGCAATATGGGAAACGAGGAACAGAAGAGCGCGAAAAATTTGAGGAAGGATATGATGCTTTCAAACTTGGCGTTATGCTTCAGGAATTGCGTAAAGAACAAGGTTTGACACAAGAGCAACTGGCCGAAAAGTGTGGAACTACTAAAACTTATATCTCCAGGATCGAAAATGATGCTTCCGATATAAGGCTTTCTACCTTAATGCGGATAATCCGGGAAGGACTTGGCGGACACCTCAGGTTAAACGTTGACATGAAATATAAAGACCCTATCCTGAATACATTACAATGATACACAGTATTTGTAATGAGCAGTTTAAAATCTTGTCGAATTTTTCGGATAAGCAAAATATTTTATACCTTGCAAAAAATAAAAAATGAAGGTATGCAAAGCGATTATATTTACATACAACAACTTAGAGAAAGTTTGAGAGAACTTGATCCCTATTTAGTCATACTCTTTGGTTCGTATGCTAACGGCACAGCTCACAAGGATAGCGATATTGATTTATTGGTAGTTACGAATGATGAATTTACTCCAAAAAATTATGATGAACGTGTTGATATTCAACTACCTGTTAGCAATCATATTTTTGAAATTGCAAAACAAGTACCAATTGATTTAATCGTTTATACAATTCCGATGTACAAACGATTTATCGAGCAAAACAGCAATTTTGCACAAGAAATAACAACAAACGGAAAAATTCTCTATGAAAGACACAACGCGACAGTGGCTTAATTTGGTAGAAAAGATTAATGAATTACTTTTGGATTAATGAAAACAAAAGGAGAACATATTGAATTTTGGATAGAACAGGCTGAAGATGACTGGAAAGCAGTATTCTCACTCTTTAAAGGAAGAAATTATCTGCAATCTCTATTTTTTACTCATTTAGTGATTGAAAAGCTGTGTAAGTCTCTTTGGATTAAACACAATTCTGAGAATGTTCCACCAAGGTCGCACAATTTGATCTATTTGTTATCTGCAACCCCAATCATATTGACCGATGACCAAAATGAATTCTTATTAAAATTAAATCGGTTTCAGTTGGAGGGACGCTATCCTGAATACATTTCTGCAATGCATGGTATTTGTAATGAGCAGTTTGCTGATTCAATGATTAATTCATCTAATGAAATACGATTATGGTTACTCGAGAAATTGCTATAAATACTGCAAAATCATTTGTTCGTGATTGCAAATCAAACGGATTGACTTTTTACAAGGTTTTCCTTTTCGGATCGGTAGCCAAAGGAAATATACATGAATGGTCAGATATTGATTTATTATTAATATCTGATCAGTTCAATGATAATATATTTGATAATTTGAAGTTATATTCAAAAATAAACATAAAATACCCCATCATCGAAACACATCCATATGCTACCAATTATTATAAAGAGGGTGATAGTTTTATAAATGAGGTTATTAAGGAAAGTATTGAGATTTAGTGACAAAATCACTGCTCCCCCTCGTTTGCAACGAGGGGTTTGTGGTTACGAGTTTGCAACTCTTATTCAAATTTCTGTTACAATATTTACCATTCCTTTGGTTCCTGCATAATCACCTGCAGAGCTAAAAATATAGTCTATATCATTTTGTACAATAAAAGCCCTAACGGGATTCTGGTGGATATAGTTGATCTTTTGATCGATTAAATAATTACTTTCCAGAACTATTGGATGACTTGTATCCTGCCAAACCTTATAGTTTTTAATCCGGTGATCGAATTTGCCTGCAAAAGAAAAACGATAAAGTAAAGGTCAGAAAGTAAATTGCGTTCTGGTCGGCGATCGTGTATTCTTCTGATGACATTATGTGATGATTTTATCGTTGCAAACGACTGACAACTAACCCCTCGTTACAAACGAGTCCCTATGTTTGTAATTTGATCTC
>JAPLDR010000114.1 GCA_026391655.1 Bacteroidia bacterium | reverse complement strand
ATTTAATTTAGTTAGTTCTGTATTAGCTTCCTGTATCTTGTTAGTCTGTAATTTAATAAAACTTTGGTTCTCAAGAAGCAAATCATTTGCCTCTTTTAGGTTTTCCGCGTGTGCACGCAATTCTTCTGATTGATCCTCAATAAGGGTTTGCCGTTCACGTAATATTTTGTTTGCCAAAGTTATTTCCTGAGTACGTTTTTCAACTAATATTGATAGTTCTTTTTGTTTTTCCCGATATAATTTCAATTTTAAAGAGTAAAAGATATAAATAGCTAGTCCAATAGTAAACAGGGCTATAATTCTAAACAACCAGGTTTTCCAGAAAGGAGGAAGCACAACTATCTTCAATACAGGTCCTTGATTGATCTCTTTACGGTCGATCGATACTGTTTTTACCTGAAAAGTATACTCACCATGTCCAAGGTTCGTATAAGTTGCTGTACGGTTCACCGAAGGTTCGTTCCAATCTTTGTCGAATCCTTCCAGAAAATATGAATACTGTATCCCAAGGCTGTTGGAGTAGTCGAAAGAGGCAAAATCCAGGGAAATTGAATTCTGATCGTAATGCAGGGTTATATTTTTGGTTTCTGAAATACTTTTGGTTAATACATCTTTTTTACTGTCACCAATTTTTACCGATTTGTTGAAAATCTTCAGGTCAGTCAAAACAATTGGCGGAAAATATTTGTTCGATTTGATTTTGGTTGGATTAAAAATATTAAATCCCGAAATACCTCCGAAGAGCAGTTCGCCTTCTATGGTTTTACAGGCAGCGCCATAGGTAAACTGGTTGTTCTGAAAGCCATCTTTCAATGAATAATTATGAAAACGCTCTGTTTCGGGATCAAATTTTGAAAGGCCATTCGTTGTGCTTATCCATAAAAAATGTTCGTTGTCTTCCTGAATTGTAAGCGTTTGATTATTGGCCAGTCCATTCTTTTCGTTGTAATACCTGATAATTCCCTTTTCTTTCGTGTAGAGCGCGATTCCAAGGTTAAATGTGGCCAGCCAGATACGCTTCTTAGAATCCTGAAACATGTAACGTGTATTTTCTTTAATCCTGGTAACTTTCTGATCTTTTAAATTATAAATAATTAAATCTGCACTGCCGACCCATAATAAATGATCACTGTCTTCTGCCAGCCAGTTCACCGGTTTATTATCTACCAGATTTCCGAAATGAGTAAAGGTTTCGGTTACTTGATTAAATTTATCAAATCCGTTGCTGGTACCTACCCAGATATCATTATTGCTGTCGCGCAATAGCGCCCAAACCTGGTTGTCTGAGAGGCTGACCGGGTTGGCCGGATCGTTCCGGTAATGTTTAAATTTACCGGTTTGCAGGTTAAGCACATCAATTCCGCCCAGAAAGGTACCAATCCAGAGATTGTTCTTTCCATCATCGAGAAGCGCTTTAATACAATTTACCGACAAAGAGTTCGGATTACCCTTTTGCGGCAACATGTATCTGAAGTGGCCTGTTTTACGGTTCAGTATATTTATGCCGCCACTTTCTGTTCCAGCCCAAATATCTCCTTTGGGATCGATCCAAAAGGCATAAACCTCGTTGCTGTTCAAGTACCTGTCGTCGCCAGGCATCGATTTATAACCTTGAATATTTTGCCTTTCCTCAATCAGAAAGTTAATTCCGTTACGGGTACCAATCCAGACATCGCCTTTCAAATCGTGAAAAATACATTGTATGGAGTTGTTGACCAAGCTGTTGGGCTCCCTTTCGTCGTGAAAATAAAAAGCAGTAATTCCTTTGTTCCTTTCATAGATATATAATCCGCCCCTCGTTCCGATCCAGTACTTTCCATTCCGGTCTTTCGATATTGCTCTTACAGTCTGGCTTCGGTCATTATCCGGATCCAAAGTCGGATGTTTTACTTCAAGCGTAAGTGGATTAATAGTAAACAGACCATCGGCGTAGGTTCCGATCCAGAGCAAGCCATCTTCATCCATAAAAATAGACCAGATTTGCTGGTTGTCAGACAAGTTTTGTAAAAGTTTGATTTTTTGAACCTGATTATTCTTCGGATCGTAAAGGTAAAGTCCTCTATTGGTACCCAACCAGATTTTGCCTGACTTATCTGACTGTGTAACTCTGAAATATTCGGAAAAGACGATTTGATTTGAGGGTTTTACTTCCGATAATGTAGTCTCATTCTCCATCCGGTAGAGACGCCTTTCAGTGCCTATCCAAAAAACGCCGGAAGGATCTTCATAGATGGAAGTAACTGTTGCATCTTTTAAAACAGCCTGACTACCGGAATAAAAAAAATGTTCGAAATTCTCCTTTTCGCTGTTAAATTTATTGAGTCCGCCATTTTCGGTACCAATCCACAGCTGGCCTTTTTGGTCTTCAATAATGGTTCTGACCAGATTCCCTTTTAAACTTGTTGAATCTTCAGGATCATTCTTAAATACGGTAAATTTATAACCATCGAAACGGCATACGCCCTTGGAAGTTCCGAACCACATCCATCCCTTTTTGTCCTGAAGAATACAATGAATCAGATTGTTTGAGAGGCCATTTTCCTGCGAATAAAAATCAAAGTTCAGGTTATTAATTGCCTCTATTCCAAATGATTTTAAGGTTGGAAGAAAAAACAAAAAACTTAGCAGCAAAAACATTACTTTGCCCGGTCTGATTGAATTATCAGTTTTACCAACCATGATTGATTTTTTCATTTTGTTGATTAAGGGGAGAATTAATCAGAACTATTTCATTTGCACATTATTTTCCCCATTTTTCCTTCCATTTCGGGTAAGCATCCAATACCTTGCGTGGTCCATCGGAATACCAACTGTAGCCATTCCGGCGTTCATAACCGATTTCCTCAAGCGTACTCTTTTTGATGCCATCGCGGTCGCATACATAAGGCAATTGAGTATCAAGATCATAAAACCGTGCCCACAAACTTCCGGCATTCGGATCCGTGACAATACGATGGTCTTTTTTTCCTTCAGCATTGGTAAATTTATCCCACCGTATATTTTTCATCTGGTGAGCTTCCAGCCATTCGATTCCTCCTTTTACCGAACGAATAACTTCCGGTGATGGATTTTCAATATCCATCAGCAGATCGAGCAGGCCAACCGATTCACTTCCGCTGAATGAAGGCAATTCGTAAGAACGTGCCTTTGCCGGCAGCAACGTGATTTCATCGTGTTGTGCGCACCAAACAGTTGGTTTTCCGTTTACTACAATCTGAGTTTTCAGGATACATCCGAGTCCCTTATCCCAGGCTTTTTTTATTGCGGAAGTTGTTTTTTTGTCACTGATAAAATCAAAGGTCGGTTTCTTTGTATAAATATCTTTAAGCAGGTTCATTAGCCTGAATGTAGCGTCATCATTAAAAGTGATGTGCGTGTAATAACCTTTTCTAAGCGGGAAAAACATGGGCCAGCCGCCATTTTTGTATTGTGCCTCCAAAATAAAATGAAGTCCTTTTTCAAATGAGACTTTGTAAATATCATTTCCTGTCTTTGAATACATTTTTGCCAAAAACCGCATCTCAGTTGTGGTCGCACCATTATCGAAAATCGCATCTGGTTTGTCTTTATCTTCTAAAACCTGAGCTTTCTCGCCTTCAGACAGTGGTTTATGAAAAGGGGTGTTTTTGGGCCAGCCACCAACATCGCGCTGATACAACAAAACGTTGTCCGCTACTTTTTTTGACTCTTCCGAACCATACCACTCCTCAGGCATTCCCAGGGCTACCGACGGCCATG
This sequence comes from Bacteroidia bacterium, assembly GCA_026391655.1. Classification (GTDB taxonomy): domain Bacteria; phylum Bacteroidota; class Bacteroidia; order Bacteroidales; family Prolixibacteraceae; genus JAAFHB01. The sequence goes on along the minus strand of JAPLDR010000114.1, from coordinate 771 downwards.
AGCGTTGGGGCACGGGTTTTTGTGCAGTTGCAGAATTTGCAAACAAAGTATAGAGAAGGATAACGGGCAGCAGATTAATCAGTTTCTTCATTTTTTGATTATTTATCGACGTATTTTCGGATCACCAAATATTTTAATTCTGTGGAATCGGCGTTGCTGATTCCGTGTTCGCTGTTTTCGGGGCAATAAAAACTGGTATTAACTCCGCCTGTGGTGGTTTTGCCATCGAGATAAAACCGGGCTTTTCCTTGCAGAACGAAAAATATTTCATCCCCGGCGTGTTTGTGTGGAGCATGAGTCGCCTGGTTTGGACCGACAACGCTCATTTTCACGGTAAGACCATCTTTCAGAAAATTCTGATCGATGAACCAATACTGATATCCGACTGCGGTTTTTGAAGATTTTGTAATATCAAACCTGTTTATACAGTTTTCAAACGTATATTTTTTCCCGTCGGGAAGCGCTATTTTAGCTGGTTCCTGAGCCGACCCGAAGTTCACCAATAAGCAGAATAACGATAGTGTTAAAATAAATTTTTGTCTCATAATTTACTTGTTATTAATTATTTATTAATTAGACTTGAATGTTTTTACAACGTTTTGAAATTCCCCTTGTGTTCCCCCTTTTTCTAAGCATAGCCGTCAGGCTATGTGTATATATTTCACTGAAATGCAGGGACATATGGCATAGTTTCTTTTTTTACCCCTTTTCTTTTGGAATTGGGGTTTGAATTTGTAATCTTTACCATTTCAAATAACTTTTTTCGTTAAT
>JAPLDR010000040.1 GCA_026391655.1 Bacteroidia bacterium | reverse complement strand
TTAACGAAAAAAGTTATTTGAAATGGTAAAGATTACAAATTCAAACCCCAATTCCAAAAGAAAAGGGGTAAAAAAAGAAACTATGCCATATGTCCCTGCATTTCAGTGAAATATATACACATAGCCTGACGGCTATGCTTTTTCTAAGGGGGAGTACTTCATAATTAGACTGATATCCAAATAAATATCAGTGTTAAGATATACATATTTAGTACATTAAGTTTCCTTTGACGAACTCCCCCTTTCGCGAAAGGGGGAATACAGGGGGATTTGTTGTTTGTGTTCGTTTAAACTTAAACGAAACCGAAATCACCCAATCCCTGACAGGATTAGAAAAAACGAAAAGCAGAACAGGAAAATTCACATTCAGGATCACCGTTGGCACAATGATTCTTAGTAAATTCCACAAAGCATTTAGTGGTGTCGATAATGCAAACTACAGTATCGTTGCTAAATATTTGCGATTTTGAGACAGAGCTCAACATGGCTAATATTCAAATAGTAATAAATAGTGTTTTCATTTTATTAGTATGTCTTTATGAAAATTACATTCCACAGAGAATGATTAATTAAAATCTGTAGTTGCAACTTTATTCCACAAACGAACTATAACCTGCAACAACTCTGTGCATGGTTACGCAACCATCTGGATTTGAATCTATATCCTGCCTGAATACAACAAAATTGTAATTAACCCAGGGAGTAGAACCAACTTTGTCTGAAACAGCAGACAATTTTGTTTGTTTATTGAGCCATTCATCTGTGACTACAATAAACCTTCTTGCCAGGTCTTTGATTGGAACTATCACTTTTAATGGTCCTTTAAACCAGGATCCTTGATTTCTATAATCTGTGTCAAAGCATATATAAGCTATATAAGCCATTTGGGGATACATATCATAGTAATGACTCTTGATACAAACACGCCAGTAAAATTTTTCAGCAGACTTAATCGGATCAACGCTAATTGAAGTGAAATTCTTAGTTGTATCGACAATACATACAATTGTATCTTTTGTAAGTGGTAGTTCTTGTCCTAATGCAGGGAAATAAAAAAACGCAACAAAATAAATTATTCTAATTAACTGTTTCATGTGTAAATGATTAAGGTCTTTTGATACAATTTTCTATGGGTAAAATAGCAATAATATTTGTCATATTATCAGTGTATTTTTTCAATTTGGCTGGATCACTTTGATAAGCTTGCCATGCGTCTGTAGATTGTAATCCAGTCCAGGCCAAACATTCCAGCATAAAATCGATTCCGTCCCATCCATCAATATTCAAATTTGATACACCAGTAGTGAAAGTTTCGGAATACGATTCATTATTGTAATATTGTCTTAACCCGGCTTTCATAAACGATATATATTTATCTGCCATGTAATTGTGTTGAGCAGTGTCTTTCGAGCCAAATTTTTTATCGTATGCTGCCCAGTCCTTTGCAAAATCAGGTTCCGGACACAAACCATTATGTAAACCCGCCTCCCACACTTTACCAAAAATATATGCATGGAATGATTCGTGGAGAATTGTCTCAGCTAATTTTAGAGAAGGGCCATTTAAGCGGTCAATATCAATAGTAATATCCATCCGAAAAGTATTTTGATTATAGTTACATAACCCATTTATATTAGGATTTAAGTCACGAACCATAAAGTTTAAATTAATTTTGCTAGAATTAAGGCAAAAGCCACTAAGAAGATGATTTAGAATACTATCATTATCAAGTTTCTTTTTAACACAATCAGCTGTCGTATTTAAAAATGAAGGATCTAATATTACTTTGGGACATTTACATGGTCCTGGACAACTCGTACTTGCACTTTTCAGCAAGTTAGCATCAAGACAACCACCACAAATTGGACATGGATCTATGCAATCGCAAGGAGGTGGCGGTGTTGGAGGAGGAGGAACATATAAACCATCGTTAGTATCAGTAGTCCCATTGCCATTAGGAGATGTTGTATTTGCATCTGTTGGATTGCCACTTCCACCACCATCGCCTTCACTATTTACATAGGTTGTTATATAATACACCCCACTGCACAGTTTACGCGTTGTCCAAAAACCACCATCTGGAGTTAAACCAGCATCATCGATATAATAGTAATAAATTATTGGTATTAATACTACCTCCATACGTTTTAGATTAAGCTTAGGTGCCTTATTGTCAGCTATTTCAACTTTCCCAACAACTTTCCCCTCCTTATACCTCCAGCCGTTCACAAATTCGCCTTCTGTACTATGGTAAAACACATATCCGGACAGATCTTTGTCTCTTTTGAGATAGGTTTCGCCCTGCATGGTGAATTTCTTTTTTTCCAAATAGTCTTTATCACCAAAAACTGTCATAATAAACGACACAATGCGCTTGTCTTTTTTATATTTCAGGACTACGAGCCTTGAAACTGAATTCAGGTAATTCTCGTTTTTGGTCGATTCATACATATCATTAACTTCTCCTGTGGCAAGACCAAATACACCTTTTGTAAGAATTGGGCTCTCTACAGCCTCATGTTTACTGTCGTTTGATTTAAATGCCTGATTCCAATCGGGCTTCATCTTAATCGATTTTCCCTCTTCGAGTTTTCCCGCTTTCATCATCAATATTGGTTGCTGTTTTGTTAAAAACCAGTTTTTTGCATCGGCTACACTCATTGAGGTAGCATCATCTTCATTCGTGTTCTCAGTTACTGGTTCTTTCTGACAGGCCAGTACCAACAATAGAATAACAGAAATAAGTGTACTTGTTCTAAAAAGTAATTTTCTCATGGAATTCGAAATTAGGTTAAACAAAAATTTAAGGTCAAACGAAGTTATCTCTTTATGATTGTAATAGGAATGGACCTCCAATTGTTACCCTAATTTTAGTTAAATATTGTTAAAGCCTATAAATTATCTTTCAGGTTAGTTGTTTATCAATACTATTTGCCAACATCGCAGACCCTGGTGAGCCTATTCTAAATATAAGGATGATTGAATATTGAAACAGTCCTTTATATCTGTGTTTTCAGCACGAAATATGCAAGCACCAAAACAGCAGCTACTGCAGCAAGAATAAGGAAAACTTTTCGTTCAAAGGCCAATAATTGATCGCATTCAGTAATTTTTTGCCTTACTTTTTCTTTCTCGAGATTCAGTTCCAATGCTCTTTTGTAGTAGTTTTTTGCCGGTCTCAAAAGTTCAATTTTGAAAAAATCGTCACCATGTTGCATCAAATCAATAAATTCACTTTCGGCAGGACTTAAAGTGGTTGTTGAAGAATTTGGTATCATAACATGTGGTTTATGATTTACTCAAATTTATAACAATTTAAGCTGAATTCCAATTAAATAAAGACACATTTTTTAAATCCTCCTTTAATTCATGATGGGAATAGCTGTCGGATGAGGCTTGAATTAAAAAAATGACTATCATTAATTCATAATTTGTACTGAAATTTTAACGGAAGAAGCTGATATGAAGAATTCTTGCATTATACTCGAAGGTGGTGGTCTTCGTGGAGCGTTCACGGGAGGAGTACTTGAATACTTTCTTGAAAAGGAACTAAATTTTGACAGGGTGATCGGTGTTTCGGCTGGAGCTTGTACGGGCGCATCCTACCTGTCGAAACAAAAAGGTAGAAACAGGAAAATTAATGTTGAATATCCTTCTGATAAACGCTATATGGGATTTCGCCATCTTATTACATCAGGATCATATTTCAACATGAAATTTATTTTTGGTGAAATCCCGAACAGGCTTGTTCCCTTTGATGAGAAAGCATTTTTTAAAAATCGGGCAGAATTCGACATTTTAACCACATCATTGAATACAGGGAATAGCGTTGTCTTTTCAAAAAAAGAGATTGAGAATATAGGTGTGGACAAAGCGCTTGTTGCATCATCAAGTATCCCGCTTCTTTCACAACCCGTAAATATTGAGGGTCAATTATTTTTGGACGGTGGTGTATCGGATTCTATACCTGTAAGATATGCATTGAGTAAACATAGCAAAGCCGTAGTCATTCTAACGCGTCCGAGAGGCTACCGAAAAGAGAAATTAAGCAATCAACTTATTTTTAAACTGGCTTTCCGAAAACATCCCGAATTTCTGGAAACTTTACTTAAAAGGAATGAAGAATACAATAAGACGCTTGATTTCTGCGATCAGATGGAGCGGGAAGGAAAACTATTTATTATTGCTCCCTCTCCGGAATTTTCCATCGGACGCACTGAAAAGAGTTTTCAAAAACGAGAGAGCTTATACAATCATGGTTACACGCTTATTCAAAGTGTTTTTGAAAATCTTCAGCTGTTTTTAAATCAGGATGCCATACACTAATAGAGGATGAGGCTTGTTCATTAATGGGAGGAGCTCAGGAGCCTGACTTACTCTTTTTACAAATGGCCAACTTTCAGGGAAGCTAAACAGGGAGACTAAAACATGGTAATTACAATTTAAAATAGTAAATTCGGGGGCTTCATTTTTTTCTGAATTCATTAAGCCACCAGTTAATATGAGAAACAAAGAAATTTCAAGACGCAAATTTTTAGGAACAACAGCAGCTGCCGCAGCAGTTTCATTCCTTCCTTTTAATTATTCGTTCGCAAGCGGAAGTAAAAAGCCCAATTCAAAAGTGCACGGAGTTCAGTTAGGTATCACTACCTATTCTTACCGTACCATTTCACACAGCCTCGATGAGGTATTGGAGTATGTGCTGAAGGCCGGTGTCAATGCTTTGGAGATGAGAAGTGTCCTTGAAGAGGGACTGGGTATCCCTGCAGGACCGGCCCGGGCTCCCCGTGGAGCGGAGTTAACCGACAAGGAAAAAGCCGAACGTGCCAAAGCCGCTGATGCAGCAAGAGAAGAGCAACGCAAATGGCGCTTGTCCCTGCCCATGCAAAAGTATGCCGATATACGCAAAAAGTACAATCATGCAGGGGTTGGTATACACATAGCAAAGTTTGTTCCTTCAGGGTGGTCGGATGAAGAGATTGATTATGCCTATAATGCAACCAAAGCGTTAGGAGCCTATGGTATAACCGATGAAGCCAGTGTGGCTGCCTGCAAACGTCTGGGCAAATTTGCTGAAAAGCATAACAGTCTGGCCATTTATCACACGCACGGACAGTTTGGCGAACCGGGCTTTGACATTGATACCTTACTCGGCTATTCACCGGCAAACAGGCTCAATCTTGATGTGGGGCACTATTTCGGTGCTACAGGAAAACATCCCAACGATGTAATTATCAAATACCACGACCGGATCCCGATGATACACGTGAAGGACAAAACGGGGCCAAATAACCCGACGCCGAATGCAAACAAACCGTTTGGACAAGGTGAAACGCCGATTGCCGACGTCCTGCTTTTGCTTAAAAAAGAGAAATGGCCCATCGATGTATTTGTGGAATTGGAATACGACATTAAGCCGGATTCTGATCCGGTGAAAGAGGTCATTAAGTGTATTGATTACATGAGAAATATTCTTGAGTAATTTTTGAGAGGGTATTCATATTTTGCCTCTCCATATCCTGATTAAAAACGGCCCCGTCAGTTTTGCTGGCCTTTGGTGTGGGCAATTAAATTTAATGCTGAAAAACTTAAAACCTTATTTTCAAGGGTGAATATTTGCCCTAATATCCCTTTTTGAGTACTTAACTCACAAAGTGTTGTGACATAATGCACTTTCAAAGCTGCACCTTTTACACCAGTCAAACTTTCCCAGTTGTATTCTGCCGGGATATTCAGTTTCCGGTTATATGGTGGTTTGCTGTATTCATCTGCCATTTTTAAAAACAGCAAATAGGTCACTAAATAATCTCCATAACCGACACATACATCTCGCAAGGGATTGCAAAATGACCATACTTATGATACTATTGAAGATGTGTTGTTGCTCATATTTATATTACTCATCTAACATTAACTTATTTGGATTTTTTTTTAGCTTTTTCAGTTGTTCCCGTTCCACATCGCTGATGCGTTTGTTTGGAACAGGTAAATCTTCCGGCATTGTACCGCCTACTCTTTCAATGGTTCCACGCACTTCTCTTCCGACAATAAAATGTATTTCGTTGGCTGCATCGGCGGTTGAAGCTTTATCTTTTTTTAGCTTTTCTTCGGTTTGAGATATCCTGAACAAATTGGCAATCAATTCGGTACTACTCATAAAATCAAGAATTTTGTCGGTTTTCTTAAGACCTTTCTTTTGATGAATATCTTCTACTTTCATACCTCCATAGAGCCCCATATATCCGGCATTCTGAAAAGTTGCATATTCTTCGTTACTAATAACACCTGCATTGTGGGCAGCTTCGGCAAGCATCTGATTCCACTGCTTGATATCACCACGTATTACAAGGCGTTTATTATCCTCATCAAGTTGGTTAAAATAGTCGGCGACTTCTTGCCGACGGGTTTGAATGGCAAAATAGGTTTGCCCCAACGCAATAACTTCTTTGCGTGGGTCGCCATTTTGAACAATCAAATAACAGGCATAGCGGGTGAGCATAAAATCAACAATAGGTTTTGAAGTAGCACCCGCTTCTACGATTTTGCTGACCTCAGCAAAATGGTCAATTATTTCATAACCACTGTTTTTACAAGCAAGAATTGCCCTATCCAAAACTTTTTGAAAATTACGCCATTGCACATATTCAAGCACGGTGGCGAGTTCGCGGGCATACCAATACTCATCGCCATCTTCTGAAAGATGTTTTATTGCTTCAAACGATTTGTATTCAATAGCTTTTAAGTCGCTCATTGTCTGAACTGGGATTTATAGGATTAAAGGATTAATTCGATTTTTCACTCTTGTAAATTATTGAGATTACATATTTGATAATTCTGCAATTCAAGAACAAATTACCTCATTTATTAACAGATACCATCTCTTTCCAAATCGATTCTGCCACCTTCGTAACCGCAGACACCCATCCGGGGCGAATTCACAACAGGCATTTGACTGTAATCGTTAAAAGCTTCGCATTCCTTTTCGTGCAATACTGAACATTTTTCACAAAAATAGGAATAATCATCATCGTCGAAACATTCCGAACACAGATAGGCCGCCGGCTCTTTTTTACAAATTGAACAGGGTATTTTCAATGGTTCATTACGCGAAAGAAGTATTACTTTCTCTTTTTCATTCAGTTGGTAATGTTTCAATCCTTTCAGAAATACCCTTGTCGTTGAGCCAAAATCATAATCGTGGAAGATTTTTATGCGTGGCTCCATCACATCTTCTACCAAATGCGACATTGACACCTTAAAATTTTTGTGGCCAAAAGCACTCAAATGCCCGCAGCATTCGAGCCAGATGTCTTTTAAAAAATTATCGATTACTTTCATTTTGGCATCACCTTTTACCAGCAAATGCAAAAACATTTCGTCCGATTCAACTTCGATGTGGCAATAATTAACTGCTGAACTTTCATTTCGGGCTTTTTCCATTCCTGCAAGGTGTGCTGCAAGGTGTTTGCCTATTTCTTGCTTCGAAAACAATTTGTTGCAATAAAAGCAATAACCTACCGATTTTGTTTCTTTTTCCATCGCTTTAATTTATTTTTTACCAATTTCCCTCCAAATTCTTCTTCTTTTTCAGCTTCAACCAACCACTCCACAAGGCTTACCATCAACAAATAATACATAGTCAGCAGGGCCAACATCAGTCAGAAATTCCTTTACAGCAACACTAATACCAACATGCAGATTCACCTTCCTGACATCCTGAATAGTCCAGCCACAAGCTGTCAACTGCTTGTCAATATGGTCTCTTGCTATTTGTTCAGGATTCTGGTTAGTCATTTACTCTACTGTCTGAATTTGAACCGTTAAACTACATAAATTATTATAATAAAATGAATTTAAATGTTGGGTTTTTGTTCATTCTATTAAGGCTCAGGTTTTAATTTAAATCTGAGAGTTTTTCTTGGCAGGAAATCAGATTACAAAGTGAGCCCACCCCATTGGAATAAAAACACCTACACGTTTATTTGTGTAGGTGTTTTTTTATCCGCCAGGTTTGGGGGGATTTTTGAGTTTTTTGATGAAGTCCGAATCTAAACTTGTGGATGAAAATGCTATTTTGTATCTTGTACGGGAAATATCCGTACAATGGCTTGTTGTGTACGGAAATATTCCGTACGTTTGCAAAAAATAGATACTATGGACCCGATTATTGAATATGAAGGAAAAGCTCGATTTGATACAAGACTATCAAGGGACAAGAAATTAATCATTGAAAGAGCCGCTAAATTGGGTGGTTATAGGAATCTCTCGGATTTTGTTGTTACGACTGTTTATGAAAAAGCCCAATTGATAATTCAAAAATCTGAAACTATTCTTGCATCTCAGAGAGATAGTGAGATCTTCTTTAATGCATTGGTAAATTCTCCAAACCCCAACGATGCCTTAATGTCAGCAGCCAGACAATATAAAAAAACGGGTTCCAAATAATGATAACTACTGAAATCCTTTCCCAAATCCACCGAAAACTAAAGAACAATTTTGCTTGTGGGAAAATATTGCCCGACACCTATTTAAAAACTCAGGCAGCTCAGGATATTAAAAGAAAGCTGTGTGCTTGTTTTGTGTCAGTTGACAATAAAACCGGATTAATTCAAGGATATTATACGCTTTCAAGCAATAGTATCCCAATAGGAATAGTACCTGATAATTATAAAAAACAGTTACCCTATTCGTACAGTTCTATTCCTGCTATACTTCTTGGAAGATTAGCGGTGGATAGCAGATTCAAAGGACTTGGTATTGGTAAAATGCTATTGATTGATGCTTTAAGCAGAAGTTATGAAATTTCCAAATCAGTCGGTTCCTTTGCGGTAGTAGTTGACCCTTTGGATGAAGAAGCAGAAAAATTTTACTTCAAGTATGGCTTTATCCTGCTCCCGGATAGTCGTAAAATGTTCTTGCCTATGAAAACAATCGGGAAGCTTTTTTAGTGTCCACAAAAAAAACACCTGCACGATTAATTGTGCAGGTGTTTTTTTATCCTAAAGATTCCTTCTTATTTCGAAATCTTCATTTCGTTGAGTAAATAACCTGCTCCGCCAAATTTATCCATGATAAAGAGCGTATAGCGGATGTCAACATTGATGCAACGCTGCAGTGACGGTTCAAAAATAATATCACTGCTCATTGATTCCCAGTTACCATCGAAGGCTATCCCGATCAGTTCTCCTTTGCGATTCATTACAGGACTACCCGAATTACCGCCTGTAATATCATTGTTGGTGAGGAAAGCAACCGGCATCCGGCCATCCTTCATTGCATATTGTCCGAAATCTTTGGCGTTGTATAGTTCTTTAAGCCTGGCAGGAACCACAAATTCCCAATTCTTTGGATCCTCTTTCTGCATGACACCATCCATCGTAGTTACATAGTCGTAGATCACACCATCTTTGGGAGAATAATTCAATACTTTACCGTAGGTCATCCGCATCGTGGAGTTTGCATCAGGGTAGATGGCTTGTCCGGCTTTCATCTCCAGCATACCTGCAATATATAGTTTTTGTCCTTTTGCATACAAGGAACGATACTGGTCAAGATCATTGTAATATTTCATCATCGCTTCGGAGATATTTTTCCCTGTCACGAAAGCGGGATCATTCTCCAGAACTTTTTTATCACCGGCAAGAGCTGGCTTGAGTTTTTCTTCGGAAACAAATACAGACTGACTGAACATCGCTTCAACATATGCATCTATATTGCCTTGATAGTTCGCATCAATAGTTTTATAGAAATCGGGGAGATCGGTTGCAGGTACTTTTTCCCTAAAAAGTTTAATCATTGCTTTTGCAACCTTTTTGTCGGTAGCTGCATTATAATCCTTGAAGAAATCGGCCGGACTGAATGAGAAATTTGGTCTGCCACCTCTTCCTCCCCGGGAATCTCCCTCAGATCTTGGGCCCAAACGCACTGCAGCGGAAGTTAGTTCGATCGAACCAAGGGCTTCCGTGTAATATTTCAGGTTAACCTGGAGTTTAGCCCTTCCTTCAATCGCCGATTTCACATCAGCCAATGCTTTGCCATATTTTTGAACCCTGGAAGGATCAGCATTTACCCATTCGGTGAAGGTCTTCTCTTCAGCAGCTCTTCTGTCTAAAACTTTTAGCTTTTCAAAGGTCTCGTTCATACCAATCGCTTTTTTCCAAAAATTGGAAGATCCTGCATATTTGTTGGAATACTGCAACCTGATTTTGGGATCAGCAACCATATCAGCCATTAATATATCCTGACGAACTCCCCGAACAAGAATTGTAACTGCATTGGTAATTTCGCTGGTCTCCTTCACTTCATAAGAGGTCATAAAACGGTTGGTTCTACCCGGATAACCGATGATCATCGCAGGATCGTTCTGTTTCACTCCTTTAAGAGAAATGGTCAGAAATTTTTTGGGTTGATAGGGAACATTGTCTTTGGAAAATTCTGCGGGATTATTGTCTTTATCGGCATAAATACGAAACATACTGAAATCTCCCGTATGACGCGGCCACATCCAGTTATCAGTATCTGCTCCGAATTTACCAATTGAGGAAGGGGGCGCACCTACAAAACGGATATCATTGTAAGTTTTGGTAATCACAAGGTAATACTGGTTGTCACCGAAGAATGAATATACCCTGCCACTAAGGTATTTGTTTCCCCCAACTGCTTTGGCTGACAGTTGATCGGATACAGTCCTTAAAGCCTCATCTTTGGCTTTTGGATCAGTTGCAGCAGCCATTGCCTCTGTTACTGCTTTGGTAACATCTTCAAAATGGTCAAGGAATATAACTGTCAACCCTTTGGACGGAAGTTCTTCATCGCGGTTCATTGCCCAGTAACCGTTTTCCAGGTAGTCGTGGTCAACAGTGCTTAGTTTCTGAATAGTCCCGTAACCGCAATGGTGGTTGGTCAAAACAAGCCCGTCTTTGGAGATTATTTCAGCCGTACAGCCACCACCAAAATGTAGAACTGCATCCTTTAAACTGGAGTTGTTGATGTCATAAATATCTTTGGCAGAGAGCTTAAATCCCATTTCTGACATTTTTTTAATGTTCAGTTTTTGAATCAGGGAAAGCATCCACATTCCTTCATCTGCATGTAGCGTGCCAACATTTAAAATGATGGCAGAAAGAAATAATAATCCAACTTTTTTAATGTTCATGTTCTTGATTGATTTTGGTATGTTAACCGATTATATATCTGACAATAGTAACAATAAAGCGCATAGAAAAAAATGAGATATATTTATTTTTTTCAAAACTTTAATACTATTGGAGTATAGCAGATGGTTATCTCAATTTTGTCAATAATAAAGATCAAAACCAGCCCTAAAAATCATTTTTGTATGTCGCTGGCAGCAAGAATGTTGATTGTTTGACCATCGGTTTGAATTGTATTAAGCAGGTTGACGAAACAGTTTCCGGCATGATGTGAAATATTAAGATGTTTGATTAATTTTGAGGGATTTCAGTTGTAGTGTCAAAACCCGAAATTTGAAATACTTAAAATATGAAAAGCGATAAACTAATTGGGATATATTCACAATGTTTCCGTGAGAATTGGTCAAAGCCAGCTTTTTCCGATTTCCAGGGATCGACTACCACTTATGGTGAAGCGGCACAAATGATTCGTCAGATTCATTGTTATTTCAAGGAAAGCGGTATTCGAAAAGGTGATAAGATTGCTATTCTTGGACGTAATTCCTCAAACTGGGCGATCTCGTTTCTGGCCATTTCCTGTTATGGCGGAGTAACTGTTCCGGTTTTACCCGATTTCAATCCGTTTGACGTTACGCATATCCTCAATCATTCCGAATCGGTGTTCCTTTTTGCAGCCGATAGCCTTTTTGACAAAATTGACATTAAAAAGACACCGGCAGTTAAAGGAGTGGTCAATCTCACCAACTTTTCATCACTTTCGTTTGTTTCTCCCGATGAAAAAAAACGTTGGGAAAAATGCTTTACCGTTGAATATGCCGGACTCTCTGAACCCGGGAACTTTGAACTAAACGAATATGACGGAGAAGACCTGAGCATCATTTCATACACGAGCGGCACATCGGGTTTTACGAAAGGAGTCATGATTCCAGCCCGAAGTTTGCTGTCGAACATTATTTATGCGCAGGAACATATGCCTTTAAAAGCTGGCGACCGCATTGTTTCCTTTCTGCCAATGGCGCATGTTTTCGGATTGTTGTTCGAATTCTTATTCCCGGTTTCAGTTGGTTGCCACGTGACATTCCTCTCGAAGGCCCCAACTCCGCAGATAATAATTAAAGCATTTCAGGAGGTAAAACCACGACTGATTTTGTCGGTTCCGCTGGTCATCGAAAAAATATACAAAAAACGGATTCTTCCGGCGCTCGAAAAACCTGTTGTGAAATTTCTGCTTAAAGTTCCAGGTATTCAGCTACTTCTGCATAAAAAAGTAAGGGCCAGCCTCGTTGAGACCTTTGGCGGTAATTTCCACGAAATCGTGATAGGCGGAGCACCTCTTAATCATGAGGTAGAAGCTTTTTTCAGAAAAATAAAATTTCCTTTTACGATCGGTTACGGAATGACAGAATGCGGACCACTGATTTCGTATGAACCCTGGACTGGTTTCAGATCCTCATCGGCCGGAAAGCTTGTGGACAGGATGGAAGTCCGCATCGATTCCAAAGATCAGTATAACGAAGTGGGCGAAATCCTCGTGAAAGGCGCTAACGTGATGATGGGCTACTATAAAAATGAAAAAGCTACGACTGATGCCATCGACAGCGAAGGTTGGCTGCATACAGGCGACCTCGGAGTAATTGATGCCCAGAATTTTATTTATATCCATGGACGGTGCAAGAATATGCTTCTTGGACCATCGGGGCAGAATATTTATCCGGAAGAATTGGAAGCCAAGCTCAGTAACTATCCATTTGTCCTTGAATGTGTGATTACCAAACGCGAAGGCAAAATGGTTGCTTTTGTTTTCCCTGATCCTGAAATGATTGAGACAGAAAAGCCTGACGAAATACGGCTGAAGGAAATTATGGCTGAAAATTGCAAACATGTAAACAAGGAACTCCCCAAATTTGCCCAAATAAGTTCCATTATTTTGGTCGATAAAGAATTTGAGAAAACACCAAAGCGTAATATCAAGCGATATTTATACACCTAAAAAAGTTAAACAAAAAAAATCCCGGGAAAAAACCCGGGATTCTAATCAGTATTGTGAGAGCAAGATCATTTTGTTTTTACCGGAAGCTGTGGTTTAGCGGCAGACATTTTGCAGGTATCAGCCGCTGTTTTCTTAGGACAGCATTTCATTAAACTGTCTTTTTGCATATCCATTTTTCCACAGGTGCCTTTGCACATGCCCGGGGGACAAACAAAACCACCACGCATTCCCGGATGCCCGTGTCTCATCATCATCTCATGCCGGAAACCTGGCTGGCCTCCCTTCACATGATGAGCCAACATACAGATTCCTCCGGCAATGCAAACAAGGAAAAGAATGAAGCCCACAATGATAAAGAACCTGGAAATGTTAAGAAAGAATTTGCCAAGCTCTTCCTTCTTTGTTTTTGCAAGCAGCAATGTGCCGGCAAGAATCGTAAGTAATGCGATAAATAGTAGATGCATTGTTTCAAGTATTAAGCCGGACTACTCTTTTAACGGTTTTCGTCATCCCCGATCATCATAAAATCCTTTTCAACGAGGAGTTAATGATCCACGACAAATATACATTAAATTTCATAATGTCAACAGAGGTTAACATGCTGATTTTTTTAGAATAGCAGCGCAAGCCTAACCCCTAAAAGTATCAGAAATCCGCCCAATATACGGTTGATTGTCATTTCATACTTCAAAAAGGCCCTTTGAACATTTTGCTGTGCAAGGAAGATGGAAACGATCGTGAACCATGTAAAGGCTGTGCCAATAATGATCGCAGAAATCGTAAGAATGACGTAAACCGGGGTGGAATTACCGATCACAAAAGAAAACAGACTCAGGAAAAACATGGTCACTTTCGGGTTTAACACATTGGTCAGAAAGCCCATCCGGAATGCCTGTGAACGCATAAGATCAGACCCTTTCCGTTCTTCCTTAATATTGAGTTTTGACACTTTCGACAGTATAGAACCAATACCCATATAAATCAGATATCCCGCTCCAAGGTATTTGATCAGGGAAAACAGCACAATGGATTTCGAGATGATGAGCCCAATTCCAGCTGCCCAAAAGACCAAATGAACCCCGAGTGCCATGCTGATACCAAGGCTCGTAAAGATCCCTGACCGGCGCGAAAAGCAAAGTGAATTCCTTACCACCATCACAAAATCAGGTCCCGGACTAACGGCCGCAAGCAAATTCAAAAGTGCCACTGTTCCAATAACATAGCCGTCAGGCTAAAGTCTGCAAGTTGATGAAATTGAATTAATTATTGGGTTTTGTCGGTCTGTTGCTTTTTCATGTATAAAGAAAGGGGTATCCTTTCTGATTTTTCGAGTTCATTCTCGGCAAACCTACGCGAGGT
>JAPLDR010000036.1 GCA_026391655.1 Bacteroidia bacterium | reverse complement strand
TCTTCAATACCGGCATCTGCAGCCACTTTTCGTGACAAAACATACAGGTAATCCGACAAGCGGTTAAGATATTTTAGCACCTCAGAAGGAACAGGCATTTCAGACGAAAGCTGATACGTCCTACGCTCAGCTCGTCTGCATATTGTTCGTGCGATATGACAATACGAAACCGTATTACTTCCGCCGGGAAGAAGAAAATTCGTCAATTGAGGTAAGCTGTCGAGAAACTGATCCATTCTATTTTCGAGAAATAAAATATCCTCCTCACAACAAGGTAATTTGCCCGGGGTTTCAACTTTTGCCGTATCTGTTGCAAGAAGGGCACCAATAACAAACAATTTATTCTGGATTTCAATCAGATCATGAATTAACTCAGAATCAATCTCTTGCGAACGAATCAATCCGATCCATGAATTTAACTCATCAACTGTACCATAAGCTTCGAGTCGTAAATCATATTTTTTCACTCGTGTACCACCGATTAATCCGGTAGTGCCATCATCACCTGTACGGGTATAGACTCGCATTGGGTTGAATTTTTACAGGTTAATAAATCGGATTTTCGTTTTTATAGTCAGCTTCGACCTCTCCGTCTTTCAGTTTAATTATACGATGAGCATGTTTGGCGATGTCTTCTTCGTGAGTGACCAAAATTATTGTATTTCCTGCTGAATGGATCGCTGCAAAAAGTTTCATGATTTCTTCGGAAGTTTTTGAATCGAGGTTACCTGTAGGTTCATCTGCCAATAATATTGACGGCGTATTGATTAATGCCCGGGCAACTGCAACACGCTGACGTTGTCCTCCGGATAACTCGTTGGGACGATGCTTCATCCTGTCGCTTAATCCTACGTCGTCTAATTTTTTCGTAGCAAATTCAATTCTTTTTTCCTTGCCAACTCCGGCATAAATCAACGGAAGCATCACATTTTCGAGTGCCGTATAACGGGGCAGAAGGTTAAAAGTCTGAAATACAAATCCAATCTCCGTATTTCTGATTTCGGCCAGCCGATCGTCATCAAGGCTGCTTACATCCTTATCGTTGAGGTGGTAATTTCCCGAAGTTGGAGTATCGAGGCAACCTATAATATTCATCAGTGTTGATTTCCCGGAACCTGAGGCTCCCATAATTGCTACATATTCACCCTTATAAATATCAAGTGAAACCGAACGCAATGCCAAAACGGCCTGTGTTCCTACCTGATAGTTTTTGACTATGTTTCGCAGTATGATTAATTTTTCCATCCTTTAGATTTTACAATTACAAACTTACATAAAATGATTCTGAAAATCACTGTGAATATAAACAATCGGAGCTGCTTAAATATCTATATTTTCAGGTTTACTCAGCAATATTTTGTCCCCTGCTATCAAACCGCTTTTTATCACTACAAACTTATCACTTTGGCTGCCACATTCAACCTCCCGGATGCTGATCTTTCCAAGCTCTTTGAGGTACACAAACTGCTTTCCTCCTTCGGTAAACATGGAAGAACGAGGAATCACGAGTACATTTTGTTCTCTGGCTATGATGATTTCGTTATTGGTCGTCATAGCCGGTTTAACCCGGTTGTTATCAGAAGAGATTCGGATATTCACTTTGAACACCTTTGAATCGTAGCCGGTCATCTCTTGCCCGACATTCGATATATTGGAAATTGCCCCGATCTTTTCCTGGTTTTTCAACGCATCAATGTAAACCCTTGCACTGTCGCCGACTTTGATTTTTGAAATATAAATCTCTTCGACAAAGGTTTCAGAAACCAGAACAGACAGATCGGGTAAGGTAGCAATCACAGGGTTTTGCATGCTTACATATGATCCAATACTGAGTTTTCGGCTTCCACCTCTGCCGAAAGTGCGACCATATATCAACATCCCATCCTGTTGTGCTGTAATCCTGGCAGCATCAAATGCAATCTGGTATCTTTTGTCTTTTTCAGTTAATTCGTTCACCAAAGCCTCTTCCCTTGACACCTGAATTCTTAGCGCTTTTTGTGTCATCTGGCAGGCCCTCTTTTTAGCATCCTGTTGTTTTAAAGCCCTCTCATAGGCCATCTGTGCTTTTCGCTGGAATGCCGGTGATTCATATACAGCTTGTTCCAGCTCAACTTGCTTGTACTGAAGATCGTAGGCAAACTGTTCGATTCCGTCTCTAAGTGCTACAAGATCAACAGCACTATCAATTTTTGAATCATTATAATTGAAAAGTACCCGTTTCAGTCTTTCTTCATTACTCTCTTTAAGTTGCTTAATCCTTCCCTGGTCGAGCAGTGCCACATAATCACCTTTTTTCACAATTGATCCTTCGGGAATAAGATCCTTTATTTGAGTGTCGTAAATTTCCAATGTCCGGTCGCCAAAAATATCGGGGATAGTAATCAATACTGCTTTTTCGCTCTGTATCTCACCTTTACAGGAGATAAGCGCCTCGAAATATTCTCTTTTAACCTTGTAGACATTTGAAGGTTGTTTTATTCCCAAAAAAAATACACTGATCATAATCAAAACGAAAATTCCGGCGGAAATTAGAATTACCTTTTTATGTTTAGATATATATTGCCTCATTGGTTTAGTATTTTATCGAAATCAGCCGTCAAATCGGTTCCATTCTCAAAATCAAAAAGAGTAACCTGACGAATCTGATAATAAGAAACCCAATATTTACGTAAGGAATTAATATAGGCTCTCCGGGCATTTTCAAGATCATTCCGGGCAAGATTGAGTTTTGTTACATCAAGTTTCCCGATTTTGAACCGACGCATAGTTACATCGAAGCCCATTTGAGCGATCGTATCGGCCCGCGCTGAATTCATCACCTGATCTGACTGAAGATTGAATTCCAGTACACTCATTAAAACAGATTGCTGAAAATCAATGCGTTCCTGCTTTACGCTATTTACAACAACCTCACGATTCGATTTAGCCATCAAAAGTTGCCCTTTTCTTTTTCCCCAATCAATAATTGGCACTGATAAACCAACGACAGCAATATTCTGAAAACGGTTAGGATTTTTGTAGGCGTCTGCAACAATCAATGCTTTCTGGTTCAAACCAGCGGATGCGCTCACATCGGCACTCAATCCGTTTTGAGCCCTGGTCATTCTGACAATATTATCCTGTTCAAGTAATCGTTGATCCTGCGACAGGACATCAGGATTATTACTCATCGATTTTTGAATGGCTTCATCTACATTTATTTGTAAGGCAGAGGTGATAGCCGTTGGCATAATACATTCAATCACTGCCTTTTTATCGAGACCTAAAAATGAGTTAAGATCGGAACGTGCTCTTAGAAGTCCCTGATTTGCACGTGTCAAGGCAAGGCGTGCATTCATCAGGTTCAATTCGAAGTTTAACAGTTCATCTTGTGTCACAGTTCCGACCTGGTAACGACCCTTCCCAATCTGATATAAGGTATCGGCGTTGGCAAGATTTGTTGTGGTAATATTAATTTCAATTTGAGCATCAACCAGTTCGAAAAACTTACTTGTGGCCTTAACCGCAATATCTTCTTTCGATTGTATGAAACTTTTCTTAGCCGTTTCAAATTTGAGCGGTTCAATCTTCGATTTCCATCGCATACTATTGTAACCATTCAATTTTTGACGATAGCCGACACTGATCTGATTTGCAGAGAAAGTGGTCTGCTTATCGCCCAAAAAGTTTTTAGACATCCCGAGATCTGAACTTACAGTGAAACTTCCTCCGGTTAGTCCGACGTTTTGCGTCACTTTTAATGATGCATTCGAGGTCATGTTTTCCTGCTGACTGTATTGCCAGCTTTGATCCTGAGGGATATAGTCTTGCCTGATTGAATTGTTATAGGAAAACGGGTTGGCTCCCACCGATAGAAAAGGGAGTTTATCAGCCTGGTAATACTTAAATGCCCAATAACTTGAAAGATACATGTTTTGTTGTTTAAAGGCATCAATCGACTGCTTTGAAGCAAGATCAATTACCTCAGGGAGTGTCAGCTTCATTACATTCTCCTGGGCTAAAGCAACTTTGAAAAAGGTGATAAAAGTGATAAATACTAAAATGCGTTTCATATCTGAAAATTATTGTCTTAATGATTCAACCGGGTCTTTATCTGCTGCCCTTTTAGCGGGAAGGTATCCAAAGGTTATACCGATAAAGACTGAGACACCAAACGAGATAAAAATAGAGAATACTGAGATGATCGTTTTAATATCAAACATGCTCTGAATAATTTTTGAAAGAATCACTCCAAGAATTATTCCGATTAAACCTCCGACAACACTGATCAGTGTGGATTCAGATAAAAACTGAAAGACGATATCTTTCCTCGACGCGCCAATAGCCTGGCGTGTACCAATTTCACGTATACGTTCCATTACGGAGGCAAGCATAATATTCATAATCCCAATACCTCCAACAATCAGCGAAATACCTGCAATTGCCCCAAGTACGATATTAAAAATATTCTTCGTCTTTTGCTGTTGTTTCAACAAAAGTTCAGGAATACTAACTTCAAAATCCCTGATATCATTATGCTTCCGCATCAACATACTCCCTACAACTTTTGCTGTTGAGGTTAGTTGCAGCGTCTCTTTTACCCGGACGATAATTTTATCCAGCTGATTGGTATCTTCAATTTTGGAGGCAGTGTTATCTCTGGCCATAGCAGCAAGTTTCACTTCGTCTCCCCTGATAAGTGACCTGTTCCGAAACCGAAGCAGCATTGTTTTCACGGGAATAATAATGCTGTTGTCAGTACTGCTGATTGCCATAGTTCCGACTCCGGTACCAACAAAACTTCGTTTTTCAATCACTCCTATAACCTGAAGCCAGATTTGACCACATTTAATGTATTTTCCAACAGGTACTTCCTGATTAAAAAAAACATTTTTTATATTATTTCCAATGATGCAAACAGGATATCCCTCCTTTATGTGCTGCTGATGGAAAAGAGTTCCGCTTTCAAGTTTAATATTAAAAAGGTCAAAATAAGTATTATCGGTACCGTCAAGCTTCACCTGACTACTGATATCGTGAAGAATCGCCGTGTAATTAAAGGTAATAATCGGACAAACATCCTGTACTGTGGGGATAATCTCTTTGATCGATTCGGCGTCAAGCAGGGTAAGACCTTTTGAAAACTTCTTTTTATTCCCGGCAAGCTGATTTCCTTCTGTTGCAGCACTTGCCTTCTGATCATTCGAACTTGCCTGATCAGCCTGTAAAATTGGAGTAACTATAATATTATTGACTCCAACCATCTTAATTTGCTCGAGAATTTCCTGTTCAGCGCCATTACCAATGGCTAACATGCTAATCACGGCGGCAACGCCAAAGATGATACCTAACGCGGTAAGCAATGATTTTATCTTATTCGCAAAAATCGCCTCAACGGCAATAATTACATTATAGGAATAGCGGTTATAATAAGCTCTTATTTTCATTTATAACTTTTATGGTACTTTATATATTCAATCATTGTCAACCTTCTGTCTTTCGATCTTGCCTGCTATTCGTCGCAGTTTTTGCAGGCTGACTGCTAATTTGCTTACTTTCCTTTTGTTTTTGAATCTGTTCTTTGTATATCTCCCAACCGGTAGTCTCAATTTCATCCAACTTTTCAGGTTCGTTCAACAGTAAAACATCTCCTTCGGCAACTCCCTTATTTATAATTATATGATCCTCATTTTCATCGCCAATATCTACAATTTGTCTGATCACTTTTTTCTTTTTTACATAGACAAATTTTGTCGAATCGGTTTCAAAGACGGCTTCGGATGGGACATAAATTTTATTGGAATAAGAGCCTGTTTGAATGACATTTCCGGTCGTCATGGCAGGTTTTAGATCGGGGTCACTGCCAAAAACCCGGATATTTACTTCAAAAACCTTTGAATCGCTTTTTGGCATAGGCTGACCGATATTAGCAACCGATATTACCTCCCCTTTCAGCTCTTTGTCCGGAAATGCATCAATACTTAAAGTAACCTTTTGTCCAACTTTAATTTTCGCAATATCAATCTCATTCACATATGTTTCAGAGATCATCTTTGTCATATCGGGTAAAGTAGCAATAGTAGGGCTCCAGGGAGTCAATGTTGATCCTATCTGAATTTTTATTCCGAATCTGTCTTTAGCATAGATCACCATTCCGGGCTTTGGAGCTTTAATAATCAGCGCCTCATATAGTTTCAGCAGATTATCAACCCGTTGTTGCTTCTGTTGTAAATCGATATTTCGTCTTCCCATCTGGGACGTCAGTTGTCGTTGCCTCATTTCAAGTCCTTTAATATCCTGATTGAGTTTTCTTTCTGCTTTGCTAAGATCCATTTCAGCTTTTTTAATGACTGACGGTGATTCGTAAACCGATTCAGCCAAAACAATTTTACGCTCTTCAACATCAGATTTCGAATTAACGATAAGGTCGCGATAATTACTTAGATTAAGGTTGGAATCCAGCTTGGCATCTTCAACAATGGTTGCTGCTGCTTCAAGTTCAAGGCGAGCTGTAGTCAATACCTCCTCAATCACTTTATGATCGAGTGTGGCGATATATTGACCCGAATCAACTACGGTGCCCTCTTCGATTAAATCGGTAATCTTGATTTCATAAATCCGTACGTTCTGACTTGACAGTACGGCAGGTAAAACAATATTCTCAGAATTTTCGGATTCCAATTGTCCTGATGTATGAATTTTAACCTCAACCGGTCCTTTCATTACCTTACAAGTGATTTCCACTTCGCCGGACTTTTTGTCCCAACTTAAATAAACAATCGTTAACAGAGTAATTAACACACCCGAAATGACCAAAACTCTTTTTTTATTCATAATATTCGGATTAACACCTTGATTCAATGGAATAAATTTTAAATAATTCGAATTCAATATATTACAATCAAAATAACCCCTGATTAGGGTTGTAAAATTAAGGTCGTAAAGGTAAGAATAGAAATGGTTAAAAACACACTTGTGCGTTAACGGAAACAAAAAATTGAATCAAAACCGATGAATAAAATTTTCCTTTTGCAATTCCTTCCGAAATAAAGCAATCCCAATCTCGAACAGATCAAGCGAAACACGCACACTTTCACTCGCAATCATCTCCAGCCAGATCGTTTCCATTTCTTGTGACTCATGTATGCCTCTGATAATCAAAACATCATCATCACCATGTAACCTAAGGTATTTTTGAACTACGCTTCGGGACATATCAGGGTTATCGGAGAAATTGATCATTATAAATTCCGGATTAACTTCCGGCACTGAATTTTCAGGCAAAAATTGAATATTTGAAAAGGCTGAATCTTTGAGGAGTTCCTTGCATAAAACTTCGCATGCAGAATTATTAATTAACTGATAAACAATACTATCATTGTTAGCCATTGCCATTAATGCAAGATTAACTCCAAAGGTTGGTCCGTAATTAATGATCGACGACGGTTTGAAATAACGTATAAGCCGAAACACTATTTTCCCGTACCGGATGGGCAATTCAACTTTTTTGTAAAGCTTTCCGGATTTCGAAGAAGACAGTTTAAACTGAGGGTATACCTCTGTTAATAAGGGCTTCCGGAAATCGTCCAATAAATTTAACACATTATTTTTCAGTCCCTTAAGAATTTTATATTCCGGTAACCTATGTCTATCCTCAATAACAGCTGTGATCAGATGGAATAAAAACGGGGAATGAATACCATGTCCGCGACGGTGTCGGGCTCTTTTTAAATAAATTAATCGGCTAATGGTACGAAACTTCATTCTTAAAGGATTGTCGCGGCAAAACTAATAAAGAATCACGAAACGTAGATTAGAGTTTGCATGAATGCTTTTTTCATGTAAGTTTGCTTTATGTCGGGAATACTGTCACAGGATATTAAATTTCTTACGGGTGTAGGGCCGCGAAAGTCCGTATTGCTCAATCAGGAGCTGAAGGTATTTACCGTCGGCGATCTGATTTATTATTTTCCTTTTAAGTATGTCGACCGGACTAAATTCTACACGATTCATGAGATTAACAGCAGTTTACCCTATATTCAGGTTAAAGGGCATATCACCGGAATGGAAATGATTGGTGCAGGTCGAAATCAACGTTTAGTGGCTTATCTGACAGATGGTACGGGACTTCTTGAATTGATATGGTTTCAGGGTATAAAATTTGTAAAACAGACCTTGAAAACCACTGTTGAATACATTGTATTCGGGAAACCAGTCGAATTTAATGGCCAGTTCAGCATTGTTCACCCTGAACTGGATGAAAAAACCGCAGAATCATCCAGAAAAGAGGGCTATATCCAGGCATTTTACAACACTTCGGAGAAGCTGAAAACGAATTTTCTGCATTCAAAAGCTATTTTAAAACTTCAATATACAGCTCTTCAACTTGTTAAGGGGAATATTTACGAGTCGATGCCGGCGTGGCTTGTTAAAAAACTTGGACTTGTGGCACTTGAATCGGCTTTGATAAATATTCATTTTCCTGAAAACCCTCAGCTATTGCGAAAAGCAGAATATCGCCTGAAGTTTGAGGAGTTGTTCTATATTCAGCTTAAATTACTTCATCTAAAAGAGGATCGCAATAAAAAATTCAAAGGTCATATTTTTGCCAAAGTAGGTGATTATTTTAACGGTTTCTTTTATAAACACCTTCCGTTCGAGCTGACCGGGGCACAAAAAAGAGTTGTAAAAGAGATTCGCAAAGATATGGGTTCAGGCCGGCAGATGAACAGGTTACTTCAGGGAGATGTCGGAAGCGGAAAAACAATGGTAGCCCTTATGAATATGCTTATTGCAATAGACAATGGATTCCAGTGCTGTATGATGGCACCAACAGAAATTCTTGCTAATCAACACTATGTTTCCCTTCAAAAGTTTTTAGGTGATATGCCCGTAAATGTCAGGCTATTAACGGGATCGACAAAAAAGTCTGAAAGGGCGGTTATTCATGAAGAATCGCTTAACGGCAAACTGCACATTCTGATCGGAACTCATGCTTTACTTGAGGATATTGTTCAGTTTAAATCCCTTGGACTTGTGATCATCGACGAACAGCATCGCTTTGGCGTTACCCAACGAGCGAAGTTATGGCGAAAAAACTTTATTCCACCACATATACTGGTGATGACTGCCACACCAATTCCACGGACATTGGCGATGACAGTGTATGGGGATCTCGATGTTTCAGTGATCGACGAATTGCCACCGGGTCGCAAACCGATCCAAACGGTGCATTACTTTGAGAATAAGCGGGCCCAACTCTACGAGTTTATCCGAAAGGAGATTGCAAATGGCCGGCAGATTTATATCGTTTATCCTTTGATTTCGGAATCGGAAAAACTTGATTTCAAATATTTGGAAGAGGGCTACGAGCATATCAAAAAACTCTTTCCGTCTCCTGATTATGCTATAGGGATGGTTCATGGTAAAATGAAACCTGCCGCAAAAGAGCAGGAGATGCTTCGGTTCAAAATGGGTGAAACTCAAATCCTTGTTGCAACCACAGTTATTGAAGTAGGTGTCGATGTACCGAATGCATCTGTGATGATTATCGAAAGCTCTGAAAGATTTGGTTTGTCACAACTTCACCAGTTGCGTGGACGCGTGGGACGTGGCGCCGAACAGTCGTTCTGTATTTTACTGAGCGGATTCAAACTGGGTGTCGATAGCCGCAAACGGATCGAAACAATGGTAGCTACAAACGACGGATTTGAAATTGCAGAGGTCGATATGAAACTTAGAGGACCCGGAGATATTGAAGGAACGCAACAGAGCGGCATCGCTTTTGATTTAAAAATCAGCAATTTAGCCAAAGATGGTCAAATTCTTCAATATGCCCGCGACATTGCAGCCACCATTATTGCTGAAGATCCTATGCTCGAACAACCACAAAACGAAATCCTGAAAAAACAGCTAATCGCCTTGAAAAAGAATCACTTAAACTGGGGATCAATAAGTTAGGGCTTCCTGATTTTAAAATACCTAAAAAACAGTTTGATTGAGATTCTATACTTAAATCATTTCGAATTTATATAGATTCTAATTTAAAGTTTACAAATTAAAACTTTTATCTATTGTTTTGATTGCAGATTATTTATTTGTAAAATCGCACCGCCGAAAACTTTCTTAGCAATGATCCGGATTTCAGCATCTTCATCAGTGTTTTAACCTGGTATCGGCATTTATATGCAAACAACGAACAAATTTAAATTCAACTATGGAGAATTTCGAACAATTGAAAACAGTTAAGTTTTACAGTGGTGAAACTACCCCACTCGAAATGCACAAAGTGCGTGTGGTTCAGAAACTAAACCTTTTACCTATCGAAGAACGCAAAGCGTCGATCTTTGGAGCCGGTTTCAATACCTTCCTGCTTCAAAACAAGGATGTTTTCCTCGACATGCTTACCGATTCTGGAACCAACGCTATGAGCGACAACCAGATAGCGGCAATGAGTGTTGCCGACGATTCGTATGCAGGATCGGCGAGTTACTACAAACTCGAAAAAGCGATCCGGGAAGTATTCAACCAGCAGTACTTTCTCCCTGTGCATCAGGGTCGTGCGGCTGAACATATTATTTCAAAGACTTTTGTGAAGCCGGGAATGGTCGTTCCTATGAACTATCACTTCACAACTACCAAAGCCCATATCGAAATGGTAGGTGGTGCTGTTGAAGAAATTTATACCGATGAAGCACTGAAAATTAAAAGTGATTACCCGTTTAAGGGGAATATGGATATTGACAAACTGAACAATGTGATCGAAAAATGGGGTGCCGAAAATGTGGCTTACATCCGTTTTGAGGCCGGTACCAACCTGATTGGTGGTCAACCATTTTCGATGGCTAACCTGCGCGAGGTTTCGGCAATTGCAAAAGCTCATAAGATCATGTTGCTGATGGATACCAGTTTGATTAACGAGAACCTTTATTTCATTAAAATCCGTGAAGAGGGTTATCAGAATAAACCGATCAAAGATATTATGCACGAGATGATGAGTTATACTGACTTCTCGTACTTCTCGGGTCGAAAAGTGAGTTGTACACGTGGTGGAGGTATTTGCACGAATAACCATGATATTTATATGAAAATGCGTGACTGGGTGCCACTTTTCGAGGGCTTCCTCACGTATGGTGGTATGAGTGTCCGTGAGATTGAAGCGATGGCAGTAGGGCTTTATGAAACGCTTGATTTCGATGTGATCAGTCATTCACCTACATTTATCAAATACCTCGTCGATGCACTCGACAAACAGGGAATACCTGTAATCACTCCTGCCGGAGGGTTGGGTTGTCACCTGGATGCGAAAAGTTTTATACCTCATGTTCCTCAAAACCAGTATCCAGCAGGGGCACTCGCAGCTGCATTATATATCGCTTCAGGTGTCCGTGGCATGGAGCGCGGTACTATTTCGAGTGTTCGCGACAAAAATGGTAACGATGTATTGGCTGATGTCGAATTGCTCCGCCTTGCGTTCCCGCGAAGGGTGTTCACCTTATCGCAAATCAAGTACGCCGAAGACCGTATCAAATGGCTTTACGATAACCGCAATCTCATTGGCGGTCTCGAATGGACCGAAGAACCACCGGTACTTCGCTTCTTTGTTGGCAAGTTGAAACCTATTGGTAATTGGGTTGATAAGCTTGTGGCGAAATTCCGTGAGGATTTTGGGGAAAGTCTGTAATTAATTCGCTTATTCGACAATGAAATGATAAATCCCGTGTGAGCAAACATTGTGTGCTTTACACGGGGTTTATCATTTCAAATTTCCGATTGTCGAATTGTCACATTGCCGAATTGTCATATTCATGCCAATGTGTTATTTTTGACAAAAAAGAGACCGATGCATATTGAAATTCATAAAGCTCAAATATCCGACCGTGATTCGATAGTCCGATTTCAGATAGAAATGGCCTGGGAAACCGAATGTTATATTTGAATAACGACAGTCTTGGCACTTATTACGTAGCAATCTTAAAAAACGAAATGGTGGGATCGTTGTTAACTACCTACGAATGGAGCGATTGGCGCAACGGCACTGTGCTCTGGATCCAGTCGGTATATATTGATTCCCGATACCGGAAGCTCGGAATTTACGGAAAGCTTTACAATCACATCAAAGCGCTTGTTACTGCTGACAAAACGCTGAAAGGGATAAGACTTTATGTTGATGAGTCGAATACAGCTGCACGTGAGGTATATGCGCGTCTGGGGATGAACGGCGAGCATTACCGCGTGTTCGAGTGGATGAAGGAAGCCAACAATGAGATAATTTGAAAATTAGTGCAGATTAGTGATACCAATATCCATTATTTTCGCATTGACAGTGTGTGGAAGCGGCTTTGGAGGGAATGCGATATTCGAGCATGATCTCGTGGGTTCCGTTTTGGTAACCTTCTGTTGCAAAACTTTGGTCATAAGCATATCCAACCCTTAAATTGGGAGAAATATTCAGACCAAACAACAAAGTCATTTGCTGCGATGAACGATAAGTCAATCCGATGTCAAAAATTTCTTTCGGTCCGTTAATCAGTCCAGTGGTATGTTTGAACCGAATGCCCGCATTACCTTCCAAAACAGTAAGGTTTTGCCGGTTTACCACTTGCAATCCTATGTGAAAATTAAATAATTCCGGACTAGTATTTTTATAGATAACAGAGCCGTACCGATGATTTGTGTTTAGAAACAGACTATCTGATTTATAAATAGATAACAAGTGTGTGGAAGAAATGCTGAAAATAAAGTGAGTATTTTGAAATTCAAAACCTACAATGGCATCAGGTTTGGTGATCCTTTCCATATTGTATTGAATCGAAGGGTCGATAGTAGTCACAGCCTCAAAAAGATAACCGTCAACAGAACGTGTAAACACTCCTGCCGAAATTCCCATTGATAACGACCAGTCCCGGTTATTCGAAATCCGGTAAGCATAAGTCAGCATCGGATTGAATGCCTGGGTTACCCCAATTTTGTCGCCTACAAGCGAAACACCAAATGCCGAACGCATGTTGTGAATGTATTCCGATGCCTGAACATTGAATACTTTTGGAGCCCCGGCAACACCAATCCATTGCTGACGTACATTGGAGAAAAGATATAGATATTCCGTTCGGGCAATGGATGCAGGATTGTAATTGGCCCGGTTATACCAATGAGTAGCCATGCTAATGTCGGCCTGAGCAAACGCTTTTGCACCTGACATTAAACTTACAATTATAAATAAACATCCAAATTGTCGCCTCATTTCGATTGGTTCATCTCACCAAAGTGATATAGCCCTTTTGGGTCTGTACCTGTTGATTCTTATCAGTATAATTAATCAAATAAAAGTAAGTGTCAGTATCGGCAGGCTGCCCTTTATATGTTCCATCCCATCCGGCAGTTCCTTTATAAAGTACCGTTCCATACCGGTCAAATACCTGTAAAGTAATTTCCGGCATAAAAACATCATTTATTCCGTCACCATTGGGCGAAAAAACATTAGGAATAAAAGGGACAACATCGACAATTTTGGAAGCGCTTATTGCACAACCATATTTGCTTGTGGCTGTGAGAGAAATCGTGTATTCCAATATGGCGTTCGAAATATTGTAAGTATGTTGAATCGTTGAACCTGTTTCAGTTAAACCATCACCCATATCCCAAAAATATTGAACACCGGCTTCAGCCGGAAGACTACAGGTAAGTTGATTATGACGGCTATTCAATAAGGAACCCGATGTGGTAAAGTTCAACTTGGGAAACGTATATTCAACTACAGAGACTGTTGCAGATTTTTGGCATCCCCGCATATTTGTACCCGTAACAGAATATGTACCAGGAGTACTCACGCTTATTGTATCGGTTGTAGTGTTTGTATTCCAAAGGTAACTGACCGCTCCGGAAACTTTAAGAATTGCACGCTCTCCCGGGCACAATATTGTATCGCATTCAGTCAGGAGTTTCCAATAAGGTTCTTCACTCACTGTTTTATAAATTGTATCGGAGACACATCCCGTACTAGAACGGCCCAGCAACCAGAATTTTCCTCCCGGAGCGCTTACTTTAATTGAATCGGCTTTCGAACTATTACTCCAGGTATAACTATAAGCTCCATAAGCTTTTAAAAAGATACTTTGGTTGGGGCAATAAGTAGATGCACCGTTAATGCCCACTAAAGGAGGTGAAAAAGATTCAATTTTTCTTGTTAATGTATCCACACAAGTAGAAGGCGGATTGATTAAACTCAATCTTATCTCGTGCATACCGGAAGTGGCAAAAGTATAGCGGGGATTTACTTCGGCAGAGGTCTTTCCATCTCCAAAGTCCCATTTATACGACAAGCTTCCGCGCGTTGTTGTCGATAAACTGGTAAACTGAACCTTGTTTGATTTACAATCAATCATATAATTACTAAAATCGGTTTTGATGATATATTTGGCGATTGTTGACTTAAGTGATACCGTACAACCTGTAGCAGAAGTCATTGTACAGGAGAAAGTTGAGCCCTCGACGGGGTTTACCACTTTGAGGGTTTGCACTGAGTCAACAACTACACCACTGCTGTTCGTCCAGCTATATTTTTCAAAACCTTCGGGAGCTTTCAGCTTTGCAACAGAATCACCGGCACAATATTGCACAGTGATATACAAAGGGTGGCATGCGGCTACAAAATAGGCGTAGCCATAATGAAATCTTCCCGTGCAATCGGCCGCCATAAATTCAATGGTGATGGTTTGCCCCATATATTTCAAAAGGTTAGCCCCTACTGTTGTCCAATCCCGCCATTTTACCGGGGTATTACTACCTGAAGGCGTATAGGATTGAAATCCCTTAACATTATTACTTGTCGAGTAGACATCGTAATTCGCACAGTCGGGTATGGTATCTCCCTTTTGGTCGAATAGTGTAAGCTTAAACCGAGGTTCCATCTTGGCTGTATGATCACTCACATATTGTAAAACGAGGGCAAATTTCATGATTAAAAGTGCATTCGTCGAATCGATTGTCATTGTGTATCTTAAGCTTTGTTCCCAACACCTGAAACTGCTAACATCTGCGCTTGTAATGGCATCGCCAAGACGGGCGGAATAGAGATAACCGTGCGGTATTTTTTTAAGCGCGTTTCCCGTATAAACGTCATAAGCGGTAGTATCGGTCATGATGACCTGCCTTCTGGCGGTGGGAAGAGCGACCTGAACTTTAGCTGTATTGTTCGAAGGTACATCAGTACTGTAAATCCAGTTATACCCTACCCAGTTCGTAAAATCGCCAAGTTCAAACCCAAGGTTTTTACAATAGGATTCCTGTCCATAAACAGACGTCGATGAAAACAAAGCAAAAAGGCAACAAAATAGGAAAGGTTTTATTCCTCTCATGGCATGGCTCGGTCGATTAAACCACTAAGATAATTGTCATTAAGCCAAAAACAAATAATTTCAGTGAAACAGTTCATTTTATCAGTGAAAAGTTTAAAACGATATGATGAGCTCCGTTAAGAAAAGGTTACAGGTGTCCTGTTTGTGTTGCCTCCCTCCCTGTAAGTTTGTTAGTTATCCTTGTAATAAATTTCGTCGTCCTGTAACTGAGATGGTCGTTCTGTAGAAGAAATTGGTCGTCTTGTTAAGAATTTCGTTGTCCTGTTAAACAGGACGGCGAAAAACCTTAACAGGATGACTTACCAACTAAAAGGGCGCTGAAATCTTTAACAAGGCGGCTTTTCTGACCAACAGGACAAAGAAAATCCTTTACAAGGCGGCTGCCTAACCCACAGGACGATGAAAAAGTTAACAAGGACGGCTTTCCAACCTACAAGAGAGCAAAAATATTTAGCAAGAGCAGCTCTCCAACCTACAAGACAGGCTTTCCGACTAACAAGGCGGCAAGAATCTTAACAAGGCGATTTTCCCTACCTACAGGGAAGTGAGAACCTTACCAAGGCGGCATTTCCGGGTAACAGGGTGGTGAAAATATTAGCAGGGTAGACTTTCCAATCAGCAGGACGTCAAAAACTCATGCAGGACGGTGATTCTCTTGCTGTATTTCAATTAACATTCAATTGGTTATTTGCTATTCCTCATTTTAAAACCTAATTTTGGGGAAACGCTAAATAAAACGCTATTACGTTAGGGGCAAGTTTTGCGCAGAAGAAGTATCTACATAAAGGAAATTTCAACAAATATTGAAAGTGGACAAAATGGATTGGGGAGGAATTTTGACAAATTCATGGACATTAGTTATAATACAACATAAGAGTGTTATGATGTGGATTATAATTGGAATAGTTCTCATTGTCGCTTTCAATTTCCTGTTTAGAAAAATTCGAGACAAAAATCTATTAGAAACCGTCACGAAATCGAATAGAGGTACAAGGACAGAAAGAGATTTGGTATTAAAACTTTTAAAACACGGAATACCTAAACAAACAATTTTTCACGACCTATATGTAAAAAAATATAATGGCAATTTTTCTCAAATTGATTTAGCCGTTGTCACTGAGGTGGGAATTATAGTATTCGAAGTAAAGGATTTCAGCGGTTGGATTTTTGGGAATGGGAATCAACCCCAATGGACTAAAGTTTTAGCGTATGGTAAAAGAAAATACCATTTCTACAATCCTATAATGCAGAACACTAAGCATATAATAGATTTTAAAAGCCAACTTAACCAATTAAAAAACATACCATTTTATTCAATTGTGGTGTTTTATGGTGACTGCGTTTTGAAAGATGTTAATTTCGTACCCGATGGAACATTTCTTGTAACTTCGGAAAGGGTTTTAGAGGTTATGAAAATCATTACAAGAAAGAATAAACAAGCAAATTATACAGATAAAAACGAAGTAGTTAGGTTATTAAAGAAAGCGGTGCAAGCTGGAGAAAATGTGGAAACTCGCATTCAGCATATTGAAAACATTAAGGACATGTTGGGTAAGGATAGAATATTTGATTGAATACAAATAAAAACCAGCCCCTAATTGAGTAGACGGCCTCGCCAGAATCAACTAACGAGCGTTGCTTCAACTTTGGAACAGCGTTTTATACACTGAAATAAAAATGAGAAAATGTTTTTTATTGTCCCTGTTGCTAATATCCTGTTTCTTAACTATTTCCTTAAATAGCAATGGATTGGAATCCGAGAAAGATACTATCAGAAAAATATTCTCAGATTGGCAGATAAAAGAAATTAAAGCACATCATTTTTGGGCCAAAGACTCGTGTAACTGGGCCTATATAGATAAATATGGAATCGATAGGTGGAAACATGATAATGGATGGGGATTCCCCGATAGCAGCGAAATTAAATTCTCCCCACGATCCCCCTCGTTTGCAACGAGGGGTTGGTGGCCAGTCGTTTGTAACGAATAATAATTCATGCAGGCATCAAAGAAATGGTAAACATTATATTAGAGATTTGAATACGAGTTAAAAACTCAAAACAACAAACCCCTCGTTATAAACGAGTCCCTATGTTTGTAATTTGATCTCTGGCTAAACTAGCATAAGCCCGAAGAGTATTATTTTTGATTTTCGGATTAAACAATAAAACTCAAAGACTTATGCTAAAACAAAGTAC
>JAPLDR010000047.1:19197-20276 GCA_026391655.1 Bacteroidia bacterium | reverse complement strand
CACAGGCTGGTAGCCGTGCAGCATCTTCGCACACAGGAGCTTTGGCAAATTCTGATTCGGCCGTAGAAGCGCTATTCCGGAAAGCCGGAATCGTAAGGTGTTACGGAAGAGAAGAATTGACCACCGTTGCCGGGATTTTTATGAACAAAAAGCTCGAAGGGAAAAACATAGCTATCATCACACATGCCGGAGGCCCTGCAGTGATGCTGACCGATGCACTCGAAGCCGGCGGATTGAATATCCCACGTCTTGCCGATTCTCCGGCAAAGGAGCGGCTCAGAAAAAAGCTGTTTGAAGGTTCATCGGTCGAAAATCCCGTCGATTTTCTTGCTACCGGAAATGCCGAACAGCTTGGCGTGATCATAGATGCCTGCGAAAATGATTTTAATGAGATCGACGGAATGGCTGTTATTTACGGAAGTACGGGACTAACTTCCGTTAAAGATGTTTATGAAGTGCTTGATCAAAAAATGAAGACCTGCAAAAAACCAATTTACCCAATTTTGCCCTCAATAATGAGTGTAAAAAAGGACCTGGCCTACTTTCTATCACATGGTAACATCAACTTTCCCGACGAAGTGCTTTTGGGCCGTGCATTAACACGCGTCTACAGAACACCGGCTCCGTCAGACGAAAGCATTATGCTCGAAGGTGTTGATGTTTCCCAAATCAGACGAATCATTGAAAGTTGCGAGACAGGTCAGCTCCCTCCGGATAAGATACATGAATTATTAAGTGCCGCATCAATCCCGTATGTAAAAGAAAGGGTTGCAATAACTGAAGAAGAAGCAGTCGAAGCAGCACATGAGATTGGATACCCTGTGGTGATGAAAGTAGTAGGCCCGATTCATAAAACTGATGTTGACGGCGTGTCGCTGAACATCCGGTCTGACGAATCGGTCCGGTTGGAATTCAACCGTATGATAAGTATTCCTGAAACAACGGC
Source organism: Bacteroidia bacterium (assembly GCA_026391655.1). GTDB lineage: Bacteria > Bacteroidota > Bacteroidia > Bacteroidales > Prolixibacteraceae > JAAFHB01. Next base: position 19,330 of record JAPLDR010000047.1, on the reverse strand, counting down.
CGTTCTGATTGCAGAGCAGGCTGAGGGGACAGAACTGTTTTTAGGAGCTAAATATGAACCCAAATTCGGACATGTTATTCTTTGTGGAATCGGGGGAATCTTTGTTGAGGTATTCAAGGATGTTACATCGGGT
>JAPLDR010000047.1:0-19119 GCA_026391655.1 Bacteroidia bacterium | reverse complement strand
AAGGATTCAGGGGAAAACCGGGTGTCGATCGCGAAAAATTTGCAGAAATCATTGTGCGATTGTCATCCATGCTCCGGTTTGCCACCGAAATAAAGGAGATGGACATCAATCCATTAATGGGAAAAGGAAATCAGATAGTTGCTGTCGATGCTCGGATTACGATTGAGAAGTGACTCCGCATAAATAAAGAGTTTCACTTCAAACAGTAGGGGATGATCGGATTAAAAATTTCTGTTCTAAGAAGATTATAATGGGAAATTTGAGGTAAATGAAATGAAAATGGTGTGAGTTGGATAGGAAATGCGATAAGATTCTATAGCAAAATAACGTTCCGCCTACACACAGGCCGGGAGTTTACCTGCCAAACCTCATGCGAAGAGCTGCTTTTCATCCGTCAGCTGACGGATCCTGTCAACGAAGTGCCGAAACCCGACGGGCAGCTGCTGATACCACCAGTTATTTACATTAAACAATAGTTCCTGATATACATCTTCCAGTCCACATTAAATGGAATCTTCAGATACTTTCCCTGGGGAGTAATCAGTATTTTAGTTGGATAGCTGGTTACTTCAAATGCATCATTTACTTGTTTATCAATCTCGCTAACAGGAAATGTATATTGATTCTCTGTCATAAATAGAGATAAATTCTGCGAGGAATAGGAGAACGTATAAATCTTTAAAATTGAATTGGTGTCTTGTCTGTTCTTGGTGAAAAATTCTTGTAATATGGGGAGTTCTTTTACGCAAGGACTACACCATGTTCCCCAAACATCAATATAAACCCAATGACCTGGTTTTTGCATTAAATCAAGGGCTCCTTCAGTAAATTTAATTTTCAACTGTGGTGCATTTTTGCATTTTTGATTTATAAATTGAAGCCAATATTCCTTAAAGGGTTTTTCGAGCGATAAAATAGCATAATAGTCTTTTAACGCCTTTAGATTATCGTCTGAAGGGGTATTAAAAGCGATTTCGGCAAGTAGTGATAATGATTCCTGAACTTTATGATTTGTTTTCAGGTAATTTAAATAGTCAATTTTATATCCAATCTGTTTTGTATTACCGGTAAGAAATGATGCCTCGTAATAATAGGCATCTTTCACCTGAATATCAACCTCATCGGGACTATAATTGGAGGCTTTCATCAGGTATTCTTCCTTTTGATCGAATTTTGAAAAAAGGGAATAATAGCTGTAAGCCAATAAATACCTGTTCCAGGCTCTTTCGCTCAACCCTTTGCCTCCCTTATCCGGGTAAATCAGGTGCGGATAGGTCTCAAGGTTTCTGATAACTTTAAGAAGTAACTGTTCTTTCGTTTTTTGATCAATCAGCTTTTGAACAGCAGGTTCATTCAACGTCAACAGACAGTATCTCTCCGCATACGATTTATAATTCGAACTATCGCTCAGTACATGAGACAGGTCACTGAGAATGTTTTTTAACTGATTCGGATCTGAGTTATCAATCGTTTTGCTCCATAGATAGAGTGGCTCAATTAGGCTGTTTATTGCTTCATTTTTTCTTTTGCGAAGTTCTTCGAGAAAAACTGCAGAATTGAGGATGGTCAATTTATTCCGAAAATTCTGAGCAAGCAAATTGTGAACATTATCAATCATAAAAGGTGGGTAGAGCTCATATAGCTTTATGGTTGTTTCTATGGCTTGCTCGGTTTTTCCTTCATGCCACAAGCTATAAAGCGAATTCGTCAATGGAAAGGCTTCTTTGGGAATTTGGGCATTCGTAAGGCTGGATACAATTACAATAAAAAGCCAAATTAAACATGTTTTCTTCATCGAATTAAGTTTTTTAATATCGGTGGTAACGGTCGAGGTTAACAAATGTAAGGGATTTTATTGCTCTGACCTAACAAATTATTTCAAAGATAACAAAAAGCTATTAACTTAAAAAACCGCTAAAACCCTTATATTTGTTAACCTTGTTGGCAGAAGTTATTTAATTTTTAATGTTTTAATTACTGAAATTAACTCTTGTTTTTGCAGCTCATTATTATATGTAAGAATAATATCAAAACTAAATCCCTTAATAATAGTTGAAAAATAAATCTGTTTAATTTCAGTGTTCATGTTTTTTACAAATGCATTCATGCTGTAAAACTCAATGTTATTTATTTTTTCTTTTTTAAAAACGCTATCAAGGAAATCATATTTAAATTGTGATTGGTCTAATAATTTTCTAGTTTGAAATAAATAATCACGCCCACTTTTTATCCCAGGATAATCACTGATATTTTCAGCTATTATCATAAAGTTTGGATTAAAATCAACAGCAGCCCCTCGTTCATATTTAAAAACTCCAAGTAAATTTGCAGTCTTAACCTCAGAGGCTTTTAATAAAGCTTTAGTATTTGAATTGTCTCCAGCAAGTAAATCTGATCCCTTTTTTGATAGTTTATCCATTTGTTCTTTTGTTTGAATTACCCATTCTTTCGGAATTGAGATTTCACAACCAAAGTAATTATTAATATACTTATTGTTTTCAATTTTTCCATAGTCAAAATCAATTGGTTTATCAGAATTACTGCAACCTAATAAAGTAGATATATATACTAAAAAGCTAAATAAATAAAAAGTATTTTTCATTTTGTTTGTGTGTTTTAATTAATAATAAATCAATATTTACATCTAGAATGTGTGGTGTATTCATATTAATTTCTGCCAACTCGTTTCTATCATGACCAAAAGTAATATAACCTACCAAATTATTCCGGCTATCCTCACCTTTTGGTAATCATAGTTACCTCAAAAATAATCATATTATCTAAAACAGATCATCAAAAGGACTTTAAATTCTCTGCAAACTTTTAGTAGATACGAGTGTGTAAATATCAGTTGTCTTGCTGCTTTCTTCCTAAACGGAAAAGTAAAGTCAGAGGGCTTTGAACGAGTTACTCCACACCTGGAGATAGCGGAGATTGTGCAAATGATTGAGCGAGGTCCGAAACTGGGATTCTACAGAAACAATGCTTTAATAAGTGTTCGGGTGGTCGATTGGCATACAATGATATTTAATCAGAATCCCGAACCTTCGGGATGATATAAATATGTCACCACTACGTGGTTTAGGGTAGTTTGGTCATAAATATTCTACAAAAATGTCAACCCTTCGTGTTTTAATTAGATTCTATACATGAAATCAGCAAAAATCAGCGTTTTGTCATCCAACGGATCAGCGTCATCCGCGTTCCAATCCTTAACTTAATGACATTGCCCAACCGGGACGGTATATTTTGCGATAAATCCTCATTCTATTTTCGCCAGTTGGCGGATATCTACGGCACAATCTTCGTAAACAGAATTTAAAAAAAAAGGAGCCGATTAAGCTCCCTTTGTATTCTATAGATCATTTTTATTTAATAACTCTATCATTCTTTCAACGAACTCTTTCGCTTGACTGAATAATTTCACTACAGTTTCCTCTTCATATAAAACAAAATCCTCATAATCCCCTGTTTGTCTCCTGTCATAGAGATCTGAAAAGAATCGTCCGTCTTCTTTAGTAACTAATCCGGTTTGTACAAAGTGGAGTCCAAACATCTGTCTTATTCCTTTGTGAGAATTTGTCTCAATAGATTTCTTCAGCAATATCGCACTTACGGCATAATAACAAGAGTAATAGATCCTATTTACTGAGGCATTCCAATAGCTATTTCGCATCATGATTTCAGCCTCAGAAAGTGTCTCTAAGGAACGAGTTATCCTGTATTTTATTAAATCGTCACTGCATTCTTTCATAATAAAACCCCGTCTTTTTTAATATTCTTATAGAATGGTGTAATGATATGTCGGGTCTCCCAATCGTTACGGCTAAAAATAACCGGACTAATTACTTTGCCGGTCTCAAATTCCAAATCATACAAGGGATATTTTATTCTTTGTTCTTCCGAATAAGTAATTTTATCATTATCAACAAGTATAAGAATATCAATATCAGATTGTTTATTACTTTGCCCTCTTGCTTGTGAACCAAATAAAATAACAGTTGCAGACGGTTCAGCCAAAGAAACCAACTGTTTAATTCTCAGTAATATTTTTTTATTCTTAATCATGTTCAAATATACAAAAAAATAAAAAGTAATCAGTTACGTTCTATTTCATAAAAAAAGGAGCCGATTAAGCTCCCTTTGTATTCTATTGATTAATCCGCTAATTCAGAATTAATTTAAAATTCTGATCGTCGAAATACTTCGCAAACTCAAGGTCGGTTTTTGCCAAAGCCTTGAAAGCAGAATCTTTATTAACAGCTTTACCCAGATTCTCGTACATCATACTTGTCTTTGCAGTACGTGCTGCAATAATGGCCTTGAGATAATAAATACGACCCGACTCAACAGGAGCGGCGTTTAAGGTACGCAAGGCTCCGTTATTGTCGTTGTTCAGCAACTGAGCCAATGCACGGTTGGCCGGACTCTGTGTTTCGTCGGTGAAATATTTTGTGGCCGTTTCATACTGCCCCTGCATAATTTTAACAATTCCAAGGTTATCGCTCACCTCTTTGCCGGCACCTGTTGCAGCTCCGAAAAGTTCTTCCGCTTTGGCCAGGTTTTTCTTTTTGAGTTCAACACATCCAAGATTATTCTGAATAATCGGATTCTTAGGATCGAGTTTGTCAGCCTTTTCAAAATTAACAGCCGCGCCATCAACGTCGCCAAGTGCCAGAAGGGTGCTGCCAAGATTGTTGTAACCTCTCCAATCATCGGGATAGACCTTAGTAAAGTTCGTATAAATCGTTTTTTGAACCTGCAGATTTGAGTTCAGCGAAGCTGAATAAAGCATTTCCGCCTGATTTAGTTTCGAAGGATCGGTGATTGCGAGTGCACTGTTCTCGTCATCTGTGCGGCCAACCACATCAACCGATGCCGTAATTTTTGACCGGCGAAGTTTTGGTAAAATATCGGTGGCAACAGCAGTAAATGCAGAAGAGAGGTTTTTAATCTCGCGTTCGCGGACTTCAGGGTCCGAATACATCGAAAGTACACGAAGGATCAACTCTTTATCCTGAATGGTTGATTTTTCCATCAATTCCTTAAAACCATCCCAATCTTCAGGAGTATATTTGGTTGTCAAGTCTGTTTTTATATTGTTTTTGTCCAAATCATTCTCAACTACTTTTGATGCTGAAACTTCGCGATTAGCTGAAAGCTTTGTATTAAGGTCTAATTTGCCATCAGGTGAAGCATAAGCTGAAACTTCGACACCTTTAAGCTCTTTACGGTCAGCTTTGTAGGCGTCCGATATATATTTGCTTAACTGTCTGATCTCCTGTTTCGTCATTTCCTGTCCACGAACTTCGGAGCTATTAATCAAATAAATAAGGTCTGCCACGTACTTTTCAGGAACAATTCTTTGGTATTTATCGATTTTAGCATCATAAACAGCAGTTGCGTTTTTGCTTTTCTGGACACCAAATATGGTATAAGGACTGTTGTCGACCAGTGTGGAAGTAGCAAGAACGCCATCAGCCAATTTCACCGGCTCAAAATCGAGTACCTGACGACCCATTGAAGCACGAATCTTTAATACAAGTTCCGATTTGCGCATGGCATACTCAAAAGGAACAGATCCTTTGTAAGAGATGCTACCGCCGCCGGAATAGCTGATTACCTTATTATTGGCCTTAACCGATTCACCTTGAAGGAAGAAAGGTTCGTAAAATTTTTCGCCTTCTGGTGTTTTTAAGACCGGTGTTGCAATTATTGACGCTTTTTTCAAAAAATATTTTTCAGGAATACGTCCCTGTAATGCGATGTCAACCTTGCCGTTATTCGTCTCAAGCGTTTCCGGAACAACAGAATAGCTCATTTTACCGGCATCCTTTTTCATTTTTTTCAGGGAAGCGCAACTCATTAAAACAGCCGTGCTCAAAATGAATAAAACCAAATAATTGAATTTAGAACTTCTCATTACTATAATCTATTGATAAATTAATTGTTAATTTATTTTGCTTATTCACAAAACTACAATCTTTTGGTGTTACAGAAAAACGATTTATATTATTTTAACCGTTTAAAATCGCCCGGTTTATACCGTTTGGATACTCTTTTTCGAATATCAGATCTTTAATGAGTTGATAATGGGCATTATTCTTAACAAAATTCATATCTGATGTATCAATGATTACTACCGGGAAATCGGATTGCTGCGAAAAGAAATTAAAATATCCTTCTCTGATGGTCTTTAGGTAGCTTATTTCTATGGATTGTTCGTAGTCGCGGCCACGCTGACGGATATTTTCAATCAGCCTGTTTTCAGTCATATGCAAATAAACATACAGATCGGGTTTTGGTAAACGCTCGTAAATGATATCAAAAAATTTCCGGTAAAGGTTATATTCGTCGGGAGCAAGCGTGTTCTGGGCAAAGATCAGCGATTTCATGAAATAGTAATCCATGATTGTCAGTTCGTGGAATAGATCACGGCTCGCAAGATCATTTTTTAACTGCGAGTAGCGTTCAGCCAGAAAGGAGAGTTCGAGCGGAAATGAATATTTAGCCGGGTCGCTGTAAAACTTGGGTAAGAACGGATTATCCGAGAATCCCTCTAAAATTAGCTTGCTGTTAAGGTCAGCGCTCAACATCGTTGCCAAAGTTGTCTTACCTGCTCCAATATTACCCTCAATTACCAGATAATCAATACTCATAAAATGTTTTTCTATCAGTGTCGAATATACAACAAAATGGCGGGAACAAAAAAATGCCCGGGTTTTCCGGGCACTTTTAAAACTATTTTTTATTGATTGGGCTTTTTAAGCGAGTGACTGTGGGTGTGTTCTCTCGGTTCTCTTGGTTCGTTTCGCTCGGGGCGCGGACCGCGATCGCCATGGCCACCTTCAGTAAATCCTTCAGGTTTTGGAAGTAATGCCTTGCGCGAAAGTTTTAATTTTCCTGAGCGCTGATCGACTTCGAGTAATTTAACCTCAATGATATCACCAACTTTCAAAACACTTTCAGGATTTTCGATCCGTTTCCAGTCGATCTCCGATACATGCAAAAGTCCTTCTTTACCAGGCATAATTTCAATGAATGCACCAAACTGAACTATTGACTTCACTTTCCCTTTGTAGATTTCTCCGACTTCAGGAATTGCTACAATTGCGCGAATCCGGGCAATTGCTGCATCGATTGCGTCTTTATCAGGAGCGCTGATCTCAATACGACCCATATCATCAATCTCTTCGATAGCAATGGTCGCCTTGGTATCGGCCTGAATCTGCTGAATAATTTTACCACCAGGCCCAATAACCGGCCCGATCATGTCCGTAGGAATCATCATTGTGACAATTCTGGGAACATTAGGTTTGTAATCCTCACGCGGTTCGCTGATCACTTCAAGTATTTTACCAAGAATATGTGCTCTTCCCTCTTTTGCCTGCTGTAATGCTTTAGCCATTACTTCATACGACAAACCTTCGACTTTGATGTCCATCTGGGTAGCAGTGATTCCTTTTGTTGTTCCCGTAACCTTGAAGTCCATATCACCCAAATGATCCTCGTCGCCAAGGATATCGGATAGAACTGCAAATTTATTAGAACCTTTATCGGTAATCAAACCCATCGCGATTCCGGAAACCGGTCGTTTCAGGTGGATACCGGCATCAAGCATCGCAATAGTTCCTGCACAAACAGTTGCCATTGATGACGAGCCGTTTGATTCAAGAATATCAGAAACTACGCGTACAATATAGGGGAATCCTTCAGGAATCATTCGTTTCAATCCACGGTGTGCCAGATTTCCGTGTCCGATTTCGCGGCGTGAAAGTCCGCGGGGAACTTTTGCTTCACCAGTACTAAATGGTGGAAAATTGTAATGTAATAAAAAGCGTTCACGCCCTTTAAAGGTTACATTATCAATTATTTTCTCATCCATCTTGGTTCCTAAGGTAACACTGGTCAGCGATTGTGTTTCTCCACGTGTGAAGATTGCTGAACCGTGTGAACCGGGTAAATAGGATACTTCGCCCCAGATCGGCCGGATCTGTGTTGTAGAACGACCGTCAAGACGAACGCCGTCATCAAGTATCATCCGGCGCATTGCCTCTTTTTCAACATCATGATAATATCTTGATATCAGACTCTTATTAACTTCTCCTGACTCTTTTCCTTCGCTGTATGATTCAACAAAATCTTCTTTTATTTTAGCGAAAGAACTATAGCGCAAGTGTTTGTCATTAGTTAGCGAACGAGCTGTATCGTATGCTTTCTGGTAAGTTTCTTTCCAGATTGCTTCGCGAAGGACTTCGTCATTCTGCTCATGGCAATACTCACGTTTTACGATACCGAGTTCGGTAGCCAGTTCTTCCTGAATTTTGCAATGAATTTTTATATGGTCGTGGGCAAATTTGATGGCATCAAGCATTTCTTCTTCCGAAACCTCGTCCATCTCGCCTTCAACCATCATTATATTGTCATACGATGCCCCAACTATAATATCAATATCGGCAGTGGCAAGTTGTTCTGCTGATGGGTTGACCATAAATTTTCCATCGATGCGGCTTACGCGTACTTCTGAGATTGGTCCGTTAAAGGGGACATCCGAAACGGTAAGAGCAGCTGATGCAGCCAATCCTGCCAGGCAATCGGGCATTTCGTTTTTTCCTGATGAGATCAGCGTAATCATCACAACAGTTTCTGCATGGAAATTTTCCGGGAAAAGCGGACGCAAAACACGGTCTACCAAACGTGCGGTCAGAATCTCATCATCCGACGGCCGGGCTTCTCTTTTCATAAATCCACCAGGGAATTTTCCGGCTGCCGAGAATTTTTCGCGGTAATCGACCGAAAGTGGCATGAAATCGACATTTTCAGCAGCTTCTTTCGCAGATACCACAGTAGCAAGCAACATGGTATCACCCATTTTTACTACTACCGATCCGTCGGCTTGCTTTGCCAACTTACCGGTTTCGATGTTAATCGTACGGCCATCGCCCAGATCAATTGTCTTACTAACAGCTTTGTACATAGTTCAAAAATAATTTTTATTAATACTAAAAATAATGGGTGGGGCTTTAAATATCTAAAAAAAAGGCAATTCGAAAATTGCCTTTTTAGGTTGTTCGTTATTTACGAAGATTGAGATCCTTAATAATTGCGCGGTAACGCTCAATGTGTTTTCTTTTAAGATAATCGAGTAGTGAACGACGTTTACCAACTAATCCGATTAGTGCACGCTGTGTTCCGAAATCCTTTTTGTTTGCTTTCAGATGTTCAGTAAGGTGACTGATCCTAAATGAGAAAAGGGCAATCTGTCCTTCTGCTGAACCTGTGTTCGTGGCGGTAACGCCGTACTTTTCAAAAATTTCCTGTTTTTTTTCAGTAGTTAAATACATTACTTATTAATTTAAAAATGATACAATTATTGCTCCGCAGTATTCGTGTTCGATAGCAACGGATCAACATTAATTAAAAACCGGGTCAAAAGTACAAAAATATCTCAAATATTTAACACTGTGGTGGATTTAATTTATGCCGTTACCCGAAGGTAGGGAGATAACCTCCAAACAATCAACCCGATTAATGGGTTGTGCAGTTTTTAAATTAGATTATGTTTATTGTGTTTAGTTTTGTGTCAATACAAAATTTAGTGCCTTCGAAAAAATCCAGTCCAAGAAGTCCGTTATAATCTGAAAAAATTCCGTGAGCCAAAAAATCGTAAACTTGAATTTGAAATCTGTTTTTTGTTCGTCCGAGTGATGAAAAACTATCAATCTCAAAAACTTCTGTTTCAATAATTCCGTTAGCAGTTTCAATTTCAACAATCCCTATATTGTCTTTAAGGTCGTATCCCAGCAAATACAATGCATTGCTATCAATCGTAGTATTTGTAGCACCTGTGTCAAGTACCATTTTTAACTCATACTTGTCATCTATTTCAATGCTTATTATGATAAGCCCATTTTCGGGTTCTCGTCTAAATGGGGTTGTCATGAATTTACGCGGTTGAAAATTCCAGTAATCTTTCTTGTTGGTTTAAAAGTGCCGGTAAATATTAATGTGATTTTATTGAATGCTGAAGTCTTGTCTCTACCTATATAACATACTTCCTTTTTGTCTTTGCTGTGATAAATAGGGATACCAGAAAGAACGTCAATTTTGCTTTCATCCATAATTGGATTTCCAACTAATACCCATTCATCCGGATAGAGTTTCTTGATGTCGCTGATGTTTAACAGTTGTTCCATGTTGATAGCCATTTATTTTGCATTTCAAAGATACGATTTATTTTCTTCTGATACAAGTTGGCATCATTGTCATAGCATAACCGTTGACGTTCCTAAACTACCAGCGGGCAGGGAGATGAACCACCGTAGTTTGGATACTGTACTTCAAATATAGTTTTGGTAAAGGTCAGAAAATAAACTGCATTCTGGTTTTTGATGGTATAGTTTTCCGATGACTTTAAATGATGTAATTATCGTTACAACCGACTGACAGCTAACCCCTCACCGAAAAAAACGGAACCTCTGTTGCAAACGGGAATCCCAGAGTCCATTATTATTAGTTTCAAGAAAATTTTAAAAATATTTTGAACTATGCAATGTTTTGGCATATAGTCAACCTAACTTTGTAAAATAAAACATAGAATAGATTTTGGCAGTAGAGAATCAGAAAATAGAAACACAATAAATATATGGCTAAAGAATTATTTAATAGGTACATATGGCTTGCTGACACCATTCATAGAGCAGGTCAAATAACTTTTGCTGGCATCAATAAGAAATGGAGGCAAAGCAGTCTTTCAAATGGGACTGATATTGCGTTAAGGACTTTTCATAATCACCGAAACGCAATTGAAGAGATATTCGATATTTCGATTCAATGTGATGCACGTACTAATAAATATTACATCGAAAATGCAGATGAAATTGATTCTAATAAATTGGTTTATTGGTTGCTTAATAGCTTTTCAATCAGCAATATTCTTCGGAAAAGCGGAAGTATTCGCGACAGGATAATCCTGGAGAATATACCATCATCACAAAAATATTTAAGTGATATTGTTGATGCTATGCGTGAGAACAGGATATTACAGGTATGGTATCATCCGTTTTATGAGGATACTGCGTTTGTGATTGATTTAGAGCCATATTTTGTGAAACTATTTATCCGGCGATGGTATGTCTTTGGTCATTCCGTAGATTCAGAGATAGTGAAAGTCTATGCACTTGATAGAATTGACAATCTGATAATTACCAATCACTATTTTACACTTCCGTCCGATTTTACGCCCGATAATCATTTATACGATTCTATCGGGATCATGAAAACTGAGAACAATAAGCCTGTAGAAATAGTGATAAAAGTTTATGGCAACCATCCGAAATATTTACGAGCATTGCCGTTGCATCATTCGCAGAAAGAGATCGAAACATCCGCAGATCATTCACTCTTTAGCTTTCGGTTATCACCGACTTACGATTTTTACCAGGAAATCTTTAGCCGTCGTGAGAATTTGGAAATCGTTTCCCCACAAGAAGTTCGTGACGAATTCAAAAAAATATTGACCAAAATATCAGACTATTATGGCTGCTGAAAAAACGAGAGGCCATGGCCGTTTAATTTTATTTCTTGCTGTAGCGACATTATTCATTTATACAAACCCGAATGAGAAAATGCACCTTGATTTTGTAAAGGAAATCATGCACAAGAAGAATGAAAAGAACCCTTCTATGTATGGTAGTCTCGATAGATTTTTTGAGATAGTCCTCGGAGATGAGAGATTTAACAGCTTATTGAAAGATTATGTCAAAAGAAGAAACTTCGTCTTCTTTTCGCTGACCGAGACACAGGATAAGGGTAAAAATGAGATCGTTGCTATTGGAATATTGGGAAGTATTATTCCATGTGACGATGTGAAAAAAAGTTTTGATCGCATTAGAATCAAATATGATTTGTAAATTAGGAGAAATTTAAAACTTAAAAATACAACACATGAAAAGAAGATTGGATAAGTCAATAATGAACAACTTTGTAAAAAGTAGCTTATGGCAAAAAAAAATTGACGATAATTGTAGAGCTCAACAATTGTAGAGCTCAAAAGGAAAGCGTATTTCTGGCAATAAGAAACAATAAGATAGGCTTGTATCATAAAGGAGGATTGCTATTTAGTTTTGACAAGGATGGTTATAAAACTCATCTAAAATATGCAGCAGTAATAGAATCAAACGGAAAAAACTATGTAAGCGAAAAGGATATTTTGAGTCATAAACTGCTGACCAATTTTGAAACCGGTTATGATAGAATTAAAGAGAATTGTTTTATGTATTCCGGAATAGAGGCGGCAGGTGTTTCCGAAATATATCATAGACACTCCTATATGTCTGGTAACGATATTGTTGTTTTGGATATTGAAGTTTCATTTACTTCATATAATGAAGAGAATAAACAAGATAGAATTGACATGCTTTTATATAACACAACTACGCAAACGCTTCAATTCGTAGAAGCAAAGCATTATTCTAATAAAGAGATTTGGTCGACAACAGAGCCTAAAGTAATCAATCAAATTAGAAGATATGAAAACCAAATATACCAAAGGAAAGCAGAAATAGTTTCGGAATATGTTGGCTATGTAGAAACAATTAAGGAAATATTTGGAATTAATTTACCTGAACCTAAAGATATTGACCCCAAAGTGACGTTATTAATTTTCGGTTTTGATGCTGATCAATTAAAAGGAAGACTAACTGAATTGATTAAAAAGAATCCTTTTTATAAAGGAACTAAGGTTTATCTTAGAGGTGATGTCAAAAAGTTAGAAACTAAAACACTATGGAATACAAAAGAGTAATAATCAATGAACCTAACCATCCACCGAGGCACCAACCAAATTGGCGGTAGCTGTGTTGAAATTGCAACCACAACAACCCGTTTGCTAATTGACATTGGGCTACCGCTCGATAGCGTTGTGAAAAGACTGGAAGATAGGAAACAATATCTTCCCAAAATTGAAGGGCATATTGATGCTGTATTTATAAGCCATTACCACCTCGATCATCATGGATTGGTCTCAGAAATTGACCCGTCCATTCCAGTTTATGTCAGTCGCGGAACTGAAAAGATGTTTGGAATTAATGCGATATTTCTAAGAATGCCCAAGGTTGAAAATCTTCGGATTATAGACACGAAAACTCCGGTAATGGTTGACGATATAAAGATTACAGCCTTCACGGTTGATCATTCTGCTTATGATGCCATGGCATTTCTGATTGAAGCAGAAGGGAAGAAGATACTATACAGCGGCGATATTCGGACTCACGGTGTAAAAGGACGTTTATATGAAGACTTACCACAAAATGTTGATTATCTGATTCTGGAAGGAACCAATATTGGCAAGTCAGAAAGCATAAGCAAAACCGAAAAAGAGATTAAAGATCAATTTATTGCGCTATTCAAAAAATATCCAGATCGAATCAATTACGTTTGGTCTTCTGGGCAGAACATTGACAGGTTGGTTCAGATATACAGTGCCAGCTTGAAAACCGGAAGAACATTTGTCGCTGATTTGTACGTGGCTAATGTGCTGTATGAAATACATCAGCTGAATGCAAACATTCCTTCTCCTTATTCACATCCTAATTTTAGGGTTTGGTATGCAAAATATGAGAAATTGAATGAAAATGAGAATCTTGCATTCCGATTGAAACGCTTCAAAATAAAAAGCAAAGAAATAGCTGACTCGCCTTATAAATATGTTGTTATCGTCCGTCCGTCTCTATTGGAATATATCCAAAAAATTAATGCAGCACAAGCTAATGTGGTGACTTCTATCTGGAAAGACTATGAAATCCGGACAGAAAATGAAGCATTTTTTGATTGGGTTGACAAAAAAGGCTACAAAAGAACCCACTACCATACCAGTGGTCATGCCGATCAAGATGGCTTAAGAAAAATTGTTGCCCACATTTCCCCAAAGACAATTATTCCTATCCATACCAAGAATAAAGCACAGTATTGCGAGATATTTAAGAATGTTATAGTTTTAGATGACGGTGAAAGGTTTGAAATATAAGTAAATTGCAATTTTCGATGATTTTCATCCAATTAGTCGTTTACGAGATTTCTCCCATCTTCCCTTCTTGATTTCCTTAACAAGAGTATCCACTTTTATCTACAAATTAAGCAAAGATAATCTTTAGTGCTGCTCACATTTTATCTTCGAGAAAGTTGTTGAGATTCCGCACCTGTTCAGGCGATCCAAGAACAAATAGCTGATCATGAAAACTGAGCTTGTAATCGCCTCCCGGGTTGAAAACATACTTGCCATCCCCGTTTTTTAATCCGATAATGGTCGTACCCGTGACACTTCCTAAACTCAATTCGCCAATTGTTTTTCCCAGATTTGTTTTTGCCATATTCCGGCAATGCACTTCCTGAATGCTGATATCACGGTTTCGCTGAAGTAAAATATACTCCATGAACTCAACCACATCGGGTTGTGCAACCAAACGAGCCATTCGCTGGCCTCCCATTCTTTCAGGCATAATTACATTTGTAGCTCCCGCTCTTCGTAGTTTTGAATCTGAACCAATTTCAGAAGCACGGCTGATGATCGTCAAATCAGGATTCAAACTTCTTGCGGTAAGCACAACAAACATATTGTCTGCATCATTCGGAGTTGTGGCGATCAGTGCCCTGGCACGGTCGATTCCGGCGGTACGAAGTACCTCTTCATTCGTGGCATCACCCTGAATAAAAAGAAGATTGGGATCCTCCTGAATTCTTGAAATTACATTATCTCTACGTTCTACGATCACAAACGGCTGGTTATGATCGGTCAATTCGAGCGCTGCTTGCTCGCCATTCCGACCATAACCGCAAATAATCACGTGATCGGTCAATTTTTCAATTCGTTTGCTCACTTTGTTAGTTTTTAATTTTTTTACAAATTCACCATCGAGAAAAAACCGGACAATGCTTGACCCTACAAAGGCAAAGCTTCCAAGACTAAAGATAATCAGAAATGAAACAAACAACTTACCCTGGGGTGAAAGCGGCCTCACAACCTCGAACCCTACTGTCGAAACGGAAAGAACGGTCATGTATAAAGAATCTATAAATCCGTATCCTTCAATAAAATGGAAACCGACCAACCCGAATGTAAATACACTAAAGATTAATACAATTGCAATTCTGAGTGTTTTGGTTGTTTGTTGATCAAACTGGTTCATGCAATATTATTTTATGTCCGATGGTGCAGTCGAGGCATTTCCTCGGCTCACAATAGTTATGCTGTAATTGCAGCAAAGCCTGTGATTCGAGTGCATTTGCCGCTTCAATTCCAGCTCTGGCCCATAAGTTAATTGAACTATTATCTTCTGCCGGCATCTGCTCAAGTATATCCAGTGCTTTGTCTTTCAAAATTAGTTTATTTTGGCTTTCACCATACAGAAAATAAAAAGGAACAACAACATTAATTACGATCAGCCTGAAAATCTGATCTCCAAAAACTTTTTTACGGTTGACAGACGGTTTATTAAAGCTATAATGATTGTCCCAGTAATCCGATGCAGAAACCGTAAATAACTGCTTTAAATCTTCGAGGTTATTTGCCTCAATCACAGCTGTAAATAGTCCTCTTGATCGATAAATCAGCGCTGCGAACTGTGCCAATCTGATTGTAGGAAAGTTTCCGGGGTGCATGCGCATAAATTTCCACAAATGTCCGGCAATGGATTTCAGCCCATACTTTATTGCCAGGAAGCGGTACTCTTTTCTCAGTTCAAGATAGTACTCATCCCCAAATAGTTCCTCTCCGAGTAATCCAGCCTGTCCGAAAAGAAGTGCTTCAATCTGGAATAATGAATCGTGATGTCGTGCCAGCACAGCCTGAGGCAGCGAACGAGCCACCATTTCGAAAGGAAGCGCATTCTCCTTCAGACCAAAACTTCGGGCCAGCATACAATAAAATGTCTCGCCCCAATCCTCTTTGGTCTCTGCAAGAATATTACTGATTGTTTCAATCTTTTGCTTTAACCTCTCAATCACGATTCCATTAAGGAAAAACTTGATTCTAAAAGGATCAACCTGGTACAATAATGATGCACAACCTATCCAGTCGTGACTTTTAATCAACATCTCGTAATTATCTTCTATCCATTTTGGCCACTTCATCAATAAAACCGGAACACCCGAACCCAAATCATTAAAGACTTGAATATCATTTATCGCCACCACATGAAGAATGGTATTCCGGTACACTGGATCGTTTTGATGGCCATGTTTGTTCCAGTCGGAAGCTCTCTGATGAATTTCGATATTACCTGCCCAGAGTGTCTCACCAATTCTTATACGGGCGTCAAAAAAATCGGGACCGGCATTCGTATTGTGTCGTCCCTGATGGACAATTTGCAGCAATTCCCCCTCATCGGTGAAAAGAGAATCAGACTGGTATAACTTATTTTTCCAGATAAAATGGAGAAATTCCTCTTTCATGTGTAAATAATTTGTTTTTTAATCCCGCACGTGCGGGACATGGAAACCTCATATATTTTCATCTTCTTTGGCGAACTTTTGCTCATGAGGGTTTCATAAGCTTATTCAATTAGCTTACCGAAAGATACGAAAAATTCAGCAAATAAACTGTTATAACGAAATGTATTGATGAAAAATTTGAAAGACGATTGAGTGAGGGAGAGATGGAGCGACTGTAAGACGAAATCGAGTCATTCTGAAATTTTACGAAGAACAGTCATACCATCCCTGACGGGAATCATAAATGTTTCAACGCGGGGATCGTTCTTAACGAAATCGTTAAATTGCATTATACCAATTGTTTGTTCGTCACCAGTAACAACTTGCTGAACAACTTTCCCGGCCCATAGAGTGTTGTCGGCAATAATCACCCCACCCATTGTTACTTTTGGAAATACAAGGTTGTAATTCGACAAATACTTCCGCTTGTCGGCATCGATAAAAACAAGGTCAAATTTTTCATTCAATTGAGGAATAATATCATCCGCATCGCCGATATGTTGAATAATTCTGTCACGCATTCCCGACGCCTCGAAAAAAGGTGCGGCAAGACTTTCAAACTCGTCATTAATTTCTATGGTATGTAATATTCCGCTGTCAGACAATCCATTAACGAGACATAAGGCTGAGTAGCCCGTGTATGTTCCGATATCCAAAACTCTTGCTGGGTGTATTAACTTGCTGAGGAGTGTTAAAATTGATCCCTGCAAATGGCCTGTGCACATTCGGCCGTTGACCATTTTCAAATGAGTTTCGCGAAAAAGCCTTGCCATCAGCGGACGCTCTTCCTCTATATGTGACAAGAGGTATTGCTCAAGTGCTTTGTCAATCTTTATCACTTCATTTATAAATTAAAACTGATAATTTATCGAAATCCAGAATTTCATTGCCAATATCCATGATTTGAGAAGGAGTCACGGCATTGATCTTTTTATATATGACTTCGAGATCGTCCATTTTATTGTAGATCAGGAAGCTCTTGCCAAGTGTAAGCATCAGATCTTCATGGTTTTCCTGTGACATAGCCAACTGTCCCACCAACTGTTTCTTTGCCTTACTGATTTGAATATCGCCAAGTAATTTATTCTGAAGAATTTTAATCTCACGTTTGATCAGCGAAATCGCCTTATCAAGATTATCCTTATCTGTTCCAAAATAAATGGTGATTGTTCCCGTATCAGAATATGCCGTATATGATGACTCGAGGTTATAGGCAATCCCGTTTCTTTCGCGCAGCGCTAAATTTAGTCGCGAATTTCCCGATTGACCTCCCAAAACACTATTTAATAAAACCAGCGGGATCCGATTTGCATGAAGCACATCGTAAGCCAATCCTCCGATCAGACAGTGAGCCTGAAAGGTCTCCTTTTCTACAGTTTTAAATCCGGGTGAATATCCTGTGAATTTTGGGCGGGTAAAAGTGCGCCGATTCACAGGAAAATGGCTAAAATAACGTTCGACGAGATGAAAAACCCGTTTGCCGGTAATTTTACCAACAGAGCAGATCACCATTTGGTCGGTATTGTAATTTTCTGCCATAAACCGTTGAATATCCTCTCGTGTAAATGCCTTCACATTTTCGGGTGTTCCCAGAATATTCCGACCGATTGGATGACCTTCAAAAATCAATTCTTCAAACTCATCAAAGATCAGTTCCGATGGAGAATCGTTGTAGGAGTTGATTTCATCAATAATTACATCTTTCTCTTTTTTCAATTCCTGATCGGGGAAAGTGCTGTTAATCAGTATGTCGCTGAATAATTCGATTGTGCGCTGGTAATATTCTGTGAGAAATGATGCATGGATAGCCGTCTCCTCTTTTGTAGTGTAAGCATTCATTTCACCGCCAACATCTTCAAGCCGACTCAAAATATGAAAGGATTTCCTATTCTGAGTCCCTTTGAAAATCGTATGCTCTATAAAGTGCGCCATACCTTGTTCCAGCGGAGCTTCGTCGCGTGAACCCGTATTAATAATAATTCCGCAGTGCGAAACAGGTGAATCAACATACTGATGAACCAACCGTATTCCATTGGGTAAAATGGCAGAAAAATATTCCATTAATTAATTTTGAACAGGTTGCAAAAGTATTGAAAATAGCGATTCTATTACGAAATGTTTTGGTAAAACTTTTTTCTGTCTTTTTTTTAGTCCACGTTTGGAGGCGAATAAATTTTGATTAGTTTTGCACCGCGTTAGAAAACAAGGTGCCATAGCTCAGTCGGTAGAGCAACGGACTGAAAATCCGTGTGTCCCTGGTTCAATTCCAGGTGGCACCACGAAAACCGGACATTGTACAAATACGGTGTCCGGTTTTGTTTTAAAATCAAGCACTTACGACGGTCGGTTTAAACTCCTAAATGTTAAAATCCTTTCAAAATCCATTCATTAGGTATAATCCATTCAAAATTCATTCAAGAAAAATGGCTACAAAGAGGTTATTCCAAAATCAAAAAACTGTCAAAAAAGATAGTACAGCGGCGGTTTATGCTCTTGTACATATTGATAATAAGAGTATAAAAATAGGTACCGGTGTTTCGGTTACACTGGAACGCTTTGATTTAAAGGAAGGAAGGGTAAAAGGCAATTCTAAAGATGATAATGATGCAAACCTTATTATTGACCGGTGTT
>JAPLDR010000083.1 GCA_026391655.1 Bacteroidia bacterium | reverse complement strand
TTAAGGTTAAGGTTAAGGTTAAGGTTAAGCGGCTCTCCGCCTCAACCTCAGTCTCAACCTTAGCCTCAATTTCAACCTCAAAAAATGTTATAACCAGCAACACTCATGTATAAGAGCTTTACCGAAATGCCAGTTTGGTTAAAAGCACACAATCTGGCTGTTGAAGTATTTAAGCTGACAATCGGTCTCCCAAGATCGGAAGACTCCGGATTAACTTCTCAAATCCGACGATCAGCAAATGGGGTAGCAGCTTGCATAGCAGAAGGTTTTGGAAGAAAGACCGGAAAAGATAAATCGCATTTTTACATAATTGCGCGCGGCTCATCATACGAAACACAAAACCATCTGTTATATGGCAACAAGGTTGGCTACTTTGATAATCAAATCACGCAATTACACTTTAGCGAGTATAATGAACTAATTTACGAATTGAATAAACTTATTCTATTAATTTGTAAATAATGAATTTCATACCTGTAAACACACCCCTCCTGGACGGTAATGAGGAAAAATATTTGTTAGAATGTATTCGTACAGGCTGGATTTCGTCAGAAGGACCTTTTATCAAACAATTTGAAGAAAAATTTGCTGCCTACATCGGTCGTAAAGAAGGAATTGCTGTTGCCAACGGATCGGGTGCCCTGGATATTGCCGTGCAAGCTCTTAAAATTGGCCCGGGCGATGAAGTAATTATGCCCGCTTTTACGATCATTTCCCCTGCACAATCCGTTGTCAGAGCCGGAGCAAAACCTGTATTGGTAGATAGTGATCCAGAGTCATGGAATATGGACGTAACGCAAATAGAATCCAGGATAACTCCAAAATCAAAAGCTATTTTGGTAGTTCACATTTATGGGCTGCCAGTAGATATGGATCCCGTATTGGAGCTGTGTAAGAAATATGGCTTATACCTTATCGAAGATGCAGCCGAAATGCATGGCCAAACCTATAATGGAAAAAAATGTGGTTCATTTGGAGATATAAGCACATTCAGTTTTTATCCCAACAAACACATTACTACAGGTGAAGGTGGTATGTTGATGGTTGACGATCATGAACTTGCAGAACGTTGCCGCAAATTGCGAAATCTGGCATTCGAATCAGGCGGTCGTAGATTTATTCACCATGAATTGGGTTGGAACTACCGCATGACCAATATGCAGGCAGCGTTAGGATTGGCTCAACTCGAGAAAATAGATAAACACATAATTAAAAAGAGAGAAATTGGCAACGCCTATCAAAAAGGATTAAAAGATTTAATAGGTTTTCAATTTCCATTGGGAAAAACCGAATATGCCGAAAATATCTATTGGGTATTTGGGTTAGTGGCCGATTCAGCGGAATTGTGTGAAAGTACAATTGGAAAATTAAATGCCGCTGGTGTTGGAACGCGTCCATTTTTCTGGTGTATGCACGAACAACCGGTATTTAAAAATATGGGGTTTTTCATTAATGAGAAATATCCTGAATCGGAAAAAATTGCACGTAACGGTTTTTATCTCCCGAGTGGATTAGGGCTTTTGGATGGAGATATTTCAGTTGTTATTGATGCGTTTAAAGATTCCACCGGATATTTGTAAAATGAAATCAGTTGCTTTTATATGTAAATATAGTTGGGTAGGAATTTCAGCCAGCGTATTAAATTCAGCAATTTTTTGGGAATCAAATGGCTATTGCGTTGATATTTATTGCGAAAAGCCTAATCTGGAAAAATTCCCATTACCAGGTTTTGCAGATAAGAAAATAAACTGGATAATATCCGGCATAAGTGGAAGATATTTTTCAGATGATTTTTATTTTCGATTTAAATACTTTAAAAATCGCCGCTACGATTGGATAATCGGCTTTGATCATACTGGTATTATTAGAGCATTAATAGTTTCATTAGGTACAAAAAGCAAGTTGATATATCATTCTCTTGAATTTTATGAACCAGAGAAGAAGAGCTTTAAAAGAAAATTAGTTAAGTATATTGAAATATTATCTTCCTTTAAATCAAGATTCATCTTTACACAAGATCAATATAGAATTGATTTTCTTAAAAATGATCTTAAGCAGAGAGCTACTAAGTTTAAAATTATTTACAATTCCTCTTATGGCAATACAAATTTAGAATCTTCCGATTATTTTCGGGATATATTTAATATTTCGAAGCAGAAGAAGATCGTTTTATGTGTTGGTTCCTTAATTAAGGAACACTACATTATTGACCTGCTCAATTCGATGGATTCATGGGATGAGAACTTTGTTCTTGTTCTCCATGGATGGATACCTGATGAAACCACAAGGAAATTTGTGGATATAAAGATTCAAGATAATCCTGACAGCGTTTTTCTTTCTGAAAAACTTTTCAATTCTGAGAACAAAGACATTGTTTTCCAATCTTGTGATATCGGATTTGTTGGTTTCGTTCCAATTAATAATAACTTACGTTTCGCTGCCGGATCTGCCGGGAAAATCTCTGATTTCATAAAATCAGGCAAACCTATACTTGCTTTTAATTCTCCAGGCATGAAGGAAATCATTGAAGATAATAGCGTAGGAGTAGTTTTTAATTTTCCGAGCGAAATAGGCACAGCTTTAAGGATAATTACCAAGGAATATGACGTATTGAAGCAAAACACCTTGACCTGTTTTCGTAAGTATGACTTTATGAAACAATATGAAATTATTTTCCGGGAATTTATAGAATACAAAAATTACTGCAATAAATTTAATTGATGATTTCTTCCTATTTTACATACAGTTGTCCTTATAATGAATATAAATAATAACATCACAAAAAAAATATTTTTTGGATTAAAAAGGAGTGATCGCTACTTTGTTTTTGGATTACTAATTTTGAATTTGTTCTATATAACAACAAATTTAGGAGACCAATTTGGCATTCCAAGACCATTCAAGTATTTTTTTGTTTTTATGTTTCTATATTTTGTAATCAATCAATTAAAATCTACTGAATTTTCAAATAGGTATGACAACGCGTCGAGATTTATTCTATCAATTTTTCTAATCTGGACTATTTCACTGCTGATATTTTCTTTTCGCATGTCTTTACGTTTTTTTCAGGATATGTTTGTAAGTACACAATTTTTCTTGCCTTATTTATTGCCACTTATTATTCTATATGCTAAATTCAATGTCTTTTTTTTCAAATACCTTCTTCGTATCACCTATATTCTTATATTTTTTGAAGTTGCTCTTAAATTAATAACACTTACTATCGGATTTGATAAAGATTCAGACAGAGTGGTAGGGGTACTGATGTCCATAACATCACTTGCAGGAGGTATTCTACTATTTGTTTCTCATCTTTATCGGAATAAAAATGTATTAAAATTATTATTATTAAATTTTATCCTTGGTCTGATTATAGCATCTTTTTTGGGTCGGCGCGGGTCTGTTGTATCACACCTTTATTACCTTATTTTTTTTATAATTTTACGGTATAAGAGTAAATTGATTAGAAAAGTAAAAAAAAGGGTTTATTTAATTTGGGCTTTTTTAATAGTAATTATATTCTTTTTGAGTTATTCTTACTTAGAGAAAAATGTTTATGTGTTCCAAAGGGGATTCACCTCTCAGGGGTGGGAAGAATCAAGAGGAGACGTAATTAGAGCCTTTTTCAAGGACTTTTCATCAACATCCGATTGGATATTTGGGCGTGGTTTGAATGGCATGATACTTCGTTCAGTAGGAACTGATCCAGGAACTGAAGCAGGAACAGTAGAATCCGGAGGAATTGAAAATGGATTTTTATGGGTATTATTAAAAGGCGGCCTGCTATATTTATTACCTATGCTTTTTTTATTTCTGAGAGCCTCTTATTTAGGTTTCTTTAAAACAAAAAATGATCTTACTAAAGCTCTTGCCGCGACAATTATTATCCGAATACTTACAATGTTTTCATTTGGTATCCCCGAATTGTCAACCGGTTATATTATTACATGGATTAGTGTTTCATCCTGTTATTCAGGCAGATTACGAAGTCTCACTAATACTGAGATTATCAAAATATTAAACTAATTATAAAATAAGAATGAAGGTACTTTGGTTTTCCAATACTGCGGCATCTGGTGGGGAATATTTAAAATTGGGCGGATTGGGAGGTGGATGGCTGTGCGCATTAGATCAATTATTGAGAAATAAAGTAGAATTATCTGTTGTCTTTCATTACCCAAAATATGCCGTTCCTTTTATTTATCAAGGGTGTAACTATTATCCTATATGTTCTAAAAACTGGGAATGGGAAATGTTTAAAAACATCTTTTGCATTTGTGTACCGGATGATGAATTTTTACTTCAATATCTGCAAATTATCAAAGATGTTAAACCTGATATCATCCATATATTAGGTAGTGAAAATTCATTTGGTATAATTGCAGAACAAACAAACATTCCGGTAGTGGAATCGATACAGGGTAATATCACAGTATATAAGCAAAAATTTTTTTCAGGCATCGAGCGCAAGTATTCACATAAAAGAGCTTTTACCTCATTTACTTCATTTATAACATCCCAATCGTATTTTTCAAATTTCATGAAATTTGAAAAAATGAGTAAGATAGAGAGAAGGAACCTTAAGAATATCAAGCATATAATTGGAAGAACAGATTGGGATCGACGAATCATGACTATTATGGCCAGTGGAGCTCATTACTATCATAATGATGAAGTATTAAGAAATTCATTTTATGAGCTTTGCTGGAAACCTCAAAAGAGAGAAAAACTGATCATTCATACAACAAATGGGAATAGTATATATAAAGGATTTGAAACCCTATGTGAAGCGTTATTCGAAATCAGTCAGCTTGGAATATCAATAGAATGGCGGGTAGCCGGAATTAAAGAAGGTGATGTAATTGTTCAAATAGTGAAGAAAAAACTCAAAGAAAGGTTTCCATCGCGTGGACTTGTATTACTGGGTGGGCTTTCCGAATCACAGTTGGCAAAAAAACTATTGGAGGCAGACCTCTATGTGATGCCTTCACATATCGAAAATAGTCCTAATAATCTGTGTGAGGCAATGATACTTGGAATGCCTTGTATTGCCACTTTTGCAGGAGGAACAGGTTCAATGCTTCAAGATGGAGAAGAGGGCATTTTGATTCAGGATGGAGATCCATGGGCGATGGCAGGAGCAATTTTAGAATTGGCAAAACAACCTGATAAAGCCATACAATATGGAATTAAGGCAAGAGAGCGTGCATTACAGAGACATGATAAAGAACGGGTTGTTAATGAATTGCTTGCGATTTATCATGAAATTACCGAAAAGTCTAAAATAGCTGATTCCTATGTACCTATTGAATAGCGCTTTTAATTTGGTTGACACAATCTATTGGAAGCTAAACGGATTTCTGTTTACAACTTTTCAGTCAGCAATATTGAGACTGAAAGGAATCAGATTTGGGAAACAAATAAAATTCTACGGCAATCCAACTTTTAAACGTGCAAGTTCGGCTCATATTTTAATAGGTGATCACTGCACGTTTCGTTCAGCCTCCAATTCCAATTTAATAGGCATAAACAGACCATGTATTGTTTCGGCTATGGCTGACAAGGCAAATTTAAGGATCGGTAACAACTGCGGTTTTAGTGGTACTGTAATAGGATGTTTTAAAGAAATAACTATCGGAGACAACGTTAAGTGCGGAGCAAATACGTTGATTACAGATTCGGACTGGCATTTGGATGATCCCAGATCAGGCAATCCAAAACCTATTGTTATACACAACAATGTATGGCTTGGAGTAAATGTAATTGTTTTAAAAGGTGTTATAATTGGGGAAAACAGTGTGATAGGTGCCGGTAGTGTTGTTACAAAAGATATTCCGGCGAATGTTATAGCAGGGGGAAATCCTTGTAAAACAATAAAGTTACTTCGACAATGAATAATAAAAAGGTTCTAATACTTTTTGATGGCAAATTCCCTGGAGAATCAGCTGCATATAGCAGAATTATTAAATATATAAAAGGGTTACAAGAAAATGGGGTACAGGCTCAAATTGTATCTCCTGTACCATCAAAGAAGATCATTAAGAATCAAGTATTTGAGAAAGATGATATTTCATACTCTTATATGAAAGACAGTCCTTTTTTTAATCATATATTAGTAAATAGAATAAACATCTTCCTGATGAGCTTTTATGCTTTTTACTACTGTTTGAAACAGTCAGGCAATCAAGAATCTGTGTTTATTTATGGATTCGGTTGGTTATCAAAATTTTTAATGATAATCGCATTTCGATTTTCTTATGAAAAAGTTTTCATAGAGGTTAATGAGAATCCATATTCCATGGAAGATTTTAGGTTAAAAAGATTGACCTTCATATCTACCTGCAATAGGTGGATGTTGTTTAATACAGTTTTTCGCCTAGTCGATGGATTTGTTGTTATTTCAGATAAATTGGAGCAATTGGTTTCAAACTATAAAAAGAAAAGTGCTACTGTACTGAAAATTCCCATTTTGGTTGAAGCAGTTGAATACCCTTTATCTTTAAAAGACGCCTTTCCTGAAACTGACCCATTTATTATACATACAGGTTCAATTTATGAGCAAAAAGATGGTATTATTTCGGTTTTTAAAGCATTTGTAAAGGCATCATCAAAAACTGATCGTAATATTAGGTTTATTATTACAGGGACAAAAAGTAAAATACCGCAACAAAAAGAGATCGACACTATTCTATCAAAGAATGGACTAAAAGAAAGAGTTATATATACCGGACCAATTAATGAAGAGGAACTTAAACGCTATAGGAAATGCTGCACTATGGCAATTGTAAACAGACCAGAAAATTTTCAGAATGATTACAATTTCCCAACCAAACTCGGTGAATATCTAATTGCTGGTGTTCCGGTTATTGCTTCTAATTCAGGCGAAATGGTTAAATACCTCACAGATGGAGAAAATGCATTTCTTGTTGAACCAAATGATTCGGAAGCAATTGCCCAGAGAATTATTTTCATTCTGGAAAATTCTGATAAGGCTAAAGCGATTGGAGAACGGGGACGAATGCTTGCATTAAAGCACTTTAATTACAAAAATCATGGAAAAAGATTAAGTTCATTTTTAACTGGTTCAATTGATTAACAACACTTTTTAAGAAGTATTTAACAGATAAATGCCTCCCTTTCAATTTGGAAAAGTATTTATTCAATATTTCAATCAAAAAAATGTTTATCAATTTAAAGAAACATTTCACACGTAATTTCCTGAATATTCCGGGCTGGCGTACTAATCGCAAAATTGTTGTGATTGAAAGCGACGATTGGGGAAGTATTCGTATGCCATCGAAAGAGGTTTATGATACTTTAATAAAAAAAGGTATTAAAGTAGATAAATGTTCTTACAATAGTTTTGACTCATTAGAGTCTGAATCAGATATTACTGCACTTTATGAAGTGTTGACTTCGCGAAGAGATAAAAATGGAAAATATCCGATTATTACTGCAAATAGTGTTATTGCAAATCCCGATTTTGAAAAGATAGAAAAATCGGGGTTTCAAGAATATTATTTTGAGCCTTTTGCAGAAACATATAAACGATATCCTAATCATGCGAAAAGCTTTCAATTGATTCAAGAAGGGATAAAGAATGAAATCTTTTACCCGCAATTTCATGGCCGAGAACACCTAAATGTAAGTCGATGGATGTTCGCATTGCAAAATCAATTGCCTGAGACTCGTTTAGCTTTTCAACATCGATTATTTGGACTCAGCACAAATATCACAACGGAAAAACGCAAAAGTTATTTAGCGGCTATGGATTATGACAGTGATTCAGACCAAATTGAAAAGCAAAAAATTCTGAAATCGGGATTAGTCTTATTTGAATCAATATATGGCTACAAATCAGAATCCTTTATAGCCCCAAATTATATATGGGGAGATGGCTTGTTGCCAATTCTGATTGATAACGGTGTAAAATATATTCAGGGAGTTCGTTCACAATCGCATCCCAATCTTCAAAGCGATAAAAATTTATCGATTCGGCATACTTTAGGAGAACGCAATCATTTAGGTCAATTATATTTGATAAGAAATTGTTTTTTTGAACCAACATTATCTCAGCAATCTGATCCTGTAGACAGTTGTATGCGGAATATTCAATTAGCCTTTTTTTGGAAAAAACCGGCCATAATTTCTGCACATAGACTTAATTTTATCGGAGAGATGGATGAGAAAAATAGATCGAAAAACTTGAAATCATTTTATTTCCTTTTATCGGGTATTGTTAAGAAATGGCCCAATGTTGAATTTATGACTTCTGATAAATTGGGTAATTTAATTTGTGCAACAGAATGAATGAAGAAGCATCCATCCTTATTACAGGAGATTATTGTCCAATCAACAGAATCGAAGAGCTTTCGGACAAAAATCAGGTTGAGTTAATATTCAATGATTTATTGCCTTTTATACAAAAGGCTGATCTGTCGATAACTAACTTTGAATCCCCTGCAACTCAAACGAATAAACCCATTGCAAAATATGGACCTGTATTGAAGGTACAATCGAGTGCGTTGAAGATTTTGAAAAGCGCAGGTTTCGATTTAGTGACATTAGCAAATAATCATATCCTTGATTATGGCGAGGAAGGATTAAAAAATACTATAGATAGTTGTGCAGTTTATTCAATTGAATATACAGGAGCAGGTAATAATAATCTTGAAGCAAGGCGTATTTTTTATAAACTGATTAAAGGTGTGAAAATCGCAATATTAAACATAGCTGAAAATGAATTTGGAACAACAGCCAATGATAGTTATGGAGCTGCACCTTTAGATCCTATTCAAAATTACTATGATATTCAAAAGGCAAAACAATCAGCAGATTATATTTTCGTAATCATCCATGGGGGTCATGAAATGTACTGCAGATGCTGTAATAGGCCATCATACTCACTGTGTTAGTGGTTATGAGTTATATAACGAGAAACCGATTTTCTATAGTTTAGGTAACTTTGTTTTTGATCATACAACAAATCGTTCTGAACTTTGGTGCGAAGGAATGGCTGTTTTATTAAAAATTAGCGAGGTTGGGTTGAAATTTGAATTGATACCGTTCTATCAAAATAATACAAATGTTGGCATTCACCTGATGAAAGAACCTGCAAAAAATGATTTCTTTTCAAAAATCAATAAGTATAATAAAATCATTGCTGACGAAATAGAATTAAAAAATAGTTTTGATGACTACTGTAATCGTGTGACTAAGATGTATAAATCGTTTTTAGAACCATATTCGAATAAATATATCCATGCACTTCGAAATCGGAATCTGCTCCCTTCATTATTATCGAAAAAAAAAAGAAAATTATTGTTGAATTTAATAAGGTGTGAAGCTCATCGTGATATAATTATAAAAATATTATCAAAATGAAAATAGCCGTACACCACAGCAAAGGCTCATTTAGTGATCGTTGGATCACATATTGCGAAGCTCAAAATATTCCGTATAAGATAGTCGATTGCTACAAATCGGACATCATTCGCCAGCTGGTGGATTGTGATGCATTAATGTGGCATTTTCATCATGCCAGTCATAAAGATGTACTTTTTGCCAAGCAACTGGTTTATTCAGTGAAAGCATCCGGGAAACAGGTATTTCCCGACTTTGAAACAGCCTGGCACTTTGATGATAAAGTGGGTCAGAAATATTTGCTGGAAGCGATTGGAGCCCCATTAGTTCCTTCTTATGTGTTTTACACAAAAAAAGAAGCACTCGAATGGGCTGATCATACCACTTTTCCAAAAGTTTTTAAACTACGTGGTGGGGCAGGATCTGCCAATGTTCGATTGGCAAGAAAAAAAAGTAATGCATTAAACCTGATTAATAAAGCTTTCGGTAACGGGTTTAGTCAATATGAAGGCTGGTCGAATCTAAAAGAGAGGATCCGAATATTCAGGAATGGAAAAACTACACTCTTTGATGTATTAAAAGGATTTATCCGGCTTTTCTATACAACAGATTTTGCAAAAATGCACGGTAAAGAAAAAGGATACATCTATTTTCAAGATTTTATTTCAAACAATGATAGTGACATACGAGTGATTGTAATAGATGAGAAAGCCTTTGCCATCAAACGAATGGTTAGGAAGAACGACTTTCGGGCATCTGGCAGTGGCGAAATCCTTTATGAAAAAGAGCTTTTCGATTTAGAAACGATTAAACTTTCGTTTGATATTGCCAATAAACTACACACACAGTGTTTAGCTTTTGATTTTGTATATCGAAATGGAAAACCTTTGGTCGTAGAAATCAATTATGGATTCTCAGTGTCAGGCTACGACCCATGTGTTGGATACTGGACAGAAGATATGAAATGGCACAACGGTTCTTTTAATCCACAGGCGTGGATGGTAGAGCTTATAGTAAAAAAAATAGAAGCCAATTAATGAATAAAAAGAAAATCTGCTTAGTTATCCCTTCTCTTCATGCTGGTGGAATGGAACGCGTAATGTCTGAGTTAGTCGGTTATTTTTGTCAGAAACTTAATGTAGAAGTTTATCTTGTAATGTATGGAATGAAACCGGAAATCTTTTATCCTCTTCCACATAATTTGGTTATTCATCAACCTGATTGGGAATTTGATAATAAAAAACGAAAATGGAATACACTAAAACGTATGATCTATCTGAGGCACACGATAAAAAAGATTAATCCTAATTCTATTTTAAGTTTTGGAGAATATTGGAATAGTTTTGTTTTATTGGCATTGTTTGGCCTGAAATATC
This sequence comes from Bacteroidia bacterium, assembly GCA_026391655.1. Taxonomy (GTDB): domain Bacteria; phylum Bacteroidota; class Bacteroidia; order Bacteroidales; family Prolixibacteraceae; genus JAAFHB01. The sequence goes on along the minus strand of JAPLDR010000083.1, from coordinate 7,600 downwards.
CATTATTTGTTTCAGATCGTTGCCAACCAAATAAAAGTCTTGGAAGAATTCACAATGTTCTTCGACGTTGGCTATATCCGAAGGCAGCCGGAGTGATCGCTCAAACTCAAATAGCTAAAGATATTTATTGGAACCAGTTTCACCATACGAATATTCAGGTAATTGGAAATCCAATACGAAGAATTGAGACTAAATTCGGGAATTTAAAAAGAGAGAATATTGTGCTTACAGTAGGCAGATTAATTGCAACGAAACATCATGATTTACTGATTGATATTTTCCTTAAAATAGGAAATCCGGATTGGAAATTAGTGATTGTCGGGGGCAATGCCATCAAACAAAAAGGAATGGAGCGTTTGTCTGAAAAGATCAGAGAGTTGAATGTTGAAGATCAGGTTGTCTTAACAGGAAATCTATCTAACGTGGATGATTATTACCTCAAAAGCAAAATATTTGCTTTTACATCAAGTTCCGAAGGTTTTCCGAATGTTATCGGTGAAGCAATGTCAACAGCATTACCCGTAGTTGCATTTGATTGCGTGGCAGGACCGGCTGAAATGATTGATAATGGCTATAATGGGTTTTTGGTTCCTTTATTTGATGCTGAAAAATTTGAACAGCAATTAAGCCTTTTAATGTCAGACGAATCAGCAAGAATCAGAATGGCTTTGGCTGCAAGTAAAAGTATTGAAAAATTTTCAGTCGAATCAATTGGCGAAAAATTTTATTCAATTATATTACAGCATTAATGAAAATTCTCCAAATCAATACCTCCGTTAATACGGGCAGCACCGGGCGAATAGCAGAGGAAATTGGTCAATTGTTAATAGATGAAGGTCATGAGAGCTATATTGCCTATGGGCGTGGCAATCGCCCAAGTAATTCAAAATTGATTAAAATCGGAAATAACTGGGATCAAAAAATACATGGTATAGAATCACGTCTATTTGACAATCATGGGTTTGCATCAAAAGAGTCAACTTATAAACTTATAAAACAAATAGATAGAATAAAACCAGATATTATTGGATTGCACAATTTACATGGTTATTATCTTAATATAGAAGTTCTATTTAACTACTTGTCAAAAACAAATATAGCAACTGTTTGGACACTTTTTGACTGTTGGGCATTTACAGGACATTGTACTTTTCTAAATAATGAACTTTGCGTAAGATATAAAACCTTCTGCTATTGTTGTCCTTCAATGCATAACTATCCAAGCAGTTATTTAATTGATAATTCTGTCAATAATTTTAAAAGAAAAAAAATGCTCTTTAATTCGGTTAGCAATATGCATTTAATTGTTCATTCATACTGGCTTCAGGATATAGTAAAACGATCTTTCTTAAAGGACTTTCCAATGACAGTAATAAGGAGTGGAGTCAATTTAAACATATTCAAACCTAATATTAAAAATGATTCAATAATTAAACAATACGGACTATCCAACAAAAAGATTATACTCGGTGTAGCTAATCTCTGGAATAAGCGAAAAGGGCTTGATGATTTTATCAAATTGAACGGTCTGATTTCAGAAAATGAATTAATCGTCTTAGTTGGACTCGAAAGAAAAAGGTTTAAAAGTATCCCTTCAAATATTATTGTGATACCTCGTACGGAAAATGTTGAAGAACTTGCCGATTTATATTCAACCGCAGATGTTTTCGTTAATCCAACTTATGCCGACAACTTTCCAACAACCAACTTAGAAGCTTTATCTTGTGGAACGCCTGTAATCACCTATAATACAGGTGGTAGTCCCGAAGCAATAAATGCCAATACTGGAATTGTTGTCGAACAAGGAGATATAAATGGAATATATCAGGGCATATTGCAAATTTGTCATAACGGAAAGAATTTCTATTCCGATAAATGTTACGAAAGAGTGGTTACGTTGTTTGACAAAGAAGATCGTTATCGGGAATATTTAGCATTATACAAAACACTACTGAAATTAAATGATTAAAAGAAAACTCAAATTGCATAATGCAAAATTTCAAATTACACCTCCGTAACATTCCTGGTTGGACAACAAAACAAAAAATTATTGTTTTAGAGAGCGATGACTGGGGAAGTGTGAGAATGGCCAGTAAGGAGGCATATAATGCTTTTTTAATGGCTGGAGTTAATGTAAACAATAGTCATTTCATTGCCAATGACGCATTGGAAAGTAATTTGGATCTCGAACTGCTTTTTGACGTTATTACAAAATATAAAGACAGCAATGGAAAAAATCCTGTATTCACAGCTGTCTGTGTAGTTGCAAATCCTGATTTTGAGAAAATCAAAGCAAATGGTTTTTCAAAGTATGAATACGAACCATTTACAGAAACGTGTAAACATTACCCTATTCACGATCGGGTTGCGGAACTTTGGAAAGAAGGGATTCAAAAACGATTGTTTGTTCCCGTTTTTCATGGAAGGGAACATCTGAACGTACAAAGATGGATGCGAGCTTTGCAAACAGGGAATAAATCCCTGCACTTTGCCTTTGACCATGGTGTTATTGGCCTTTCAAATGGTTTCAATTGTGAAAAAGTTCCGGATCATTTAGCCGCATTTGATATTGAGTTTCCATCCGACACAAATTATTTAAAAGATGTGATTTACACAGGCACAAAATTGTTCGAGGAAATTTGTGGATACCGTGCCCGCTATTTTGTTCCCCCCAATAGTCCGGGAAATCATGAGATTGAGACAATACTAAAGGACTGTGGAATTGAATTTGTAAATAGCGGCAGAGTTTACCATGAACCTGTGGGAAATGGTAAATATGTAAAAAAAATCAGCTGGCTGGGTAAACGCAACAGAATAGGACAAATATATCTTACCAGAAACTGCTTTTTTGAACCCGTCAGCAATGAATGGGTTGGAAAAGATTGGGTAAATGATTGTTTGCACGAAATTGATATAGCATTTCGTTGGCACAAACCTGCAATAGTAAGCACACACCGTGTCAATTATATTGGATATATTCACCCCGAAAACCGCTCCAAAGGGTTGAAAGCATTGGGAGAGCTTCTGAGAAATATAATTTTAAGATGGCCTGATGCAGAGTTTTTAACAAGTGTGGAATTAGGCGATTTGATTAAAGGAAACAAAGGGTGAGCCAGAATATTTTTTTGGAAAATTACTAAAAATTAGATGATTAAAATGACGGTTTTTATTAACCAGTCCTCGGGTTATTTGATGGTCGATATTGTGAATGCCTATGCTGAAACAGGTTGTCAATGTGTAATCGTATCAGGACTAATGGTCGAGCGCAATCATCCACTTAATAATCAGGTAAAAAGGCAAAAGATAATCCGATACAATAACAAAACACCTTTAAAGCGCATTTTTACATGGGGATTGGGAACAATCCAAATCCTTTGGTTTATTTGGTTTAAATATCGTAAAGCTCATTTATTCATCGTTTCCAATCCACCCTTTGCTCCCTTGCTTCCTTTGGCATTGCGAAATTCCTTTTCACTCCTTATTTTCGATGTCTATCCCGATGCTCTAACCGAATTGGGTTTTCTGAAGAAAAGCTCACCTATTATCAGGCTTTGGAAGAAGGCCAACTGCATTGTGTTTGGCCGGGCAAAAAATATTTTTACGATAACTGAGGGAATGAAAGAGGCATTGAAACCTTATGCTGGAGAACGACCTGTAACAGTAGTACCCATTTGGACAGACAACGAATTTTTAAAACCCCTGCCTGTTGAAAAAAATCCATTTATCACAAAACATAACTTGACTGGTAAGTTCGTAGTTCTATATTCAGGCAATATTGGTGTTTCGAATGAAGTGGAAGTATTGGCTGATGTGGCAAAAACAATAAATAGGGATGATATTGTAATTGTGATTATTGGAAGTGGTGCCCATAAAAAACGACTTGAAAATAAAGTCAAAAAGGAAGGAATTAGGAATTGTCTTATATTGCCATGGCAGGATGCCAGTCAGTTACCTTTTACTTTATCAGCAGCTAACCTTGCAGTAGTAACATTAGGCAAAGGTGCATCAAAGCTGGCCATTCCAAGCAAATTGTATAGTTTATTATCAGTAGGTGCACCGATTTTAGGTATTACGGATCAAAGCTCTGATTTGCATCAACTCATCGAAAGACATGACATTGGTTGTTGTTTTGCACCAGAGAATAAAGAGGGAATAGTTACATATATTGAACACTTGGCTAACAATACAGAACATTGTAAAAGACTCAGCACCAATGCATTAAAAGCTTCGCAGCTATATACCATTAAAAATGTTGCAAAATTTCTAAATCCTAAAAGTCTGGTTGAAGTTACGGAATCAACTAATTTAGTTTAATTTATAGATTATGTACAAATCAGTCATTAAGCCGATTCTGGACTGGATAATTGCTATGTTTGCTTTTGTAATTCTTTCTCCAATTTTATTTATTATCGCAGTTGCAATTAAAATAGATTCACAAGGTTCTGTATTTTTCCTGCAAAACCGCCTTGGTAAAAACGGGAAGGTTTTCAAAGTAATTAAGTTTCGATCAATGAGAAGTGATTCAAATTACAAAACCAGAAATACTATGGAAAGCGACCCCAGAATAACAAAGGTAGGTCAATTTATTCGTAAGACCAGCCTTGATGAAATCCCTCAGATTATTAATATTTTAAAAGGAGAAATGAGTTTTATTGGGCCAAGACCTCCGGTTGTAAATTATCCCAAAAAGTATGAAGATTATACTGACTTCGAACGCCAACGTTTTTTGGTAAAGCCAGGGATCAGTGGTTTAGCCGCAATCCGTTGCCGTGAAGTACATGACTGGAATATTAATATACCGATAGATATAGAATATGTTACAAACCTTTCATTCAAGCTGGATTTAAAACTATTTATTGCGTCACTAATAACATTTTTTAAAACAGATAATATTTATACTATATCGAATAATCCTTGAAATCACTATTTTAGTAAAATCGTTAAATACATAAGAAATCCTACTATTTTATAAATCAATTTTATTTATCATGAATACAAAATCTGATTTGATTTGTCCCATTTGTAATGAAATAGCTACCAATTTTAGTCAGATAATTTATCATCTTGAAGGCAAATCAGACTTTTATGTTCCAATTTTTTATTGTAAAGGATGCAATAGCTATATTAAAGGAATTGACCTATATTATCATGATTCAAAATATACCAGTGGCTATAATCAAATCACTTACGAAGAGACTGATTTCAAAAATCGGATAAGCTTTTTTAAATATATCTATTCTTTATTAAAACAATACAATAACTCCCCTGAAAATTGGTTAGATTTTGGTTCTTCATTCGGCCATTTTGTTGGTTTTTTGAAGGATAAAAAAATAAAGAGTTATGGAATTGAAATCTCAGATGAAAGTCGAAATTTTGCTCGGTCAAAAGGATTGGAATCATACAAAATGATTGTTGACTTACCTGCAGAATTGACTTTTGATGTTGTAAGTTTAATTGATTCTTTTTATTATACCCAAACACCGAAGGTTTTATTACAACAATTGTATCAAATCCTTCGAAAAAATGGTTTAATAATTCTCAGGGTATCAAATAGAAATTGGTTAGTTAAATGGAACAAGCTTATTTTACGAAATAAAACATGTATTATATTAGGTGATCATACGATAGGTTACAGCAAAAAAAGTATTTCTTATTTACTTCAAAATAATGGCTTTGAAATTCTCAAAATAACATATATTGAAAAAGGAAAAAACAAAGGTACCAGGATTAGAAATTTTTATAGGTTTTCACAATTATTGAGAATCTTTTCATTTGGATTGTTAAACTATACACCAGGAATTGTAGTAATTGCAAGGAAAATTAGCAAAGAAGATAAATCCGAATAATTCAATCCATTTTAGAGATCAACATAATAGATTTGTAATGAGGCGAGTATCAATTCATCAACCTAACTATATACCGTGGCTGGGATATTTTTATAAAATTGCCCAATCTGATGTTTTTGTGTTTTTGGATGATGTGCAATTCTCTAATGAAGGTATGCATAACTGGCATTATATAAAGACTACACAAGGTTCACTAAGGCTTAAAATTCCGGTTCAGCAAAGTCTTGGTGACCTTATCAATGAGGTACGAACGAAAGATGAATTGAATTGGAAAGCGAAACACTTGAAAGCTATTGAAGCCAACTATTTCAATACGAAGTTTTTCGATACTATTTATCCATTCCTTTCTGAATTATTGCTTCGGGACTACCCAAATATTGCTGTATTAAATTCAAGTATTATTGTGAGTATTTGTAAATCGTTAAGGATCAACACTGAATTTGTCTTTTCTTCCAATTTAGTTATCACTTCTAAACGCGAAAAAAAAGTTTTGGATATTGTTGAAGCTCTAAAAGGTGATGTTTACTATTCCGGTACCGGGGCAAAAGCTTACCAGTTGGAGGAAAATTTTACTCAAAGAGGGATTGAATTAAGGTATTCAACATTTACCCCATTTGAATATACACAGCAATATGGTAATTTTCAACCAAATATTTCAATTATTGATTTTTTGATGAACTGCGGTTTCGATTGGAATCAGGTATTTAAGCAGCAAAACCGTTAATGACATGGAAATTGGTAGTTTTATTGAATTGGATTTAAAAAATGCAGGCGAGTATTATCATGAAGGGAGTATTGCAAGATTGAATGCTGCACGTGGTGGTATTTATCATGCTTTAAGGGTATTAAATTGCACAACAATCTATCTTCCATTCTACCAATGTGAATCTGTAAAGAGATTTTTAGATGCTAAAAATATTAACTTAAAATTCTACAGCATAACGGAAAATTTTGAGCCATTGGTTGAAAACATCATTCCTGATTCAGCTATATTAGTCGTAAATTATTTTGGAATATTAGGGCAAAAACACTTGAAAGGTATAGCCTCTCGTTTTAAAAATGTGATCATTGATAATTGTCAGGCATTTTACAATGCTCCATTTGAAGAATGTTTGAATGTCTATTCTCCAAGAAAATTTTTTGGTGTCCCGGATGGTTGTTATTTAATCGGTAATAAAGCAGATAAATATTTGGAGGAATATCAGGAGGATTTGTCATCTGAAACTTCAAATTTTTTGTTTAAAAGAATTGAATTAGGGTGTAGTGCTTCTTACCCGGAAAGAATGAAAAATGAACATCGGATTGATAATTCTGATGTATTGAGAATGTCAAAATTAACTTATTTTCTTCTTCGTAATATTGATTATGAGGAAATAAGACTTAAGAGAATAGAGAATTTTTTTCTGGCACATCAATTGTATTGTGATATGAATTTGATTGATACGACCAAATTTTTAGATGAATCCAATGTTCCCATGGTTTATCCACTTGTATTGAAAGATGCTGATTTAGTTAAAAAACTAAATAAAAGTAAAATTTATACAGGCAGATGGTGGAATTATGTTTTAAATTTTGTGCCTGAAAACAGCTTTGAAGCATTATTATCCAAATATATGGTTCCAATTCCTATTGATCAACGGTACGATAATGATGAAATTCAATTTGTCCACGAAAAAATACTGGAAACTTTGAGTTAAGATTATTTTAAATGCATTTTATTAATATACTACTATAAATATAATTTAAATAAATAT
>JAPLDR010000090.1:21579-37946 GCA_026391655.1 Bacteroidia bacterium | reverse complement strand
AGGCCGCCCACACCCCAAAGCACACCAAATCCAATGACTTTAAAAGCTGATCCATCTCCGGCAGACAAAATATCTAACAGACTGCTCCCTGCGGATACCGCCAATAGTGCACCCAGAAGGGGGAAAAATAGCCAGGCAAATATGCCTTGCACTAACCAAAAACTCTCCCAAGACCAATTTTTTACCTTTTTGATAGGAACATAAGAACTCGATTGACCAAAACTCCCTAAAGCGATAATAAATAATCCGATTATTGTATTCACGTTTGTAAAGTTGTTAGTTATAAATTATAAATTATGAATTATAAGTTGTGAATATGAGTTATAACCGATAAGTTTAATGACTCATCAATTATATCTCATAACTCCTTACTTTTTATTTTTATCGTTTGCTTGTTACATCTTTTTCGTATTGTTGAATAACGGCAATGTAAGCCTCACCAGCTACAACGCCTTTTTTCATGCAATAATAATCGAAAACAGCTGCCCAAGGCAATGATTTTGCTTCTTCGAGCAGGGCGAGGCGCTCAAAGTTTTGACCGTTAGCTTCAAGTGCACGCAATTGTTTAATCGGCTCCAATAAAGCTTGAAGAAATGCTTTTTGAGTTGCACGTACACCAATTACATAAGCCCCTATACGATTGATAGATGCCTCAAAATAATCGAGACCGACGTGTACGCGGTCGAGGGCATTGGCACGAATAATTTCTTGTGAAAGTGCCTGCAATTCATCATTTAGAATCACTACGTGATCACTGTCCCAGCGCACACCACGGCTAACATGAAGCATAATTTCCGGGGCAAAAAGTAACAATGAAGAAATTTTATCTGATATAACTTCTGTTGGATGGAAGTGACCAGAGTCAAGCGTGATCATTTTGTTGTTGGCAACTCCGTAACCCATGTAAAATTCATGTGAGCCAACTACATAGCTTTCGCTTCCAATACCAAATAATTTACATTCGATGCTGTCAAGCATATAATTGTCGTTGGTTTTGTATTCGAAAATTTTATCCAGCGACTCTTTCAGATTTTTGCGATAAAGCAACCGATCTACAGTTATATCCTTCGATCCGTCAGGAATCCAGATGTTGTGAATACACTTTGAACCTAATTGACGACCCATCTCTTCAGCTATCTTACGACTACGAATTACGTGGTCAATCCAGAATTTGCGGATAGCAGGATCACGATGTGACAAGGTGAACCCGTCAGCCGATTTTTCGTGAGAGAAGCAAGTACAGTTAAAATCAAGTTTATAACCATTATTTTTTGCCCATTCAATCCAGCTTTGGAAATGTTTTGGCTCAATTTGATTACGATCGACTGATTCGCCACCAAAATCACCATAAAAAGCATGGATATTGACACGGTGTTCGCCGGGAATCAATGACATCGCTTTATCTATGTCGGAACGAAGTTCTGCCATTGTTCTGGCCTTACCAGGATAATTACCAGTTGCCTGAATACCACCGGTGAGTTCTCCATCCCCATTTTCAAATCCGGATACATCATCCGCTTGCCAGCAATGCAGCGAAATGGATAATTTGTCTAATTGGGTTACAGCTTTTTCCACATCAATACCTAATTCACTGTAACGAGCTTTTGCATATTCAAAAGCCTGATTGATTTGTGTGTCTTTCATGATTGTTTTTGTTGTTAAACCCCGCCACAACCTTCCCGAAGGTAAGGGAATAAGAGGAGTATGTAAAATTAACTGATTTTCTTTCTTTATGATTTTTCTTTCTCCTGACTTTATAAGGGTCTTGAGGAGGTATATTTTACGATTTTTAGAAATTTCTCATAAGCATTTTCCCACTCGCTTTTATTTTCCGGTATAAACTCTTCGAGTGGAACAGAGTCGCGAATGATTTGGCGCATTTCAATTAAAGAATTAACGCAACCAGCAGCCTTGGCCTGAATCATAATATTGCCGATGGCAGTAGCCTCCGAAGGTCCTGCCAATACTGGTATCCCGATAGCATTGGCAGTCCACTGGTTGAGTAAAGGGTTTTTGGAGCCACCGCCAATAACATGTAGTTTTTCGATGGGGAATGGTGCCAGTTGGATGAATTTTTCCAATACACTCTTGTATTTGAGCGACAGACTTTCGAAAATACAGCGTACATATTCGGCATGAATTGAAGGAGCAGTTTGCCCGGATGTCACACAATAATCAGTTATAGCTTTGGTCATACTTACCGGGTTAGCGAATGAAGTGTGGTCGGGGTCTATCAATGACTGAAAAGCAGGGGCCGATTCAGCCATTTTGACCAATTTTTCATAGGCATAGCTAATGCCCTCTTTTTTCCATTCCTTGAGGCATTGTTCGAGCAACCACATTCCGGTAATATTCTTGAGAAAACGGGTTGTCCCTTCAATGCCACCTTCGTTCGTGTAATTGAGAGCGTAAGTCTCATCGTTGATAATTGCATCCTTAACCTCAATGCCCATTAGCGACCATGTGCCTGAACTAAGATACGCAAAACGTTCATTTTCTGCCGGTACTGCTGCTACTGCCGAGGCTGTATCGTGTCCGGCAACAGCAATGACAGGCACTTTGCCTAATTCACTTTCGTCTGCCAGCACATCTGTTAATGTGCCAACCACATGGCCAGGCATTACAATTTTGCCTAAAATAGAAGGTGAAACACCTGCCGCTTCCAGCAATTGCGATTCAAACTGTTTTGTACGCGGATTTAATATTTGAGATGTGGAAGCAATCGTATATTCTACAACTTTATTGCCGGTAAGTAAATAGGCAAGCGCATCGGGCATAAACAAAATTTCTGAAGTAGCTTCCAAAAGCGAACTATCTGCTTGTTTTAATGCAAATAACTGATATAAACTATTGAAATTCATTACCTGAATTCCTGTAAGATCATATACCTTTTTACGAGGAACAATTCCGAAGTACTTTTCGGGCATCCCGTCCGTGTGCGGGTCGCGATAGGCATAAGGAGCACCCAACACAGAACCGTCTTTGGCAATTAAGGCGAAATCAACACCCCAGGTGTCAATGCCGATAGAAGAAATTTTAACACCTTCTTTTTTGGAAGCAACTAACCCGGCTTTTAAATGTTCGAATAAGGAATAAATATTCCAATGAAAGTGATTACCTATTTGAAGCATCTGATTCGGGAAACGGGTCAGTTCCTTCATCTGAAGTCTGTCATTATCAAGCGTTCCAAGTATGGAACGACCACTGGTGGCACCGATATCAAAAGCCAGGAATGATGTACTTTTCACATTGTTTTTTTAAAGTTATAACAAAAATATTTATGATTTTATTTTAAATTTTAGTTTTTTGCTGGTTCCAAAACGATCCGGATCACTTTCCCGAAATGGTTTCATCTCCACAACAAAGATATAGAGTAATTCAGCCCTGTCAATATACAAAATGATTCATGATTTGCACAAATTGCACCATTTGATAGATTATAGAGAATTGACATTATTTCAACTGCCAAAAGCACTCCAAAATACTACGATTGACTAGTTTTTACCTGGATCAGAATACCAGAGACTGGCTACCCTGATCAAAAAGTATATCTTTGTAACTGACATTATATTATACAATAAACTTGGACTTAATATTTGCATTATGAAAGCAATGGTATTAACCGGTATCAGGCAGATGGAAATGCAGGATGTTCCTATGCCGGAAATCACAAACAATACTGATGTATTGATAAAAATGAAGGTAGTAGGCGTTTGCGGATCAGATGTTCATTACTACACCTCAGGAAAAATAGGAAGTCAGGTTGTGCAATATCCTTTTCCGGTCGGACACGAAGGGGCTGGTGAGGTGATAAAGGTTGGTTCTGCCGTAACACAGGTTAAACCAGGAGATAGGATTGCCATTGAACCGGCCATGCCATGTGGCGAGTGTGACCAATGCAAAGCTAATCGTCCCCACACCTGCCGGAAACTTCGCTTTTTGGGGTGTCCCGGTCAGGCAGCTGGTTGTCTGACAGAGTATATTGTAATGCCCGAAAACAGCTGTTTCCAAATAGGAGATAACATGACCTATACTGAAGCAGCGATAAGTGAGCCACTAGCTATCGGAGTTTATGCTGTTAATCAATCAATTCCAATGAAAGGGGCGACAATCGGGATCCTTGGATTCGGACCGATCGGAATGAGCGTTATTTTATCTGCTATTGCAAAAGGAGCTAAAAAAATATTCGTTACCGATTTGATAGAAGAAAGGCTTCAAATTGCAAAAGCTTGTGGCGCAACCTGGACCGGAAATCCGCTTAAAAATGATGTAGTCAGCGAAATAAAAGACACAGAGCCGTTGTTGCTTGATGTAGTCTTCGAATGTTGCGGAAAACAGGAAGCTATGGATCAGGCGATTGAAATTCTAAAACCCGGAGGAAAACTGATGGTCATTGGAATCCCCGAATTCGATCGCTGGAGCTTTAATGTGGATTTATTACGCCGAAAAGAGATTTGTATTCAGAGTATCAGAAGACAAAATCATTCGGTTGAAGAGGCTCTTGAGTTAATGAAAAATAAACAGGTGAATGTTGACAAAATGCCCACACACCGTTTCAGTTTTGCCCAAACAAAAGCTGCCTTTGATCTCGTGACCGAATATCGGGATGGTGTAATGAAGGCAATGATTGATTTTGATTAGAATGAAACAAATTAAAAATTTTCTAAAAGTTTTAAAACAGGAGAATATGTATTTTCAACTTATAAAAAACACAATATGTATCCTTAACGTTATTTAACTGGTCGATCTGAATGAAAAATGCATTTATGTGAATAAAAATGGACCCTTTGTTCTACTTTTGGCCAACTTTTAAAATGAGATTTCTCATACGTAATGAAATTAGATTCAAACAGGGGCGTTTTTAGCAATTGTTTCAGGTATTTTGGTTATGGATTTATAGTCGTTTTTGCCCTGATCGGCCTTTTTCTGACCACCGCCTTTTTCGCCGTAAAATTGCATGTTACCGATGATCCTGGTGCCGTAGATTATAACGATCGTTATTTTCAGGAACTCAAAGACAAATATGGACAATCGGATACAAACGACAGTAGCATTGTGAATAACAAGGAGGCTACTTTTTTTCACAATGTACTGGTTTTAAATAAATACTATCCCGAAAACTCACTCTTTATCCTGAATGCATATCTCAAAAGTCACAATCTTCCTGAAGCAGAGCGGATGGTTGGCGCTGTGAATTTGTATATGCAGGATAATAAGGGATATAATGCTGAAATAAAAGAATTTGATGTTAAGAACTCCAAAGTTGGCAGTCAAAGGAACAGTGGAAGTGTTTTCGAATGGATGAATATTGCTGAATGGGAGGATTTTAAATTAGCAGTCGCTAAAGATAAACCGTTAATTGATTCTGTTTCCAACCTCACAGATGTTGAACCACGTCTGATTGTCGCTGTGCTCGTGGGTGAACAAATCCGGCTTTTCAATTCCGATCGTGAAGCTTATAAAAAATGGATCGGACCATTGAAAATTTTATCTGTTGAGTCAACTTTCTCTTTGGGGGTAACCGGGATTAAAATTCAGACTGCCCAAATGATTGAACGAAATCTGAAGGATCGGGAATCGGTTTTCTATCTTGGAGAAAAATATGAACATTTGCTTGAATTTCAAACGAATAATATGGAGGATGAGCGTTTTAAAAGACTCACCTCATATAAAAACCATTTTTACTCCTATCTTTATGCTGCTTTGAATATCAAGCAAATAAAAATGCAGTGGGAGCGGGCCGGTTTCCCTATTGCTGATCGCCCCGAAATTCTGGCCACATTGTATAACATCGGATTCGAAGTTTCGCTACCTAAAGCAAACCCTATAGTTGGCGGCTCAACCATGATGATTCATCGAAAACCATATTCCTTTGGCACTATCGCTTATGAATATTACTATTCAGGCGAGCTATTCGATCTGTTTCCGTTTAAGCGGAGTAAATTTGATTGGAATCATGTATAGGCGTTTAAAATGCAATGGTTTAAGAATTATGTTGCCTTTGCTTTTGAGCGTTTTGATGTCTCCTGTATCTATGTTGAGGGCGCAGGAACAACTGGATACAGTTCCTGATTGGCACAAATTACAAAGGGGTTTATCTTACTGGGAGCCCGATGCTCCTGAAAAATCAATTCTTAACGACTCAAGGATTTTTATACTAAAGGCTGATCCCCGGTTTTGTAATTTCAGGATGCTTTGCTCATCAGAACATGGGAAAAGGAACCGTCCAGCTGATCAATGGGCTAAAGATTTTGACGTGAATGTGGTAGTGAATGCAGGTATGTTTAACATTCGAAACAGCAGAACCAATAAAGGTTATCTGAAAAACTATTCCCATACCAATAATTCAAAGATGAATAGCTATTATAATGTCATGATGGCCATGAATCCGAAAATAAAATCAGATCCGCCGATGATGTTGTACGACCTTACCTGCAATAATTGGGAGTCTATCCGACATGATTATAAGACCTTTTGTCAGGGAATGCGGATGATTGACTGTAATGGGAAGAAGATGGCCTGGGATAAACGTCCGGGACAAGCGTGTAGCATGGTGATTGGTGCCACGGATATAGTTGGTAATATCTACTTTATTTTTACGCGTTCTCCTTATACTCATCAGAAAATGATCGATTTTCTGATTCGTTTTATCCCTGATATCCGCACAACTGTTTATCTCGAAGGAGGTCCCGAAGCAAGTCTTTATATTCAAACTGGTGATACAATTATTTCGAAGATTGGCAGTTACGTTTCTAAGACTTACCCAAACGATAATAATGACCATTTCTGGAAAATTCCAAATGTCATTGGTATTCAATCGCGATAAGAGGCTCTATGACAAATCGTATGGGTAAATTTTGCAAACCGCTTTCAAATGGTTTATGCAATAAGCAGCTGGCTTTTGGCAACTTGCAGCTTGCATGATAGTGCTAACTATTTGACCCTAATCCTTTAAAAGTTAAGATACCTGATTTTTTTTAGTAAACGAGTCTGCCAGTTGCAAGCGGCTAATCGCCAGCGGCAATAAGTGCAAATTTCAGATTACCCACACCAAACGACATAGAGCCGGAAATTGGTTACTTTTTGGAGCAGCCTCATGATTCCTTTTTCTACTGAAGTACGAAGTGATAGGTAATTGTTCCTTTTTGGAATGCAGGGGCGTTTGGATCAGTGTTAAAATTAGCTGCTAAAGCAGCTTTTTTGGCAGCTTCAAGCAGATCGGTATCGACAGTATTTGAACCTTTAATTCCCGGTATAGCTTTGGTTACCTTACCGAATTTATCAACAGTGACTTCCACAACTACAATTCCTGCTTCATTTCCCGGGAAAGCGGGTTTGGGTAGCGATCGGGCATTACGGCCGGCCAGGCTGAATGAAGGCCCTTTACCTGCTCCACCACCAAGTCCGTATTGGTTGGCTCCCGGAGTACCATTGGGGCTTCCCTGATTACCATTGCCGTATGTATTTCCCTGGCCCGTACTTAGAGAACCATTGTCGGTTTTGCCACCACCAAAAGCGTTTTTAGCACGTGAATTAATTGCTCCGATTTTTTGCGCCTTTTCAGTTGCGATTCGATTTTCCTCAGCTTTCAGTCGTTGTATTTCGAGTGCTTCGGCTCTTTGCTTCTGCTCAGCACGCGCTTTTAGCTTTTGTTCTGCGTCAAGTTTAGCTTTTTTTTCGTCAAGCAGTTTTTTCTTTGCACGGGCGGCTACAGCAACTGTCTTTTCATAATCCTGGGTGAGCAGGTCTTCATCTCCTTTATCCTCAACTTTTGGTGTGTTCTGAGGCCGGTTAACTGGTTTGGCAACCGGAACAATTTTTTCAGCTGCCGCAATAGCTTCCGGGGCATCTGCTGCTGAAGGTTCTTCTAAACCGAAGCCTGTAGCTGAGTTTCCAAAATCGACAAGAAAACCCTCCTCCTTAGGTGGCGGATAGGGCATGATAAATCCCCAGTATAGCAACAACAACAGCACTACCGCATGAAATAATACAGTTGAAATTACTCCCGTTTTCTGGCTATTGGTAAGTGTCATTGCGGATAATTCTTTTTCGTGTTGATTAGTCCCGTTCAGGACTGGTGGCAAGTATCATCTTGTATTTATTGCGTTTGGCAATGTTCATCACTTTCACCACCTCTTCGATCGGAACCGATTTTTCGGCATGAAGAGATATATACATCTCAGGTTGATTTCCTAAAGTTTTACGCAGAAATGGTTCGATCTCTGCGAAATTTACCTTCACTGGTTTACCGTTATTGTTGACATAGAAATTGAGTTCCTTGGTGATCGAAATAGTGGTAAGGGGTTTTGCATTGGTTTGATTACTACTCTGCGGCAGAAGTAATTTCAATGCATTAGGACTTACTACGGTTGAAGTGATCATAAAAAAAATCAGTAACAGAAATACCAGATCGGTCATCGAAGCCATGCTGAATCCAGATTCAACTTTATTTCGTTTACGTAATGCCATAATTTGTTGAAATTTAATTATTTGGCCGGCTCGTGTAAAAGATCCATAAATTCGGAAGTTGTTGCTTCCATTTTAAAGACAACAGATTCGACTTTAGCGACAAGGATATTATAGGCAAAATAAGCCGTTATCCCTACAATAAGACCAGCAACTGTGGTTACCATGGCGAGATAAATCCCTCCTGACAGAATTGAAACATCTACATTGCTGCCAGCGGTTGACATGTTGTAAAATGCCTGTACCATACCGATTACTGTTCCGAGGAATCCAAGCATCGGGGCTCCGCCTGAAACACTTGCCAGTGCCGGAAAACCTTTTTCCAGTTTCGAAATCTCAAGATTTCCTACATTTTCAATAGCGGTATTGACATCGTTTAAAGGACGTCCAATGCGTGAAATCCCTTTTTCAATCATTCGTGCAACCGGGGTATCGTTTGAACGACATAACATCAGAGCTTCATCTATTTTACCTTTATGAATCAACATCTTAATCTGATCCATAAAATTACGGTCGATTTTGGCCGCTTTTTGAATCGTGTAATAACGTTCGCCGAAAATATAAACTGCTACAAAGCCCAGTGCAATGATTGGAATCATAATCCAGCCCCCTTTCATCGCCAGATCGAAGAAGCTAAGTTCAACAGCTGCTCTGGTCGTTTTTGCTGCAATGTCGGAAGTTTCGATAACCCCTTGTGCCCACTGAATAAATAATAGATTTAACATATGTATTAAAAGTGTTATATGTTTCAATTCCTGATTGATTAACTACTCTGGCAAAAATAGGTATTCCGAATGAATATTCGGTTCTATTACGAAATACGTAGGCGAAATAATTGGAAACTGTCTGTCGGCTTTCGATCAATCGGGATTGCATACTAAACATAGGATGGAGTGAAGGGGATTGGCAGTCAGGACGAGTCACTTTAAAGAATCCTGCTTTACGATGACTTTGTTTTGTGCTTTTTTGGGACGATAATGATTGAACAGATCGCTCAATGTATCGAATTCTTCAGTGAAAGAGATTCCGATACCCTGTTTGTAAAGAGAGGTGTCGTAAATAAGGTCATCGTTGGCACGATTGTAGATTTTAAGTTGCAATTTACCTGATTTATTGAGTTTTACAAATACTTCAACCTCCCCGACCACAGGATTTGTCATGTTTGACTGTAAATTGCTGTTGTTTCCAATATTTCCATTGATAGTTACGCGATCGTTGAGAATCTGCGTACTTAAGGCAAATTCCATTTGATTCGCGTTTACCTGATCGCCCGGACGATAATTAAACCCGATATCGAAGTCGTTACTGATCTGCGAAAGCCAATTGGAAAGTTGATTGGAAAGAATGTCAGAAGTTGTTGATCCCACTAAACTTCCGGTATTCGACTGGAAATCTTGTCTTCCCCTGAGATATTCCGGTGTGAAGAACTGTCCCATTACCAGCAAAGAGACCATTTGTCGGTTGATATCATCCTGTGTGCTGATAAACTGCTGAAGTTCATCTTTTGTCCGTTCGTCGGCTGTGGGAAAAGCGATATCGAATTTTACAGCTGGATTTAGTAATTTTTTAGATAGGTTAATTTTGCATTCTACAGGTATCCTGCGCGAATTGTCGCTTTGATTGTAATTGAGCAACAGATAATTGACTGGCGCTTTCAAGGTATAGACTGCATCAAGATCAACAATTGCGCCATATGGGTCTCCATTCCACGAAATGAGACCGCCCTGTTGAATCTTGAAATTCCGCACCAGTACATTTTGAAGCGTAAACATGTAATCTCCCTTATCGATCACATAATCACCATACATGAAAAAATTGCCCTCCTTGTCGTAGTTAAACCTAAGTTCACCCGATCCGGATCCGTTGATTGCATCACCAACTGTGGAGTTAAAGATCATTTGAACTTTTGCATCGGGGGTGGCAGTAAGGTCAAGGTTCATCTCAAATCCCCCTGAATTGTCGATCCGTTTGATTGACCTGTTCTTTTGAAGAGTGGAATCGGGATTTACAAACCTGATAAAATCGTATTCCGTTACCGATTCGGGATTCTCGAGTGGCACATTAATCTGAGTTCCAGGCTTTGTGGTTAAAGACATATCCAATCGGATACTGGCTATCTTTCCTGAAATTTTTACCATTCCGGAGGTATGAGCCAGACCATAAAAAAGAGGATTGTCGCTTCCCGTTGTATTCAATGCCATGATATTGCTTGTACTGGCAAACATATTGTAGGTCATGTGATTGAAAAGATTATGAGTAATTACTCCGTTGAATCTGGCCGTATTGTTTTCGATATCGGAAATCGTAATGTTTTTGAAAATAATAGAGTCACCCGAAAATCTTACCGTATCGCTCAGTGAATAAACAACTTTGGTGTAATCGATCCCGATTTTTGCATTGGTTACAGCAACTTTACCATTAAATTTGGGATTAGAGAGATTGCCTGTGATGCTGACTTGCCCGTTTCCAAGACCTTCTATTTTATTGGAGAAACTTCGTAAAATGGGGAGCAACGATTCGAGCGGATAATCGCTGAAAGAAGCATTATAATCGATGCTATCTTTGTCTGGTATATAATAGCCTTTCAATTCCAGACCAGCCTTCGAATCTTTCATAAGTATCTACGAAGTGTTTAACCGCGACTTACCCTGATCCCAGCTATTATCGAGCAGAATATCGCCAAAATTCTTTTCAAGGTATGTAAAGTCCAATACTTTAAGCTTGCTGGTGAGAAAAAATGAATGGTAAGGATCTGCAACAGAAACTGTTCCGTTTAATTCGCCATATATTCCTATCTGTTCGCCAAGTAATAAATCGAGATTGCTAAGTTTAACCTGATTAAATTCAACATTTATTTGATCCGAGGTATTATCAGTGACTTTCCCAAAGATCCGAAATCGTTCCTGATTATGATGGAAGCTAAAATTGTCGATAGCGATTGAAGTTGTATCGATATGAAGATGACTCTTTTCGATTTGCCATAAAGAGTCGGTCACCCAGATCTTCGAAGGCCGGAGATAAAAGTCGGCCAGACTCTTTCCCTCTGTGTTTCTGGAAAAGATGCCCAGAAAATCAACTTTTCCGCTGGAGGTAGGATCAGAATTGTTATTCCAGGTGATGGCAGTATTAAGGCTGTCGCGTACGAGACTGTTATTTATTGAAAAATTCTCAAACATAAGATTTCCTCCAAGTAATGCATCTTTGGTGCCAATTCTCATTAACCATTTATTTCCGATATTCCTCGAATTCATCGTCAGTCCTCTTACCCGGTACTGGTTGAAAAGCAGTTCATCTACAGTTCCGTCAAGTGAGAGAATTTTCTTTTCTGAATCAATGCTGCCAATAAGAACTATAGGAGATTTTACAATCAACTCGGGGATAAAAAAACTACCCAGTTCTTCAGCTTTTTTTATCCGGATGTCGAATTGAAAAGCATTTTTACCCGTGGATGGTCTGTCCGAAAAGGGTAGTTTGGCCGACGGCAGGAAATGCTGAAGGTAATCCCTGAAAGTTAGGTCTAATTCGCCAAAAAGGTATTTCCCGTTGATGGTAACATCTGCAATATCCGACCTCAGCGTGATATTGTTTTTTTCAGCACTATTTGAAGTATTCAGTACGAGGTTTTGAATCTCAAGCGTCTTTTTATCCCGGATAAACTTAAAATTCTGCAGGTCAATTTGTCCATTGACATTATCAATATGATCGCCCGTGAAATTCGCACTTACCTTTAACTTGAGATCTGCAACCTTTCTCTCCTTTTCGAGACCAAGAATCACCAGATTGGCTTTTTCAACAGTTGAGGTAAAATTGAATACCGGAATTTTTCCTTCAAAATCGGCTTTCCCTGCAAAATTCATTTTCAGGTTGTCATCCTGCACCTTAAGTTCCCCCTCGAAACTGCGATCGCGTGCCTGCCCGTTCACATAAATTGAATCGATTCGGTAATTGTTGAAGTAGAGACTGTCGATGTTTCCGGTAATCAACGCATTAAATTTCTTATTGCCCGATCGGGACCCATTAACTTTGATCTCGAGCGAAACTGCACCAAGTGGTGGATATCCCAGTAATTTGCCGGCTTCGAACGATGAGGCTTTGACACTGCCATTAAAATCTATCACACCTGATTTTTTTGGAGCGATGGCAATGTCGGTTGATAATTTGCCCAGACTGCCATCCAATGTTCCATATGCAACAAAATCAGAAGGAAAACCGCTGAAATTTCCCTGATAGGTGAGCCTAACGTCATTGAGCAACTCATTCGGAATCTTAAGATACCTTTGCGGAGAGCTGTCCGGCATACGAATAGCGGCCAGGTCGTTGAAATTAAAGGTGTTATTGTATAGTTTAAAAAAAATAAAGGTGTTTTTCCACACGGGCAATCCTTGTAAATCGAGGTCGGCGTTCACCTGAGTTTCCTTTCCGATTTTGAAATTGATCTTTTTAAATTTCAAATTGCTCAGCGATCCTTTTATCCCTCCTGAAAACAAGATTGGTTCATTCATTCCCCATAATTCTGGAATGGCATAGGATAAATCGGTTAATGAAAGCATTGATTCTTTGAAATCACTGTCAATCACATATCGATTTGTCAAAGTTTGACTCTTCTCTGAATAGAGTGAATCAACACCAAAAAGTTTGTTTTTGGATATTTTGATTCTATTGGCCTCAACATGTGAATGATTCGAAACAAGTGTCAGATTGGAAAGTTCAAATCCGGTTGAATCAATGCGGCCTGCAAACCTCAGATCACCGATTGCGAACCCCGACTTTTCGTAAATCGAAGCATTGTCGAGGAAGAAAGTTGTAACCGAATCGGTCTGATGTACATTTACCACCGAAAGGTTAAGTTTAGTAATCTCTAAATCATCGAAATTCATGCCATTCACCAATGTGTCTTTAGCATTGATGTCTTTGTACCTTATCCTCGAATTCAGGAAGAAAAAATTGGTAAACGTGATGTGCCATGGACGAGGTGTACCGGCTTGTGAGTTTGCCGATCCTGATAAAAACTGAAAATTATAACCAGTTGTATCTTTCAGAATGTTGATTTTGGAATCCGCAAAGTTGAGGTCGCCGAAATGAATTCTTCTTTCGAAAAGCGCTAAACTGTCAATTTGAAGTTTTACGCTACCAATATAAAACAGCGTGTCCTGATTCTGATCCTCAATCATTACTTTTTCGAGAACTATACTCTTAAATAAAGAAATGTCAACACCACCGACACTGATTCTGGCTTTATACGTGCCCGACAATTGTCTCATTACCCACTGAGCTACAATTGTTTGAACTTTTGGAGAGCGAAAGATCAGATATGCTCC
This sequence comes from Bacteroidia bacterium, assembly GCA_026391655.1. GTDB lineage: Bacteria > Bacteroidota > Bacteroidia > Bacteroidales > Prolixibacteraceae > JAAFHB01. Next base: position 24,162 of record JAPLDR010000090.1, on the reverse strand, counting down.
GCCATACAGGGATGCAAGCGTGAGTATAGTAATAAGTAATATTTTAAACCTTTTTTTGATACTTTTGACCTTTATTTTAGACCTGCCGGAGAACCGGTAAGAATGTTTTTTTAGACTTTTGCAAGGTAGCATTTTTTGAAGTCCTGTAAAAGTGGTATTTACAGAAATTGAATAAAACAGAACAAAGTATCAGGATGGGAAACAACAGAGATATTATAATACTTGGAATTGAATCTTCCTGCGATGATACATCGGCTGCAATAACTCGTAACAATCTGATGCTTAGTAATGAAGTTTCAGGTCAAACCGTTCATATTGCTTATGGTGGTGTTGTTCCTGAACTTGCCTCACGGGCACATCAACAGAATATTATTCCTGTTGTCGATCTGGCCATCAAAAATGCGGGCATATATTTGGATGAGATTTCGGCTGTTGCTTTCACGCGTGGCCCCGGTTTGCTCGGTTCGTTGCTTGTAGGAACTTCATTTGCAAAGGGTTTTGCATTGGCAAAAAACATACCGCTTATTGAGGTAAATCATCTTCAGGGACATGTATTGGCACACTTTCTCAAAGAGCCATCGGTTGAGAAAAAAACGCCAAAGTTTCCTTTTTTGTGTCTGCTTGTGTCGGGAGGTAATTCACAGATCATTGTTGTTCGCGATCATCTTGATATGGAAATAATTGGACAAACAATTGATGATGCTGCCGGAGAAGCTTTCGATAAATGTGCCAAGGTGATGGGTTTGCCTTACCCGGGTGGACCTCTGATTGATAAACTGGCCAAAGAAGGTGATGCAAAAGCATTTAAATTTGCTAAACCGAGGATTCCGGGATTGGATTACAGTTTTAGCGGACTAAAAACGTCGTTTCTCTATTTCATCCGCGACAGAATGGCTGAAAATCAGAATTTTATTGAAGAGAATAAAGCTGATATCTGTGCCTCTCTGCAATATACGATCATTGAAGTTTTGATGGCGAAAGTAAAACAAGCAGCAAAGGAAACTGGTATCCGGACAATTGCTGTTTCAGGTGGTGTCTCTGCTAATTCAGGATTAAGAAAGGCCTTACTCGATGCGGCCGAAAAGTACAACTGGGAGGTGCATATCCCGGCTTTCAAATTTACTACCGACAATGCTGCTATGATAGCCATCACTGGTTATTATAAATATCTTAAAGGCGAATTTGCGTCGCAGGATGCTGTGCCATATTCAAGAGTATCATTGAAATAGGCTGTAAAGATGGAGCGAGTGAGAGAAGAGGAGATTGTGAGAATTTGATTCGGTAATGAGACAATTTGCCTCAACAGGTATCCTTCTAATATTGGTTAAAGCCCTATAATTTGCAAAATTATAGGGCTTTAGCTCACTTTTATTATTTGGTGTGAATACGGTCTTACCACGCAAACATAGGGAAGCCTTCCATCATTTTATTGACTCTGCCGCGTACATCGTTGATCACATTTTCGTTATCGGCATCCTGAAGAACTTCGTCAATCAGATCAACAATAATCGCCATATGTTCTTCTTTCATACCACGCGTTGTGATTGCCGGAGTACCGACCCGTAAACCGGAAGTAAGGAACGGTGAACGTGAGTCGAACGGAACCATATTTTTATTTACCGTGATATCGGCCCTCACCAATGCATTTTTATTGATCGTGATATCGGCCAGCACCAAAGCATTTTCAGCTTTTTTCCCGGTAAGATCAGGGAATTTAGTCCGTAAATCAATCAGCATCGAATGGTTATCTGTTCCTCCGGAAACTACTTTGTAACCTTTGTCCATAAATGCTTTGGCCATCACCCTGGCATTTTTCTGAACAAGTATTTGATAATCTTTATATTCCGGAGCAAGAGCTTCACCGAAGGCAACAGCTTTTGCAGCAATCACATGTTCAAGAGGACCACCCTGAATTCCTGGAAAAATGGCAGAGTCAAGCAACGACGACATCATCTTCAACTCACCTTTTTTGGTTGTAAGACCCCACGGGTTTTCGAAATCTTTACCCAAAAGGATAATTCCTCCACGTGGACCGCGTAACGTTTTATGAGTTGTTGAGGTAACAATATGTGCATATTTAAGCGGATTGTCGAGCAGTCCGGCCGCAATCAATCCCGCAGGATGCGCCATATCAACCATAAAGATGGCTCCGATTTTATCTGCGAGTTTGCGCATCCGCGGATAATCCCACTCGCGCGAATAGGCCGAAGCGCCGGCAATAATCAGTTTGGGAAGTTCTTTTAATGCAACCTCTTCCATCATATCGTAATCAACAAGCCCGGTATCTTCTTCCACCGAATATGCTACCGGACGGTAAAGCAAACCGGAAGAGTTAACGGGCGAACCATGCGAAAGATGACCTCCATGCGATAAATTAAGTCCCATAAATGTATCGCCGGGTTTTAATACAGTCAGTAAAACTGCCATATTGGCCTGTGCTCCCGAATGCGGCTGAACATTTGCATATTCGGCGCCAAAAAGTTTTTTCAGCCTGTCAATAGCGAGTTGTTCTGCTTCATCAATATATTGACATCCACCATAAGAGCGATGGCCAGGATAGCCTTCGGCATATTTATTAGTCAG
>JAPLDR010000090.1:0-21547 GCA_026391655.1 Bacteroidia bacterium | reverse complement strand
TTAGTCAGACACGAACCCATCGCCTGCATCACCTCTTCCGAAACAAAATTCTCAGAAGCAATCAGTTCAATACCATGCAACTGCCGTTGTCTCTCTTTTTCAATAATCTCAAAAATCTGGGTATCCTTCTTCATTATTTATTTTTTTGGATATTTAAATGCAAATTTACTTTTTCTGAACTAAACCTTTGCAGCGTTGAGCTTTCTTTATCTGTGAAAATTTCAACGTTTGTTCATATTGCTTCCCATCTCCCAATTGCCAGGTCGCCCCTTCCCGAACTGAGGATTCTATTCCGATTGATATCGAGCTAGTTGCCGGCAGCCAGTCGCCAGTTGCAAATTTTTCTACTCTTCCGAAAAACGGACCAATTCTTCACGATAGGCATTAAAAATAGTTGACTTTGAGATAAAACCAATATACTTACTTTTACTAACGACAGGAAGATTCCATGCTCCGCTTTCATTAAATTTTTTCATCACGCCTTCCATCTTTTCATCCGGTGAAATAATAGCCGGAGGCATGACCATCAGATCTTTAACCAATGTTACGTTATACCGCTCTTTATCAAACATAAACTCTCTGATGTCGTCGAGAAGCACCACACCACTGAAGTTTTCTTCACAATCGATAACGGGGAAGATATTCCGTTTTGATTTGGAGATGATTCGCACGAGTTCTCCAAGTGTACTGTCAACTCTAACTGTTAAAAGATCTGTTTCAATAACATTTTTCAATTTGAGCAGAGTGAGTACGGCCTTATCCTTATTGTGGGTGATGAGTTCGCCGCGCTGCGCAAGTCGTATATGATAGATTGAATGTGGTTCAAGAGGGGTTATTGTGAGATAAGCTGTTGCTGCGGTAATCATCAAAGGAATTAGTAATCCGAAACCTCCGGTAATCTCTGCAATAAGAAATATAGCCGTCATGGGCGAGTGCATAACGCCGGCCATCATTCCCGCCATTCCGGCTAACGCAAAATTACGCGCCGGCACAAGGTTCCCATCTATATTTAGTATCGATGAGACGAAAAACCCGGCCAGCCCGCCCAAAAACAGGGTAGGAGCGAAAATCCCTCCGCTTCCTCCGGCTCCGTTTGTAGCAGCTGTTGCCACGATTTTTACAAGCATGATTACCAGGATCATCCCGATTAATATGAATTTGTCGTCTTTAAATCCCACAAAAAGCGAATTATTGAGGATATTAGACCCGGCATCCGTAAGAATTTGATCTATTGTTAAATAACCCTCACCCCAAAGCGAAGGGAAAAGAAATATAAAAATCCCAAGCATTGTTCCTCCGATCAGCACCTTTAAATAAGGATTGCTGATTTTCCGGAACTGACCTTCGACAAAAATATTACCCTTTGTAAAGAGATAAGAGAAAAGTCCGCAAAAGATCCCTAACACAATATACCATGGAATATTGGCAACATTGAATGCTTTATCAATTTGAAAATCAAAATGGTGAGCGCTTCCCATCAAAAAGTAGGCTAAGGAAGCTGATGTCGAAGCTGAGATCAGTAGCGGGAGAAGGGATGACATGGTCATGTCGAGCATGAGTACTTCGATGGCAAATAACATTCCGGCCAGCGGAGCTTTGAAAATGCCGGCAATCGCTCCGGCTGCACCACAACCGATAAGAACTGTCATGGTGCGATAACTAAGATTAAATGTTCTTGCGATATTCGATCCGATCGATGATCCGGTTAACACAACGGGGGCTTCTGCTCCGACTGATCCGCCAAAACCAATCGTAATGGTGCTTGAGATGATAGAGGTGAACATGTTATGGGCACGCATAACACCTTTTTTATTGGCAATCGATTCAAGAACTTTGGTAATACCATGCCCTATATCATCCTTGACGAACCACCTGACGTAAAGAACAGTGATCAGAATTCCAATTCCAGGGTAGGCCAGGTACAGGTAATTCTCTGAATAAGAGGTGAAATTTCGTGTTAAAAACCCACCAAGAAGGTGAATGAGATTTTTCAGGATAATTGCGGCAAAACCACTTAGCAGCCCAACTACAAAGCTCAAAATCAGTAATACCTCATGTTCATTGAGGTGTTTCAGACGCCATGTTTTGATAGACTCTACTAATTTGACAGATATTCCCATTGCATTGCAAAAATAGTTTTATTTCATTTTATAGAACAGTTTTTTTATTTCGACAATTCTAAATTATGTATTTTAATGGAGAGCATCCCAAACCGGAATGATTCTTTCAATTATTCTTATTGCATAGACATACAAGCTATTGGAGTTAGCAAGTTTCAGTTCAACCCGAAAATATAGCCGATTGAGAAATTCAGTGTTGAGACAATCTTTAATGGTTGATTATCCCCCAACGCCCGGGGAAAATTGATATTGTATCCTGCCTCAAAATCGAAATTACGATAACTAAGAATTAATGGGAAGGAAAGTTCGCTATTCATCCATCCAAAAGCATTCCCGTAATATAATACCTGCCTTTTCCGGATGCCTATTGTTTTCAAAAGGATAGTTGTCTCAGTGCCAAAATAAAGTGATAATTCAGGCTTCAGTGATAGCTTATCATATTTGCCAAATTTCAAAACAGGAATATCAAGATAAGCATCATAATTCATTTGTGCTGATTTTTCATTCCCGAATAAAAGTGAACCGTCAAGTCGCATACCGAACAGTTTTTTCCGGAATGAGATTCCCAATCCAACTGCATTTTTGAATGATGGGGTTACAGAATCCTGTTTTGCAAAGAAATATCTGCTGTAGGAAGTTTTATACATAAGATTCTTCAGCTTTCCAAAGCTATGACTATAACCGGCTGTAAGTTCCGTAGTATTCCATTTCGGCGTAAAACCACTATAAACCACAGCTGACAGGCCAAGCATTAATCCATTGGAATTCAAATAAAAGATTTGCGGTGTCAGGTTATACTGATCTATTCCGAGATCACGCCCGGCAAAATAGGTTTTGTTGTAGTAGTTTACCGAAGTGTACAAAAACTGATAATTGGAGAGAAGATCAAAGATTTTATTGAATTCATCATCATCACTAAACATTATATCCTCTATGAGATCATCTGTTTTTTGAGCTTTTAGTATGGATGTCGATCCGGTAAGGAATATTGCTATGATTAAAAGGGTTCTTAACCCGATTTTGTTAAGTAAGATGGTCTGCATTGAAAGGTATTATAAAGTTTAAAAACAGGAAAGCTCATGTCGATAGGTGAGCTTTCCTGTTTTTAAAGGGATTTGCTTTTCTGTATCAAGGTTAGCCTTTGGAGCCATTATTTGCTTTTTGCATCCGGGCTTTAACCCCTTCACGACCGATTTTTCTGGCCATTTTTTTGATGTTAGCTTTCTGTTCAGCAGTCAGGGTAGCCATAAAAGCCTGGCGTTCCACTTTTCTTGCTTCAAGATTCGTTTTTAAAAGCACTTTTTGATCGGCCGAAAGGGAGGCTTTCATTGCTTCTCTCTTCTCTTTTGCGGTCAACGCTGCATTTTGGAGTATCGCGAGTTGATCCGCAGTTAGAGTTGCTTTAAAAGCTTTTTTCATGTCTGTGTTTTCCTGCTTTTGCTGCACTAACAACGCTTTTTGCTCATCAGTCAGTTTTTTTCCTAACTCCCCTTTTTGAGCAGTGGCGACGCTTATCGAAAAAATAACTGTGAAAACGGCCAGAACCAGTTTTGATACAATACTTTTCATCTTGTTTTAATTTTTTAAAATTGTTAATAGTAATTTTTGAAGGTTTTCTGACTCTATACCGTTTTGAAGCGCATTTACCCTACTTTTTCATGCCGATATAATTCAAGTCATTTTATTCACTAAATTTGTCAGTGAGAGAAGGAATAGTTGTTTCACTAATCCATTATTAAATGAAAAATCTGTTTACCGTTTTATTATTAGGGATTGTGCTGTCAATCAGTGCTCAGACTAAATCAATTAAGAATTCCCCTGTTTTGACGGAAGGTTCACCCGAAAGTGTCGGAATGTCGGCTGAAAGGTTGGCCCGGATTGAAACGATGTGCACTGATGCTGTTGCTAACGGGGATATTCCCGGCATTGTTGCCCTCGTGGCGAGGCAAGGTAAAATAGTTTATTATAAGGCATTCGGTAAAGCAGATAACCAAAGTGGCCGCAATTTAAAACGTGATGATATCTTCCGGATTGCCTCACAAAGTAAAGCCATCACCTCAACAGCGGTTATGATGCTTTGGGAAGAGGGAAAGTTTAAACTTGACGATCCAATTTCCAAATACATCCCTGAGTTTAAGAATTCACAGGTACTCAAAACGTTTCAATACAAAGACACAACTTATACGACGACTCCTGCATCAAGTGAAATTACTATCCGTCAATTACTTAACCATACATCAGGTCTTGGCTACGGAATTATCGACGGTGACGAACGGTTTAAAATGATCTACCAGAAGGCTGGTGTGACTGATGCGTTTACAACAGAGAAAATTACGATTTCAGAGAGTGTCAAAAAGTTGGCAAAACTCCCTTTGCATCACAATCCCGGCGAGAAATTTACCTACAGCGAAGGGCTCGATGTGATGGGTTATCTTATCGAAGTGGTGTCGGGGATGCCATTTGATCAATATTTGAGAACGCATATCTTTGAACCGCTTGGCATGAACGATACCTGGTTTTACCTGCCAACAGATAAGGCAAATCGTTTGGTTTCGGTTCAGCAAAAGAGCGAAAAAGGCGAATGGACAAGATATCCCGTCACTTTTTACGATCCTGACTACCCAATCAAAGGAGCAAAAAGCTTTTTTTCCGGTGGCGCCGGATTATCAGGCACAGCTAAGGACTACGCCACATTTTTGCAAATGTACCTCAACGGTGGCGAGCTGAAAGGAGTAAGAATACTAAGTCGTACTACTGTCGCGACTATTTTAAGCAACCAGACCGGAACCATCTATGGTGGACCGGAGAAATTCTTCGGACTTGCTTTTTCAGTTATCACACAGAGCGGAGAGGAGAAGGGCGGTCTCAGTAGTGCCGGTACTTTCGAATGGGGCGGATACTTTAATACACAATACTTTGCTGATCCGAAAGAGAAAATCATCGGAATATTGATGAAACAGACACAGGGAAATGTCAACGATAATACAAGCTGGAAGTTTCGCCAGCTGATTGGACAATCTATTGATGACTGATTTGTTACCAGACTTTAGTCTAAAATGATTATTTTTAGAAGTTGATTCAAATATAAAAAAAAACAAAATGAACACGAATACATTGATTACTACAAGTACTTCGCTCCAAGGGTATAAGATTGTCAAACAATTAGGTCTGGTACGGGGAATCACAGTTCGCTCACGCAGCGTGTTTGGTAATATCGCTGGAATCTTTATGACGTTATTTGGTGGCAAAAGCACTATTTACACCGAATTATGCGAAAAAGCCCGCGAAGAAGCGTTGCAACTGATGATTCTTCACGCCCGCGAACTTGGCGCAAATGCCGTTATCTGCATGCGCTACGATGCCAATGATGTGAGGAGTGGTCTTACTGAAGTATTGGCTTACGGAACAGCTGTGGTTGCCGAAGAAATCTTCTAGCAGACCGTTTAATTTTTTTGGTATGCAATTGAATCCATTCCGGGTTCTAAGTTTCTTGTGCGTCCGTTTTTCCCCGAAGCGTATAATTCCCTTTGTACTTACAACAATTTTAAGAAAAAAAATTTTTTTTGAAAATTGTTGTTTTTGTGAAATTAAAATGATATCATTGTGATATCAAATTTTAATCTTATGCCATGGAAAAGGAACTTAAATTAAAGACTAATGGATTCTTCCATTTGTTTATTGCGTTTGTGCTGTTGTTTGCCCCATTGGGCTTGATTTTTTACCACGAAATCTGGAACATTCCAACGTTTATTTTTTTGTCGCTTGTTGGGTTATTCTGGTTAACAGGCTTGTTTATCGTACAACCGAACCAAACGAGTGTCCTGGTGTTTTTCGGAAAGTACCAGGGAACCGTAAAAACCAACGGTTTTTTCTGGCTTAACCCGTTTTACAGTAAAAAGAAAGTTTCGTTACGTGTCCGCAACCTTGAGTCCGATGTCATCAAGGTGAACGATAAGCAAGGTAATCCGATATTGATCAGCGCAATAGTGGTATGGAAGGTGATTGATACCTACAAAGCGGTTTTTGATATCGAAGCACTTGAGGAGGTTGATCCTAAAACGGGAATGAAAAAAACGAAATCGGAGGAGTCGTACCAGAAATTTATTAAGATTCAGACAGAAGCAGCGTTGCGTAAAATTGCGCACACCTATCCTTATGATAATATTGAACAGGAAAAGGAAGCGGAGGAAATCATCTGTTTGCGTTCGGGGATCGATGAGATTAATCGCTCGCTGGCCTCTGAGATTGGTGAACGACTTTTACTGGTTGGTATCGAAGTAATTGAGGCGAGAATCTCCAACCTTTCATATGCACCCGAAATTGCCGGTGCCATGTTACGTCGTCAGCAAGCTACTGCGATTGTTGCAGCCCGCCAAAAAATTGTTGAAGGGGCAGTGGGAATGGTGAAACTGGCATTGAATGAACTTAAAGATCAGCAGATTATTGAGCTTGATGATGACAAGAAAGCTTCGATGGTCAGTAATCTGCTCGTTGTTCTATGTGCCGACGAATCAGCACGACCTGTAATTAATGCCGGGTCAATTTATTAAAAATATAATGGCAACTAAAAAATCATTTGTGCTGCGTATCGATCCCGAGGTTTCCAACGCTCTGGAGCGCTGGGCTGCGGATGAGTTTCGCAGCATGAATGGGCAAATAGAGTATATCTTGTCTCAGGCACTGAAAAAGGCAGGCAGACTTCCTGCGAATAAAAAGAATGCTGATAATCAAAAAAATAATGAAAACGAGCCAACCTAGGCTCGTTTGTTTTTATTGAAAATGGTCCGCTGGCTTTTAATCGTGGGATCATCAATTTGCTGTTTTCCTACGATAAATACTTTATGAGAAAAGTCATCTATTTCCCGATATTAAGTTTACCTTAAATTTCCTTTAAATGAAACTCTCCTTTTACCGGAAAGTTTTTATTTAATTAACTTTACAGTGCTTTTGAAAAAATTTACTGTATTATAGTGTTTAATCATAATATCATAGCGATGATTAAAAGTGTATTTCAAATTGAACGTGCAAAGTATACTCCCAAGATGCCAAAGGCTTTGGCAGGCCAGGTAAAGCTAATTGAAGATGGGAAGACCGATTCAGTGGCTGATCAGAAGGTGATTAAGAAACTTTTTCCAGGTACCTACGGGATGCCGATTATCACATTTGAAGAGGGTGGAAAGGGCGTAGACTTTCCGGAACTTAATGTTGGGGTTATTTTGTCTGGTGGTCAGGCGCCGGGAGGGCATAATGTCATTGCGGGATTATTTGATGGTTTGAAAAAACTGAATCCAGCCAACAAGTTATACGGGTTTCTTGGCGGCCCGATCGGTCTGGTTGATCACAAATACCTTGAACTGACTTCCGAAGTCGTTGACGAATACCGAAATACAGGTGGTTTTGATATTATCGGATCGGGACGAACTAAATTGGAGGAGACTTCGCAGTTTGATAAAGGAGTTGAAATTTGCAATCAATTAGAAATTAAAGCGATTGTTATTATTGGTGGCGATGATTCAAATACCAACGCCTGTGTTCTGGCTGAATATTATCTTCAAAAAAACAAGGGAATACAAGTAATCGGTTGCCCCAAGACAATTGATGGTGACCTTAAAAATGAGATGATTGAGGCATCTTTTGGATTCGATACTGCTTGTAAAACCTATTCAGAGCTGATTGGGAACATTATGCGTGATGCCACTTCGGCCAAAAAATACTGGCACTTTATTAAACTGATGGGACGTTCAGCTTCGCACATTGGTTTGGAATGTGCACTTCAAACCAGACCTAATGTTTGTATCATTTCGGAAGAGGTTGCCGCAAAGGAACAAACCCTGGAACAGATTGTAAATGAGATTGCTGATATAGTTACCGAACGTGCCAAAAATGGTGAAACATTTGGTGTTGCCCTCATTCCCGAAGGTTTGGTTGAGTTTATTCCGGAGATTAAAGTATTGATCGCTGAGCTGAATGAATTGCTATCTGAAGGTGAGACTGCGGAGGCTTTTCAGAATCTGGACACCACAACCGAAAAGCGCGATTTTGTAATTTCCAATCTAACTTATGAATCATCAAAGGTTTATGCTTCACTTCCTACGCGTATTGCCCGCCAGTTGACACTCGACCGCGATCCTCACGGAAATGTTCAGGTTTCGCGTATAGAAACAGAGCGTCTGTTAATCGAGATGGTTGAAAAACGTCTGACTGAATTGGTAAAGAGTGGAATTAAGGTAAAATTCTCTGCGCAAAATCATTTTTTTGGATACGAAGGACGTTGTGCAGCACCTTCAAATTTTGATTCAGATTATTGTTATTCATTGGGTTATATCGCATCACTTTTGATCGGAAACGGAAAAACAGGCTATCTGGCGTCAGTTCGTCATACCACAGCTGCGGCTGCTGAATGGATTCCTGGTGGTGTGCCAATCACGATGATGTTGAACATGGAGCGTCGTAATGGAGAATTGAAACCCGTTATTCAAAAAGCGCTGGTTCATCTCGACGGAGCACCTTTCAAAGCTTTTGCTGAAAAACGGGAAGAGTGGGCAATTAAAACTTCGTTTGTTTACCCGGGACCCATTCAATACTGGGGACCTTCCAAGGTATGCGATGCACCAACCAAAACGTTACAACTTGAACATCCAAAAATTTGATGATTCGACAATTTGAAAATGAGAAGATGTGAAAATGAGAAGGTGTGAAAATGAGAAGATGTGAAGGTGAGAAAATAAGATGATTCACAATAAATTAAGTAAGAACCTCGTACGTCAGCTGACTAACGGGGTTCTTTTTTGACTTTTAGACATAGATTCAACTTTTTGTTTCAAACCTTCCTGAGCCAGCCGCAAGTTGCCAATCGCCAGATGCCAGCCGACAGAGCCTATCTTTATCTGATATCCTATTGGTTAATGAGATTGACAGTATGACAGGCCACCAAAGCAGCGGTTTCTGTCCGTAATCGCGAATCACCGAGTGATACTGGGATAAACCCCTCTTTAACAGCTAATTCAACCTCCTCAGTTGAAAAATCTCCTTCGGGACCGATCAAAATCAATACATTTTTTCCCTTCACGACTGCATTGCGCAGGAGTACTTTTCCCCCTTCGTTGCAGTGTGCAATGAACCTGAGACCGGAGAAAGGTTTTTTTATTGTTTCTTTGAAAGTCTGTATCGGATTAAGCACGGGAAGATAAGCTTTTATCGATTGTTTGATGGCTGAAATCATCACCTTTTCCAACCTCTCGGGTTTGATCTCTTTTCGTTCGGAATAGCGGCTGATCAGCGGGATAATACCGTCAATCCCTATTTCTGTAGCTTTTTCGAGAAACCATTCATAACGATCGATATTTTTGGTGGGCGAAACACCAACGGTCAGCTCGTAATCTCTTTTCCCGTAATTGTATTTCCTGTCAACCACCTTCAATATGCAGGCTTTGGGATGGGCGCTGATAATCACCGCTTCGCAAAACAACCCTTTACCATCAACTAAAAAGAGGGTTTCACCTTCGGTCAGCCTCAGAACCCTGACACAATGTTTGGATTCTTCTTCGCTTAACCTGTAAGTATCATCTTGAAGATCGGGAGTATAGAATAAATGCATTTCGAAAATTTAAAGTGAATTACCGATCGCTAAAGTTAGGAGGTTTTGAAATAGTGCCATAGGCCAAATATAAAAAAATGCAGCTGGCTTCTTGCGGCTGGCTCATGATCCAATATAATCTTGTTTTATTTGAGGATAAAAGTACTCATAAAGGCAATGTCATTAAGTTGCAAATTTCTTAGTGTCCCTTCGTGTCCTGGTGACTTTGTGGCAGGAAAGAATAGCCACGAAGACACTAAAACACAAAGATTTCACAAAAAAAATCAAAAAAGCTTTACTAAACAACATTGTGCATAAGAGACACAAAAAAGCAAGTTGCAAGTTGCTCCCGATGCTTCGGGACCAGCTGCGATCTGACAGGATTTCCCAGTCCTATAATCAAAAGTTCAATCATGGCGGCACTCAGGAGTAAAGAAACCTCTTAATTTTCTGGGTCGGTGTTCTTTGGAATGGTTCGGGTTGAATAAGTATAAGTTGAACCTGCGAAAATTTATTGACGTGTGAATTGACATATTGCTGAAGCTCTTCGAGCAATTCATCGAGCTTTTCGTTGTAAAGATCAGCCTGATCGCGGAATGCCTGATACTGGGCTTCCAGCTCTTCCATATTGAGCAGCACAAGCGCCACAAGTTTCCCTTTACGCTGAATAACCAATGATTCAACAACGTGCCTGAAATTATTGATTACCGACTCGATCTCTTCAGGGTATATATTTTCTCCTGAAGCGCTGACAATCATATTTTTTAACCGCCCTTTAAATGCGAGGTATCCCTTTTTATCAAACATTCCGAGATCACCCGTTTTAAACCAGCCGTCTTCGGTGATCACCTCTTTGGTCAGTGCCGGTTCTTTATAATACCCTTTCATTACATTGGGTCCTTTGGCCCATATCTCGCCCTGACCAGTTTTGCGATCAGGTTGATTAATCTTTAGCTCAGCACCCGGCATAGCCGGCCCGATGGTCTGCAATCGTGCAATTTCAGGTCCTGCACCTGCCAGGAGCGGGGCTGTTTCAGTCAGTCCGTATCCAATTGAGTAGGGGAATCTTGCTTCATGCAGAAATTTTTCAACTTTCGCGTCCAGTTTTGCGCCACCAATTCCAAAGAATTCTAACTCTCCCCCAAAAGTCTTCATCAATTTTCTACCGGCAATCCGGTTTAGTAATAACCTGATTGGTAAAATGCCATATAACAGCCTGATGAATATATTTGCCCTGAATTTTGGCCTGATCTGTTTTTTATAGATCTTTTCGATGATTAGCGGAACAGTAAGGATCGCGGTTGGTTTTACTATTTGCAAAGCGGGTATCAATACTGCCGGAGTCGGAAGTTTTTTAAGGTAATGCACCGAAGCGCCAAACATAACGGGAAAAATAAGCCCAAGTGTATTCTCATACGAGTGGGAGAGTGGCAACAACGACAGTAACCGGTCGTTGGTGGTTATTTCATGAATCAGTCCTCCGTGTTCGGCATCCCATACAATATTTTTATGTGTGAGCATCACCCCTTTCGATTTTCCCGTGGTTCCCGAGGTGTAGATAATCGATGCGAGATCATCTTCTTCTATGGTAACCGAACCCAAATATTCCGAAACAGGTTTATTATCAGTAATATCTGCCCCTGATATTTTTTCAAGGGTTTCGATTCCGATGATCTGTTTTGACGGATCAGTGTTGTACTGTTCAATCTTTGCCAAAAGATTTTCGGAAACAAAAATCACTTTTGATTCGGAATGTTCGATGATATTTGTGATTTCGGTCACTGAAAAATCGGGAAGAATGGGTACGGCTATGGCGCCAATGGTTGTGATGGCAAAAAAGGCGATACCCCAGTTGGGCATATTCGAACTCAGGATAACAACCTTATCTTCTTTGGTGATTCCTAAAGCAATAAGCTGATGGACAACAAGATTAATCTCTTTCTCGAGTTGTGCGTAGGTACGGTTCTCCTCTCCGGCAAATACGAGTGATGGTCTCGTTGCGTATTTGGCGAAGCTGTTCCGGAGCATCGCGGGGATCGTGTAGTTGTAAAGTTGTCCCATCTTTGTAAGTTTTATAATGAGCAAAGATAATTTTTACTGCTTAAAAAGAGGGCAAATGGATTTCGATTGGTTACTGTTATTCAACAGTTTTGGCAAAGATTTGTTCTGAAATTTCAGTTAAAAGCTCAAAAACAGCCTGACTCACTTTTTATATAAGAATTAAGTGCATAAATTAAATAAAATCACCATTTTATAATTTGGAATTGTGAAAAACTATATAGCTTTACAAGGAATAATACGCGACTTTCGAAAAGAAAAAACATTGAAATTTCATTCTAAATTGGTAAAAATCCATCCAAAAGTATGCTAATGAAATTCCTCGATATAGAGTATCCAAAATACAATCCTGCACACAAACCATGGATAAACGGCCTTTTTTCGGCTATAGTTGTTTTATTCATCTTTCTCTTGTTTCAGCCCTTTGGGATGGGGGACAAAGAACTTGTGTTAAAATTGACTTTATTTCCCGTTTACTCGCTTCTTGCTTACTTTTATTCAATTGCTAATTTCCTTATTGTCAGGCATATTCTCAAATCAAAAAAAATATGGACCGTAAAAAATGAATTATTAAGCTTTGCAATTGGCATGTTGCCGGTTACATTTCTGGTTCATTTGTTAAGTATCTGGATTACAGGTGATATGCCATTTAGCCTGTATTGGTATTTTAAACTGCTTTACCATGTTTCAAGTTTGTTCCTGGTAATTGCAGTTGTTGAGTTTTTGTATTACACCAGTAAGTCTGCCGATATTAAAATTGAACACTTATCTTCGCGGATTCAGCTTGTTTCGCGTCAATTGGACAGTGTAAAAAAAGAATCTGGTTTTGAAACAGTTTCGATTTCTTTAGAGAAGGTCTCAATTGAAATCAACAGGAATAAAGTGGTCTTTATCAAATCTATTGGCAATTACCTGGAGTTTTTCTTCCGCGAAAGTAACGGTCAAATCAAAAGACTAGTAAAAAGAGGGAGGATGCACGAGGCAGAAAAAGTTCTGGAAGCCTTTCCGGAATTTCTACGATGCCACCGGGCCTTTATCGTCAACCTGAAACAAGCAAAACAAATTAAGGGAAACAGCAAAAATGCAAGGCTTGTTTTTGATCAAACCCTGAAAGAACAGCTGGATAAAATCATTGCAGGTTAAACTTCCATTTCATCACTTTTTAAGACCATCTGTACCTGACTGTTGGAATATCAACCATTTGCCTATAAGTTTGCTTTCGTATCCGAAAATCGGCTGTCTGAATGTTAGAATTCTGTTTACCATAAAAGGCCATGGATTTTACGGAGGAATGTCCTTGTAATTTAAAATTTATAGATGAATTAAAAAAAAAGGTAAAATGAAACGAAAAAGAATGATTTTAACAGTCACGGTCATATTATTGGCCACAGTAATTCTTTCAGTTACTGTAATTTCGCTTAAAGTGAAAACAAGAGTGAAAGAAATGTTTAAACTGAATAAAACCTTACAGGAAGAGGGCTACTATATGGCCGATTTCGAGTTTAAATTGGTTGGATGTGGATATTATCTGGGCAAGGGGCAATATTATAAGTCTGTAAAGTTACTTAACGATTATCATAAAAAGCTTTCAGGCAGAGAGGGTTTGATTAGAATCCCTGAATTTAAAAACAAACAGGAGCAGATCAATTTTTACCTGAATCTTCAAAACCCTGAAACCGGAGCATTTATCGATGAATCTGCTCCTTATTGTACTTACTGGGAGGTTTCGCAAAATGTAATTAACCATTTGGAAGCGTTGGCGGATTCAACAACAGCTCCGTTGAGACTAAAATATCCCTTGAAATTCCTCGATGAAATCAATACACCGGAAAAACTGACAGCCTTTTTGGATGATGTGTCTTATGTTGGTTGGCTGGCATCAAAATTCCCGCAAACAACCTTTCATTTTGCCCGCAATATTTTAGGTGAAGCATTGCCCGGCAGTACCCTTGAGAGGACCAATTTGTACAAATTCTCACCGGAATGGAAACATGCCATGTTGAAGTGGATGTACGATTTTCAGGATACTACGACCGGTTTGTGGGGACCTAAAAACAGGAGAACGAACAAATTAACAAAATTCGATCTGAACAATACAGCATCAATCCTGAATGATTTCAGGGATAATGACGGGAACGACCTCTATAAGGAATTCCCTCTAAAATATCAGGACAAGCTTTTCAGATCATCGATCGAACAATTATCTGATCCATTCCCCGGTAAAGATGATTTGGACGAGATCCATGAATGGAACCTGCGACAGACCAAAGGCATTAAAATGCTGTTAAGAAATTTATGGAAGGATGCTTCAGACGAAAACAAGAGAAACGCTGAAAGAATCATTTCGAGACAAATTGACCTATGTTTCGAAAAGTACTATGTAAAAAACGATGGGGCTTTCAGCTATTATCCTGATGCCAAACATGCCTCGGGCGATGGTTCCACTAACTTAATTTTTCGTTCTATCGGTGCTTTTTCCTATAGCAAGCAAAAGAAACTATGGGGTGATCCGTCGGAAAATGCCAGGGATATGGGGGAGGTAATTCTTAATGAGCTTAAAACTTCCGATTTGGATTCAGCGGTAAACATTCCTGGCGTTAATTCACTGAGAATTTATGCAGCCAGGCCCGATTTTGAACATCTTACCGATAGTGTCTGGGCAGTTTTTTATCCGAAAGATACACTGGTTTTGGATATTATGGAATTGGTACCGAATATTGTACACTGGACCGAAACATCTTCTCTTTCAATGGGTAACTGGACTTCAATGGCAGAGATAAAAAAAGAATATTCGAAATTAAACATCAAAAAGCCGCTGATTTACAAGGACAAACTTCCATTCGATGAAGTGAACAGAAAATTTAAAGAAGCTGCTGAATTATATTTTGTTGGATTTGATAAGCTTCAAATACCAAGATGCAAAATTAAATTCAAAAACACTAAGCAATAACAAAAAGACAGTCTATCCCTTCCCGGGAATCGGGAAGGGGTAATCTGTCAATCGTTGACAACGATAAAGGCTTTCCCATAAAGGTAATTGACGAAAATAGTGTAATACAAATACGAATAAAAACGCGCTGTAATACCACTTCATTTACGCATCCTTGTCTTCTTAAGTCATTATTGCCAGTTTTGTAGTTTTTAATTGTCCGGAAACGATTTTAAAAATTAGGTGTAAACCGGAATCCGTTAATGGTTTGCGATATTTTTACCGAAACTCTCATGACATAGCATCTAAAAAACAACCGGAATCACTCTTTATATAAGAATTCAAAGCATAAATTAAATAAAATCACCCTTTTTATTTTGGAATTGTGAAAAACTATATAATTTTATAAAGAAAATACACAAATGTGTTTCGCCACTAGAGTTATAATAGAACGCAATCAGGAAGCTTCGTTACATATTTAAAAGATTGTATTCAATTTGAAAACAAACCATTGATGATATATTTAATGTATTTAAACTAATATTAAAACCTAAGCCAAATGAAAAAAAGTAATTTTTCAATTTTAGTTGTTTTCATATTAATTTTTCAATCCTGCATATCTTTAAAAAAGCATGAAGAATTGCATGATATGTTTCAGAATCAAAGTGAAGCATTAAGTCAAACTCGACAAAAAACAGAAAGATTAAAAGTACTTTCTGACTCATTAACAGAAATTAATCAAAGATTGGTTAATTATTTTGAAAGATCTGAAATAAAGGGCGGTTCGGAAACTGAAAATGTAAAAGAGCTATTAACAAAAATTGATAATCTTAAAGAGATTATTAGAGTGGAAAGAGCAAGTTACTCAAGTTTGAGTGCAAAGGCTTCGACCAAGGAAGTAATTGTTAATAGAACGGATACGATAAGGCAAACCTCATATGAGATAAACTCTGGAAAAGTTGCATTCTATTGTCCCTTAAAAATGTATTATAAACAAACCTATGATGCATATGGATTGATTGCTGATGTATTATCTAATGCTGATATAAAATCGTTAATGATCAATAAAATCAAACAACACGAACGTGATACAAATAACGTAAATATTCAGGATAATGATCTATTAATAAAAATGATTCAATTTTATAATCTCCTTGAAATAAAGTTAGATAATGCAACGACTTCTGGATTTGATATTGTAAAAGTACATGAAAATGATAAGCAAATTGTTTCTGATAAGATGGAAATGTGGCACTGGAAAGTTACGCCAATCACAACAATACCAAAACAAGAATTAATTTTAAAAGTTATCGTGTATAATGATAAAGGGGAACGAGATTGTTTTTTTGATAAAACTTATCATCTTGATATAACAGTTAAACCATTTATGTTCTTTCAAAATGCTAAAGTGTTGTTTATTGAAAAGCCTGAGTGGGTTTTTGGATCTATTATTATTCCTTTTCTAGCTTTTTTTATTGGAAGATATCAAAGAAGAAAAACATCGAACGAAAAATTGGCTTAATAATTTATAATGATTATCCGCAAAGTGTACTATTGTATAATTTTAAAATAATAAAAGATGTTCATGTGGTCTACAAGACCCAACTTGAAATTCATTTTGAATTATATCCCAGATGATTGAGCCAGGAATTCAAATCATTTGCAATATTCCCGGAGAGTAGTAAACAGTTTGCAAAAAACAAATTCCATATACCCCCTACCCTGCGAAGAAAATAATATATTTCTTCGCAGGGTGATTATTCAACACCCCACCCCCTCACAAACCCAATATTCATAAGGATTTTTGATACTCAGGATGCTTTTTTGCGTCGTATTTATACTGGCATTAAAATAATTCAAAAAAAAATATTTTTTTCTCAACTTGCTTTTTCCCTCAATTTTTGGTAACTTCCTCGCACAGCTGTATTGTAAAAAATAAGGTCAGAAATCTTTAAATTTATAAAACATAAATCTATGAATCTATAAGCAATTATTTGAAACTCTGTTTTTCTTGGTGCAACCCAAAATAATGATTCAGTTATTCTTTTGGCAATGAAACAGCTTTTTCCACCAGAAATTATCCAGAACAGTGCAGAAAATTTTTACTTCAGGCAACAAACCACAAGCAGGGTGGTATATCTAATCTTACTATTGATACTGATCATTTTTTTGGTATTACTCCCTACCATCACAATTGATATTACTTCACAAAACAATGGCGTAGTCCGTTCCCGGTATGATGATAATATCCTTCAGTCGGCTGTTTACGGAGAAATTGTAACTTCACATCTCTCTGAAAACGTGGCTGTAAGACAAGGTGATACACTAATTGAGATCAGTACACAAAAGACAGATGAACAGATCAATTATTACAAGCTACAGGTAAAGGATGAATCCATTCACCTGAACGACCTCAAGATATTGCTCAATAACAATAATTCACGATTAGCTTCTACATTGTTCAGACAAGAATCTGCCGGCTTTCAGGGAAAACTCGAGGAGCAGAAAGTCAGAATGTCGCAGATTGATAAAGAATTTATCCTTGCAAAGAAATTGTATGAGAAAAATGTCATTCCGAAAATGGAATATGAGGAAAAAAAGAACAACCTCGAATATGAAAAAAGCCATTACAACAACATTTGCGAACAACAAAAATTGACATGGCAAACAAGATTTTCAGAGCTCAGGTTAAAAATTGAGGGATTGAAATCAAATATTGCACAATTACAAAGAGAGAAAAAACAATATATCATTACCGCCCCTATTTCGGGTACAATTACTGCTTATTCCGGCATCAGAGAAGGCAATTTTATAGTCCCTAATCAACAAATTGCACGGATATCTCCGGACGATGAGCTATTGGTTGAATGTTATGTCAGCCCTTCGAATATCGGATTGATCCATCTTGATATGGATGTCCAATTTCAGTTTCATTCATTCAATTACAACCAATGGGGAATCGGTTCGGGGAAAGTAACCGAATTATCCAGCAACGTAATCAACATTAATGACCAACCCTACTTCAAAGTCAGGTGCAGTCTCGATCGAAGCTATCTATCGTTAAAAAACGGGTACAAAGGTTATCTGAAAAAAGGAATGACTTTAACTGGACGTTTTATGATAACAAAACGTAGTTTGTTCCAGTTACTATATGACAAAACAGATAACTGGCTTAATCCTAAAATAATTGAAAATGAACGTTAAGGTCAAACAGCGTGATATCACTGATTGCGGGGCTGCCTGTCTTGCTTCTGTTGCGGCACATTACAAACTTGGAATCCCTGTTTCGCGTATACGTCAAATTGCCGGAACAGACCAGAAAGGGACAAATGCCTGGGGAATGGTAAAAGCAGCCGAGAAAATGGGTTTCTCTGCTAAAGGTGTTAAAGGAAATGTTGAGGCACTGCCCAATGTTCCTTTACCGGCCATTGCTCATGTTGTTGTCAAAAAAATTTTGCTACATTACGTTGTACTATACCGCATTAAAGATGGAAGTGTGGAGTATATGGATCCAGCCGATGGTTTAATTCACAAGGTGATGATAGAAGCATTTGCCGAAATGTGGAGCGGAGTGTTGATATTGCTTGCACCCGGCAACGACTTTGTTCCCCGAAATGAGAAGATATCAAACATTCAGAGGTTCATTTTTTTGCTAAAACCACATCGCAGGATATTGGTACAATCGCTAGTTGGCGCTGTTCTTTATACCGTATTAGGGCTTTCGACATCGATCTACATTCAGAAAATTACCGACTATGTGTTGGTTGACCGTAACATGAAATTGCTCAACTTGCTAAGTGTTGGAATGATAACAATTCTATTGGTTCAGCTCTTTATTGGAACAGCAAAAAGTGTATTTATAATGAAAACCGGGCAGAAAATTGATTTGCGACTGATACTCGGTTATTACAAACACCTGCTTACCCTGCCACAACGTTTTTTCGACACGATGCGTGTTGGCGAAATTATTTCACGAATCAACGATGCCGTAAAAATCAGGGCATTTATAAATGACTCGGCTATATCGTTGCTTGTCAATCTGTTTATCGTATTCTTTTCGTTTGCTCTGATGTTTTTGTACAGTTGGAAGCTGTCGATAATCATATTGACAATTGTTCCGTTTTATGCAATTGTTTACTACATAACCAACCGACTGAACAAGAAACGCGAACGAAAACTCATGGAAAATTCAGCTGAATTAGAGAGCCAATTGGTGGAATCACTGAATTCGGTAAGAACAATAAAAGAATTAGGGCTTGAGTCGTATTCGAACTTGAAAACAGAATTGCGTTTTGTAGAACTGCTTCGTACTGTTTATAAATCTGGGCTTAATGCGATATTTTCAGGTACAAGTACCGAATTTCTGAGCCGTATTTACACGATTATATTGCTATGGGTAGGCTGTTACTTTGTCGTTGACAATACGATCACGCCGGGTGAATTGCTCTCATTCTATGCGATAATGGGATATTTTACTGAACCTGCTGCAAGCCTCATCGGGATGAACAAATCAATACAAAATGCGCTGATAGCTGCTGACCGTCTTTTCGAGATTATGGATCTTGAGAGAGAAGAGGAGGTGAACAAGATGGATTTATCGCCGGAAAAAGCCGGGGAGATCATTTTCACTAATATTTCCTTTAGCTATGGAACACGAACCGAAGTTTTCAACAATTTTAATTTAACGATCTGCAAGGGGCAAATTACGGCCATAATCGGTGAAAGCGGATCGGGCAAGACCACACTCGTTGCCCTGATACAGAAACTCTATCCACTGAATGAAGGCTCCATCTCAATAGGAGGATATAATATAGCCCATATTACTTCTGAAAGTCTTAGGATTATTGTGGGAGTCGTTCCACAAAAGCTCGATCTGTTTGCCGGAAATATCGTTGATAATATTGCGGTAGGCGAATTCCAACCTAATATCGAACGCATTATAGAAATTTGCAAGACTTTGGGAATGTTGGGTTTTATCGAAAAAATGCCCGGAGGACTCAACACCTATCTTGGCGAGAACGGCGCGACCCTCTCGGGTGGCCAAAAGCAACGCATTAGCATTGCAAGAGCCCTCTACCGCAACCCTGAGATACTTGTTTTTGATGAAGCCACCTCGTCACTCGATTCAGAATCGGAATACTATGTGCAAGAGGCGATTAACCGAATGAAAGATGAAGGCAAAACCGTGATCATTATTGCCCATAGACTCAGCACTGTTGTAAATGCAGATAAAATAGCCGTAATCGAAAACGGGCAGTTGATCGAAGAGGGGAGTCATTATCATTTGTGGGAATCCAAAGGGAAATATTATCAAATGTGGCAAAAACAACTTCCCAAATTCAGCAATCCATTACATCAGAATTCATTAACCAATCTAAATAGTAAATAGCCATGAAAATGATCCACCAATTGGAAAGAATTAAGAAGATTAATTGTATGATCAAATCAGCCAATACGGGTTCGCCAAGAGAGTTTGCCGGAGAGTTGGGCATTAGTGAAAGTCATTTGCACCGGTATATCGAAGAATTAAATGAAATGGGAATCCCCATACAATACAGCCGGGCCCGAAGGACCTACTATTATGAAAACAATGCTGAGCTTTCTCTCAGTTATTCGCTGAAAATAATATCCGATCATGGGGCAAAAGAAATTATCGGCGGATGCAAAAAAATCTCTTCACTGCTTTTTTATGAGAGTGAGCGAATGTTACTTTGAACTTGTAACGTTACGCGCGCCAAAACCTGTAGCACGATAAATAAAACAGGGAATTAATTGTTGAATTTTTTAATAATTTTGAGTTATGAAAGAGTTACAAAAAAATGAGTTGATGGAAGTTAACGGAGGATATACAAGGATACCTTCGTGGGTTAAAGGAAGCCTTTGGGTAGCTATAGGTTTTTATATCATTGATAACTGGGCAGATATTAAATCTGGTATCATTGATGGTTGGGCAGCAGCAATGAAAGATTAATTTTATAATGCTTATTAATTGATAGATGCAAATGGAAACTAAAAATTTTATAGCTGGAAAAATCAGGGAACTCACTCTGGAAGAATTAAAATTCATCGATGGTGGGGATCCAACCAAATCAACATCCTTTATTTATGATTTTGCCTTTTCAGTCACTTATTTGGTTGGTAGAGCAGTGAAAGAAATGGGAACGAGTCAATTTTGGATAGAGTGGGAATTTGCCATCCTTTAGTTAGAACCAAGATTGGAAGATTGTGATATCCTCACTTTCTTTCAATCTTTTTTTATTGTTTAAACTTTACATTATGAAATTTTTCTTCGTTGGTTTAGGTGTATTACTAGTTATTTCCTCCTTTTACAGGGCACTGATTAATCATGAACCTTTTAATGACCAGTATTACAGGCTGATAATCGCATTTGGCTGTGCGATAGGCTGGTATATAACATTGCTTATTGAAAGGAAAAAACACAGGCAAAAGCCAAAGTGATCGGACAAATCATAGTGCCCGGTGAAATTTTGTGCGGATTTTTTCAGAATGAATCTTCGCACAACGGGATACAATTGTAACAGCCTCTTTAACGGGGCTTTTTTTTGTTTGTGATAGCGATTAAAACTTAATTAAAAAGAAACAATGGAAAAGCAAAAGAAAGCTGTAAAACCACTTGCGAAGGGGTTTCAGACCATTTTATTGACATCAACAAAACTAATCAGTATTCTTCATTCAAGATAGGACTTGCATGACTTGAACGACTTGCAGGTCATGCGAGCAAAAGTCTAACGGAAATAAAACAATTACGATATACAACAGGCGAAATAAATAAATTACTTAAATAATGACTGATTTCTTGTTGCCCCCGGGTGGAGGATATCGAAGGCTTATATCGTACCAAAA
>JAPLDR010000033.1 GCA_026391655.1 Bacteroidia bacterium | reverse complement strand
CATTAGGCCGTATTTTAGGACCCCGCGGTCTTATGCCTAATCCGAAAAGTGGAACTGTGACAATGGAAGTAGGTAAAGCCATCAAAGAAGTTAAGATGGGTAAAATCGATTTCAAAGTTGACAAGTTCGGTATCGTACACACTTCCGTTGGTAAAGTATCGTTTGACCCACAAAAAATTGTGGAAAACGCCAGGGAATTTGTTCACACTATTCAGAAATTAAAACCCGCTGCTGCTAAAGGAACGTACATAAAAAGTATTTATGTATCAAGTACCATGAGCCCCGGCATTCAGGTGGAACCCAAAACATGCCTGGATAAGTAAATAATGTTGAAATGAAAAGATCAGATAAAATTAAGGTTATTGAACAATTGACCAAAGAGATCAATTCATACAGCCATTATTATCTTGCCGATATCTCAAACCTTAATGCTGAAGTTACAAGTAACCTCAGAAGGTTGTGCAGCAAACGGGAAGTTAAACTGGTTGTAGTTAAGAACACGATCCTCCGTAAAGCGCTGGAGAACTCTGAAAAGAATTCGGCAGAGCTATGCGATGTACTTGTAAACAATACATCGATCATGTTTTCAAATTCCGGAAATGTTCCTGCAAAACTTATTAAAGAGTTTAGTAAGAAGAATAAAAAGCCGGTTTTGAAAGGTGCTTATGTGGAGCAATGTACCTATTTAGGTGCAGATCAACTCGAAGCATTGATCAATGTTAAATCAAAAGAAGAACTTATTGGCGGTATTATCACACTTCTTCAATCTCCGATCAAAAATGTTATGTCAGCTCTGCAATCAGGGGGACAAACGATTGTCGGCGTATTGAAAACTTTAGAAGAGCGTAATGCCTAGTTTAAATTTTTAGTATAAAAAAGAATCAATTAATATTTAAATCTCAAGTAAAATGGCAGATCTTAAAAAACTTGCAGAAGAACTTGTTAACCTGACTGTTAAAGAAGTTAATGAGCTTGCAGGTATCCTTAAATCAGAGTACGGTATTGAACCAGCTGCAGCTGCAGTTGCAGTTGCAGGTCCTGCAGCAGCAGCAGAAGCTGAAGCACCTGCTGAAAAAACTGAATGCAGCAGCAGCAGAAGCTGAAGCACCTGCTGAAAAAACTGAATTTGATGTAATCCTCAAATTTGGAGGTCAATCAAAGTTGGCCGTTGTCAAATTAGTTAAGGAGCTCGTTGGTGTTGGACTGAAAGAGGCAAAAGACCTGGTTGATAGTGCACCGAAAGCTATCAAAGAAAAAGTTTCAAAAGAGGAAGCAGAATCTCTTAAAGCTCAGCTTGAAGAAGCTGGCGCCGAAGTTGAAATCAAATAGGAGTTGTACCTGTACTACAAGGTTATATGCGGTTTAGAATCCCGTCAAGGGATTCTAAACCTTTTCATGTTTATATTTTGGTTCCTTAATTTGGCTGAAAATGTCCTCAAATTACATAAATCAAAGGATTAGTTTTGCGTCTACTAAAAGCAAACTAGAGTACCCCGATTTTCTGGCGGTACAGATTAAATCTTTTAAAGAATTTTTTCAGTTGGGAACCTCTCCGGAGGATCGAAAGAACGAAGATCTTTACCAGGTTTTTCAGGAGAATTTCCCGATTTCAGATACAAGAAACAATTTTGTTCTCGAGTTTATCGACTATCAGGTCGATCCTCCACGCTACAGCATCGATGAGTGTATTGAGCGTGGTCTCACCTATAGTGTGCCTTTAAAAGCAAAACTCAAGCTTTTTTGTACCGACCCTGAGCACGAAGATTTTGATACCGTTGTTCAGGATGTTTATCTTGGAACTGTCCCATACATGACACCGACCGGATCTTTCGTTATTAACGGTGCCGAAAGGGTTGTGGTTTCTCAGCTGCACAGATCTCCAGGTGTATTTTTTGGGCAAAGTGTCCATGCAAATGGCACTAAACTTTATTCTGCCAGGGTAATTCCGTTCAAAGGCTCATGGATCGAATTTGCAACCGACATTAATAATGTGATGTTTGCTTATATCGACCGGAAAAAGAAATTACCGGTTACTACTTTGCTCCGCGCCATTGGTTACGAAAGTGATAAGGATATCCTTGAAATATTCGATCTTGCCGACGAAATCAAAGTTTCGAAAACTGCATTGAAAAAATATGTAGGCCGGAAACTTGCTGCACGCGTGTTGAAAACGTGGGTTGAGGATTTCGTTGATGAAGATACCGGCGAAGTCGTCTCTATCGAACGTAACGAAGTAATTGTTGATCGCGAAGTTGTGATTGGAAATGAGCATGTTGACGAAATACTTGACTCAGGCGCCAAAACTATTCTTTTACACAAGGAAGAAGCTGGTTCTGGTGATTTTGCAATTATCTATAATACATTGCAGAAAGATCCATGTAACTCCGAAAAGGAGGCAGTTCTGCATATTTACAGACAACTTCGTAACTCCGAACCGCCGGATGAAGCAACTGCGCGCGACGTAATCGATAAGCTGTTCTTCTCTGAAGTGCGTTACGATTTGGGCCAGGTTGGACGATTCCGTATCAATAGAAAACTTGGTCTGAATATTGATATGACAACAAGAGTACTTACTAATCAGGATATTATTGAGATTATTAAGTACCTGATCAAATTGATCAATTCAAAAACTGATGTTGATGATATTGACCACTTATCAAATCGTCGTGTCAGAACTGTTGGAGAACAGATGTTTACACAGTTTGGCGTTGGTTTGGCCCGTATGGCCCGTACCATCCGCGAACGAATGAATGTCAGGGATAATGAGGTTTTTACACCTATTGATCTGATCAATTCAAAAACTTTGGTTTCGGTTATTAATTCCTTCTTTGGAACGAATGCGCTGTCGCAATTTATGGATCAAACAAATCCGCTGGCGGAGATGACCCACAAAAGACGTATGTCTGCATTAGGGCCGGGTGGTCTTTCGCGTGAGCGTGCAGGGTTCGAAGTCAGGGATGTACATTATACCCACTATGGACGTCTCTGTCCGATCGAAACTCCTGAAGGACCAAATATCGGATTAATCTCCTCTCTTTGCGTTTTTGCTAAAATTAACGATCTTGGATTTATTTCAACTCCTTATCGAAGTGCAAGTAATGGTAAAGTCAACCTGAATAACGAAGATGTTGCCTATTTCACTGCTGAAGAGGAAGAGGGAAAAATCATTGCTCAGGCTAATGCGCTGATTGATGCTGAAGGTAATTTCGTAAATGCAAAAGTGAAGGCTCGTCTAGATGCCGATTATCCTTTGGCAAATAAAGAAGATGCCAATTTGATGGATGTTGGTCCTAACCAGATCGCTTCAATTGCCGCTTCTTTGATTACCTTCCTCGAGCATGATGATGCGAACCGTGCCTTGATGGGATCAAACATGATGCGCCAGGCAGTTCCGTTATTACGCCCCGAAGCTCCAATTGTTGGAACCGGTCTTGAAAGTAATATAGCCCGCGATGCCCGTATTAATTTATCGGCCGAAGGCCCCGGAATTGTTGAATTTGTGGATGCTTCCAAAATCGTGATTCGTTATGATATGACCGATGAAGAACGGTACGTCAGTTTTGATCCCGATACTAAAAGTTATAATCTTTCGAAATACAAAAAAACCAATCAGGGAACGTGTATCGACCTTAAACCGCTTGTCCGTAAAGGTCAAAGAGTTGATTTAGGCGATATAATGACTGAAGGCTATGCTACAGCAAAAGGTGAACTGGCATTAGGTCGTAACCTGAAGGTTGCTTTTATGCCCTGGCAGGGTTATAACTATGAAGATGCAATCGTAATCTCTGAACGTATTGTTCGTGATGACATATTTACTTCCATCCATATTGATGAATACTCTCTCGAAGTCCGCGATACCAAACGTGGTGCAGAAGAGTTTACGTCTGATATTCCAAATGTTAGTGAAGAGGCAACACGTAATCTTGATGAAAACGGGTTGATACGAATCGGAGCTATTGTTAAACCGGGTGATATTTTGATTGGAAAAATTACACCTAAAGGAGAATCAGATCCATCACCCGAAGAAAAACTTTTGCGTGCAATTTTTGGCGATAAAGCCGGGGATGTTAAGGATGCCTCTTTAAAAGCATCGCCTTCGCTTAATGGTGTGGTCATCGACAAAAAACTTTTTTCTCGTGTTGTGAAAGAGAAGAAGGGAAAAATGGCTACAAAACCATTACTTGAACAAATAGATGTTGAGCTTGAAGGTGAAACCAGCAAGCTTCGCGAAATTTTGATTGATAAGCTTTTTAACCTTGTTAACGGGAAAACTTCGCAAGGTGTGAAGGACTATTTCAACGGAGATTTAATTACCAAAGGGAATAAATTCACGCTTAAACAATTACAAGGTATTGATTTCTTGAATACTAATCCAAATAAATGGACGACTGACAAGGATAAAAACGATATGATTTCAGCGCTGGTGAATAATTTCATCATGAAATACAAGGAAGCAGAAGCTGTAGCACGTCGTAAACGATACAATGTAACTATTGGAGATGAGCTTCCTGCAGGAATCTTACAACTGGCTAAAGTCTATATTGCAAAAAAGCGGAAGCTTCAGATTGGGGATAAGATGGCAGGACGCCATGGAAACAAAGGTATTGTTTCACGGATTGTTCGTGATGAAGATCTTCCTTTCCTTGCCGATGGAACTCCGGTTGATATTGTTCTTAACCCGCTTGGCGTACCTTCGCGTATGAACCTTGGGCAGATCTACGAAACTGTACTTGGTTGGGCAGGAAAGGAGCTTGGTCTGACTTTTGCAACACCGATCTTCGACGGAGCGACCCTGGATCAGATTTGTGAATATACCGATAAAGCTGGAATCCCGCGTTTCGGTAAAACAAATCTTTTTGATGGTGAAACCGGCGACCCATTCGATCAACCTGCTACGGTAGGCGTGATCTATATGTTGAAACTAGGTCACATGGTTGAAGACAAGATGCATGCCCGTTCTATCGGACCATACTCTTTGATCACACAGCAACCACTTGGAGGTAAAGCTCAGTTTGGTGGTCAGCGATTTGGTGAGATGGAGGTTTGGGCACTTGAAGCTTTCGGAGCTGCAAATATCCTTCAGGAGATCCTTACAGTGAAATCGGATGATGTTATTGGCCGTGCTAAGGCTTATGAAGCAATAGTTAAAGGCGATCCTCTTCCACACCCCGGAATCCCGGAATCTCTTAATGTGTTGTTACACGAATTAAGAGGTCTTGGATTAAGCGTGAACCTGGAATAGTAAGTTCTAATGGAACCTTTTAAAGCTTGCTTTAAAAGATTCCATTAGATCGTTGAGAATAAAACAGTTATATTCTTACATTTTTTTCAAAAAATTATGGCATTCAGACGAGATAATAAGGTTAAGAGTAACTTCACCAAGATCAGTATCAGTCTTGCGTCACCAGAGGAAATACTTGAACGCTCTCACGGAGAAGTCCTTAAACCTGAGACTATTAACTACAGAACCTATAAACCCGAACGTGACGGTCTTTTTTGTGAAAGGATTTTCGGGCCTGTTAAGGATTACGAATGTCATTGCGGCAAATATAAACGTATCCGCTACCGTGGCATCGTTTGCGACCGTTGTGGGGTTGAAGTCACAGAGAAAAAAGTACGCCGTGAAAGGATGGGACATATTTCTCTTGTCGTACCTGTAGTTCATATATGGTACTTTAAATCATTGCCAAATAAAGTTGGTTACTTGTTGGGACTTCCTACCAAGAAACTCGACATGATTATCTATTACGAACGTTATGTGGTAATTAATGCAGGGATTAAACGTAACGATGGCGTGAAATATCTCGATTTTCTGACTGAGGAGGAGTACATTGATATTATGGAATCCTTACCTAAAGAAAATCAGATGCTTGATGATGAGCATCCCGATAAATTCATTGCCGATATGGGAGCAATAGCTCTCCATAGACTTCTTGCAAGGCTTGAACTGGATGATCTATCTTATGATCTGAGACATAAAGCAGGCAATGAAACTTCGCAACAGCGTAAAAATGAGGCGTTAAAACGACTGAATGTTGTCGAGGCATTCCGTGCATCGAAAGGAAGAAATAAACCTGAGTGGATGATCGTGAAAGTTGTTCCGGTTATTCCTCCCGATTTACGTCCTTTGGTTCCCTTGGATGGTGGACGTTTTGCAACTTCTGACCTTAACGATCTTTACCGTAGGGTGATCATCCGCAACAACCGTTTAAAAAGATTGATTGAAATAAAAGCTCCTGAAGTCATTCTCCGCAATGAGAAACGAATGTTGCAGGAAGCAGTTGATTCACTATTTGATAACAGTAGAAAATCGAATGCAGTAAAAACAGATAATAACCGTCCTTTAAAATCACTTTCCGATTCTTTGAAAGGTAAACAAGGACGTTTCCGTCAGAACCTGTTAGGAAAACGTGTCGATTATTCCGCTCGTTCGGTAATCGTCGTGGGCCCTAATCTGAAACTTCACGAATGCGGTATTCCTAAAGATATGGCAGCAGAACTGTACAAACCTTTTGTTATCAGGAAGCTGATTGAACGGGGAATTGTAAAGACTGTAAAATCTGCCAAAAAAATCGTTGATCGCAAAGATCCTGTTGTTTGGGATATTCTTGAAAATGTGATGAAAGGGCATCCGGTTTTGCTTAACCGTGCACCGACCCTTCACCGTTTATCAATTCAATCATTCCAGCCGGTTTTGGTTGAGGGTAAAGCAATCCGCCTGCATCCATTGGTTTGTACCGGTTTCAATGCCGACTTCGATGGTGACCAGATGGCAGTTCACCTTCCGCTTGGAAATGCTGCTATTCTTGAGGCTCAGGTATTAATGTTGTCATCGCACAACCTGCTTAACCCGGCAAATGGTGCGCCAATCACTGTACCTTCGCAGGACATGGTTCTTGGATTGTACTATATGACAAAGGCCCGCAAAGACGCCAAAGGTGAAGGCTTGTCGTTCTATTCTCCCGAAGAGGCAATTATTGCCTATAACGAGGGGAAAGTAGACATGCATGCCATCGTAAACGTCAGATCTCAGGATCTGGATGAAAATGGTGAACTTAAGACTATGATGATTGACACAACGCTGGGACGTATCCTTTTTAATGAATATGTTCCTAGTGCTGCCGGTTATATAAATAAAATTTTAACCAAGAAAGCTTTAAGGGATATCATTGCTGATATTCTTAAAAGAACTGATAATGCTACAACGGCTCAGTTCCTTGATGATATCAAAGACCTTGGTTATAAAATGGCTTATCGCGGTGGTCTTTCTTTTAACCTCGACGATGTTATTATTCCTGATGTGAAAGCCGAAATGGTGGCTGAAGGATTTGCCGGAGTTGAGGAGGTATTGAATAACTACAACATGGGTTTCATTACCAACAACGAAAGATACAATGGTGTAATTGATATCTGGACACATGTGAATGCCAAGCTGACTCAGAGTGTTATGAAAACGATTAGTAGCGATAAACAAGGGTTTAACTCTGTTTATATGATGCTTGATTCAGGTGCTCGCGGATCGAAAGAACAGATTCGTCAGTTGTGCGGTATGCGTGGATTGATGGCGAAACCTCAAAAATCAGGGTCTACAGGTTCACAGATTATTGAAAACCCGATTTTGGCCAACTTTAAAGAAGGTCTTTCTGTACTTGAGTACTTTATTTCGACTCACGGTGCACGTAAAGGTCTTGCAGATACCGCTTTGAAAACGGCTGATGCTGGTTATCTAACCCGTCGTCTGGTCGATGTAGCTCAGGATGTGATTATTAATCTGGAAGATTGTGGTACTCTGCGAGGACTTGTTGCATCAGCATTAAAGAACAACGAAGAAGTTGTCGCTTCATTGTCGGAACGAATTCTTGGACGTACCACTGTTCATGATATTTATCATCCTCTTACCGGCAAACTGATCATTAAATCAGGAGAAGAGATTATTGAAGATGTAGCAGCTATTATTGAAGATTCACCTATTGAGCGTGTCGAAATCAGGTCAGTGTTGACATGTGAAGCCGAGAATGGTGTATGTGCCAAGTGTTATGGACGAAATCTTGCAACGGCTAAGATGATTCAATTGGGTGAAGCTGTTGGAGTTATTTCTGCACAGTCAATCGGTGAGCCGGGAACACAGCTGACACTTCGTACATTCCACGTTGGGGGTATTGCAGGTAACGTTTCAACCCAGTCTACTGTTGTTGCTCGTTATGATGGTATTGCCGAAATTGAGGAATTACGGTCGGTTGAATGGACGGAAGAAAATGGTAACACTGTTGATATTGTCGTAAGTCGTCTTGCTGAACTCAAAATCATTGACAAAAATACAGGCATAACATTGTCAACTCACAGCATGCCTTACGGTTCAAAATTGTTCACTAAGAATGGTGCTGAGATTAAGAAGGATGCTGTCATTTGCGAATGGGATCCATATAATGGTGTTATTGTAAATGAGTTTAATGGACGTGTTTCATACAGCGATTTGATCGACGGCGTAACGTGCCGTGAAGAATCAGATGAGCAAACTGGTTACAAAGAGAAGGTAATCATCGAAACACGTGATAAAACAAAGAACCCGACTTTACAGATTGTTGACGAGAACGAAAATGAAATTCGTTCGTACAACCTTCCGGTTGGGGGTCACTTAAGTGTCGAAGACAATCAGAAAGTTAGAAGTGGTGAGGTTCTGGTTAAGATACCTCGTGCTTCCGGTAAAGCCGGTGATATCACAGGTGGACTTCCGCGTGTAACAGAGCTTTTCGAAGCTCGTAATCCATCCAATCCTGCTGTTGTGTCGGAGATTGATGGTGAAGTTTCACTCGGAAAAATTAAGCGTGGTAATCGCGAAGTCGTAATCACATCACGTACCGGAGAAGTTAAAAAATACCTTGTGCCACTGTCCAGGCAGATTTTGGTACAGGAGAGTGACTACGTTCGTGCTGGTATTGCACTTTCAGATGGTGCTATTACGCCGTCCGATATCCTTGCAATCAAAGGTCCGACTAAAGTTCAGGAATATATCGTGAACGAAGTTCAGGACGTTTATCGTATGCAGGGTGTGAAAATCAATGACAAGCACTTTGAAGTTATTGTGCGTCAAATGATGCGTAAAGTTGAGATTGAAGATGCCGGAGATACACGATTCCTCGAAAAGCAGGTTGTTGACAAAG
The DNA here is from genome assembly GCA_026391655.1 of Bacteroidia bacterium. Classification (GTDB taxonomy): domain Bacteria; phylum Bacteroidota; class Bacteroidia; order Bacteroidales; family Prolixibacteraceae; genus JAAFHB01. The sequence goes on along the minus strand of JAPLDR010000033.1, from coordinate 5,680 downwards.
GTGATTTTACCACTGAAAATGACTGGATTTTTGCAAAGAAAATAATTATTGAGTCAGGCGATTCCGAAACCTTACGACCGGGGATGATCATCACGGCACGTAGATTAAGGGATGAAAACTCCTTACTCAAACGCAGAGATAAGAAAACTGTCGAGGCCCGCGATGCAGTTCCGGCTACATCAAGTCAGGTTTTGCAAGGGATCACACGTGCATCGCTGCAAACCAAGTCATGGATGTCAGCTGCTTCATTCCAGGAAACAACAAAGGTTCTTAACGAAGCTGCAATAAATGGCAAAATCGATTACCTCGAAGGATTGAAAGAGAACGTAATTTGTGGCCATTTAATTCCCGCCGGAACTGGTAATCCAATGTTTAAAAACATAGTTGTTGGTTCAAGGGATGAATACGATCGTTTGATCGATTCAAAAAAGGGAGATAATGATGGAAACGAAGATGATGATTATTAATTGAATACTATGAACGATGATTATCAAAATCAGCATCAGCTGAATATCGAGTTAAGCGAAGAAGTAGCGCAGGGTACTTATTCAAATCTGGCAATTATTACCCATTCACCTTCGGAGTTTGTGGTCGATTTTGTCCGTGTCATGCCTGGCATTCCTAAAGCCAATGTAAAGTCACGGATCATTTTAACCCCCGAACATGCCAAAAGGTTGATGATGGCACTTCAGGAGAATATCCTAAAGTTTGAATCCTTATATGGTCCTATCAATATTCAGGGGGGGCATGATAATCTTGTACCTATGACCTTTGGTGGTCCGACTGGGCAAGCTTAATCAATTGATTTATAATGTGATATTAATAGCTCTTCTCACAAGGAAGAGCTATTTTTAAATTTTGTAAAATATGGAAGAGAATAATACCTTAATCAGTTATTGCGGCTTGTATTGCGGAGCTTGTCCCAGTTTTAAAAAGGGAAGATGTCCGGGATGTGCGCGCAACGAAAAAGCTTCATGGTGTAAAGTTCGCAAATGCAATATAGCCAAGGGAATTCGGAGTTGTGCTGATTGTGAAGAGTATCCGAATACCAACGACTGCCCCAGGTTCAATAATTTTGTGGCAAAAGCATTTGGAGTTGTGTTTAATACAGACCGGAGAAAGGGAATCGCTTTCATTAAGTACGAAGGTTATGAGCTTTACGCTAAAAACATGGCTACCTTGAACAGGGTTGGTCTGAAAAGGAGAGGATGAAAGCTCACTCTTAGCTAAATAGTAAAGATTGTTTTTTATAGATCTGAAAATCGATTTCAATGTAAAAAAATCACAATTTTTTCAATAATCATTCTAAATTATTAGGGCAAATATCCCCGATATAACTTTCGAATGATTCAGCTATTTGTTCTAATGCCTTGAGAGGTTTGGCTTCCAGCGGTGTCTTAGTTGTATTTTTCCAGATTGAGCCACTACACTTGATGAATTCAATATTTTGAGGATATTCAGCAGAGTTGGTCAGCAAGGATTGAAGTTTTATATTTGCCGTCCGAAAGATTCAAAATCATATAGAATAATTATGAAGGGTTTAAGAATTATTGTACTTGCCAAGCAGGTTCCCGACACACGAAACGTTGGGAAAGACGCCATGAAGGCAGATGGAACTGTCAATAGGGCTGTTCTTCCTGCAATTTTTAATCCTGAGGATCTCAACGCGCTGGAACTTGCTCTGCGGGTGAAGGATGAGATTCCCGGCACAACGATTACAATTTTAACCATGGGTCCTGGCAGGGCTGCTGAAATTATCAGGGAAGGTTTATATCGCGGAGCTGATGGAGGCATTTTATTGACCGACAGAGCTTTTGCCGGTTCCGATACGTTGGCTACATCATATGCTTTATCTCAGGCTATAAAGGAAATGGGTGAGTTCGACTTGATTATAGCTGGCCGTCAGGCAATTGATGGCGATACTGCACAGGTTGGTCCTCAGGTAGCTGAAAAATTGGGATTGTTTCAGGTAACATATGTCGAAGCGGTTCTTAAAATTGAAAAAACAAAGATAACTGTTCGTCGTCGTCTTGATAATGGGGTTGAAACCGTTAAGGCGCCTCTGCCACTTTTGCTGACGGTAAACAGTACTGCTCCCGATTGCCGGTCACGTAATGCCAAATTACTGATGAAATACAAACATGCCCGTACTGTCACTGAACGTCAGGCAGCTACCGAAGATTACCTTTATCTTTATGATTCACGTCCATTTCTGAATATTCACGAAATGACAGTGAATGAAATAAAGTCGGAGGCCGATCAACTTGGTTTGTTAGGTTCACCTACAAAAGTAAAACGAATCGAGAACGTAATCTTACAGGCAAAGGATGCTAAAAAATTGACTGCTGCCGATAAAGGGATAAATGACTTGATGAAGGAATTAATTGACAGTCATGTAATTGGCTAATAGTTAATTATTTACAGATTAAAAAAACAAAGAATGAATAATATATTTGTTTATTGTGAAGTTGAAGAAGGAGTTGTCGCAGATGTTAGTCTCGAACTCCTGACCAAAGGACGTAGCCTTGCCAATGAGCTGAAGTGTCAGCTTGAAGCGGTAATTGTTGGTGCTGAGCTAAAAGATATTGAAAAACAGGTTCTTCCATATGGTGCTGATGTTGTGCATATTATCGAGGATCCGCGTTTGGCGCCTTATACTACTTCACCACATGCATCGGTGCTGATCAAACTATTCCAGGAGGAAAAACCTCAGATTGCTTTGATGGGTGCGACGCCTATTGGCCGCGACTTAGGCCCGAGAGTTTCATCTGCACTCCATAGTGGTTTGACTGCAGATTGCACCAGCCTCGAAATCGGTGATCATGAAGATAAGAAAGCAGGTAAAATATACAAAAACCTATTGTACCAGATTCGTCCCGCTTTTGGTGGAAACATCATTGCCTGGATTATCAATCCCGATTGCCGCCCGCAGATGGCAACCGTACGGGAAGGTGTAATGAAAAAAGCAATTCTTAATCCAAATTATCCGGGCAAAGTCAATCGTCTTGAAGTCTCGAAGTATGTTTCGGACACCGATTTTGCTGTTCAGGTAATTGAACGTCACCTTGAAAAAAGAAAAATAAATATCAAAGGAGCTTCAATCGTTGTTTCAGGAGGATATGGAGTCGGTTCAAAAGAAAACTTCAAGTTACTTTACGATCTCGCTGCTGTGTTGGGTGCCGAAGTGGGAGCCTCACGTGCAGCTGTCGATGCCGGCTATGCTGAACATGAACGTCAAATTGGACAGACGGGAATTACGGTACGTCCGAAATTATACATTGCATGCGGTATTTCAGGTCAGGTTCAGCATCGGGCAGGAATGGAAGAATCTGCTCAGATTATTTCGATTAATACCGACCCGGAAGCTCCGATTAATTCTTTGGCTGATTATGTTATAACAGGAGATCTTTCGGAAATCATTCCTAAAATGATTAAGTATTATAAACAAAATACGAAGTAAGCCGTGGTTAACCGGTTTATATCAAATAATTAGAATAGAAATGGCAAATTTATATAACGATAATAGAGACTTAAAATTCCACCTTACGCATCCGATGATGCAGAAGCTGGTCATGTTGAAGGAACGCAATTTCGCCGATAAATCCAGCTTCGATTATGCCCCAATCGATTTTGAGGATGCTATGGATAGTTATGAACGGGTTCTTGAGGTTGTTGGAGAAATAAGTGGTGATATCATTGGCCCAAATGCTGAGTCAATTGATGCCGAAGGACCACGGGTTGTCGATGGACGTGTAATTTATGCCAAAGGAACTCAGGAAAACCTTGACGCGCTGATTAAAGCGGGTTTGCTTGGGATTACTTTGCCAAGACGATTCGGTGGTTTGAATTTCCCGATTGTGCCTTACATCATGGCTGCAGATATCGTTTCGCGTGCTGATGCCGGCTTTGTAAATATATGGGGACTACAAGATTGCGCTGAAACATTAAATGAATTTGCATCTGAAGAACAAAAGGAAAGATGGCTTACGCGGGTTGTAAACGGCGAGACAATGGCCATGGATCTTACAGAACCCGATGCCGGATCCGATCTTCAGGCGGTGCAGCTTAAAGCGACTTTTTCCGAAGCGAAGGGAACATGGTTGCTTAACGGCGTTAAACGGTTTATTACCAATGGAGATGGTGATATCGCACTGGTACTGGCTCGTTCCGAAGAAGGTACCCGCGATGGTCGCGGGTTATCAATGTACGTCTATGACAAACGTAAGGGAGGCGTTACGGTTCGCAGAATCGAACATAAGATGGGTATCATTGGATCTCCAACCTGCGAACTTGTCTTTAAAGATGCACCCGGCGAATTGATTGGTAACCGTAAGATGGGATTGATCAAATATGTAATGGCACTGATGAATGGGGCCAGACTTGGAATCGCCGCACAATCTGTTGGTATTTCCGAAGCTGCCTATCGCGAGGCATTACAATATGCAAAGGAGCGTGTTCAGTTTGGAAAAGCAATTATTCAATTTCCTGCAGTTTACGAAATGCTTTCTGTGATGAAAGCAAAACTCGATGCATCCAGAACATTACTTTACGAAACTTCAAGGTTTGTCGATGTTTATAAAACCTATCAACATATATCAGAGGAGCGTAAATTAACGAATGTTGAACGCGATGAAATGAAAGAATTTCAGCGTTTGGCTGACTTGTTTACCCCATTAGCTAAAGGGATCACCTCTGAGTTTTGTAATCAGAATGCCTATGATGCTATTCAGATTCATGGCGGATCAGGCTTTATGAAAGATTATGCCGTTGAACGCATTTACAGAGATGCCCGAATTACTTCAATTTATGAAGGGACAACTCAGTTGCAGGTGGTTGCCGCAATCCGTGGGGTTACAACGGGTGGATATCTGAAACAAATTCACGCATACGAAAAGTTGGATCTAAGACCTGAACTTGAAAAATTTCGTCGCATATTGATCTCATTGACTCAGGATTATGAAGAAGCCGCAGAGAATGTGATTACCGTGGGAGATAACGAATACATCGATTTTCATGCGCGTCGTTTAGTTGAAATGGCTGGTTATATCATCATGAGTTACCTGCTTGTAATAGACGCGAACCGCGATATGGAGTATTTCCGCACTGCCCAGGTTTTTAATAAAATGGCCAAAGGCGAAGTTAAAGCAAGAGGCGAATTTATCAGGGCCTCATCGCTGGAAGATATAGGAAACTACAAATACTAAATTGGAAGCCGGATTGATCCCGGCTTTTTTTTGCTCTTAAAAGTTGGCTTCCCATTTGAAATTGATAAATTATTCTTGATTTTGATAATCTTGGGATTCAACATGCCATTCTTCTTTCTAAGTTTGAATACAGATTTATATCCCTTTAAGTTGAAAAATGCGATTATTTCTCTCCTTCCATAATCATTCATAGGGAAGAGAATTTGTAAGTTGTGGTTTTTATATATTTAAACATTTATTATACAGCGAGATATAAGTATTGATTTTTCATTGTTTTTTTTCATTTAGAGGTACTAAAGTTTAGTAAAAGCGTTTACATTTGCACCACGATTTTGGGGAACGTTATACGGGAAGTTTAATTGGTTTTCAGGGGATTATTAGGGGAATAATTGGGGTATATTAATTTGATTGAATAAACGGAAAAGATTGTTTTGGAGTTTATGAAAAATGGATTACCTTTGCCGAACTTTCGCCGG
>JAPLDR010000133.1 GCA_026391655.1 Bacteroidia bacterium | reverse complement strand
ATGGCATTTAATTGCGAATCTTTTTCAGATACTTTATTCATAACTTTTACTGTAATTATCTAAATATATATATTTTCTACCATAGCTTAAATTTATAACTCGCGCGCCATTGTTTACAGCATAATCAATGGCATCTGCAACATCAGAGGGAAACGCCGTAGTAGAAAAATCCCAGTTATACGATCCGAATGGATATGTAATTGTCAAGCGACCGGTGCCAACCATTTTAACAGGCATAATCTTACAATTCCACATAACACCAGCTACATTTTCCCCATTGTTTAAACTCCCGTTATTTGTTATTGCTCCTATTATTCCGGCAACATGAGTACCATGGCCTCCAAAACTACCTTCGGTATTATAGATAAGATCATCTATAGGATCGTTGTCATCATCACCAGAGTCATATCCGGCAATTACACGGCTTCTGTCACCTGGATCAAGGTCTGGATGTGTGTAGTCCACTCCACCATCGCATACGGCAATAATTACATCACTTCTGCCTTTGTTAATGTCCCAAGCCTGCTCTGCCCGTATATCCGCCATTGGACTACTTATTGAATTTAAATGCCATTGATTTTGATACTTGGCATCATTTGGGGCAATACAAGGTTTAAAAGGTAAAGGTTGTTCTATATATGCATTTGATACATATTTTTCTTTTTTCAACAAAGTAATAAGTTCAGCAGCCTTACTGTAGTCATTTATGTTAATTTGTTGCCAGGTTCCTGATGATTCTGTAATAATACTTGGTTTTAAATTTCCTTTCTCGTTATAACGATTTCGGTACACTGCCTTTATTTCCTTCACATTAAACCGTAAAAGAAGCGCTCTGATTTTCTCTTGTTTAATATTACTTGCATGCGTAACGTATGTATTGCCCGAAATAATGGCAGTGTCGAGATTGACAATTATTTTAAGGTATTCATCTGCTTTATGTTTTATACTGCTTTGTGTGGCATAAAAATAAATTGCGCAAAAAAGCAAACTGATTAAGGTTAGTGAAAGGTAAATTATCCTTTTCATAATTTTGTGATATTAATTAAAAACATTCACTGTGCAATATATCCGTGAAAAAATCTGATTTCAACTTTTTCGTTGGGTGATACTGATAGATTATTTAGTACTGCTGTAAACTTTTCTTCATATTTTTCACCAAGACACTTTATTGAATATATTCCTGGCATTATCTTCAAGCTAAATAAACCCATATTGTTGCTGATCGTTTTAATACTGCTTCCTTCTATCCATACATTTGCACTTGTCATTGGTACTGTTTCACTTTCTCCAAAAAACACCGTTCCATAAATTAACGCAGAATCGTTCAATGCTATATCGATAGACCGACTTGCTATTATCGCTTTACTATTGACGATAACGATATGGTGGCAAGAATTTGTCAGAACCAAAAGAACGATTAAAGCTAAATAACCAGTACTTAAAAAGACTTTCATCTTTATTCTATTTTTTATGTGGATATTAAAACTTAATGTATCGGTAAAATGAGAAGTATGTCCTTCAAACTGAAAATGATATTTTATCCTCCTCCAAAATAGTTGCCGTCGATTAATGGCTCATTAGGTGTACTTAATATTCCATAATGGTTGCATGACAAGTGGCGACGTTTCATAGATTGTGATTTTCAAATTTCGGTTAAAATTAAACAAAATTATATTATGGATTCATCAAAACGTAAAAAGGTTGCTTTAAAACTTCATGTTACAAAGCATAAATACAAATGATATCGATCACAGAAAGGCTGTCTGCTATGTGGAAACATGACCAAAAAAGGATTCCATCTCCTGTTTCAGAAATGGAATCCTTTAGAAAACTTATTCATCCATAAATAAATTATTCCCCTTTAACCTGTTTAATCCAGTTTAACGCATTTACAAATGCTTCAATCCACGGAGTTACCTGATCATCTTTCCGGTCAACCGGATAATTTGCCCACTGCCACGGATAAATGGCTCTTTCAATATGCGGCATCATCGCAAGATGACGACCATCTTCGGAACAAATGGCTGCTGTATTATAATCCGAGCCGTTGGGATTGCCTGGATAGTTGCTGTAAGAGAATTTGGCCGGAATATTGTATTTATCTTCTGAAAAAGGCATTACAAACTTTCCTTCTCCATGTGCCACCCAAACTCCAAGGCTTTTACCAGCAAGGGACTTAAACATAACTGATTGGTTTTCGAGTACATCGACACTTACAAAGCATGACTCAAATTTATGTGAATCGTTATGCGCCATTTTAACACTTTCGGTGTCACCCGGGTTCACGAGATCGAGTTCCACCATCAGCTGACATCCGTTACAAATTCCCAGACTGAGGGTATCGGTTCTTTTATAAAAGTTTTCGAGTGAAGTTTTGGCTTTTTCGTTGCATTTAAAGGCTCCGGCCCAACCTTTGGCCGAACCGAGCACATCTGAGTTTGAAAAACCACCTACAAAAACAATTAGGTTCAGCTCTTCAAGTGTTTCACGTCCGCTGATCAAATCGGTCATGTGCACATCTTTCACATCGAACCCTGCCAGATACATGCTCCAGGCCATTTCGCGGTCACCATTACTCCCTTTTTCGCGGATTATTGCCGCTTTTATTCCTGAAGGCTGGCGTCGTTTTGGATCGATTCCCAAATCTATAAATTTTCCTGAAAATGAGCCAAAATCAAATTTAAGTTCATTCTTCCTGAAATTTTCAAAACGTTCAAGTGCCAGTTTTTCACCGCTTTGGCGACGGTCTAATAAATACGATGGTTTGAACCATTTATCGCGTAGCGCATCAATATCGAATTGAAATTTATCATCACCATTAATTACTGTTATTTCACGATTGTTGGTAGGACTTCCAATCTTGACAAATGCTATTTTGTTGATATTTAAATATTTTTCAAATTCTTCGGAATCTTTTGGCTGAACTACAATCCCCGGGTTTTCGCTGAATAAAGCTTTTACGCTATCGGCTTCATTCAATCCTGTGAGGTTTACTGCTATTCCACCCTTATTTTGGGCAAAACACATTTCAAGCAGTGTGGTCAAGATACCACCCGATGAAATATCGTGGCCTGCAAGAATTGATTGATTTTCAATTAAATTCTGTATGGCATTGAACGCTTTTACAAAATATTCTGTATTGGTTACGGTTGGGGTATTTTCTCCCAATTGACTCAATGTCTGGGCCAATGAACTGCCACCTAAAGATTTTGGGGCTTTTGAGAAGTCGATGTAATACAAAGATTTAGAAGAATCAACCACTAAAACCGGTTCAACCACTTTGCGAATGTCCGAAACTTCGCCGGAAGCTGAGATGATTACTGTTCCGGGAGCATAAACCACGTCATTTTTGTATTTCTGAGTCATCGAAAGGGAATCCTTCCCGGTTGGAATGTTGATTCCCAAGGCGCATGCAAAATTGGAACAAGCTTCCACGCCACTATAAAGGCGGAAATTTTCACCCTGATTTTTAGCCGGCCACATCCAGTTGGCTGAAAGTGAAATGCCTTTAATTCCGTGTGTGAGTGGCGCCCAGATGATATTGGTCAGCGACTCCGCAACTGATAGAATAGAGCCATTTGCAGCATCAATCAATCCTGCAACAGGCGCATGACCTAGTGAGGTGGCAATTCCCTTCACACCCTGATAATCAATTGCAACAACTCCCAGATTGTTAAGTGGAAGTTGTAGTTTACCGGCACATTGCTGTTTGGCAACTTTTCCGGTTACTGAACGGTCGACTTTGTTGGTCAGCCAATCTTTGCATCCCACCGATTCAAGTTGCACAACCTGTTCTATATATTTGTTAATTAGCGATTTATCAAAATTTAATTTTGCAAATGTCGCCACCTCAGATTTATCCTCCAACACTGTCTTCGGTGGTTTTCCAAACATATAAGCGAGTTCCCAGTTGATCGGTTTTTTGCCTGTTTTACGGTCAACGAATGTAAATTTGTGTTTTCCGGTCGTTTCTCCGATTACATAAATGGGGGAGCGTTCACGTTCGGCAATTTTGGTAATTAATTCAATATTTTCACCACCGGTGACAAATCCCATCCGTTCCTGCGATTCGTTACCGACAATCTCTTTGGCAGATAGGGTAGGGTCGCCAACTGGTAATTGGTCAATATAAATCTCTCCGCCAGTCTCTTCAACGAGTTCAGAGAGACAGTTTAAGTGTCCCCCTGCGCCGTGATCGTGGATGAAATTATCGGATTATTGCCTGATTCTGCGAGTGCCCTGATCGTATTATAGGCTCTTTTCTGCATTTCAGGATTAGCCCGCTGAACAGCATTTAATTCTATATGGCTCTCAAATTCACCGGTATCCACCGATGAAACTGCACCGCCGCCCATTCCGATCCGGTAATTATCGCCACCAAGCAACACCACTTTATCACCAACTCCCGGTACACTTTTCAGGCAATCTTCGCCTCTGGCATAACCGATACCTCCGGCCTGCATGATTACTTTGTCGTAACCGAATTTCTTCTGGTTTTCGAAGTGTTCAAAGGTTAAAACAGAGCCATTTATCAATGGTTGTCCAAATTTATTCCCAAAATCGGAGGCTCCGTTCGAAGCTTTAATTAAAATCTCTTCGGGAGTCTGATATAACCAGGGACGCGGTTCTGTAGCCGCTTCCCATGAACGTCCCTCTTCATCATTTCTCGAATAGGCAGTCATGTAAACAGCAGTTCCTGCTATAGGGAAACTTCCTTTACCACCGGCCATCCGATCGCGGATTTCGCCGCCACTCCCTGTTGCTGCACCGTTAAATGGTTCCACAGTTGTCGGGAAATTATGGGTCTCGGCTTTAAGTGATAAAACTGTTTGAATATCAGTTACCTGAAAGAAATCGGGTTTGTCTTGTGTAATTGGCGCAAACTGTTCTGAATCAGGTCCTTTACTGAATGAACAATTGTCTTTATATGCCGAGAGAATTGTATTGGGATTGGTTTTAGTGGTCTTTTTAATCAACTGAAAAAGTGTTGATGATTTCTCAACACCGTCAATTATGAAATTTCCGTTAAATATTTTGTGACGGCAATGTTCCGAGTTGACCTGTGAAAATCCAAAAACCTCACTATCTGTAAGTTTGCGATCCAGTTTATGAGAGACTTCATTCAGATAGTTAATTTCATCTTCGCTTAAAGCCAATCCTTCACTACTGCTGTAAGCGGCAATATCTTCAATATATAGAATTGGTTCGGGTTGGTGATAAATCGTAAATATTTGTTGATTAAGTTCTTTATATACAACCTGAAGCATGGGATCAAACTTCGGATGCTCTGACCCGGTCTGAAAAAACTCCTCAATTCTGACGATTCCGCTAATGCCCATATTCTGAGTGATTTCAACGGCATTAGTGCTCCACGGAGTGATCATCTCTTTTCGTGGTCCGACATAAATTCCGGAGACAGATTCCTGAGTGATTAAAGAGGCCTGATCAAATAACCAGATAAGCTTTTCGAGATCTATAGTGTTCAGTTTCTTTTGAGTATCAACGGCTATCAGGTTTGATTTTCCTTTAAAAAAGAGGATCATTGAAGTGTGTTTTAATTGACAGAGTCAGGGTTATTATTCATGGCAAAGATAAAGAAAAATAGCTGTTGGCAACTGGCTTCCGGCAATTTGCGACCCTTTAAGAAGACAGCAATGAGCAGGTGTAAAAAAGCAAAACGGGTAAAAGTAACCAGATTGACAGCTTATGTCATTGTTGAATCGTCACATTGTTTAATTGTCACATTGTCAAATTGCCGAATCGTCACATTGTCGAATCGTCACATTGTCGAATTGTCGAATCGTCACATTGTCTAATTACTCCGGTTTCCATTCTGTCACCTTAATCAGCGATGGGAAAGCTTTTGGTTTATAGATGGATTGGTTGTAAAAAATCCGGATACACTCCTGAATACCTTCTGTAACACTGGGATGCGGATGAATGCTTTGGAGAACTTCGTGCAACCTGATGTCTGAATTGATCAGATAGGCGATTGAAACAATAAAAGCAGAAGCCTGGGGACCGGCAGCACGCATTCCCAAAATTTTCTGCGATCCATCGTTGCTCATAATGATTTTTACAAATCCGTTGGTGCTTCGCATGGCAATGGCGCGGTTCACCAATTCGTTTGAATAGTAAACTGCTTTATATGGTATTTTTTTATCACGTAATACCCTCTCATTGGCTCCGACCGATGCCAGTTCCGGTTTAAAAAACATCAGAGTAGGCATATAAGAATAGTCGAGCCGGTAAGTTGACTGCCCGAAAATTGCTTCCACGATAAACCGGCCTTGTTCCTCAGCCACGCCATACAACGCTTTTTGTCCTGTAACATCGCCGGCAGCGAAAATATTGCAATTGTGAATATCACCGATTGCACACTCCTCGTTGATATGTAGATACCCTTTTACATTAGGTTGAATGGCAACATTTTCGAGACCAAGACCTTTCGTATTTGCATCCCGGCCAATTGAAACAAGAAGAATGTCAACTTCCACAACCTGGCTGTGTCCATCATCGTAATCAAGCACCACTTCAAGATGATCTTTCTCTTTTCGCACGGTACGAAGCGTAGCCGTATGATGTATAATAACTCCGTTTTTTTCGAGATTATCTGAAACAAAGTCACTTACATCATCATCCTCAAATGGGATGACGCGGTGAGTTCTGTCGAGCAAATGCACCTCAGTCTGCCGGAAATTCGAGAAGATGGCCGCAAATTCACATCCGATAATTCCCGATCCCAAAATCATCATTCGTTCCGGGAATCTATCCAGATTGAGCAATCCGTCAGAATCGAAGATTTGTTTTTGATCGACCGGCAATTCAGGAAGTTCGCGGGGTCTTGAACCAGTAGCAATAATAATATATTCAGCTTCAATGATTTCTGTTCCGTTTTCGCCATCGATTTGAAGTGTATTTCGATTGAGAAATTTAGCGAAACCACGTTTGTAAGTAATAGTACCTGAGTCATTACTTTTCGTCGAAAATGATTCGATTTGCGAAAGCATTTGATACTGTTTGGTTTTCGCTGCCGCGATTACGGTTTTTTTTACCAGATTATAATCGACTTGCAACCCTGATGCACGGTAACCACGATCAACTGCGGCTGCAATTGAATAGTCAACGGAGAGTTCCCACATCGTTTTTGAGGTTAAAGGTCCATTCATTATTCCCGTTCCACCGATATGACCTGCTTCGATCAGGCAGACATTTTTTCCAAAATCAACAGCTCTCATTGTGGCAGCAAAGCCTCCCGGACCACTTCCAATTACAGCCAAATCAAATTTAACCATTTCTTCACATTGTTTTAATGAAGCAAACATACGAAAGTTTGGAAAAGTTCACGCGTAAATAACTGAAATAATGCTTTGTTTCATGAAAATACGAACGATTCAGGCTTATGGCTCGATTTTTATAAAATAACTCTTTTTGCCCCGTTTTTCTTTTCCCCCAAAGTTTTAATATCTACCTTTGCGGCAAATTTCAAATTAGTTATATTTTCATATGAAGCAAGTTAGATATGTTACTGCGGAAGATGCGGTCAAAGTTATTAAATCAGGCGATCGGGTTCATTTAAGTAGCGTTGCTGTTACCCCCCACCGATTAATCAAAGCAATGGTTGAGCGCGGACGCGCAGGAGAACTTTTTGATGTCAAAATTCAGCATCTTCATATTGAAGGTGTTGTCGATTATGCAAATCCTGAATTCGAAGGTATATTCGATACGCAGCAATTTTTTGTAGGCGCAAATCTTCGCAAACAAACTCAGGCTGGTTATGCCGATTATATTCCCGTTTTTCTGAGTGAAACTCAAAAATTGATCCGCGAAGGATATCTGAAAGTCAATGTGGCAATGATTATGGTTTCAATACCTGACAAACACGGTTATGTTTCTCTGGGAACCTCTGTTGACGCAACACTTGCAGCAGTTGAATGTGCAGATGTAGTGATCGCTTTGGTCAACCCCAATGTTCCCCGCGCCTGGGGAGATGCTATGATCAGGCTTGATCAGATTGATATTTTTGTTGAAGATGATGCTCCCCTGTATGCCCATAAACTTGAACCATTAACCGAAACAGACATTGCCATTGGTCGTAATACCGCTTCCCTGATTGAAGATGGCGCTTGTTTGCAGATGGGAATAGGTGGTATACCTAATGCTGTTCTTGCTCAGCTTGGTAATCATAAAAATCTGGGTGTCCATACAGAAATGTTTGCTGACGGAATTCTTCCCCTGGTTGAAAATGGGGTAATAAACGGCAGTATGAAAAGTATTGACAAAGGAAAGATGGTTGCATCATTTCTGATGGGATCAAAAGCGTTATATGATTTTGTTGACGATAACCCGTTGGTAGCCATGATGGATGTTGGTCATACCAACAACGTCGCGGTGATTCGCAAACTCGACCGTGTAACAGCGATCAACTCAGCACTGGCAATTGATTTGACAGGGCAGGTTTGTGCTGATTCAATCGGGATAAAACACTATTCCGGAGTTGGCGGACAAATCGATTTTATTCGCGGTGCAGGTCATTCTTTCCGGGGAAGACCAATCATCGCAATGCCATCCGTGACCGCAAAAGGGTTTTCGAAAATAAGTCCTACTCTTATTGAAGGATCGGGAGTAGTGTCAACCCGCGCCAATATTCATTGGGTAGTAACTGAAAATGGGGCTGTAAATCTTTATGGAAAGACATTACAGGAAAGAGCCAGGTTACTGATCTCAATCGCACATCCAAACCATCGTGAAATGTTGGATCAGGCGGCATTCGAAAGATTCGGTTCTCATTACCGCTTTGTACCGGTATCGAAATAATTTACATTAAAGACAGGAAAAGCCCTGCCTTTAATAGTAATATCCTAATAAATTATATAAAATCATTTTGACATGAATGTATCACATATTGAGCACATTGGTATTGCAGTTGTCAGTCTTGAAACAGCAATTCCCTACTATGAAACACTTTTGGGGATCAAATGCTACGCAACCGAAGATGTTGCAGATCAAAAGGTGAAAACAGCTTTTTTTAAAGTAGGCCAAACCAAAATTGAACTATTGGAATCAACAGATCCTGAGGGCCCGATTGGCAAATTTCTTGAAAAAAAAGGTCCTGGAATTCATCATCTTGCCTTTGCTGTTGATGATGTTAACAGCGCCCTTCAACAGGCAAATGATGCAGGTATCCAATTAATTGACAAACAGGCAAGAAAAGGTGCAGAAGGGTTGAATATCGGGTTTTTACATCCGAAATCGACTTTAGGGGTACTAACAGAACTTTGCAGTGAATAATATTCAACTAATTAAATAACGAATAGTACGATGAGCAATCAGGACAAAATCAAACAATTGATTGACCTTCGCGCGGAGGCCAAACTTGGTGGTGGAGCTAAAAGAGTCGAAGCACAGCATACCAAAGGTAAATTAACCGCACGTGAACGTATCGACCTGTTTCTTGATGAAGGAAGCTTCGAAGAGTTCGATATGTTCGTCACCCATCGCTGTACCAATTTCGGTATGGAGAAAACTAAATTTCTGAGCGACGGTGTTGTTACCGGACGCGGAACAATTGATGGTCGGACAATATTTATCTTCTCTCAGGATTTCACGGTATTTGGAGGTTCACTTTCTGAAACCTATGCACAGAAGATTTGTAAAGTAATGGATATGGCCATGAAAGTTGGCGCTCCATGTATCGGCATTAACGACTCGGGTGGTGCCCGTATTCAGGAAGGTGTTACTGCCCTGGCCGGTTATGCTGAAATTTTCCAGCGTAACATTATGGCTTCCGGGGTTATTCCGCAGATCTCCGCAATTTTTGGTCCTTGCGCTGGTGGAGCAGTTTATTCTCCTGCATTAACCGACTTTATTGTGATGAGCAAAGATACCAGTTACATGTTTGTTACTGGTCCTAAAGTGGTTAAAACGGTTACTGGCGAAGTTGTTACTGACGAACAATTGGGTGGAGCTGTTGTACATGGTACAAAATCAGGTGTTACCCATTTTGTTTCCGACTCTGAAGAAGAAGGATTGTTACTGATCCGCAAATTACTTTCCTATTTACCACAAAACAATCTTGAGGACCCGCCAATTGCTCGTTGTGAAGATCCTATTGATCGTCTGGATGATCGTTTAAATGATATCATTCCTGAAAATCCCAATAAACCCTACGACGTTAAAGATGTGATCCATTCAATCGCTGACAGTGGCGAATTTATGGAAGTTCACAGAAATTATGCGCAGAATATTGTTGTTGGATTTGCCCGTTTTAATGGTATGCCAGTTGGTATTGTGGCTAATCAGCCTGCTTATCTGGCCGGTGTTTTAGATATTAATGCTTCAAGAAAAGCCGCACGTTTTATCCGCTTCTGCGATGCATTCAATGTTCCGCTGGTTACACTCGAAGATGTTCCAGGATTCTTGCCTGGTACAGCTCAGGAGTATGGTGGTATCATTATTCATGGTGCAAAATTGCTGTTTGCTTACGGTGAGGCAACTGTTCCAAAAATTACGGTAATTCTACGTAAAGCTTATGGTGGTGCTTATTGCGTAATGAGTTCCAAACATTTACGCGGCGATATAAATTATGCCTGGCCACAGGCTGAAATCGCCGTAATGGGCCCCAAAGGTGCAATTGAAGTATTAAGGAGTAAACACATTAAAGGTTTACCAGATGACGCTGCCCGTGCTGAATTCGTTGCCAAGGCCGAAGCTGAATACAAAGAAGAATTTGCAAATCCTTACAATGCTGCCAGATACGGTTATATTGATGATGTTATTGAACCCCGAAATACAAGATTCCGTATTATCAGAGCTTTACAATCACTTGCCACGAAAAAGGATTCGATGCCGGCTAAAAAACATTCAAACCTCCCGTTATAATTTCGAGTAAAAATGCTACAAAATAAATTAAGTATTTTAAAGCTGATTGTGCTCGTTGTTCTCTGCGTTGGATTCAGGAATGTTAATGCTCAAAGTGCAATGGATTTGCGCATTAACGAAATTCTTGTTCATAATGATTCCAATTACGTAGATGATTTCGGGCAGCACAGTGCCTGGATTGAAATTTACAATTCAGCCTTTAATTCGGTGAATGTCGGAGGTCTTTATTTGACTGATGATATAACAAACCCTACGAAATACTGCATTCCCAAGGGGCAGCCGATAACGTTGATCCCGCAGGAAAGTTATATAGTGTTTTGGGCTGATAATGAGCCAGACAGAGGAATTCGTCATTTAAATTTTAAACTGGAGGAATCTAAAACAATCTGTTTGTTCGATTCGAACGGGAAAACCTTAATTGATAGTGTGACAATCAAGCCGCATCATGCAACCGATGTCACTTATGGACGTTTTGAGGATGGTGAAGCAAAATGGGGTTTTCTTGAAAAATCGACTCCTGGTGCCAATAATGATACAAAGCCGAGGGTTTCGGAAGCTGATAAATTTGTAAAATACGATCCAAGTGGAATAGGAATGGCATTGATTGCAATGTCAGTTGTTTTTTCCGGCCTTGCTTTGTTGTATTTATTCTTCAAAGGCCTTGGATTTTTAATGACTAAAGATGCCAGAAAGGCTGCCCAATTAATGAAGGTTTCTTCCCCTGGTATAGAAAAACCGGGATTATCAGGTGAGGTCAACGCTGCAATAGTAATGGCATTATATCTGTACGGAAATGAGTTACACGACCAGGAAGATCCTGTGATTACTATGACTAAGGTATCGCGTACTTATTCACCCTGGAGTTCAAAAATTTATGGATTAAGAAAATCACCAAGATAAATCGGACTAAAAATGAAAAAGTTTAAATTTAAAATAAATGGCAATCAATACGATGCAGAAGTTTTAAGTATCGAGGACAATGTTGCCGAAATAGAAATCAATGGTACGAAATACAGTGTTGAAGTCGACAAGGACATGCAACCTGTTAAAACGCCTAAACTGATGCGTAGTGTTTCGGTTCCTTCGACAGATACCCATCCTTCAGTAGCTAAAACCGCCAGTCCATCTGGCCCTAAAGGTGCCGGAACAATTAAATCGCCGCTTCCCGGAGTTGTCCTTGAACTGTTTGTAAAAGAAGGAGATATGGTTAAAATAGGACAGCGTGTGCTTATTCTCGAAGCTATGAAAATGGAAAATAACATTGAGGCTGATAAAGCCGGAAAAGTTGTTTCTATTGCCAAACAAAAAGGGGATGCGGTCATGGAGGGTGATGTACTAATTGTGATTGGAGAATAAACATGGAAAATACAAGTTTTTTTACTTTTATAATCGACCACCTTGGGCAGTTTCTTGATTATACAGCTTTTGCCAACATGACAATTGGCCATATAATCATGATTCTGATCGGTCTGGCGTTTATTTACCTGGCAATTGCGAGGGAATACGAACCTATGCTTTTGGTTCCGATTGGTTTCGGGATATTGGTGGGGAACATCGCATTTCATCCGGGTTCGGAAATTGGGGTTTACGAATCGGGAAGTGTCTTGAATTACCTTTATTTTGGGGTTCTTAAAGGAGTTTATCCCCCATTAATCTTCCTCGGAATTGGGGCTATGACTGATTTTTCGGCTTTGATTTCGAATCCGAAGTTGATGCTCGTAGGAGCTGCTGCACAATTAGGTATTTTTGGTGCCTATGGTATTGCACTTTACCTTGGCTATACGCCTTCGGAGGCCGGAGCTATCTCAATTATTGGCGGTGCAGATGGTCCAACAGCGATCTTTGTTTCATCAAGGCTTGCCCCTGAATTAATGGGTGCTATTGCTGTATCAGCCTATTCATATATGGCTTTGGTTCCTGTGATTCAACCTCCGTTTATGAAGTTGTTAACCAACAAAAAAGAGCGTGTGATAAGAATGAAACCACCGCGTACGGTCTCAAAACAGGAGAAAATCATTTTCCCTATTGCTGGTTTGTTGCTGACCTGCTTCCTCGTACCGTCCGGACTTCCGCTTCTTGCAATGTTGTTTCTTGGCAACTTACTGAAAGAAAGCACTGTTACCAGACGTTTGGCGGATACTGCCAAAGGTCCGATGATTGACATCGTAACCATTTTAATCGGTTTAACCGTTGGTGCTTCTACTCAGGCCTCAAATTTTCTAACAGTAAAATCTTTAGGAATCTTCTTCCTGGGGGCTTTATCGTTTGCAATCGCAACAATTGGAGGAGTCGGTTTTGTTAAAATAATCAATCTTTTCCTGCAAGAAGGAAATAAAATCAATCCGTTAATTGGTAATGCAGGGGTCTCTGCTGTTCCAGCCAGTGCCCGTGTTTCACAGGTTGTTGGTTTGTCTTACGATAAAACCAACCATTTGCTGATGCATGCGATGGGTCCAAACGTTGCCGGTGTTATCGGTAGTGCGGTCGCCGCCGGTGTATTGCTTAGCTTCTTGTTTTAGTTTTAATTTCTACAAATTTCGGATTAG
>JAPLDR010000030.1:2819-14821 GCA_026391655.1 Bacteroidia bacterium | reverse complement strand
TTTACTGCAAACATAATCCAATATTTTCTACAAATATATATCAATTTTGGACACGTTGAATGCCGGAATGTTCCTCTTCAAGGTGTTAAAGCACTATCTGATTAATACCCAAACTTTACGCAGTGATCTGCCAACCGGTTTTATACCTTACAATCGTCGCAACCGCAAGTTTTACCTTTGGCCTTTTCGAATGCCTCTTTACCTTCGGACACCGAAAACCAGATCAATCCCGCTGCCCCGATTGCATCAGCATAGATAAACCCGGTCAGTTCATAAATCAGGCTTGAAACAAGCAATACAACAGACATATACACACAAATCTTTGTACAATTACCATCCGAAATAATGGGTTCGGAATGCAGCAATCTACCCACCCTTTTTTTTGCAGTCATTAGCCAGATCATCACAACAATAGAGATGATTGAAATAACAATACCCCAAAATGTCGTTTCGGGATGACGATTGTTGATGATGTTGAAAACAGTACCGGTCAGTAATCCGGCTGAAAGCATATAGAAGGCAGTACCTGTTATTTTAAGCGCTTTAATTTCAAATTTATTTTTCGGACTCCCCGGATTTTGTCCGATGCGCGTAATCATTACGGCAATACCAATCCCCGACATCACTTCGATAAAGCTGTCAGCACCAAAGCCAAACAGAGTAAGTGTCTCATCCTGGTAACCCAATATCATTGATACAATACCCTCTGCGATATTATAAAATATTGTAAACAAGCTTAACTGATACGCCCGTTTGTAGAGTTTGATTTCGTGTTCCATATTTTTATTTGTCCGTAATAACCCGATTCGGTGCTGTTTTAATGACAGAACAGTCACGCGTACATAAACGGAACAAATAAACTTTGCGAAGGTTTTGAAGCACCCTTATTGATACCGGAACTCATTCCGACCTTTTCAAATAAATGATAGTTCCAAATAAAAGGTTCCACCGAAAGTGTTTTGTCAGGATAACAATCTAATTTTGAATGACTCCCCCTTTCGCGAAAGGGGGAACACAAGGGGGATTTTCTAAGTTAAAGCACTATTTACTGTCGGACTAATACCCAAACTTTACGCGATGTTCGGACAACCGTCGCAGTGAAGGATAAAACTGCTCCGCTGCCGGAAGAAGGATGGCCTTGTGTTCATATAGCCGGATTCCTTCCGCCGGATTGTAATCTTTTAGTTTGGGATGCACCAATATCTTGTAATAATCGTTGATGGCTATCAATCCGCTATCAAAGGCGCGGTGAAGCATATAGTTATAAAGATTAGAAAAATCCTTTATATGCAATCGGAACTGAATTACATATTTTATTTAATGCCCCATTTTTAAAAAACATCTTTGTGTCTTTTTCAAAATTGAAGATGCGATAAAGATGGAAATTGTCAGAGTTAGTTATTGAGTATTGAAGTTCATTATTTGAAAAGAAAATAGGCGTATCCTTACCGAGTCGAGTAGTTTTTACTTCAATGTATTTGTCTGTTCCGTTCAGGTTTCTTGACAAAATATCAAATCCTGCCCCATCACCAAGTTCATTTGAAATCCATCGTACCTGATCTGCCAGTTTCTCTTTTCCTACTCTGATAAGATTCCATTTTTCATACTCCAAAACAAGCTCTTCTCCGAATCTGCCTAAGTGATGATTATTCTGCTCTTTTTCCAGATAGTTGATTTTAATGGGTCTTCTTGAGTAGGAGATAGATGGTTCAGCAATAAGTTCAGTTTTAGGCGGATCAACAATAAATTTATCGAATTGAATATTGGACGTTTGTTGAATGGGTTCTTTTTCAACAAAAAGCTTGATCTGATCTTCTATTTTATGATTTTCAAAAAGGTAATCAACTACTTTCTCTTCCAATATTTTTTGGAAATTGAATCTCGGCAAATATCCTTTGATATAAGGTTGCCCTTGATTGATAAGAACTGCACTGATATTTTGATGTTTGAATTCGACTGAACCATCAGAACGATTGGCCAGTAATGGAAGTAATGCTCTCCGGTGTTCTGCTTTTGAATAGGATTCTCCTTTCAACTCTGAAGAGAGCATCTGAAAGTAATCTGCAACGATTAGCTCAACTTCGATATTTGACCAGGAATCGGACATAGTTTATGTATTAATACCATTTTTCATACAGATTAGACGTAAAAATTTTTCCATCTCCTTTATTCCTATTGCATTCTTTGCAAAGTAGTTGAATATTGGTAACATCATTCGATCCCCCCAGGCTTAAGGGGACAATATGATCATATTCCTTTTCATTGCTTAATGATAAAGTACCTGATAAATCTTTTTTGCATAAACAACATTTCCCTCTATCCCTAAAATATACAGCATGTTTTACCCACTCCGGAATAGATTCACGCTTTAGCTGTCCTTCTTTTAACAGATAAACAGAATTCTCCTGAAAATCCTCCTTAAACATGTCAATATTTAAATCCTGAATGTATCCTGCAACAATCCAATTGAAGTTTAATAATAGATTTCGATTGTTGAAAATAATGTAAAAAACTTCCTCTGTGATTTTTTTATAGAGACCTTCAATATCCGAGCACAGTATAAGTTCAATATAATATTCGTAGAAATCATCTTCCTCTATCGAATGTAGATCTTTCGGGCAAAAATCCTTAAAAGAGTAACACTCGATTTGATAATTCTCAAATACCCACTCAATGTAAACCGAACCAAGTTCATTATTTCCGCGTAATTTTGCAATTTTAAGTTGTTCAACTGCATCATCATAAGCTTCATCTTCGATTGTTGTACTGATTACATAGTAAATGAACTGATGCAGAACACTTTTTTTTTGCCAAGGTTCTATTAGTGACGCTATTGGTTCAATCTCAAAAAACTGAGATACGAAACCCAGAAAATTCCAACGGTTGATGATTAGATTATTTACAATATTAGCGTAGTAGTAACTATTAAAGTATTGATGGTTTATGTATTCCGGTTTCATTGATGCAGAATAATTTAATTTGAAAGGTTAATTCAATGAATTATACTTTTCAATGTGTAATCTGATATTTTCAGATTGAATGAAACTGAACCTGGGAGGAAGAGCATTCCCAATTAACAAAGCTAAGGCTGCTTTTGGAATATCAAAGGGTAGCTTATAGTCCTGAGGAAAGGATTGTAACATTGCTGCTTCTCTCGGAGTTATTACTCTATCTTGTTCCGGGTGTAAAAATCTTCCTTTAGATGGATTCAAGCATCCACCAGTAATTGTTGTTGAATAATCATCCCATCTCAGTCTGCCATACACATCATTAAAACCGATATTTTGTTTTTGATGACAGGATAAAACATATTTCTGAGGAAGGTCCTTTCGACTTCCTCCATTATGAGGAGTTAGTCTTATCATTTCAAGAACATGGGGTGTATGATTAG
Source organism: Bacteroidia bacterium (assembly GCA_026391655.1). Lineage (GTDB taxonomy): Bacteria > Bacteroidota > Bacteroidia > Bacteroidales > Prolixibacteraceae > JAAFHB01. The sequence continues at coordinate 11,430 of JAPLDR010000030.1, read as the reverse complement.
CAATTATTCGATGTAATAGATCGTTTGATTCTTCAGGTTTTTCCATTTTCCCAATTGTTTCCCGAACTGTAACTTTCTTATTTATAGATTCAGCAATATCAATGTCTCCCAAAATAGAACCGACCATAATCAACCTTCTTCTACTTTGAGGAACTCCATAGTCTTTTACATTTATAACATGGACTTTGGGATTATATCCCATTTCTTTTAATTCCTGTTTTACCTTTTTAAAGAGCGAATAATCTTTTAACGCGGGAACATTTTCCATCATAATTGTCAATGGTTTTAGTTCTTTTACCATTCGGAGAAATTCTAAAACCAAGTTGTTCCGATCATCGTCAATACTTTCAGTTCGATTTAACCGTCTGATTGATGAAAAACCCTGACAAGGAGGACAACCTGCAAGAAGATGTAAAGGTTCTCCATTCAGTTCCTTCAATATATCAGAGGCATCTATTTCCCTGATGTCTTTATCTATCACTTTCGTTTCAGGATGGTTCATTTGGTATACTTTTACAGCAACAGGGACAAGTTCAACTGCAACTCTGGTTAGAAAGCCTGCCTGACGCATCCCTTCACTAAGACCACCACAGCCTGAGAATAAATCTATTGCGTTGTAATTCATTCGAAAAGTGGTTTTGAATCATTCATAATTGTATCCTTTACAATTTTTGGATAATCAGGCGTACCATACCCATAAATGGTATTTAGTAAATGAGAAATTAAAGGCGTAAGGAAAGGCTCAGAGATACTACATATCAGATTAATATCTTCAAGACTTGAATACTTTAATGCAATTTTCTTCAAGTTGTCTTTTGAAATTTCAGGATGATTTACCGTAATATGCTCTATTTCTTTGGGAAAGCATAAGTAATTCTCAAATGAACCATTTCTCCTGATAAAAGGCAAAATAAACGGTCCTTCTGAAATTTCATTAATTTTATTCGTTAATGAACTCTGAGTAAAATTCTTTTTTAAATCTCCTGCACTTTTAGTTAAAGTCAATTTTGATTTTAAAGATTCATTCCCTTTGGAAATTTTGTGAAGAGGAATAAGATTTAACTGACCAAAATTTTTATTCCAAAAGAAAGAGAGGTCGCAATCTGCTGAGATTATTAGATATAGTTGATGCTTTTTTTCTATTATATCACCTTTCCTAACAGTATTGTCTTGAATATCATTTAATGAAAGGTACAATCTATAATTCCAAATTCTTTTCACCAATTCTGAATTTGTGTCATTTCCCTCATTTAATGGCGTATCTAATCCTTTGTAATCAAGGCTTTTTAAATGAAATTTATATCTTTCTCCAAGAAAATCTATTAGATCCTTTTTTGAATCATTTGTAATCTTAAAATAGTCTTCAATTTGGTTTACTGTGGCATTTCCCAGTTCGACTAAAGCTTTATTAATCGATTCATTTGATTTATTAATGAGCATTTTACCAAATTTCAGCGAAAAGTTGGATTCAATTCTCTCTTCAATAATTTGAATTAACTTTTCAACACAATCTGCCTCATTCTTTTTAATAAGTATTAATCTTCCAGTATAATCCTTAAATTCAGGTGATTGAATGACACCTGTGACCTCATTTTCTTTATCTGCATTGGTGAATATTGCAATAAAACAATGTAATGATTCTAGAACTTCTATGAGATTTGCCTTTGATTCGTCCGTTTGTCCATTTATGTCCCAATCAAATACAACAATGTCAGGAACAAAAGGACTTTCCTCGCAATACTTTAAGAAAAACTCATGAGAAGTGAATCCGGAAATTAGAAAATCGTTCTTTTCATATACACTTTTCACAAAACGAAGCAAATCTTTATCACCCCATTCTTCTTCCTTAGTAAGCATGTGTTTAAGATTATTCCGATTCAATAATTCATTAGTGTTCATGAATTCAGCGAATCTCTCTGCCGGTAAATAATCATCTAAAATGCAGATTGATTGTTTCATAACGCTTCTTCTTTATTTGTTGGGGTTTTACTAAAGTCAATTGTCAAATGAGCTCCGGTCATATTGGGTATGCGATCTCTCAATGGTGTTTCATAAATACGGCTTTTCATCCCGTTTAAATAGGTTTTGCAAATATAAAGCCCCAATCCGCTTGGCGGTATACGCAAACTGTACCCGGGTTGAAACAAATTTGGTCTGATTATTTCACTAAAATCATTTCCACTATCAGCAAATACAATTGTTTTATATGTTTTATCCAATTTAACAACTATTTCATTCTCTGTTCTATTTGCAGATTTGATCCAATAAATACTGTTGTCAAATAAATTACCAAATATCTGGTTCAATGCTCTGTATCTTCCGCAGATTTGGAAATCCTCTTTCGGGTTCAATATTGTGAACCTGATATTCTCTTTGGTCATTTTACGTTCATATATACCCGCTACATGTTTTACTGATTGGCATACCATAAACTCCTGATTACTTTCATTTCTGATTGCTCTTAACGGAGCAAGTCTTTTCAATTCAGATTGTAATGATTCTGAGGTTGTTTTCAGGCTTTCGAGTTTGAGCTCATCAAATTGCCGGCTCTTCAAAAGACTTAAAATACCCTGATAAAAATTGGAGGTAATTTTGTTGATTTCATGAAGCGAAATTGCAACCGAAATACCAAATCCGGCTTGTTCCGTAAATAAATCCTGAATTTCCTCCAGATTCTTTATGCTCTTTTTTAAATTCTTCATTGACCCTTGAAGATTGACCAATCCATCCTTACGTTCTTCTACCTTGTCCCAAAGATTTTTAAAGAAAGAATAAGGGTCTTCATCAAACGGATAACTACTTCCAGTGATATTTTCTAATAAAGCTTGGTTCTCTTTAACAAGATTATCCAATTTTTTAGGGTCGGAAATTATTCCTTTTGTGAGATGTCCAAATTCATCCCTTTTGCTTCTATATCTTGGCAACAATATTTGTTCAATTGCATTTCGCGTAAGAATAGCCAAATCATTAAATGCTTTATTGTTGATTAACCCTTCTCTGTTTGTTTTATCAACTAATTCTGAATTCTTCGTTTGTTCTATTTCGATACTTCCGATGAAATCCCTGTAGGAAATTCTCCATCCTTGCTTAATATGTTTCCCTGCTAAACCTAACCAATCTGATTGTGCTCCAAGCGGAGCATCATATACAAGAATATTGTCTCTATAAATTGACATTCCCCCAAATGCATCTAAATAATCAATCAACTCTTTATAATCTGATAAATCAATCCATTCAGAACTTCTATACCAAACATCAATATGGATAAAGAAAGGTCCACATGCAGAAATTCTTTGTTTTTTTGACTCATCTAACCAATATCTAGGATGGTCAAGGTCATAACCCCTTAAATCATAATCATCTCCCGACCACTCTTCTTTCGGTAGTTTATTATTTGGATGTTGGAACTTTAATTCATATTCCGCAATTCCTTTTTCGTCAACTAAAACATCAAAACTGAAGTTGGGTGTTGCTTCTAAATATATTTGATGTTTCCGTAGATTGTTAATCTGTGGACATTCAAGGAATGCATTGAACCTTTTAAAGTCATTTTTTGAGAATTCTTTATTTGGATTAGGCGAATTCAACTCAAGAATAGCTCGATTTAATTCTGAAATACTTTCTTCTGTCCATTCGAAACCTTCCCTACCTCCATAGATTATCAGTCTAGTACCACAATCTCTTACTCCATAATCGCGACTAACTGGTTCTCTGGTTAAGCTGATCCCAACACTGTCCAGATCAACAAATTCATCCGTAATATGATCGAATCTGTTCCAATCGATTTTAAGAACCAATTCGTATGGAATACCTACTGTTTTTGTTCTAAGTTCAAGAAAACGGCCTAATCGATGCGTTGCAAATCGGCCTACTCCTTTTTCACCTAATGGGATTCTTTTCCCATTTTCCTTTTGAATCTTCTTTACTAATGCGTCATAATTAGCCAAGTTTCCACTCAGACGTGCATTTTCTCTTTCTACCTTAAGTTTCTCTTTGATATTTGTTTTTAGTGTAGATGCTGGGCGAAGCCATCCGTTTTCTATTACATCTTTGGTCATGCCTATACCATCATCTTCAACAACGATAACCGGACCCTCGTAATTTCCAAATTCAAATTCAATAGCGGGCTCAGGTAGATTTTTTACTTTTTCTACCAAGACACGGCAATAAGTTGCTTGGGCATCAATAGAGTTCTTAATCAGTTCTAAAACACCAACTTTTTCTGAACCAATTAATTGTTCTCCAAGTACTTTTATAAGATGTACATCTGATTTAATATTCAGAATTATTCCACCGTCCAAACATATTTCTTCCAATAACTCATGAGGAATTCTTCTGACTGCATTTTGAGAATTATAGAATGGATTTGATACATCTTCAATTATTTTCCCTTGCTCATTTTTATAAGAAACTGGAGTAGCAAATGGTTTATAATCATCAATCTCTACAAAATAAAAACCTGGTTCCCTCTTATCTTCAAATGGTTTCTTAGTTATACGCCCGAAACCAAAAAATTCTCCAATTCCCTTGTTTTTTTGTGGTTCATAATATACAAACTCAATTGGAAGAACTTCAAATCTGTTAAGGTAATTTACTTGTTTATTTCCGGGGAAATGGTAAAACTTACCTAGGAAGTCGTTGTATTGACTATCATTTCTATATTGTGAGAGGACAAGACAATTAGTCATAATCAATATTTTCACCAAAAATAGTAATTTGCAACCATATTATTAGCGAGAGGTATTGATTATTGTTGATTTTAGTTTATTAAGGGTTTTAACTTTTTCGGATTTTAACTCACAAGTCCATACAGTAATTATCCGCCAGCCTAATACATTGAGTTTGATTTCAGCTTCTTTATCGCGCAGCCAGGTGCCTTTAATCTTTTGCAGCCACCATTCTGTTCGTGTTTTTGGTAACACGAAGTACGGGCATCCTTTATGACCATGCCAGAAGCAGCCATTCACAAAGATCACTGTTTTGTATTTTGGTAATACAATATCTGGTTTTCCGGGTAGTTTGGTGTCGTATAACCGATATCGGAATCCATTGGCAAAAAGAAACTTCCGAACCATCATCTCGGGTTTTGTATTCTTCCCCTTGATCCGGCTCATATTAAAACTACGCGTCTCTTTGTTGTGAACATCGGTCATCGACCAAAGGTAAAGATTCAATTCGACAATGTGACAATTGACTTCGTCGAACTTCGTTTCGACGATTCGACAATTTGTCCGCCAGCTCGCGGATGAAAATGAGGAGGTGAAAGCGTCGAATAATGGGAAATGTGTCAGTTTACTTTATCTGACCATTGATCAATCATTATTTTAACATCCTCGTTTGAAATGACTTTGCCTTCCTCAGATTGTTTAAATCCTTCCTCTACTTTCTCCATGAAAATCAATTGCTCTATTAATTCATCTATTGTAAATGAATCCGGCAGTGTTTTAATCGTATTATTTATTTTTTCCTTTGTTAGCAAAATGATGGGTGTTGCATTATATCTTTCTTCTACATCATTTACAGTATATAGGTCATCTTCATCATTAAGAAAATCAAATGCTTTCGATTGGGAAGTCAATTCTTGTGCTCCTTCCCGAATGATTTTGTCACCTGTTCTGCTGAGTAAAAAACCAGCAAAATCATTGACCTCCCTGATTTTTGCATCAGGTAATTGCTTGATTATATCGATCGTATTATCGACTAAACTATCTCTGTTCATGGCTGTTATTTTTACAAATTTACAATTTTATTTATTCAGAAATAAACTTCATTTCATCAGACTTAAGGTTCTTAACAAACTTAAGCCATTACCAGACATTTGAAAATCAATGTGCGTATCAAAGATAGTTTAGAGAATGAAACAATGAGACAATTTTTTTTCTTGAAAACAAATTAGGAATAAATCTGACCCAATTGTTGTTTAATTTGTTTTAATTCACAGTTTCGTAAATTGAACAAACGCAATATTGCTTTTAAATCAAAAATATGGATAATATCGATACCGTTTCAACAGATATTTTAATCATCGGAGGCGGACCTTCGGGTCTGGCAACTTCCATTCATCTTGCAGACGCGCTAAAAGAAAAGGGTTTAACGCACAGGATCTTACTGATCGAAAAAGGAAGTTCGATCGGAAGCCATATTCTGTCGGGTGCGGTGATTAAAGCCGATGTTTTTGAAAGTTTATTGCCCGGGGTTGACTTCAGCGAAATTCCGTTGAATGCAAAAGTAACCAGCGATGCAACGGTTTTACTCAGTGAAAAAGGGGCTTTCAAATTGCCGTTTCATGTTCCTTACATGAACAACAAAGGTAATTACACGGCTTCGATGAGCCAGATTTGCCGTTACCTCGCAAAAAAAGCGGAAGAAAAAGGGGTTGAGATTTACACGGGTTTTTCGGTCAGTGAAATTCTTTATAAGGATGGTAAAGTCATTGGCGCTAAAACAATTGATACTGGGGTTGACCACAACGGGCAGCAACTTGAGAATTTTCAGCCGGGAACCAGGATTGAAGCTAAACTGACCATTTTTGCCGAAGGTACAAGGGGAAGTTTAACTAAAATGCTCATCCAAAAGTATAAGTTGGATCAAAATAAAAACTGCCCGATTTTTTCGTTGGGTGTTAAAGAATTGTGGAGCGTGCCCGAGGGAAATATCAAACCGGGTGAAGTGTATCATACAATGGGTTACCCGTTGAATTTGAAAGAATTTGGCGGTGGTTTCGTATATGGTTTAAACGACAATAAAGTAGCTGTCGGTTTAGTCGTCGGACTTGATTACGAGGATCCTGCTTTCGATACGCACGATGCTTTCCAGGCCTGGAAAACGAACCCGTTTATTTCGAAATTTCTTAAAGATGGAAAATTGGTGGAATATGGTGCAAAGACCTTACCCGAAGGGGGGTGGTATTCAATTCCCAAACTTTATACCGACAACGCATTGATTGTGGGTGATAGTGCAGGTTTGGTTGCAATGCCCGCATTAAAAGGTGTTCATCTGGCCATTATTTCGGGTATGCTGGCAGCCCGAACAGCTGCATTGGCATTGAGCCGGAACGATTTTTCGGAAAGCGTGCTCAGCCAGTATGAGTCGTCGATCAAAGAGAGTGTTATTTACAAGGATATGTATCCCGTCAGGAATTTCAGACAAGGTTTTGAAAACGGGCTGATCACGGGTGCCATTCATTTTGGAACTCAGTTGATAACGGGTGGCGCCGGATTCTTCGGAAAACTAAAAACACGCCCCGACAGCGAAACCACCAAAACACTGGCCGCATTTAAAGGCAAACCTTTCAGCGAAAGATTCAAAGGGAAACTGGAATTTGATAAAGTTCTTACATTCGACAAGGCTACAGATGTTTTTTATTCGGGAGTAGGTCACGACGAGAAACAAGTGCCTCACGTTCGTTTTAACAATCCGGCTTCGTTTGATACGATTAATATTAAACAATATGGCGCGACAGAGCAATATTTTTGTTCTTCAGAGGTATATGAACTTCATACGGATAAAAACGGACACCAGGAGTTAAGGATTCATTTCGAAAACTGTATGCATTGCAAGACCTGCGATATCAAATCACCCGGCGATGGAATCACCTGGTCGGTTCCCAATGGCGGCAATGGTCCGGATTTTCAGAATATGTGATTGAAAAGGTCATTGAAAAGGTCATTAAGTCATTAATTGTCATTGAAAGGGTCATTGAAAAAGTCATTAATTGTCATTGAATAACGCGTAGCAAATGACGGCGCAGCCTAATGACGGCGCAGCCAATGACAGCGCAGCTAATGACGCGCAGCCAATGACAGCGAAGCTAATGACGCGCAGCAAATGACATTGAATAAATGACGCGAAGCCGAATGATATGAAGTAAATAATATGAAGTAAAAAACAAGTCAGTATGAAATTAGAAGAATTGCAGGTTTATCAATTGTCAATGAAATTGGGAGAAGAGGTTTGGAACATCGTAATTAAATGGGATTTCTTTGCCAAGGATACTATTGGGAAACAAGTTGTCAGATCTGTTGATTCAATAGCTGCCAATTTAAGTGAAGGTTTTGGGAGATACCATTATAATGAAGAAAAACATTTTGGTTATTATTCAAGAGGTTCTTTGTTTGAATCAAAGACATGGCTTACCAAAGCGTTCAATCGCAAACTGATTTTAGAAAGTGATTTCAATACTTTTATGAAAGACATTGATGTAATCGGCATCAAACTTAATAACTATATTAAGTCAATCGGCACAAAAAAGGCTTCTGAAGATGGGAAGTAAAAGGTCATTGAAAAGGTTATTAAGTCATTAGTCATTAATGGTCATTGAAAAAGTCATTAATAGTCATTGAAAAAGTCATTAATAGTCATTGAAAAGGTCATTGAAAAAGTCATTAAGTCATTAATTGTCATTGACTGACGCGCAGCAATGACGGCGCAGCCAATGACGGCTCAGCCAATGACATTTAGTAAATGACGCGCAGCCAATGACATTGAATAAATGACGCGCAGCATAATGACAGCGCAACCGATGACGTGCAGCCAATGACAGCGCAGCATAATGACGCGCAGCCAATGACAGCGAAGCATAATGACGCGAAGCTAATGACGCGAAGCTAAT
>JAPLDR010000030.1:0-2798 GCA_026391655.1 Bacteroidia bacterium | reverse complement strand
CGCGAAGCTAATGACGCGAAGCTAATGACGCGAAGCTAATGACGCGAAGCTAATGACGCGAAGCTAATGACGCGAAGCTAATGACGCGAAGCTTAATGACGCGAAGCTTATTGACACGAAGTAAGAAACATGAAATAAATATACTATGGCACTGACAATTATAAGTTTAATAAAACAAGTACCACTCCCCTCCGAAATGAGAATGGGAGAGGATGGATTGATGGACAGAACAAAGGCAAAGTCGATTATCAATATTGATTGTCAGTTTGGTCTTGAAGCCGGATTACAGCTCAAGAAACAATATCCCGATGCCCGTTTGGTCGTTTGTTCCATGGGTCCGCGATCTTTTGAAGTTGCATTGCGGACAGCCATTTCAATGGGATATGACGAGGCCTATCTTTTATCGGATCGCAAATTGGGCGGCAGTGATACCTATGCAACAGGACTCGCAATTTCGACCATGCTCAGGCATTTAGGATTTACAAAAGACGCCAAAGAACCTTTTATCATTCTTGCCGGCCGCCAGACGAGCGATGGTGATACGGCTTACGTACCTTCGCAGGTGGCTGAAAACTTAGGTATTCCGCAAGCTACTTTTGTAGAAAGTGTGAATGCCGATGGCAAAGGATATGTAATTGCAAAACGTATTATCGAAGGTGGTTACCAGATGATGAAATTGCCTATCCCTTGTACCATTTCGCTGACACCAACTGGAATTCCTCCGCGTAAACCATCATTGATCGGGGCAATTAAGGCGCGGAATCTTCCAATTACCGTATTTGGAATTGATGATATCGGACTGGGAACCGAAAAAATAGGGATCAATGGTTCGCCTACTATTGTTGTCAATGTGGTCAATATTGTGAGCGAAAGAGCCCCGATTATTATGTCGGTTGGACATGATGACGCTACCCTCGTAAACAATTTGATTTCCAACTTTAATAAAGGGAGCAATGTGGTAGCTAAAAAGGAGAAAGTTGAGAAGAAAGTTTCCGAACATCCTGATTTCCCTGTTGTTGACATCCGAAACGGCGCAAAAGGTATCCTGACATGGGCGGAAACAGCCAATGGAGAAATCACGCGTCCTTCAATCGAAATACTTACCCCCGCACGTAACCTGGCCGATCAGTTGGGAAACGACACCAAAATCATGACACTCCTGATTGGTAAAAATGTAAAACACCTGTCACAAACGCTTTTTGAATATGGATCGGATGAAGTAATCGTCGTTGAAGATGACCGGCTTGAAGAATACCTCGTACTTCCTTTTTCATCAATCTTTGCACAGGTGATTAAGGAGCGTAAACCTGAAATTGCACTTTTTGCAGCTACTACCTCGGGACGTGAACTTGCTCCGCGTATTGGAGTTAAAACCGGGAGCGGTGTAACGGCCGATTGCACGGGGCTGGAAATAGGCGAATATATCAACCGGAAAGAAAAAATCATCAACAGGCCGATACTGCACTCACGCCGGCCAACCTATGGTGAAAGCAAACTGGCTACTATTCTGGGTTTTGTTTATCCACAGATTTCAACAGCCCGTGCCGGAACATTTGAAGTACCACCTGGCCTAATTGGACGGAAAGGTATCGAATCCACTTTTAAACCAATACTTACCGGGGATGAATTCAAGGTGGAAATTTTAAAGACGGTACGTGGCGAAGGCAGTTTACAAAATCTTTTTGAAGCTGATGTAATTGTTTCGGGTGGCAGGGGCGCTACAAGTGATAGTCTGGGGTTAATAAAAAAGCTCGCCGAAACCTTAAAAGCCAATGGCGTAAATGCCGAATGGGCTTGCAGTCGTGTAGTGGTGGATGAAGGAGTTGCCGAATATGCTCACCAGGTTGGACAAACCGGTAAAACCATCCGGCCAAAAGTATATATCGCAGTGGGCATTTCGGGAGCGATACAGCACCTTGCAGGGATGAAAGAGTCAGAAAAAATTATTGCCATCGATCATAATCCAAAAGCAAACATCTTCCATTTTGCCGATTTTGGTATTGTAGGTGAGTACCAGGATATCCTGCCCGAATTAATTGAACAGGTAAAAGGCGGTTTCACTTTTGGTATCGTACCTGTAAAAAAATAGGTTGACTATTTTAAATTGATCAATGAGGATTTTGTAGGTGCAAGATATGTTTCTTTTCTCTTGTAACTTTTTCGGGCATTGAATCGTCCGGCGCAAAGATCCTTCCTTCTCCGCTTCCAATTTCCGGTTGTGCCGCTTTATGTTATATCACTGTTTTTCTACCAATATTGTGCTCCTCCGGAGCACTATATTCTTTAAAAAAGGATTTGATGATTTCAAGATGATGTATTTGTCCGGACTCCTTACTATTGTTCATCGTAATATTTTTCCATTGCGATCCATGCCCCAGAGGGGCAATATATTGGTAGTCAGGGGTAACATACATGGACACGGCGCAACCAGATATTTCTAAAAAAGAGAAAACCTTCTTTGCGCCGAAAAGCACTGAGCTATATTAAAGAGATGATTAATTTACTGATACGTCAATTTGATCCGCCAGTTGGCAGACGAAAATTCACGTGTTTTTCGCGTGTGTTAATAATTTATAAATCGTACAACTAAAGCTAAGTTGACTTCAAGCTAATTGCGATATTTACTGTCTAATTCAAAGATTCACCAAAATCAATCTTTTAAAACTGCGTAAAGATGAAAAAAATCAGTATGGTCTTTATCACATTGATTACTATTACATTCAATGTGTTGGCGCAAAGCGATGTTTCGAAAGCAAGGTGGAAATCAAAAGAGATCATCATTGATGGAAATGATCACG
>JAPLDR010000064.1:68896-107416 GCA_026391655.1 Bacteroidia bacterium | reverse complement strand
ATCCTGGAGTCATACGTGGTTGTTTTCTCCTAAGATACTAAATGTCAGGGCATTAAATCAATTTTGCGACATTAGTTATCACCAAGTTATCAACATATATTATTGAATATCAAACTATTGTAATTTTTGTCATGTACTAAGATTACAAAATTGAGAAACCATATTCATCGTTGCAATACCTATTATTGTGTATATTCGTATACCTAAAATTGGGTATTTTTTATATAATAATTGAGGGTTGTGTCTTAAAAACAGTGTTTTATGAAACTTATTATTCAGCTAATTTTAATACTTATTTTCTCTTTAAATGTATTTTCACAAGGCAAGGTGAATCAGGTGAAAAAGAAGATTGACAGAAAGGCAGTTATTGAACGGCATAAAATAATAACGACTGTAACAAATCCAAAAAGTCCTGCTCAGGTAGGAAATGGCGAATTTGCTTTCGGGGTTGATATAACGGGACTTCAAACTTTTGTGCCATTTAATACATTGTCTCACTGGAGCTGGCATAGCTTTCCGCTTCCCGAAGGACTCCGCGTTGAGGACTTCAAAGGTTTGACGAAGGATACGCATGGTCGAATGGTTCGTTATAACATTGCAAATAAGGAGCAGCCTGAGTTATCGTCGTGGTTAGCCGGAAATCCGCACTGCTATAACCTGGGACGAATAGGGTTTTTGCTATTAAAGTCGGATCGTACAAAAGCCACAATAAAAGACCTGAAAAATACGCGCCAGGAAGTTGATCTGTGGAATGGTATAATTTTGAGCTATTTTATGCTCGAAGGGAAGCAGGTTACCGTAAAAACGGCATGTCATCCAGTATCAGATGTCATTGGCGTTTCGGTAAAATCGGATCTGATAAAAAACGGGCAGGTTAAAGTTTTTCTCGACTTTCCGTATGCCGATCCAAATAACCGTACAGATTATGTGGGTGATTACAATAAAAAGGATGCTCACTCATCAGTAATTGAAAGCCGAAGTGCTAATTCGGCGGTAATTGCAAGGAAGATGGATGATGTAAACTATTTTGTATCACTAAATTGGAATTCAAAGTGCCGTATCTTATCGGGTGATACCATTTCATCGCGACATCTGTTCTATCTCGATCCCGTACAAACCGATAAGATTGATTTTACTTGCACCTTCTCCATTAAGAAAAGTAATCAGCCATTGCCTACACCCGATGAAGTTTTCGCAGAGAGTAGTAAAGCATGGCCCGAATATTGGAAATCGGGGGCCGCTATCGACCTGTCGCAGAGCAAGGATGTGCGGTGGAAAGAGCTTGAACGAAGGATTGTCCTTTCGCAGTATCTCATGAAAGTAAACGAGGCAGGTTCGTATCCTCCTCAGGAATCGGGGTTGGTAAATAACGGTTGGTACGGACGTTTTCATTTCGAAATGATCTGGTGGCATGGTGTCCATTATGCGTTATGGAACAGATGGCACTTGTTTGACAAATCTCTTCATGTTTATAAAGATTTTCTGTCCACATCGGAACAACGTGCAGCTGCGCAGGAATATACGGGGGCACGATGGCCCAAGTGTACCGCCAATTCCGACCGTGAATGGCCCCATCCGATTCATGCGATGTTGATCTGGCAACAACCTCATCCGATCTATTTTGCCGAGCTGGATTATCGTTTACATCCCACGAAGGAAACTCTTGAAAAATGGCGTGACATCGTTTTCGGATCGGCAGCGTTTATGGCCGACTTTGCCTTTTATGAAAAAGCAAACAACCGTTATATTTTAGGCCCGCCTGTCTATATTATGTCAGAAAATACAAAACCTGAAACCACGAATAATCCGGCTTTCGAACTGAGCTACTGGCGTTTTGGCCTGAGGACAGCACAACTCTGGAAAGAACGATTAAAAATGAGTCGGAATCCCAAATGGGACGAAGTGCTTAAAAAACTATCACCATTACCTATTGAAGATGGTTTGTACATTACGCATGAAAACATAAGTAGTATGTGGACTAAATTTACGTTCGAACATCCCGGCCTTATTGGAACCTATGGCATGTTGCCCGGCGATGGTGTAAATATTGCCAGTTTCAAAAAGACTTTGGATAAAGTAATTTCAACCTGGAATTTTGATCGTACATGGGGGTGGGACTTTCCAATGATGGCCATGGCTGCTGCAAGAACTGGTAATCCTAAATTAGCTGTTGATATGCTTTTGCACAGTTCCAAGGGCTTTCAGTTCGACGAACATGGATTAGCTACCGGAGGACCTTTTCCCTATTTTCCTTCAAACGGAGGATTATTAACAGCAGTGGCCATGATGGCTGCCGGCTGGGACGGCTCGGAAATAAATGCTCCCGGATTTCCTAAAGACGGCAATTGGGTGGTGAATTACGAAAACTTTAATCGTATGCCATGATTTGCTAAAACGGTATTAACGAAGAGGGTGCCTCTTTCGAAACACCCTCTTTCTATCACATTAAAAAATTGTTTTACAACTCTTTATTTGTTGGCTGGAACCTCCTTTTTATCAGGATACAATACGAGGCGAACAAAATTGTCACCGCTAAGGTATTTGTTGGCCGCGACCTTCAATGCTTCAGGAGTAATTTTCTTCAATTCTTCCTTGTACGAAAGTATCTGTTCAGGATTTTCGTTGTTCTGGAATTGACCTGCCAGATAGCCCAGCCAGAAACCGTTTTCTTTCAGTTGTACTTCGGTAACACGGCGTTCTTCGGCCTGAATCTTTTCAACATCAACCTGCGTCGCACCATTATCACGGATCTTTTTAATTTCGTCGAGCGCCGAGTTGATAAGCTTTTCGACATTATCAGGTGAACATCCGAATGAAATGGTAAAGGAATATCTGTTCTCAGGATATTTGCTGTATGATGCCCGTGCTCCTACACCATAAACTCCGCTCTCGTCTTCGCGAAGCCGTTCGATCAGTTTAATATTTAATACTGAGGATAAACCATCCAAAAGGTTGTTTTCAGTTTCGTTGTACTGGTAAAGACCGCTGAATGTTAAGCGTACGGTCGATTTTTGTTCCTGACCTTTAAAAACCTTTTTATAGAGTTTGCCTGAAGGGATATGAATACCAAGATCCTTCGCACTCTCAACACGTTTTGTTGAAGGTAATGCACCCAGGTATTATTCGAGCAGCGGTTTCAGTTTTTCATTATCAAAACTACCCACGAAGGTGAAAGTAAAATCACTTGCATCGGCAAAACGATCTTTATAGATATCGTAAGCGCGATCAATGTTAATCTTATCGTATTTTTCGATGCTTGGCCCTGTGCGGCGAACACTGTAATTACCGAGAATAGCAGAAACTGAGTCGGAAAATACAGATGGCGGATCGTTACTGCGATTGGCAAGTGTCGCCTTTTCCTGTGAAAGCAATCCTTTGTAAATCTCAACATCCTTGCGCGGTTGTGTAAAATACAAATAGACTAATTGCATCGCAGTTTCGAGGTCTTTCGGCGTGGCGCTGCCCGAAATGCCTTCGGTACGCTCGCTGATATAGGGCGAAACACGAACTTTCTTGCCCGTGAGGTATTTGCTAAGTTGAATTGAGTTATAATCAGCTATTCCGCTATAATTGATCAACGATGAAGCACGGTTTGCCGATTCGTATTCAGCATCGGTGTAAAGTGATGTTCCTCCGGGACTGAAGGCCGTAAAATTCACCTCGTCGTTTTTGAAATCTGTTGGCTTAAGCTCTATTTTAACACCATTACTTAAGGTCAATTCAGTAACTCCGATACCATCAATTTTCTTTTCAGCAACTACTTTACCGGCAACCGGTTTCTTTGCAAGCAATGGTTTATCAGATACATTATCAACATATGCAGTAATTTCACTTTTCTGAACATCCGAAACCCATCCGTTAACAACAGCTTCGGTGGGAAGGTTTGCAGCATCCTTATCAGGACCTAAAATGATAATGTCACGATTTACATCAACCAAATATTTCTTAACCACTTCGTTAACTTCAGCAAGTGTTATTCCGCCAAGGTTGTCTTTGTGGAATTTATATTCGTAGCCAATTCCGGGAGATGCTTCTTCTTTCAAAAAGAGGTTCAGGTATTCGCGTACATAATTATCGGAGTTGGTTTTATCTTTCTCTTTAAAAGCTGATTCCATATTCAATAGAAGAGCTTCTTTAGCACGGTCGAGTTCAGTTTGGGTAAAACCAAATTTTTTGGCCCGTTCCACTTCAGTCCAGATAGCTTTAAATCCTTGTTCGAGTAAGCCAGGTTTCCCAACAATTACAGTAGATGCAACATCGAGGTTTGCAAGAAAACCACTAATTGAATTATTTCCCTGGATAAACGGAGGATTAGCCTGTTTACTCAATTCTCTGATACGTGCACCCATAACACTGTTATACAATGACCTGGTAATACTCTTACGATAATCGGCAGTTGTGATTAATTTGCTTTCCGGATGTTTGATGATAACCTGAATGACTGTTACAGGAAATTCTTTATCTGTGGCAGCAAAGAACTGGTTTTTCTGTGTCAATGGAATCGTATAATCGATCCGGGGTCTTGGTTTTGCAGGTGATTTCAGGCTGGAAAACAAATCTTTGATCGTTTTTTCGGTTACAGCTACATCGATATCGCCAACAACGATTAAAGCCTGAAGGTTTGGACGATACCAATCGTTATGGAAATTACGAATTGTTGCAGGGGTGAAGTTTTTCAAAACTTCTTCCGTACCAATAGGAAGACGATTGCTGTATCGCGATTGATTGAAAATAACGGGCAAATACTTGTATTGCAGCCGTTGCTGAGCACTTTTACCCAATCGTTTTTCTTCGAGGATCACTCCGCGTTCTTTATCAATTTCAATCGAATCGAGCGTGGCATCCTGGGCCCAGTCGCGCATAATCTGGAAACCGTTTTTCAGAATTTCAGGATCATCAGTTGGTATTGGCAACTGGTAAACAGTCTCGTCGAAACTGGTATAGGCATTTAAATCGTTTCCAAAACGAACCCCGGCTTTTTGAAGATAACTCACAAGTTCATTCTTGGGAAAATGCTTTGTTCCGTTAAAACTCATGTGTTCCATAAAGTGTGCCAGCCCCTGCTGGTCATCATTTTCAAGGATTGAGCCAACCTTATTGGCCAGGTACAAGGTCACCCGGTTCTTAGGTTCAACATTTTTACGGATGTAATACGTAAATCCGTTAGGTAGTTTGCCTACTTTGACGGCAGAGTCGAGCGGTATTACCTGGGTTTTTACCGCCGATGATTTGGCCTCGCTTTTTTGAGGCTTCGTTTGCGAAAATGAACCGGAAGGCAGGAGGAAGATTACTGCAATTATAGCAATTAGAATTTGCAACCTGGTTTTTTGCTTCATAGGATATGTTTAAATAATGGTTTATTCGAACAAAAATAGATATTATATCTCACAATTAAATGTCCCTCTAAATTTTTAATGATCTATTTGTATTTAACCTTAATGGGTTTAGGGTATTGTATGACTGTTATGCCGCTGGACGCATCTGACAAACTGTTTAACTCATCTGGCTAACAGTTATAGTTATCTGACTGGCCAATGTGATCCGGACACCACTGATTTCACTTTTCAGTTTGTAAAGTCCGTCCAAAGACCTTGGATTTCACTTTTCAGTTTGTAAAGTCCATCCGAACCCCTTGGATTTCACTTTTCAGTTTGTAAAGTCCGTCCAAAGGCCGTGGATTTCACTTTTCAGTTTGTAAAGCCCGTTCACAGCACTGGAATTTTACTTTTCAGTTTGAAAAGTTCGTTCGAAGTTCCGCGCAGCTCGTGCGGATTTGTAATTCCGGAATAAATGGAAGAGGCCCTGCGAAAACGGGGCTTCGACTTTGGGGAAAGTAAAAAATGGTTTAATTAAATTTTTATGAATACCTTTGTTAAAAGAGAAAAGATGTAAGCATGAAAAATAAAAGTGCCGGGATAAAAGGCATAAATAATTTATTAATGAGCTGCTATTCTGAAAATTTACAAATAAAGCCTCTTTAGTCTAGGTCAGAAATATACGCCACAGTGGCGTTTATACAGACGTTACCCACAATTTTAAAAAAATGAGAGATATCTTTGGGATTAATAATTATAGATTTGGTGTTGAGACATTTTTAATGATGTATTTGGATAAATACCAATTTGTATTGGGTTCTGATTTAGAAAATTATTCAAAAAGTCAAGAATTGTTTAGTGAAAATTACCCTTGTAATATTTACTTTGTTTTAAGAAGACCTAAGGTAATTGTTGTTCCAGATTCAATCAAGGTTTCAGGCAAAAAGGTTTCTTTTAAATTACGGTTTGATTTAAAAGAAAAAGCGATTGAGGTCAATTTAAAATGTGAATTCAGGAATGCGAGTTCTAAAATTGATTATTATACAGAATATCCTTACAATAAAATTGCGTTTAAGGATCAAAAGAAACTTCTTTTGGTTGCAAGACCTAGTACGTTAATTGATAGTGACATTGTTAAAGATAATATTGATAGTGAATATTTAGATTACGAGATATTATATATTGGACAAGCTTTTGGAAGCGATGGAAAACGAACGGCTATAGATAGACTTGCGTCACACGAAACAGTCCAAAAAATATATGCGCAAACACTAACGGATTTCCCAGATTCAGATATATGGGTTATACTAACTAAATTTTCTAAACAAACGATGCTGTTTACAGCAGGGAAAGACTTAATAAAAGTAAATGATAAGGATAAAGAAATTGAAGAAAGCAAATTAAAGCATGTATTTGATAATAACGGCATATCTATCACTGATAAACAGGAGATAAATATAACAGAAGCTGCTCTTATAAAATATTTTGAGCCCCAATATAATATATTATTTAAAGATAACTTTCCAAGTTCAAAGCACAAATCTTACTCAGAGTGTTATAATTTGGATGTAAGAGCAATTAGTATAGAACTTGATATGTCTGAAATGATACGAAAAATCTTTACAAAGAAAATTGAAAGAAAAGCCAATCATTTGAAAATATATGAATTTAAAGCAGAAAAGGACAGAATTAGTCTTTTAGAAATAGAAAAAAACTGTGGGTAATAAATAGGACTTCATGTGGTCTGCAAGACCCAGCATGAAGTCTCGGTTGAACTACATCCCGGATGATGGAGCTATGCACTTATCAAGGGTTTTTTCCTTTTAACAGGATTTGGGGAAGAGGGTCATCGGTTGGTAAATGTTTCTTGATCTCATCGTCATTCAGTCTGTTTTAATTCATTTTAGTAAGATTAATGGTGATGAGCTTTGCAAAATAAATGTTGAAATGAATAAAATATGAGTTGTTTTCCTGATTATTTGTTTAGGTTTAGGATTGGAAAAGGCCCTGTGAAAGCGGGGCTTCGACTTTAATTTGGAGTGTTCGGGATTGGTATTTAATCCTTGTCGATATCATTAAAACGTAGCTGATATGATTTATTCCACATTTCCCGCGCGACTTGTCCCGATCCATCGGGAACACAATGCTTAAACCTTTGGCTTACAAAAGAGCAGCAAACGAACGCATTGAGTTCACTGCCTGCCCCGATTCTTTCGGGGAACACCTTGAAAAATTATTTCTCTTGTGAGTAATTTTGCCATGAACCGGTCCGTTTTTGTTATATTTGAGCTTTAATGAAAAACCTTGCGAACAATGGCACTTTTCCAAAAAACCGTTTAACAGAAATATCTAAAACAGCTCGAATTTTTTTTTAGGATTAGTGACTAGGGTACATCGAAAGAAAAATAAAACTTGAGTTGTAAAAAAGAGAGTAAGGAGCATAATGATTTACGGTGTATTTATGACTGAAAGGTCTTAAAAGCCACAGCACGAATAATATATATGCTCATAGCCGGAATATATTTACAAAAAAACATTGAGATCATTTGAGAATATATAAAATATAAATGTTTACCTTTCGCGAAATGAAAAAGAAAAAAACGAACACAGCCGCCTAAAATGAGAGATATTGCTGGAGTTTTCCGGATTTCATAAATGACCAAGGGCAAGCATAAAATAACCGCAACGCAGCAACTTTAAACAGACTGATCTAAAAAGAATATGGCTTTAAGTTGGAACGAAATAAAAGACCGGGCATTAAATTTCTCGAAAGAATGGGCTGATACTTCAATCGAAGAAGCAGATTCAAAACCGTTTTTGGTTGAGTTTTTTAATGTGTTTGGCATTAGCAGTAAGAGAGTTGGCACTTTTGAGCATCGGGTTAAAAAACTCGACGACAAGAATGGTTACATTGACTTGCTTTGGAAAGGAACGATTCTGATTGAAATGAAAAGTCGTGGTAAAAACCTTGACAAAGCTTATCAACAATCAATTGACTACACGCATGGACTAAAACAACACGAATTACCGAAATATATTCTCGTTTCAGACTTTGAACATTTCAGACTTCACGATCTTGAAGAAAACAAGACCGTAGAATTCAAATTAAACGATCTTGTAAACAATGTTCAGCATTTTGGATATCTTTTAGGTTACCAAAAAAAGGTTTACAAAGAACAAGATCCTGCAAATATAAAGGCTGCCGAGTTAATGGGTAAACTACACGATAGACTCAAAGAAATAGGATATACTGGTCATCCATTGGAAGTCTACCTGGTTCGTCTTTTGTTTTTAATGTTTGCCGAAGACACCACTATTTTTAACAAGCAACAATTTCAGGAGTATATCGAGCAACGAACGAACGAGGACGGAAGCGACCTTGCAGCGAAATTGCAGGAACTTTTCCAGGTGTTAAACACGGCGAAAGAACATCGTTTTAAAAATCTTGACGAACAACTTGCCGACTTTCCATATGTAAACGGGAAACTCTTTGAAGAAAACCTACCTACGGCAAGTTTCGATACAAAGATGCGACTTGCCTTGTTGGAATGTTGTTACATCGACTGGAGCAAAATATCGCCTGCCATATTTGGTTCGATGTTTCAAAGTGTGATGAATCCACTAGAACGCCGAAACCTTGGGGCGCATTACACCAGTGAAACCAATATCCTGAAACTGATCAAGCCACTTTTTCTCGACGATCTTTGGAAAGAATTTGAAAGCATCAAAGACAACAAGAATAAACTCCCTGAATTTCATAAAAAGTTAAGTACGCTCAAATTCCTTGATCCTGCTTGTGGTTGCGGAAACTTCCTGGTTATTACTTACCGCGAATTGCGTTTATTGGAACTGGAAATATTACGTGCGCTCTATCCACATGGACAACAGGTATTAGATATCCAAGGTATTATATGGCTCGATGTTGATATGATGAGTGGTGTTGAATATGAAGAGTTTCCTGTGCGTATTGCCGAGGTTGCCATGTGGCTGATGGACCACCAAATGAATATGCTTATTAGCAATGAATTTGGACACTACTTTGCCCGTTTGCCTTTAAAGAAAGCCGCTAAGATTATAAATGGAAATGCTTTACAAATAGATTGGCATTCATTAGTGAGAAAAGATGAAATTGATATCACGGCAGATGTAACCAATATTATTAGCCTTAATGAACCTCCTGTTCATTACAAAACAGTAAACGTTTATAGTAAACAGCTAAATTTAATTGAAGGTAACATGCCAACATCCTTCTCCGGAGAAGCAAGTTTCGATTATATTTTAGGCAATCCACCTTTTATCGGAAGTGCCTATCAAAATGAATCACAGAAAAAAGACATTGAATCTATTTTCTCCGGACTTAAAAGCTATGGCATGTTGGACTATGTAACTGCCTGGTATAAGAAGGCCGCGCAACTCATTATGAATACAAAAACCAAAGTTGCGTTTGTTTCGACTAACTCTATTACACAAGGTGAACAGCCAGGCGTATTATGGACAATTCTTTATAACCTGTATAAAGTAAAAATACATTTTGCTCACCGAACTTTTAATTGGAGCAACGAAGCCAAAGGAAATGCAGCAGTGCATGTTGTAATTATTGGCTTTGGAAGCTATGATATTGTGAACAAAACCATCTTTGAGTATGATCATATTAAAGGTGAACCGCATGAGGTTAAGGTGAAAAACATTAACCCATATTTAGTTGAAGGGAAAGATATTGTATTGCAATCAATAACGCAACCTATATGCCATATTCCTAAAATGCAATCAGGTAGCGCAGCACGAGATGGTGGATTTTTGGTTTTAACAGATGTCGAAAAGAAAGAACTGGAAAAGAACAATCCAAATACTACGAAATTTTTTAGACGCTTTATAAGTGGTGATGATTTCATAAACAATATCGTTAGGTGGTGTATTTGGTTGAAGAATATAGACTCAAAAGAGTTTAGAGATATCAAAGAATTTCAGGAACGATTTAAAAATGTTAAGTCATTCAGAGAAAAAAGCACCAGAGGTGGAACAAAAAAAATGGCTGATTTACCTTATTTGTTTGCCGAGGAAAGACAACCTGAAAATGATTTTCTTGTTATTCCAAAAGTTTCATCTGAGAATAGAAAGTACATTCCTATTGCATATCTTACAAAAGATCATATTGTTTCCGATAAAACCTTTGTAGTACCTGGCACAACTCTATTTCATTTTGGTGTGCTTACTTCGACCATGCACATGACTTGGATGAGATATACTTGCGGAAGAATGAAAAGCGATTACAGTTACTCCAACACTATCGTTTACAACAACTACCCCTGGCCACTCAACCCTACTGACAAACAACTAAAAGCCATTGAAATAGCAGCACAAAAAGTATTGGATGCAAGATTGGAATTTCCATACAGTTCGCTTGCCGATTTATACGACCCATTAACCATGCCACCAGCGTTGGTAAAGGTGCATAACGAGTTAGATAAAGCAGTTGATTTGGCTTACCGGCCTCAACCATTTACAAGCGAAGCGAACAGAATGGTATTCCTGTTTGAACTCTACGAAAAATATACGTCCGATTTATTTACAAAAGAGAAGCCGAAGAAGAATAAGAAAGTCGAAAAACAAGTGGAAGTAAAGGGCGCAGTTAAAAATTAATTTATTGAAAAAATGAAGAGCATAGTTTTTAAAAATAATTTTAGCGGTAAGCATAATAAAATAAAGAAGAGAAGAGAACGACTGCAATAATCTTAGTTGAAATTGAAAACAGAAAACTATAAATTTAGACCAAATATAACAACAGAATTAATTAATGAAAGAAACTCGGAAACGTAACAGAACACTCTTTTCAGGGAGCCTTACAAACGCCTTCTTGAAACTTAATTTCGACAATCCGAGCAACCGTTGTGATGCGCCCGACTACATTTTGACTAAGAAAGACATTCCTGTTGGATTTATCGAAGCTAAAAGCAAGGCTCTTGCCTTGTATGTTTAACTATAATATAGAAAACAGGAGCTTTCCTTTCATCAATGACGAAGCGAGACGCTTCGCCAAACATCGGGTGACACAAATTTTATACGCTATGAGGAACTAAACATATTAAGTGAAAATTAACATTTTGTACGCAACGTTTATTGATTTATATTCATCTATATTATAATAAATTGCAAATCATGTTTTAAATAAGCTACCTTATGAAACATCATTTCTACCTGTTCCTGATTCTTGTACTGCTTGGATGCGAGAACAACTATGAAGATATTTACAGTTACTCAAAAATAATTTCACAATCAAAAGAGTATCCGGTGTATCTCGATATGAGCGAAGTCGGGAATATACAGGTAACAGCCAAATTGTCGTGCTGATGCGGATTTGCAATCCGCGTCTTTCAGATGTGGAATTTGTAATTCCAGGAACTCGTAAAATTCAATAACTTTGTCTTAATGGGAATTCGCAATAAGATATCACCTGGTTATGTTTATTACCTTACTTTAACAGTTGAGGAATGGATTGATGTATTTTCGCGTTCGGCTTACAAACATATCATAATAGATTCGCTGAATTATTGTATTATTAACAAAGGATTAGAGGTATATTGCTGGTGTTTGATGAGTAATCACCTACACCTGATTGCAAGTGCAAAAGAAGAAGGCAATTTGTCTGATATTCTCCGCGATTTCAAGAAATTCACAAGCAAAACTTTGATTAAGGCGATCAAGGAGATACCGGAAAGCAGAAGGGATTGGATGTTAAATTTGTTCTGGTACGCAGGAAAGAATAATAAGAAAATAAAGTATTTCAAAATCTGGCAGGATGGCAACGATACAAAAGAGATTCATTCGACAACTTTTCTGGATGAGAAGATGAATTACATTCATAATAATCAGGTAAGAGCTGAGCTGGTTGCAAATCCTGAAGATTATTTGTATAGTTCGGCAAGAGATTATGCTGGAGAAAAAGGATTAATTGATATTGAATTTGTCTGATATAAATTGGATTACAAATCCAAAACCTGAAAGCGCGGATTGCAAATCCGCACAAGCGCAGTAAATTCGATCTTTTGATGAAAACCATACAAGAAATATTTTAAACCGGACTGATGCAGATTTTGCTATGCTGATTTTAACTTTGTTGATTTTCAATTCAATTGCAATCTGCTCCTTTCAAATAATGGTATCTTCAATGAAATCATATGAATCCAAAACAAAATAAAATCCAATGGAAAACAATAAAATTAAGTGGGGCATCATAAGCACAGGGTGGATAGCACATAAATTTGCCACAGCGCTTCAGGTGGCACCTGATTCCGAGTTACATGCTGTTGGTTCAAGGAACATTGAAACTGCCATGGAATTTGCTTCGGAATACTCCATTCCAAAGGCATACGGCAGTTATGAGGAACTTGTTAATGATCCCGATATCGATGTAATATACATCGGGTCACCTCACAATCTTCATTTGGAAAACACGCTTCTGTCCCTAAATCATAATAAACATGTGCTTTGCGAAAAACCGATGGGAGTTAATCTCAGGGAAGAAAGAATAATGATTGACAAAGCAAAAGAGAAAAATCTTTTCCTGATGGAAGCGCTTTGGAGCCGCTTTCTGCCCAACATCATCAAAACAAAAGAACTGATCGATTCGGGTGAAATCGGAGATGTAAAACTACTTACTGCTTTCTTCTCCATCAAATCCGAAAATGGTCCGGAACACAGGCATTACAATATAGATCTTTGTGGCGGAACCATATTGGACACTGGAATATATAACATTTTTCTTTCTCTGCTGCTTCTCGGAAAGCCAAAAAGCTTTTCTGCAATTGCCGGATTAAGTGACCAGGGTGGAGATAACAGCTGCAGTTATACATTCAGATATGATAAGGATACGTTGTCGGTCATGTATTCATCTTTTCTTGCAAACCCGGATGTTGTTGCTGAAATTCATGGCACAAAGGGTAAGATTTTTCTCGGGCATTTATGGTTTTGCCCTGGTAATGTTAAAGTGACGTATAACGATGGCCGTGAAAAACTACATGAGTTTGAAGTGAAAGCTAACGGTTATGAGTACGAAGCAGAAGAAGTAGCCAGGTGTATTCGTGACGGGAAGACGCAAAGCGATTTGTGGAGCTGGAATGACAGCATAGAAATGATCACCATGATGGATTCGATACGTAAAGAATGTGGAATTGTTTATCCGAAACATGATTTATAAAAACCTATGTCGGTTTCAATTAACGGGGCATATTACTGTAAAATGGTTGGTAAAAAGGGATCAAATGATATTGTTGTGGGAGGGGTGCTTTTTATGAATAAATACCCGGAAACAAATACAAAACAGCTAATTTAATAACCTTATTTTTATTCCCGGAACCTTAGTAGCCAGATGAAAAGCCCCACCTCAATAACCTTATTGACCTTATTTTTTCAATGTGGTCTGATAATGTTTCAGAAATTGCTCATATTCTTCGGCAAAACTTGCCTCTTTTTATGATCATTTAAATAAGGTAATAAGGTAAATTTGAATATGATACAATGATGTTACTAAGGTTTTTTAAATAAAAATAAGGTTTTCCTAAAATATCACTCAGAAATTCATTTTTGGAAAATTAGTTCCACAACAATTTGAATTGATTCGTTTTCAAGCTATAAACACAAAGAATGAAGAGGCTGGCGATTGGCAGATTCGCTTACTAAAAAAGCAGGAGCTTTCCTAACTTTTAAAGGATTAAGATCAAACAGTTAGCACGATCATGCCAGCTGCCAGTAGCCAAAGGCCAGTTGCTTATTGTATAAACCATTAGAAGCTGTTTACAAGATTAGCCCACACAATACATCATAGAACCTGTTTCCTTTTCAGATTTACGTTTATCGTTACCACTATTTTAACGGAAATGCACCAATATATGGTTTATACTTTGCTTGTAAACCCAATAGTTTTTGCACATCGGCCGGCAAAGTAACAGCTTCATTTGCTGCCGGAAATGCCTGGTTTAACTGGAAGTTACCGAGTTCATAACTTTTAAAAAGTGACATAGTATAGTTTTCGAACACCGTGCTGTTAACCGATGATCCATCAAATACCTTTTTCAAACCATCAAGCGACTCAACAGCTACCTGGCAGTCTGCATTAACGGCCGGGCTCCAATACACTAAAGTCTTAAAGCCATTATTGACATCTTTTACATACACATTGTAATCGTATTGTTTCAGGGGAGATTTATCGAGCTTCTGACAAAGATCGGGATGTTGCCAAACAAGCATCAATGGTCTTTTGAAATTCACATCACCTGTAAGCAGGTTGTTTACGAAAACATGACCAAAACGCTGGTCAACACCGGGGCCCGTACTGGGGTGCCATCCAAAGTGGTCACCTACTGCGCTGCGCTTATCACGCCCAAAGCAAGCTGTACTGTTTACGAATGTATTTTGATATACCAGGACATTAGAGCTATTGAGAATCATAATACCATGATCGCAATTAACAAAGACGTTGCCGGCACAAATTGCTCCTTTCGAGATTTCGAAGAAAAAGCCGTTATTGCTGGGCCACATCTGGTTATTAGTTCCGGCACCCTTGTTATTACCAACACCCTCAATCCTGTTGTTCAGAAAACGGCCATCTACATTTCCAACATCGTACCAAATTCCATTCGAAATGGGTAAGTCATAAATCAGGTTATCCTGGCAGGTTACACGATGAGTCTGGTTAAAGATCTTCACAGCGGCCGGGTAATATCCAACTATGTCTTCAATATTATTACGTGAGAACTTATTTTTCTCCAGCAAACAATCGGATGACGACAACAGGTAAATACCTTCGGTGGTAGTGTTGTTAACATCACAATGCCTTAAAACCAGGTTGTCGCCCCTAAGGTAGGCTCCCACGCGTCCACAAAACGAAAAAGTACAGTTCTCAATGATTGAACCAATAACATCCTTACCAAAAGTTGATGGATCTGCCAATCCCTGCGGCTCATATCCGTCAATTTCAAACGCACAATAGGCGTACTGAGTAAGTGTGATACCACGCATCACTACACCTTTATGGTCGTTTGATTTTCCATGTACATCCTTTGTTACCCTGTGCAAACCAAAATTGTGTGCAGTTATTTCGATCAAATGATTTGCAGGATCGGTACCAATGTAAACAAACCCGTTTTTATAATCGATGTAAAATGAATGCTCGTCTACTTCGCCTGCCCAACCCGCAGATTTAAGGATTTTCCCATCCACAAAAACCATATCGTTATTAAAAATATGCAAGGGGGTTTTCATGCCAAATCGGTCACTCGACCACCAATCGTCGGGACTGGCTGCAAAAAAGTGATTCCACGAAGTCTTCCATAACCCGCCGTTGATTGCTTTCCATTCTTTTGCCTCGAGCGTTCCTTTAAAAATGGGTTGTTCATCGGCATAAGGCTGGATTGTTACTCCCTGGTTGAATTCAAGGTCGCCAGTACGGTAGATACCACCGCGAAGAATAATGGCATCGCCGGTTTTAACATTTGCGAGCGCCGACTCAATTGAAGTTTGTTGTGTGAGTAGATCCCCTTTCAGATCGGACTTTCCATCAGGAGCAACATAGAATATCTTACCGGTGATCTTAGGCAATTCATACGTTTGGTTTATAGGGCCATACGGGCCACCAGATGGTTGAGCTTTTGCATTGTATAAGCCCGATACCAGCAATACCATTGCTATAAAACTACATTGAAGTAATTTTATTTTCACATTTTCTATTAAGATTGGCTTCATTTTTAAATTATAATGAGTTTTAACATTTAATGGATAAACCTACAAAAAAAAAGTACTTGAAATAGCGTAAATCCACATTTTATCTCACTTATTCAGCGTTTAAATAAAGTTTATTGGATTTCCCTGCACACACAGCCTGCCGGCATGTACATAATACACTGCTAGTGTCGGTAAACCATAGTGAAACATCCTTATGGAACAATCAAACGGCAATGAGGATTTCTTTGTTTTTTGTTTTTAACTACATGAACGATCAATTTTAAGCCTCTGTACCGAATTGCTTATTTTTATCAGCTGAAGTTATTCTTAAAAATCACTACCCTTATATCGAGGCATTTCTATACTTTTAGAGAAAATTATTCACTAAAAATTACCTTAGCGGGTGGTTTTTAAACGAACTGACGATATGCGGCAGCTTAAAAGACGACACAACATTAAAAAACAGAAAGACAAAATGAATAGACTAATACTAACAATTTCAATTGCAATACTTTTTATAAGTTGCAATCAGACAAGTAAAACAAACAAAAAAATAAATAAAATGGACAAACAAAAAAACGAAGCGACAAACACAGCTTCAACTAAAGACACAACCCCTAAGGTAACTGGAATTGGTGGAATTTTCTTTTATTCAGACAATCTGAAGGAAACGAAAGAATGGTACACCAAAAATTTAGGGATTGAAATAAATGATTGGGGTTCTTCGGGTTTTGAATCAAGAAACGTTAACAGACCTGACGAGATAAATTCTATTCAATGGAAACCTTTCAAAAAAGGGGATAAATATTTTTCCCCATCCAAAAAGGATTTTATGATTAACTACCAGGTTCAGAATATTGAAGGACTTGTAAACAAACTCAAGGAAAACGGAGTAACCATACTTGACAGCATTGCAACTTACGACTTCGGAAAATTTGTACATATTATGGACACAGAAGGCAACAAGATTGAACTATGGGAGCCTGTTGACAGCAAAGGCAGCCACTAACATAGAATGACTTCATGTGTTCTGCAAGACCCGGCATGAAGTCCCGGTTGCACTACATCCCGGATGATGGAGCTATGCACTTATCAAGGGTTTTTTCCTTTTAACAGGATTTGGAGAAAGTGAAAAATGGTTTAATTAAATTTTTTATGAATACTTTTGTTAAAAGAGAAAAGATGGAAGCATGAAAAATAAAAGTTTCGGGATAAGAAGCATAAATAATTTATTAATGAGCTGTTATTCCGAGTATTTACAAATTAAGCCTCTTTTGTCCAGGTCAGAAATACATGCCACAGTGGCGTATATACAGGCATTACGTTATAGGCAGGCAAATCAATCAACATGCACCAATTATTTTCTTTGAAAGAACAGTATAATGATTCATTATATGACATCAATTAAACAAAAAAACAAAAAGAATAAACGCTGGTTTATTCTTTTTATAACTTTTTTAATTCTCCTGATTGCAGGTTACTCGAGTCGGAAGCCATTGCAAAGGGGTGTAATCGCATTTGTGATTTATCATAAACACGTATTTATCCCTCCTCCGAAAGATACCAATGAATCCTGGATGATACGATTTGAGAACAATGTACAGTTCTATTGGGATATTTCAGAACTCCGTTTTGCCCGGGATAAAAGAGTGAAGCAATTTAATCCTTCGCTTAAACCGCTTATTAAGGAAATTAACCGTCGTCAGGCTACCGGAGAAGGAATGCAATATTCCATGAATATATATCGTGAAATCCGTTGGAGACTGAATTTTACTTCGGATACAATTAACACCCGATTGAGGATTATCGATCTTAGGAAAAGTTTATCTCAACCATCGCAGCAAAAATTGGGTTTGATGCAACAATCATCTGATGGAAGCTGGGGAGCGGGCATTTCGGTCTGGTATCTTAGGCTTTATTATTCTGTCGATAATATGCAGGATAGTTTACATCCTCAATACCCTTTCTCTATTCTTGACCGGATTAATTCTCCTGAAAAACTAAACAAACAACTTGAGTTGGACTTATATGATGACTTTACTAAAACAAAAGTATTTAATCGCGAAGAACTGGATGAAACTTTTTCAGCTGTAGCGCGATTATTAAAAAAGAAAAAAAAGATAGCCTATACGTTCCACCCACAACTCGACAGTGCCCTTAATGATTTTGTAAAACATTGGCAAAACACTGAGACAGGATGCTGGGGACAATGGCTGGTAGACAGACATGGAAAAGTTTGGAAAATGGACGATATGGGTATGACGTTTCATGTGATTACCGACCTTCATGGACAGGTAGATCAAAAAGATTTAATTGCAAAACGGTTGCTTGAACTTGTTAATGTGAATTTTCCAACAGGTATAAAATTTGATGGTGATTACAATAATCATTTGAATTGGGATGCGGTAAAAATTTTCAGGTATGCATGGCCACAACTTGATACAGTAACAAGGGAAAAAGTGCGAACTGAGATTTCAAAAATGCTTAATTGGTGCCTCTCCAAATCATTTCAGCCTGATGGATCTTTTAATATAAGCGACCTGGATGATACAATGGGTGATGCGTTTTATTATGGAGTAGCTTTTTTGAATGAAACAGGCTATTTTAAAAGTAAGGACCGTTTTTGGACGAATCAAAATTTCCCTGAAGCTATAACAGTTCATGATCGTATTAAAGCTAAGATATTATCTATTGGCCTTAATGATACTGGATTAAAAGATGCTTATGAAACATTAAATGAGGACTATTAAAAAACAAATTATTAACAATGAAATTTCGTCCCTATCCCGTTTCTGTTGCCTTTCCTGAATCGTACTATACGGAATCGCAAATTCTGCTGGAAACGGCGCTCGCCTCTGTTCCAGGGTATAGCACATGGCGGAAGGATGATCCTGACCCAATGCAGAACATTGACCTTCGCTTTGCAGCCATGCCAATATTGACAAAAGAGGACCTTCGTACACATTTCCCGGAAGGATTCCTGTATCCTGGCCGCAACCTCGTAGTCGGTCTTGCAACCAAGGATATCGAATATGTGAAGACCAGCGGAACTTCGGGAGAACAGGTCACCAATATCTGGCACCAAAAGTGGTGGAATAATTCGGAAGTCGCCTCGTGGAAGCTGAACAGTAATGCCAATGCAGTTGCATCAGGTACGCTACGCGAAGCGATCCTTTCCAGTCCTCTCAGCGTCGGATTTAAAAGTGATCGCGGTGATCTTTCGATGGAAAAGCGCCTGCTCGATCGTTTCCTCTTCCTTAACGATCTGGCTGATCCTCTTGCATGGACAGATTCCTATATGGACAGGATGATCGGCGAAATTAATACTTTCAAGCCAGTCAGGCTCGAAGCTAATCCCTCATTATTGTCAAAGTTTTGCAGATATATTGCGCATAACCACCGGTCCATATATCAGCCTTCATTGATCCTCATCACTTACGAATTAATGTCCAGGCTTCATCTCAAACATATTCGGTCCGTATTCAATTCTCCGGTGGTGAGCTCATATGGTTCGACGGAAACAGGTTATGTTTTTATGGAGTGCGAAGCAGGCAAATTTCACCAGAACATCGATTTCTGCAGGGTCGATTTTCAGCCATTGAAAAAAGAACATGGCGGTCCGTTTATCGGCAGGATATTGGTGACCGTTTTCCAAAATCCATGGACAGCAATCATCCGATTCAACATTGGTGACCTTGTTCGCATCAGCGAGAGCCAGTCGTGCTCCTGTGGAAGAAAGCATGGATTGATACTCTCCTCCATTGAAGGGAGGACAATTAACCTGACTCTGACGACTGCCGGGTTTGCCATCACCCAACACATGGCCGATGAGGTAATCAGTGGCATTGATGATTTGGAAGAATACAAACTTGTCCAGACCGGGAAGAAGACATACGACCTTTTTGTTGTTTGCAAAGACTCCCTGTTCCACAACATCGCCCGACATGCACATCCTATTCTAAAGGAATTGTACGGGCGGGATGCGACGATAACAGTCAAACAAATTGATGCGGTTGCCCCGGAAGTATCCGGCAAATACAGGATTATCTCTTCCGATTTAGAGATCGATGAAGAGACCCTTTTTGAAAATATCAATTCTCAAAAGTAAATTCAATGAAATGAGCATGTTACCAATCTATCTGCTTGCAGGCGGACCGGGAGCCAAAAGAGAATCACCCGATCCCATCTTACAAATGGCGTTCCGGGAGCTCGGCAAAACGAAACCATCAGTCGCCTATATCGGCGCTGCACACGGCGACTCACTGATGTTTTTTTTATTTATCAAGCGCCTGATCGCCGCGGCCGGGGCCGGGAAGGTCGAATTGGTTCCATTGGTAAAAAAGAAAAACAAGATGGAGAAGGCGCAATCGATCATACAGTCGGCTGATTGCATCTTTGTGAGCGGTGGAGATGTCGATGAAGGGATGCATGTTCTTACCGAAAGGTCAGTTGTCCCGTTGATCAAAAAAAGATATAACGAAGGAGCGTTGATCATCGGAGTGTCAGCAGGTAGTATTATGCTCGCAAAACAGTGGATCAACTGGCCCGATGAAAACGATGAAGGATCTGCGGAACTCTTCCCATGTATGAATATTGCACCTGTTCTGTGCGATACGCACGGCGAAGAGGATAAATGGAATGAGCTCCACAGTCTCGTCCGTCTGACAGCAGGGGATCAGATCGGTTATGGCATTCCGAGTGGCGGGGCAATGCGCATTTCCAGGGATGGTACAATAGAAGCAATCAGGATGCCTTTGTACAGGATTGAGCGGCGGGGAGGCAAAATCGCCCGAATAAACGATCTGGCAGATTGCAAATAAGCACAAGTGCAGTTGTAAATTTAAAACCTGAAGAGCCGGGTCAAGCGATTTTCAATCGCCTTAATCCCACGCGATTAGAAATCGCGGGACCCGAAATCCTCTGAGCCGGGCCGGTAATTAGAAAGTTTTAATGAAATTATTGATCATTCCCATTTTATAATATATTTGTCTTTAAAGTGCATATTATTTGATTTTTATCATTTAATGCGCAAATAGTGAAATAGTGACTTATTCATTTTTATCGATTTAAACATGCAAATCCGACCAATACAACCATCAGACAACCTAGCTTTAGCAAAAATTGTCCGGGATACACTTACCGAATTTGGAGCCAACCATCCGGGTACGGTTTATTTCGATGCGACGACTGATACGCTGTTTGAATTGTTCCGGCAACCCATGTCGGAATATTATGTGGCGGAATCAGATAACGGAAAAATTGTGGGAGGCGGTGGCATCTATCCAACTGAAGGATTACCCGAAGATACCTGTGAATTGGTGAAAATGTATTTATTACCCGAAGAAAGAGGGAAAGGACTCGGAGGATCAATCATTGAAAAATGCTTTCAGACAGCCAAAGAGTTCGGCTTTAAGCGTATCTATATTGAATCGATGCCTGAATTAAAACTCGCGCTGAAGGTTTACGAAAGGTTTGGCTTCAACTATTTGGATGCACCTATGGGAAGAGGTGGTCATTTCGGTTGTAAGTTGTGGATGATTAAGCAACTATAAAATTTGTTTCAGAAATTAATGCATCTGGCGGTTTGCTACTGGCAGCTGGCTTTTGGCAACAGCAGCTAGCTATATTTCATCATTTTGGGGGCGAGAAAGACAACATGAGAGACGGAGAGCCTCGTTAGAAAATAAGAAGTTGTGAATGAGCTGAGGCATAGTCAAATAAGATATATATATGCCACCAATACACAAAAACGCCAAACCCCACCAAAGATATAGTATTAAGTAGGAGACTTTGGAGGGATTTAGTGATTTGGAGTTTTGGTGGCAAAAAAGATTCTTTGATGACGGTTCACTTTTATAAAATTGGCCAGCAGCCAGTTGCCAGCAGCCCATGTTCTCCCCAACATAGCATTTAGACGTGATTATATGTAATACTCAATGTTATCGATCCAGCCCGCTTTGATCGCATGCATAATTAGTTCGGAGGTGTTGGATACTTCCACTTTTTTGAAGATATTCTTTCGGTGGGTATTCACTGTGTGATAACTGATATTCCGCTTTGATGCAATCTCTTTAGTTGTGAGTCCGCCAGCGATTAATTTCACAATCTCAATCTCCAATGCAGTCAGGTGTTTCTGGGCATCTGCACTAAATTTAGTTGCACCCTGGTCGAGAAACAGATCAAGAATTTCGTCGGAATAGTATTTTTTGCCCTTCAATGCAGCTTCGATGGCCGAAAAAAGTTCATCCCTGTCAGCGGTTTTGTAAATAATATTTCGGATACCCAGCTTTGTCAGTCCGGAAAACTCAGCTTTGGTGATTATATTCGTGAGTATGAGTATTGATATTTGCGGATACTTCTGTACGATCTGTTTCAAATCTTCGATCCCGTTGAAATCGATCCCATCAAAATCGGTAATTAATAAACCGCCATCGACTGTATCAATGATCTGGTACAAACCGTGTTGAGTCGTAGCAACTCCGGCAAGAAGATATTGGTTGTCCTCTCCTATCAGCTTTTTTAGTGCTTCAACAACCAAAAACTGGGAATCTGCGATTATTATCCTATTGATTTTATCCGGGCTCATTTAACACTTATATTAAAAAAAATAAAAGTTTGCGGTTAATCAACCAATCTGCACCGAGGTCATCGTTAATGAACCCATTACGGCTTTGTCATTAAAAAAAGAGACGGGTTCGTTTTCTCTCTTTAATCCAAGTGCATAGATTAAAGGCAGGTAATGTTCAGGCGTAGGAATAGCCTGCTGCACTTCACGGCCAAGCAAAGTATAGTTGATCAATTCTTTATGCTTGTGGGCAAGAATTAGTCGTTTAAATGTTTCGTTTGCCTGCAATGCCCAGTCATAGCCGTATTCCGGTTCGTCAACTTTATCCCATGCAACCATCCGAAGATTATGAACAAGATTCCCGCTACCGATGAACAACACTCCTTTCTCCCTTAATGAAGAGAGTTCTTTTGCCAGTTCGTAATGATATTGGGGAGATTTATTGTAATCAAGGCTCATTTCAACAACGGGAACATCTGCTTTGGGATAGATATTCCGGATTACACTCCATGCGCCATGATCAAGACCCCATTTCTCATCCAATCCTACAGCGGTTTTGGAAACTAAATGTTTTATTTCAAGTGCCAATTCGGGACTTCCGGGTGCCGGATACTGCACATCGAACAACGCTTTGGGGAATCCTCCGAAGTCGTGAATGGTTGGCGGTTTAGACACAAATTCATTTTAGCCGATGGCATTCATGGGATTTCCATGACCAACAAACAATACCGGCATAGGAGCAGTGTCACATGAAGGTGAGATATTTATTTCTTTATAATCCATAGCTTTTATAATTATTCATCAGACTTTATTAAAAGCCTGCTCCAGATCATTAATCAGATCATCTTTATCCTCAACGCCAACCGAGACCCTGATCAGCGAATCCTTAATACCAGCTTGTTCCCGCTCTTTTTTGGTAATTGAAGCGTGTGTCATCAGAGCAGGATGTTCGATCAGCGATTCCACGCCACCCAGACTTTCAGCCAGTGTAAAAAGTTCAAGACTTTCGAGAAATTGAACAGCCTCTTTTTCTCCGCCTTTAATTTCGAATGAGACCATTCCGCCAAAACCCTTTGCCTGTTTGATGTTTAGTGCATATTGCGGATGGCTCTGCAGGCCGGGATAATAGACACAATCCACTTTGGGGTGGTTTTCGAGGTATTGAGCAATCGCCAAAGCATTTGACTGATGTCGGTCCATTCTGAGCGACAGTGTTTTCAATCCGCGTAGTACAAGGTAACAGTCGAAAGGTGACGGAACTGAACCCAGCGCATTCTGATTGAACTTGATCTTTTCGTACAACTCCTTATCGTTGAGCATGATCGCACCACCAATCACATCGCTGTGGCCGGCAATATATTTCGTTATACTATGCACCACAATATCTGCACCCAGAACAATAGGATTTTGAAAATAGGGTGAAAGAAAGGTGTTATCAACAACGACCAATACATTGTGACGATGGGCAATTTCAGAGATAGCCGCAATATCGCAAACTTTCAATGTTGGATTGGTTGGCGATTCGAGCCAGATCAGTTTTGTGTCGGATTGGAAAGCCGCCTCAATAAGTTTTGGCTGAGTAGCATCGACCAAACTTATTGTGATTTTATATTTTTCTTTCCATTGGTTAAATAACCGTTTTGTTCCACCATATAAATCGTCGAAACCGACGATATGATCACCGGGATTGATAAGGGTGAAGAGTAGCGTTGCTTCGGCTGCCAGACCGGAACCAAAACCTAAGCCATAGTTGGCGTGTTCGAGCGAGGCATAACGTTTTTCGAGTGCAAAGCGGGTTGGATTACCACTTCGGGAATATTCGAACTGTCCGTGTTTTTTAACCTCCTGACGAGCATAGGTTGTTGAAAGATAAATAGGTGCAACTACTTCGCCTTTGCTTCCTTCCAAATATTCGGGTTCTTCGCCAACGTGTATGGAACGTGTGTTGAAGGAATGATTTTGTTTTGCCATTTGATAAAAATATTGAATTAATTTGAAATTTCCTTTTACGCCACAAAGGCACTAAGACACAAAGTTACACAAAGTTTTTGGTATCAATACATTACCCTTAGTGAAGCTTAGTGTCTTTGAGACTTGGTGGCATTTTTTAGTTGAAACTGAACGCAAAAACACAGAAATAAAACACAATCACTCAGCCAGTAAACTATCTATCAATTTATTGAATTCAACCTTAAATTCATCATAGAATTTTCCTGTTGCAGGACCGCTGAAGCCCGTGTGGACTTTCCGCACGTTCCCTTTCTTGTCGATAAAAATGGTGGTTGGGAATGCTGCAATTCCGTTTAAAGCAGGAAGAGCTTTCGAGGCATTTGCAGTGTCAGATTGTCCGGCAAAAAGGATTTCATATTGAATGTCGAGACGCGTTTTCAGGTTTGACAAGGATTTTTTTGCCGACTCGAAATCGTTCTTGCGCTCAAAGCCAAGACCGATGATTTCAACGCCGCGCTGATGGTTTTCTTTGTACCAGGAAGACAAAAATGCATTCTCGTCGAGACAATTTGGACACCAGCTTCCCAAAATTGTAACAATCACCACTTTCCCTTTGTAGATGGGATCGGATAATGATACCTGTTTACCCTCCAGATTCGGAAATGAAAATTCGATGGATGTAAAACCCTCTTTAAGAGAAGATGCCATGTAAGGATCGGGCAATGCCGCTTTAAGATTACGCTTTCCTTCAATTTTTGATGTTTGGCGCGGAGTAATAAATTCTCCTGAAAAGGTACTGTCACTCAAAAATTCACCTTTTAGCAGATATGGCGTTGAACCTCCAAAGGCAGATAATGCAAATTTCTTTGCGTCCACAACTCCTTCCAGAAAACGGTAATCGCCCGTTGTTGTCAGAATTGATCCGGTTAGTAATGACTCTTTTTGATCAAAATTGCCAACTGTTTTTTCGGTGTTATCCGAAGAGATCATATTCATATCCCATGTTCCTGTCAGAGAAACAGATGGTATCTCGCTGCCTTTGGGAAATCTTGGGAGATTGCCAAATTCAGCTTTAAACGGGACTCCGGCGACAGGTTTGTCTGTGTTAACTTTCACCAACTGTCCCTCAATAGAATTTTCAGTTAATTTGCCTTTCAAAACGGATGAATAAAGGTCGATTGGAATTGTCACCGAATCGTTACCATAAGTGGTATTTTTCAGCAGAAAACGATCTGTTCCATTGATCAGATATACCAAAGTGCTGTCGGCGCTCTTCCCTTTCACTTCAAATACAAAAGGGATTTCGTTTTGCGGAAGTATAAAAGCACCTCTCCATAATCCCTCTTTCAAGGGTTTGATTCCCGGCTGGCACGAGGTTACTACTCCAAAAAGGGAAAGAACTATTATTGAATTGATCCATCTTATGATTTTCATAGTTTAAAATTTATATTGTTATAAAACATTGAATTACTTCATGCTATTTCAGAAAAACAATCCGGGAAATTGCGACCACTGTTTACTCAAATGGTCTTTATTAATACATTTTAGAAAAATGAGTTGAACGAGCTATCTCGGACCGATAAAACGATCACCATTAAAATGTATCATATGTTCGGGGAAGTCCATTAACCAAACTTCGGTATCCCAAGCTATATCCAATGTATGTTTTTTAAATTCTTTGAAATCAGGAAATGCTGATACATAAACTTTACCTGCCTTACAACTTTTAAGCAAGTTTTCAAGCTCCATAATTCGTTTGGGCGAAACAGGACCATGTGAGGTTACGGCTTCAATAAGGAATAGCCAATTATGTTTTTTATCGAACAAGACCACATCTGGCAACTTATTATGCTCATCTATTGGAATTTCTAAAGCTTTCAGCGCGTTTATATCTATGTACAAATCTTTGTTCGCTGTATCACCTACATAAATCAGTTCACTACCTAAGGCAAATCTTGAGGCAAATTCTTTTATTATTGCCACCTGAACTAAATTATGCCTGCCAGGAGAAAACATCAATTCTTTACCATTGGCTAACTTGACAGGAATCATCAGCAGATTTCGACTAGCGAACCAACGTTTTTACGAAACTGCTTTACTTCTTCACTAAATTTTTTTGTACCAAAGGCTTTAATAACTTTTAAAGCTGCATCTGAAAGCCTGTAATGATTGTCCTTACTATTTGTCGATAATTGTGGATTTTCAGGATTATGCTCTACTATTCCTGCCTGAACAAATTGATGTAAGGTTTGACGGCGGATAGTTTCACGACTATTTTCTGCATAATACTTCTGATAA
This sequence comes from Bacteroidia bacterium, assembly GCA_026391655.1. Lineage (GTDB taxonomy): Bacteria > Bacteroidota > Bacteroidia > Bacteroidales > Prolixibacteraceae > JAAFHB01. Next base: position 80,572 of record JAPLDR010000064.1, on the reverse strand, counting down.
TGTTCAGCAATAAAACGCATTATTCCTTGATATTTTGCATTCTCTTTATTCCCAACCACAGACTTACTAACTTTTTTAGCATCTTTCCATTTATCTGTTTCTTTGAGGTTGCTTAAAGCAAGAAGGGTTAATGCTGATCGTTCATTTTGCTGGCGCTTAGGCAAGCCAAATTCAGAGAGGATTTGTTGTGCTTCAGTAAGTTTGCTCATAAGACAAGTTCATTTTTATTCACAAGAGTTTCATTCACAAGAATGTCAATCTGATCTTGTGAAAAGTCGATATTGTTTAAGATAAGTTTTTCTCCTATTTGTTTGATTAATTCCAATGGAGGCAAAGGCATTTCTCTCAATTCTGTTGCACTAACATTGACATTCCCATTGAAAATACGAAAATAATTATCGAAGAGTTTGCTATTTAATATAGCAGACAAACCTATGACTTCTTTACGATCTAACTCTCCTTTCGGACGATATATATAATTAACTTTGTTTTCAACGCCAATAAATTCTGAATCCTGTGTATTTGAGAAATATGGTGAAGCGATCAACCTGCTTTTATCATCTTTAGAACTGAAACGTCGCAAAAGAATGTAGTTTTTATTGAGCAGTAGTAAGGATTGGCTGCCAGAACAAATTTGAATATACTGTCCTTTTTTGGGTTTAGAAACAGGCCAATCAATGTGCATTTTATAAACGTTGTGCAACCATATTAATGGCGCAAGAAAAACAGTGCCGTTTTCATACACTTCTCTGATATATTCCGTAGCCCGAAAAGCCACTACTGGACCGGTAGAAATCTGGATATTGTATTTATTCAAGGAGCCATTCCAACTTCGAAACAAATCAATAATTTCCTCTTCCTCATCGTTTATAGGTACATGTAAAATCTTCTCCTTGCTCTTTAGATCTATAATCTGATCCTGGGGATAATTTTTCACCCTTGGACTTGATAAATCTTTTATCCCATTTGTGCTGGTTACGGTGACAATTGAATCTGTCTTTAAATTATCCCTTTGGGTCGCTTTTAGAATTAACGTCTCCTGTAAAACATTATCACGATTAAAAGCATCTTTACGCGAATCAAAAAGATGAATCTGGTTAATTGCAACATTGCCAAAGAAAAACTCACGAAAGGATTTAAAATAACTACCTGAAGCATAGCTGCGGGGTGTAATAAAAATCAATTGTCCGTTTTGAGTAAGCATTTTAGAAGCAATTGCCATGAATAAGGCATAAATATTAGGTTGTCCACTGGTCATCGATTCAGCTACTTTAGCACGACTATCCGCTTTATTGAGCTTGAAATATGGAGGATTTGAAATTACAAAATCATATTCCGAAGTCTTTTGGTCATTAAAAAGTGACGTTTCTTTTTCAAAGATAGTTGCATTCTTTAAAATAAAATCCTCGGTAACTATTTTGTATCGAAATGAAATACCCTTAATGATTAACCAATTATTCAAATAATCTAAAGCGCAGGTTGTAAATGACAAAATTTCATTGTCAATTTCATAAACATCTAATTGGATAGATTTTAAACCGGAATTTGAAGAGACTAAGCTTTCAATGATCGCACAACTTAATATTGCCGTCCCGCATCCGGGATCAAGTATCGAAATATTTGTCTTATTGGATTTAGCCATGTTACCCATAAACCTTGCGATTGCAGAAGGAGTAAGAAACTGTCCTTTGATTTTCTTATGGCTTTGAGTAACAAATATGGAATAAGCTAATCCTAATCTGTCTGCGTAATCAACCGGAAGCTCGCAATTTAAAGGCAATATTTTTTCAGTACTTTTCATCCTAGCAAAGATATAACAATTTGATAGGTGAGATGATAAAATCGCAATCTCCTTTCAAAGCTTTGGTTCAGAGTAGGTTTTATTATTAAATTGTCACGGCATTGTGTATTGTATTCTTTGTTTGAGCTAATTTGCTGATGCATTCACCATTGGCGAAACAGTAACTACATTAATTGTATATTTTAACTGAATTTGTTTGTAGCTTGTGTTCTACAGATATAAATATTGTTTATGAGATCTTTAACGAAGTCATGCTTAATCGTAAAGATATTTTTTATCTAAAAAATTTATTATTCTTTTATCCAAGGTCCAGAGCAGTGAGTTGGTTTCAATAGTTGTGTATATCAGACATGCATCAATTAGTCCAATTCCCTTTGAAACAAGTTTGTTTTCAAATGAATATTCACCAGCCTTTTCAAATAAATTTTTGATGTTAATTTTTGGAACAAATTGAATATGCTCCCTTATGAAGTTTATTTCATTTTGATTTAATGCTCCCTGCAAAATTTCACCAATAATCGGATCGATAATTTTAATACTTAAAATATTCAAATAGGTTTGTACTTCCTTATAATAAGGGTCTTTCCTTTTGAAGTATTCGAACCATACTGATGAGTCTGCAATTATATCCATTATAACCTGTTTAAATCTCTGATCTCTTGAGCCGTATACTTAAATTGCAAGGGACGTTTATTTATTGTTTCGCCCATTGCTTTCAACTTTTCAAGAGAAACATACGAATTTAGTGCGATGATCATTGCGTCAGTGATGTTTTTGGCATTCGACAGGTTTTGTGCTTCTTTGACCAATTCATCGGGTATTATTGCTGTTACTTTCATTTTTTAAAATATTTGTCAGGCACAAATATACGATAGTGCATCGTATAATTAAAAACATTTCATTTTTTTAATTATACGATGTGTAAAAATCCTAAGTGTTTAATTATAATCTATTTACAAAGCTTATAAACCTCACTCCCGGCCAACAGGAAACATCCCAATCCGTAATCTTCAAAATTCGGAATACGCTCATAGGATACAGGCTGACTATCTGAAGGTTGTTTTCCGGTTCCCTGCACCCAGCCTAAAAATCCGTTGGGATGAACCGATTCCTTCGACATGGCATTCCAGGCTTTTTTAATGACGGGCAGGTATTTCTTTTTGCTCAATATTCCATGATTGACTCCCCAGGCCATTCCATAAGTAAACAATGCTGTTCCTGATAGTTCTTTCCCGCCAAAGTTATTCGGATCGTGAAGACTGGCATTCCAGTAACCATCTTTCCGCTGAATAGGAATCAGTGCTTCAACCATTTGCTCCAGTGTATTCTGGTATTCGTCGCGATGAGTTGCATCTTTGGGCATAATTTCCAAAACCCGGACTAATGCAGCCACTACCCATCCATTTCCACGCGACCAGTAACAATCTTCGCCATTAGGCTCCTTGTAAGGTGCAACAAAATCCTTATCGCGCCACCACAATTTATCTTTCGGATTATACAATCCGTTGCCTCCCAAAACGGTTTTGGTGACCATATACATCTCGTACATCCGTTCGTAATAGCGGTTATCGTTGTACAAAACGCCAAGTTTAGCATATACCGGCATCGCCATTTGCAAAGCATCTATCCAGGTCCAATCATCTTTTTTTGATGACTCAAGCATCAGATCAACCGAAGCCTTGATATCTGTAATTCGTTCCGGTTTTTTATCAATCAGGTACAAATCAACGTAAGTTTGACCACAGCAATGACTATCGGCATTTCGTGTCTGAATACCGCCATTAAGTCCCCATTTGTGTGATTCGCCCCAACTTACCGCATAATCATAATAGGTCTTATCAGGTTTGAGTTGGTACAGGGCCATTAATCCTTCGTAATAAACAGCTCGTGTCCAGATGTTGCTCGGACGGGTCTTATCAGTAACAATTGGAATTCCCGGATCGGGCCACTTATTCATAAAATAGGCATTGGCGAGAACCATTTTGTCTAATACCTCTTTTTGTGAAGGTAGCTTTTCAGCCATCGCAGAGCTGAAAATAATGGATAGAACAAGCCAAAGGGATGTGATTTTTGTTTTCATATTTATTTGATATTTATTTCTTATAATTCAAAATCTATTAATACAATTGCAACGCGCTGTCGTTAATTTCAATCTTGTGAGTCTTGATCAATTGAATCATTTCGGCACCAGCCAGAAGCACAGGTCCATAACCATGTGCTGCAAAAACATTTATGGGTCGGTAATAGTAGAATGCCGGATCAAATCCCATCCCCGTACCTACACAAACTCCTTCTACCTGTCCTTTGTCGTTCACCTTGCTGGCCACAGCATTCCATGCCAGACAAACCATTGGACCATAGACTGAACCATCGACATAACCACGATTGATAGCCCTGGCTATAGAATAGGTATAAATTGCCGTAGCTGAAGTTTCAAGATACGAGTCATTACGGTCGATCAACTGATGCCAGAAGCCCTTAGCTGTCTGATAATTGGCTAATCCACGAATGTGTTTCCGCAGCAAATCAAGTACTTTGGCACGACCTTCATGATTTTGAGGAAGTACTTCCAGCAATTCAACCATGGTCATCACGGCCCAACCATTTGCGCGAGCCCAATGAAACTGAGGATGTTCGTCCATTCCCAAAATCCAGCCGTGCATAAAAAGGCCTTTATCTTTATTAAACATCCGGTCCGAATACTGAAGAACCTGTTTGACAGCATCATCAAAATATTTCTTTTCTCCCGTGTATTTGCCCATTTGTGCCAAAGCTGGAACACTCATAAACAGGTCGTCAAGCCAGAGCGAATTGGGCAAGGGACGATTTCGCGCTAACGTACCGTCTGAAAAGCGAAATTCTTTATTACTGATGTAATCTGCAAATGTGTTGATCATTGGCTTGAGGTCGCCATCGAAACCGGCAAGTTGCTGTGTTTTGATCATCGCACAACACATGGCCCCGCAGTCGTCAAGAGCACCGGGATGAAGCACACGAACTAAAGCATGACGGGCCTGAGGCTGTTTCTGCTCAAGTTTCACAAACCAGGGTTGAATTTCGGACAGAAATTTTAGTCTGTTTTTTGTATACGTTGCATATTTTGGGTCACCAGTTGCCTCAGTCGCATTCAACATTCCTGCATAGGTAACTCCCCACTCATAACTAACCAGACGAAAATCACCAGGTTTAAAAATGGTCTTTTCATCAATCTTTGAATAATCAGTAACTTCAGCTTGTGTATCCTTATTAACAAGAGCAGTATAAGTCGTCTTGTCGAGGTAGGAATATATCCTTTCCAATACATCAGTGATACTTTTAACTTCCGGCTTTCCGTAAGGAGTATCGTAATCAGGCTTCATTAAATGAAGTGGTGTTGTTGAATCGTTCACTTTTTGTGCCTGCAAATTAATGCCGGCAATCAAAATCAAAATTGCTGTTAGTTTAAGTTTCATACTAAAATTGTGTTGAAGTTATTTTGTTGATTTGTTTGTCTTTAATCGGTTTGCAATCTTGTATCAGGATATTTTCTGATTTTTTTAGCACAACTGAGGGAACAGCTCCTACTTTAGCAAGGATCAGGTTGTTCAGGTTCGCACCAGCCACATCATCCAAAATTAGCGCCGGACGAAAATCGTCATTTTCGAGTTTTAATTCTACATGGATAAGCTGGATGTTTTTGACATGGCGAATAAAGAGACCGTATGCCGGCATATCACCAAACTCCTGCGGATCGGGGTATGATTTTTCGTGTTCTCCGACTTCTTTCAAGGCTTGTTCTTTAGGAGCACCACCTTTTATCCGGATCAGGATATTGCTCAGTTTCACATCTTCGACAGGATGTCCGGGGATACCTACAATCATGGAACAGTACTTTGGATTTTCGCTATAAATCACCACATTACTGATGTTGATCCGGCGAAGAACACCGATAGGTGTACCCACTGGTCCGCGCATGCGGGCACCCAATCGTAAAAAGAACGGAGCACCCTGAATATCTTTCATCACGATATTATCAATCGTCACATCTTCCAGAATACCTCCATCAACTGTTTCAAGGGCCAGTCCGCGACAAAATTCGAAGGTGCAATTGGTAATTGTAATATTACGGAAACCACCATTAGATTCCGTACCAAATTTGATACGACCAGTCACTACGCCCCTGTCGGGGACTGTATTGGCTTCGTCCTTTTTATAAGTTCCGTTGAGAAAAGTGGTTCGATCGAAACCGCTGACGGCACAGTTAGTGATCGTTACATTTTCGGTCGCGCGTGCAAAACCCAGACCGAAAGAGCTTTTCAAACAAATGGCATCGTCGTAAGGCGAGTTTACGCTGCAATTCGAGATTCGTACGTTGCGACAGCAGTCCACGTCAAACGCATCGCGGTTGGTATCCACTTTGAGGTTGTCGATTGTCATATTATCCACGCCAGTCGCCAGAAGGGCAAAATGCCCACCCATTAAAATTGAAAAATCTTTGAGGACTACATTCCGGCATAATTTCAGCGCAATCGCTTTGTTGGCCATGCCTGGCGTCTTATTTCCTTCACGGGTCAGACCGTTTCCGAAGATTGTGCCCAGTCCTGTGATGGCAATATTTTGCAGGTTTTCACCATATATCAAGCTGTTACGCCAATGACTATGGCCAAAATCCTGAAACATATCCCATTGGTTGGGTTCTGCGGGATCGTAACCCAGCCCCTGTTTTTTTACATCAGCAGCTTCAAGCACCGCACCGTTATCGAGGTGCAGGGTGATGAAACTTTTCAGGTGAATGGTGAAACTCAGGTAGATTCCGGCAGGAAAAAAGACGGTACCTCCACCCTTTTCTGAAGCAGCAGCAATCGCAGCATCAATCGCTTTTGTATCAATTGTTTGTCCGTCACCTTTGGCTCCGTAGTCTTTGACGTTGTAGAAAATGGAGGATTGGGCAAATACGCTTTCAGCTAAAAACAGCGTAAAAAATAGTAGTTTTAGTGTTCGCATGGTTTTTTTGTTTTATCAATTTTATAACCTATACCTAACTGGTCGCAATTTGTGACCAGTTCATCTTTCTCATATTCTGATAAATAATGCTTCAATTATCTTTAATATTATTGTTTTTTGGGTAATTTCTTTGTTGCCTTTTCAATTTTCTTTTTGTCGCTTGCTACCTTTCCTAATTCAACCATTTTCGTGACCTCACGAAAATGGTCATCAATATTGATAAAATGAACTATTTCATCAAAAATTGATTTTAGTTGAAAAATACGTAGTTTATCCATATTGTGCTACAAATAAATTGCGTGAAACATTATTCTTCTTTTGTCAAATATCTAGTAATTACTTTATTGGAATTTCAACCATCACCTCATTGAATATTTTTGATGTTGTTATGACTTTTGACTTAAGTTCCTCTTTTAATGGTAGTTTTTGAAAATCAGCAGAATGCTCACTGTGGATTGAAATTATACATATTGTCGGATTTACAAGATTACACACCTCAGCAAGGCAATCTGACGAAGCATGGCCGCTAGTATGTATTTTCTCAACAACAGGAAAATTTCCTACAAAGTCCAAATAGCGTTTATTAGCGTGTTTGCTAACAGGGTTGATATATTCTTTCCACATTGAATAGACCAGCACAGTTTCATTTCTGTCAATTTGTGGGTTGAGAAAAGCCAAATAATCATCGAACTTCTCTGTTGCACGAACCAACATACAAAATCCCTTATCTTGCATCCAATTAATGAGTTTGGTGTTGGTTTTACTGAAATCATAGGCCTTAAAACGAAACAACGGGCTTTCCTTTCCTGCCGTTTCTGAAAAAATTCCCAAGACACTGTTTTGGAAATCATCACACACAAAAGGTTTTCTTCCAATTTCTTCATTTGCAGCATGAAATGTTGCCAATCGTTCCATATCTGTAGATGAACACATTACAAATACATTTTTGTATTGCTTCATAAGTTCAATTACCTCTTTTTTCAAATCATTTTCGTGCCGAACCCTTTCGTCCAGGCGAGAAAGCATGGTCCCTTCAGTAATCAGAATATCTATCTTGCCTTGTGGCAAAATAAGTTTTTTAATCATTGGCAACAAACCCTTACCGAGATAGCCGTGGTCACGAAAATCGCCCGTATGCAGTATTCGTTTACCTTCTGCTTCAATCAGAAACATATAGGAATCATAAGCAGAGTGACTCACAAAGTATGGAATTACCCGAATGTCGCCTACTTTAATTATCTGTTCTGGCACAAAATCGTGCATAAGCTTAATTTTGGAAATCTCCTGTGCAGAAAGTTCTTCCCGACCTTTTATATAGCTAATTCGTTGATATTTGCATAAAGCAACTTTTTTTGCCACGCGACCTATGTACTGATTTATATTGTCGGGGACAAGATGAAATAACCCTAAATGGTCGCCATGATAGTGCGTGTAGAAAACGGCATCCACACCTTTTGTCAGATTTTCGATTGATTCATGATTGGCAAGATCATCATGTATAATCCCCTCTCCATCAGGCAGATTCTGCCCCAAATCGATTAAAATCCGAGCGTTGTTTGTCGCAATCTCCGTAATACAACCGCCAATTTGGTCAATGCCTCTGTGAATGATAATTTTCATAAAAACTTCTCGATAAATTGTTGTTTATTGACAATATTTCGAGTGTAGAGTCCATAGCCCATGTAATTTGCGAATATCAATTTACAGTCATCAATGATATCCAATGCAGTGCGTAGTTGACTGCTGTCATGTTTATAATTTGCCAATAGAAATACAAAATCAATATCACGAGCAACCGCTGTAACTTCCTTGTATTTATTCATACCCTTGATTAACCTCAGTCTTCGTTTTTGATTGAAAACGCTAATCATATCCATCTTAAACGCTTCTATATCTTTTGTCAAGCGAAACTCCTCAAAATCTTCAATGTGTGACACCATTCCACTCTCATTGGATATAGATTTATATCCTTGCTTTACTTCAAAAATAGTTATAGTTGGCAAAAATGATTTAGGCAATTTGCGAATACTACTTTTTGAATCCCACCTCAGAGCTACAATATCAAATCTACCCAAATCTTGATACTCGGTATCTATCACAAAATAGTCTGTATCAAGGGAGTTTTGAGAATAGTTATTTTCTCTGGCAATTTGTTGCTGGATATCCTTTTCTCCTAGAAGATTCTTTACTGTATTAATGTAGACATCAATTTTATGCTTTGCCTTTGGGATATACTCCTCTAAGTTACCTATAGAAGGCTTTAAAAAGGAGATTCTTTTGTGATACTTTTCCGTTAAACCATAGAGATTATATGTGTCTTGCTTGATTGTCAATAATGCCCCTCCCCGATAGTATACAGTTACCTCATCTCCTCTCAATTCCATATTGAGCGTGTCGTCTAATTGGACATATTCCAAAAGTGGGTGTAGACTACCCTTCAAGAGTTCTTCAATAAATACTTCCTTTATCTTTCGTGCCATATCAAAGATGTTAAATGGTTTTTTGTTTTATTCAGCAGGTGACTCCAAGTCACCTGCTGAATAAGCTTTTACTAATTCCCATCCGGCTTAATCAGATTCACTGAAGGACTTTCGTACCAATGAAATTCATTCACAGAATCAGGATGTGCCGGATCAAATGCCGGCAGTCCATCAATCAAATATTTGGCCAGGTCCGTGTTGTTTTTTCTGATTCCTTCTACGATGCACTTGGCCAGCTCATAAGCTCCGTAAGGATTAAAGTGGGTATCGTCAGCCAGGGCTTTTGCCTGACCCGGATAGGTATTTGCCGGATAATGGACAAATGCCTTTTTCGAATTCTCGGGCCCCATAGCTTCATAAAACAGTTTGCTCATCGCATTCAGGTCAATCAGCGGAACGTTTTCTTCTGCTGCAGTCTGGCGCATTGCCTCGGGATAGTTTTCCAATGTATTGATAATCTGCCCATTTTCGTCGAAGCGACGGCGGTGCATAGAAGTTACGAGAACCGGTTTCCCCCCTTTCTTCCGGGCTTCAGCAATAAAATATTTCAGTTCGTCTTTGTAGGTGGTGAAGGCTTCCACATGACTACCACCCGGTTTTTGGTCATTGTGTGCAAATTCAACAAACAGATAATCACCCGATTTCATTAAGCTCAACACCTTTTGCAGCCGTTTTTCGCCTTTAAAGGATAGCAGACTTTCGCCTGACTCGGCAAAATTGGCCACCACAATTTCGGGTTTCAGAAAACGCGGAAACATTTGTCCCCATGAAGCCCAGGGCTCATTTTCCTGATCGACGACTGTTGAATTTCCGGCCAGAAAAATGGTTGGTAAATCATCGGCCTTTTGGATCTCAATTACTGAAACACAGGGGTATTCACCCGTAAACTCCAACGTCAGTTTGTTGTCCCAATTCAGGTATTTGAACTCCCTTTCTTTCAGTCTGATTTGTTCGGTAGCATTGATTTTAGGAGTACGGACATCAACAACGATGGTTTTTTGAACATTTTTACCTTTTGCTGTTATCACGTTTTCGAGCATTAACCTGCGCGATTCAGCTTTTATTGTTGTTGAAGAACCTTCCTGTGCTCCGCCCAATGTCAAGGTAACCCGATAGTGTCCTTCAGGAAGATCAACTATAAAATAAAACGGTTTCTTGCTGCAAAGGAAACCGCCTTTGAGCGGGGCTTTCGATTTTGTTTTTCCCGATACCATTTCACCTGAAGGAATCAGTCCGAAACCTTTTTCAGCAGAATAAAGCGTTGTTGCAGTTACCTGTGTCCATCCTTTTTTTACTTTTCCTGAACCAAAATCAAATTTCGACAAAGTTTGTTTTTCTTTTGTCTGGCCAATCGCCGAAAACCAAAAGATGGTTAATGTGATTAAAATTAGATGTTTCATGTTTTTATTTTTTCGCCACTAAGGCCCAAAGTCACGAAGTTTCATTAAAAATATTTCCAATATTTAATGCTTTGTGCGATTTTGTGTCTTGGTGACTTGGTGGCATTATTTTATTTAACCAATTTTAAGAATGAACTCAATTATGGAATTTTGAACGTCTATTCACCCAAATAATAACTAGTTACAGGCGATTGATCGTATCCCATAGAACGATGAACGACTTCAGCCCGGTAGAACGGATCCTGCATCAGGCAAACGCGGCGATCTTTAGCAGGAATAGCTGTGGAATAAATTCGTATTTCGCCAGGTAAAATGGTAATCAATTCTTCGCGCCAGTCGCCCTGAATATCGGCCATCATCATTACCGATCCTTCAATCGTTTTAGTCAAAGTTTCCCCTTTGTATTTTACTATCGACAGCTTATTTGCATTGGATCGATCAAACACACCGTTTTCAAAACCAGACGAGACAATGGTTTCCCGTACTTTATCGGCATCCCAGAAAATCCAATTCCTGCAACCCGGAACATCTTTATCGGTAGCCAGAATTTTCCCCTTTGCGGATAATAGATATTTACTGTTTGAGCCACCCTTGGAGTCTTCGGATCCAAAGCACTCCAAGCCAGGCACATCGGGTAGTATGTCAGCTACCATGCCATCGCCAACATGCAATGTCTTCTTTCCTATACCCCAGATAATCTCTCCAGTTTTTGCATCTGCCATACAAATTCCGTTACCGTCGTTGTTCCAGTCTTCATACACATAGAATATTTCCAGACCCGGACGCTCCGGATCAATATCGGTAACAAAGCATTTATCCGGATGGCCTAAACCATTAGACCAAAGTGCTGTCCCATTGTCGTCAAGAACTACTGAACCAAGAACTACTTCATCCCGACCATCACCATCTACGTCGGCGGTGTGCATTCCGTGAGCACCCTGATGGCGGATAATCGGGTTTTCTTCATCGCCATCCCAACGCCATAGTTTCTGTAATTTCCCGTCAATCATTT
>JAPLDR010000064.1:0-68828 GCA_026391655.1 Bacteroidia bacterium | reverse complement strand
ACCGGTAAGTTCCACGGGCAACAAGCAAGCATGGCGTTTTTCCGTCTAAATAAGCCACTCCCATTTGGTTGCGGTTGTTTCGGTTGTAATCGCCAAATCTCCAGCTTCGGCCAGGCCAGTCAACTTTGCAGATCTCTTTTCCTGTCATTCCTTCCAGAATTGAACACCATTCGGGACCTTTTCGTACGCGACCATCTGCTTCACGGGCATCGGCAGGCCCCGTTTTTACTGCTATTTCAGCTTTCCCATCACCATCAAAATCATAGACGATCATAGGTGAATACCAGATACCGGGTTCGATACCCGGACCAAGGTCTTTCTGCCAAAGAAAAGTTCCGTCGCTCAGATAAGCCTCAACCTTATATGTAAGGCCGTCAGTATTTGGCTGACCCCCGGGATCAATACCTCGTTCGGGTTGTTTTACGATGTAATCCAAAACACCATCACCATTGAGATCGGCCAGGGCAATTCGTTGCGGTCTGTAATTACCTTTTAATTTGATACTCGTGTAAGTTAGGAATTTTGGCACAAGTTTTATGGAAACAGATTCCGATGCCTCTAATTCTTTACCGTTCAAAACCGGACGAACAAAAAATGCAGCTTCAGCCAATTTTTCGGGAAGATTTACTGAAAAATCGGTTGTAGTAATAACTGGCTTTTTGTTGATTTTGACAGTCCTTTGACCTTGTGCTGATCGATAAATATTAAAATTAATATCCTTTGAATCAGACGCCAGCAATCGCCAACTCAGGTAAACTACATTGGTGCTGGTTTGCTGAACTGTCAATCCGCGATTGAACTTTTCATTTACCCGTTGGGTTGCCCAGCCATTTACTATTGGTTTTGGTTCATGAATAGGTTTAAGAACCGGATAGAGGTAATTGCATTCACGTGGATCCTGAGCCTTTATTCCAGAACAGAAGCTAAAAGCGAGAAGACCGGTTATTAATAATTTGCTGATTGATTTTGAATTAATTTTCATTTTTCAGGTTTTAATTAAATAGTTTCTTGTTTGTTTACTGTGCAGGTGACTTGAAGTCACCCGCTGAGTAGTATTCTTATTGAGATTTTATGAGTTTCAATTTGGGTTTGACCAATTTGCCCATTTCATCTCCGATGTAAAACCCGGGATGAGGTGGTTGGTTATAGGCCACATTCTGCCAGGCAACACCAAGGCGGTAGATTGGGTCTTGCATCAAACTTATAAAACGATGTTTCGTTGGGATGGTGGTGGTAAAAATGCGTAATGATTTGTTATCTGTTGTTCGCAGAATCACCTCTTCACGCCAATCGCCAAACAAATCGGCGCTTAGCCCAGGTGTCGACTTGGTTCCGTTGTTGCTCATACACTCCTCGGCTACCAGTAACGGTACAACCTTCTCAGATTTCCAGTCCCATTTCATAACCCTGTTTTTATCGAGTAATTCGCGGAGCAGATCTCCATCCCACCACACAGCAAAGTTGCAGCTGGTTGGTGTAGTTTCAGATATCTTCTTGCCTTGTGCGTTCCAAATACCTTTCATTTGAGCGCCAAATGCCCAACATTCGTTACCAGGATAGCGCGGATCAACATTGAAAGCTGCGCCACGACCAGGACCTTCTCCCTTGTCACCTCCCGATTCGTTAGCTTTCACCGATGCTACGCGCCAAATAATTTCGCCGGTTTTTGCATCCCGAAAATTCAATCCAGCATCGCTAAAACGTTCCTGAATGTTGAACACTTCCAATCCAGGGCGTGTGGGATCCAGATCGGAAAAATGCATGGCATCAGCATGTCCCAATCCTGTAGAATAAAGACCTTTCCCGTTGTGGTCAATCACAGCGGCGCCATAAATGATCTCATCACATCCGTCACCATCAACATCCCCGACACTCAGATTGTGGTTACCCTGACCACGATAATCGCGATTACCGGGTGTATTATCGTCACTATCGAACTTCCAGCGTGGGGTCAGCTTGCCTTCGCGCCAATCATAGGCTGCAAGTGTTGTGCGTGTGTAATAACCTCTGCACATTACAATAGAGGGATGGATTCCATCCAGGTAAGCGACACAGGCCAGGTATCTTTCCGAACGATTCGAGTAACCATCACCCCAAATCTCTTTTAGTTCTTCAGGAGTAGGATTTTCGGTTGCCGGATGTCGCGACGGCCAGTAATTAACGGTTGTCAGTGCAGCTCCGGTTAATCCATCGAAAACAGTCAGATATTCCGGTCCGCGCACAATATACCCATCAGCATTGCGATGATCAGCAGTTGCATCACCGATTACTTTTCCGGTACCGTCAATCGTGCCGTCGGCAGTTTTCATCACTACTTCTGCGCGTCCGTCGCCATCAAAATCGTACACCAAAAACTGTGTATAATGGGCTCCTTCGCGGATATTTCTGCCCAGATTAATGCGCCACAAAAGGGTACCATCCATTTTGTATGCCTGAAAAATCGGGGCATCTGTTATTCCTTTTTGACTGTTATCGCGACCTACGCCATTCATATGAACAACCAGTTCATAATCACCGTCTCCATCCAGATCTCCGGGAGAAATGTCGCCGGGAGAGTATTTTTCAGGAGTCTGCAAAGGTATTGTGAGCCAAGGATTTCCATTATCCTTTTTATCTAGCACAAAAGTTCCCTCAGCTCCACCTTTAACAGACTTTACGATATAGGTGTAGCGTCCATTTGCAAGTAGCGAGACATCCATCATCGAAGTTGCCTCAGTAAGAGGTTTGGCATTCAGTTTTACCGGTTTCGCGTTTTCAGCCTGACGGTAAACATTAAATGCAACATTATCAGTATCAGAATTAAGCAGTCTCCAGCTTACAAATACACTATCGCTACCAGCCTGAACGGCAATCAGTCCACGGGTAAGGTATTCCATTTGACGTTGAGCCTGAACGACAATGCTGGAAAAAATCAGAAAAAACAGGATTAAACGCTTCATTATCTTGATTTTTAAATTTGAATATTCCTTATTATTGAGCAGGTGACTTGAAGTCAGTCTTACTGAGCAGGTGACTTGAAGTCACCTGCTCAGTACTTTCAAAATCACTTCGAAATCACAATAATTTGCGTTTCCCAGGGGGCAATGTTTAGGGGAACTTTGACGGATTGACCAGTATTTTTGGCTTGTTCAATCTCTTTTATTTCGCCCGAAATTGCATTCCAGAATCGTGCTTTGCCTTTTCCGGAAAGAGTCAGATTACTTTCAACGGCCTTATCTCCTTCATTGAAAATAAAATAAAGTTCACCATCAGTAAATCTTCTGTGATTATATTTGATGGAATCAGAAGCCATCTCCAGTTTGAAATCGGGATCCGGCAGATGTTGGAATACATTTTTTCCTTCAAGGATCATCTTCCCAAAATCGTACGAGCCACCTGCATTACGGAACGTTTTTTCTACAATCACTGTTGGTTTATTTCCTGTAAAAATTACTTTCCCACCCGAAGTCGCAAAGCTTTTCAGTTTGTCGAGTACTCCTTTTGACATGGCCTTAACCGATGGAACCAAAACCGTTTGATAAACTTGTCCACTCAAATTTTCCAGACCGTTTCCGTTTGGTTTGAGGACATTCAAAATAGCGTTATCGTCAACAAAATCAAAGTCATGCTGATTTTCAAGTAGATTTTTACAAAGTTCCAGTGAACTGCTGTCAGCCTTCTGATCTCCAAACCATTCACTGCCAGTCGGATAATAAACAGCAATATTGGCTGCCGGTTTTCCGTTCGAAAGCAAATACGAAACGCGGTTGGAATATTGAGCCACCTGAGGAAATTTTGGATCTCCGAACCATCCTCTTGGATTTCCATCGCTTCGTGTTGAAGCTGGCCAGTACATCCATTCAAACAGGTTAATACCCCGGACAAGCTGGTGATCGGTCACCCATTTCGCCTGATCGGCAGTTGGTGGTATATTGTAAGCTGCAAAACTCTCGCTCATAGCTTTTTGGTGTCCATATACATGTGCCACAGAGGAGGCATATTTTGGAAAATCGGCAGTTTTCCCGGGCCAGATCTGGTTCCAGATGGCATCGATACCCGGAATCTGGACATGCCTGAGATTTTCAAAAAAATCGCCGCTTGACTGTGCCAATGCCATCATTTTATCTTCGTGGTTAAGATGCACCATGTACGACAGCTGGTTGGCTGCACACCAATCGGCCTGCACCTTGAAAAAGTTTTCACCGAACATATCTGACCACACGTCCCAGTAATCGGCTTTTACGCGCAACATCGAATCGGTTGGGTTTTTAATCAAAAATGCGGCTACCCATGGACGCACATCATATCCTTTTTTCTTTAGAAATTCCTCCGGAAGTGCTGGTGTCCATGGTACAAAACCATAGTCAGGTTCATCGCCACGGAAACCAAGAAATGTCTTTCCAAATTCGTCTCCGATATGTTTTTTATATTGAACATGGGTGAATTCGAGAAACTGGCGTACAGCCACAGGATTCAGGTAATCGCAAAGTGCATTAAGTGTGTCCTTTCCGTGTGTCGGATTGTTGCCGGCCCGCGTTACTGATGTTCTGAACCGATGTCTGACAAGTGATACCTGCCAGTTGCCTTCCGGAGCAGTCCATTGCAGTTTGCCGTTTTCAATCTTTATCAGTTGGCATTTGCCGTTTTCCCTGTTTACAGCAATTGCACTAATTACAGCAGCAGGGATTTCCTCCTGAACTGTTTGACCTGAAGCAAGTTCAATTCGCTTATAAATATCTAATCCTTGCATACGCAGATCGGGACGCTCTTTTGAAAATTTACCACCTGCGAAACCACTCGGATACTTGCATTCGTCTATCATCCAGATCACCATACCTCGCAGTTTGGCCTGCTCCACCCCAAATTTGATAAGGTCGAAATAGCCATCTGAAAGGTAAGGAAATGGCAAATCATAGCCGGCTTCTATGTTTAATGACCTAATATTTAATGATTTAAACCGATCAAGATCGCGAATAATCACCTCTTTGGTCATAGGACCATCCCAACCCCACAATATAGATGGCCCGAAGGAGGAATCGGGCGTTTTAAACCCGGCAGCCAGTGTTTTCAAATCGATTACCAACTGGCGGGAATTCTGAGCCGAGAGTTGCAGGAAAAAACCTGACAACAAGATAATTAACAGTGCTTTTGTCTTCATTTTTTATAAATTACGGGTTCACCTTCTGATACCTGAATTTTTAATCCTGAAATATCGAGACCTTCAACGTTATCGAGTACAAAACCGCGTTTTGCGGTGATGCTGCAGTTTTCGAAAATCACATTACGGATCGGACTGTCTTTCAATCCGTGCATATCGCCTACTGATGCTGTTGTTCCTGAGACATTTATAATCCTGACATTTCGGAATACAGGAAGCGGATCGGAGGCAGGTTTTGGATTGACCATACGCCATTCCATATTAAACTCAAACGCTTTGCGTGTGTCTTTCAGTTGAATATCGCGATAAGTAATATTTTCGACCACACCTCCACGACTTGGTTGGCATTTAAACCGGATCGGTGCCCAGTTGTCGGCTTCCATCACGCAATTCTGAATGGTGATATTGCGGATTCCTCCCGACACTTCGCTCCCCATCGAAACTCCGCCATGACCGTAACGGAAGATACATTTTTCAACCAGAACATTTTCGCAAGGACGGTTTACGCGACGGCCATCTTCATCTTTTCCCGATTTGATAGCTATACAGTCGTCGTTTACGTCAATGTCGCATCCTCTGATGTGAATATCTTTGCTTGAGTCGGGATCTATTCCATCCGACATTGGAATATTGTGTTCTGCCCTTATAATCAGATTTTTAATCTCAATTTTTTCTGAATAAAGGATGAAAACACACCAGCAGGCCTGATTTTTCAGGTTCAAACCTGAGATGGTTGAATTTTTGCAATTCTGGAGGGCAATCAACCGTGGACTGCCGTACCTTGGCTTTCCTGTCGGAGCAGGAGTTGGATTCAACCTTTTTTCACGGTTCATTTCTACCCATTTTTCGCCCGAACCATCAATCGTTCCTTCACCGGAAAGGGTAAAATAGTTCATACCGAATGCATTAACCAAGGCTGAAGTCCATTCTCGCTCCTCTCCTTCCCAGCGAGTAGCGACAGCGGGATAGTCGTCGATATTTGTTGTTCCCTTGAGCGCGCCATCTTTATCAATCCGAAGATCTACACCCTGTTTCAGGAAGATTGCACCAGTTAAAAAAATTCCCTGTGGAACTACAATAATGCCGCCACCATCGGCAGCGCACTGATCGATAGCTGATTGTATGGCCTTTGTATTGAGGGTAATGCCATCACCAACAGCTCCGGATTGCGTTACTGGATATTCGCGTTTAGAGGCGACCTTAGCCGGAACCTCCATACTTGCGCCAAAATCAAGATAAGCAGATAATCCACAGCCTCTGGTAGCTTTTATACCTTCAGCAAGGGTTCGGGCATTCAATTTAGCCCCCATAAGGTTAGTATGTGTATGATCACCAGGGAAATAGGTTTTGACAATCACCTTTCCCATAACGTCGTATTTTTTCGCCACCAATTCATTTAGGTCGATAAAAAATGCACCTGCCTGTTCTGCTGCCTCTTTTGCCCATTTCCCATACGATTCTGAAACGCGTTCAACCTTTCCTTCAGGCCATTCGTTGCGCGGAATCTGCGAAAAGACAATTGGAAAAGCCCCTTTATCCTTGGTATCCTGGATATATTTTTTCATGTACCAACCATATGTATGAACCGTTTCCACTGTTTTGTCGGGTTTCGTAACCGCTTGAGTTTCGTCACCTGTACCGCGAAGCGATCCCCTGAATTTTTCAGCATCAGGTCTGGCACCATCGTTGTGACCGAACCCCATAAGTACAAAATCACCTTTTTGAAGCTGTGGAAGGATTTCATTCCAGAGACCTTCATTCAAAAAAGTGCGGCTGCTGCGGCCTCCGCGCGCTTTGTTGATGATGGCGACCCGGCTTGTGTCAAAAAATGCGGGCACTTCACGGCCCCATCCAACAATTGAATCATTACCATTTGCAACGGTCGAGTCACCAATAATAAAGACCCTCTTTTTCACCGGGAATACAATTTTGGGATCTTTCAGCAATAACTTGTTTAATTTACATTTTGAATTTGCTTTAATTCCTTCGATTACAAGTGAGGCACTTAATATTGAGCCATCGGCAGAGGTGTGCGTATGATCACGACTGTAATAATATTTCCCGGTCACCTGATTTTCACCAAAAAGATCAAGTTTGTCCGACATGCTTTTGTTCAGATCGACATACAGGATCTTCTCCTGTTTGGCCACCTCCATTGCCCATTCGGGATAGCTTCCGGGGGTTCGCCTAATTTTCCCGTTTTCCCAGTCGTTACGCGGAATAGGTGTAATTATCACTGGTATAGCGCCTTTTGCTTTGGTTTCGCGAACCACTTTCCGGAGATACCATCCATAACTATGAACAGTTTCGTGCTGTTTGGTCATGACATTGTCAATCTCTTCGGTCTCTTCGCCAACACCCTTGATGGTTCCGCGCGCCCGGCTGTTGTCGTTGAGTGCGCTTCCATCATTATGACCAAACTGCATCAATACAAAATCGCCCTTTTGGATTTTATCGAGCACCGCTTTCCATAACCCCAAGGTTTGAAAAGTCCGGCTACTCGTACCGCCCAGCGCGTCGTTTTCCACATTGATTTTGGTGGTGTCAAAAAACTGTACAATCGGTTCACCCCAGCCCCACAAACCGCCAGCACCATTGCCCTGCCCGTTTTTCACAGTCGAGTCACCGATAATAAAGACAGTCGGTTTTTGTTTGGCATTTGATTGAAAAATCAATCCGAACAAGAAAATTAATACAATTATTCGTTTCATTTTGGCTTGTTTTATTCAGCAGGTGACTTGGAGTCACCTGCTGAATTGTTATACAATGTAATTATCCTTTTCATTGGTTTGTTTATTCAGCAGGTGATTTTGAGTCACCTGCTGAATTGGTATCTTTAAATCGGTTTTACTTCAAATACAAAGGCAGATGCTGTCATATATTTACCACCTTGAGAGGCAACAAAAAGATGCGTCGGTTTCCCGTTCTGCATCAAAATTTGAGGCCGCTCGAATCGTCCGTACTTTTTCAGATTCGACGGTGCAGGAGGTTGTTCCACATAATGACTAACGCCGAAGTAGCTAATTTTAGGCTCCGACCAGTGAATGCCATCTTTCGACTCCAAAATAATGCCCACTTCATGATCAAACCGCCCCATATCCCTGGCAATCATATAAAAGCGACGTTTTTCGATAAATACATTTCCATCTTCGAGTTGCCGGTTGTTTCCAAACTTTGAATAGTCGATAATCGGATTTCCGGAGTATTTGATGTACGGGCCTTCCAGTTTTTCTGAAATTGCAAGTCCGTATTTCCGGTTTCCACGTATTGCCGGATTTACCGGATGGTCATATTCATCTGTATTCCAGGACTTATAGTACACCCAGTATTGCCCGTTCGGATGTTTCAGAAAAGCGGGGTTTGATGTGCAATGATCGTCCCATTTACCTGTTTCTCCAGCTTCAATCAACGGTTTATCGGGTCGTTTCCATGGTCCATACAGCGACTCCGATGTTGCCAGTCCTATACGTTTGGTGTCAGTTTTTTTATTTGAATTACCAATATAAAAAAGACAATATTTTCCATCTACAAATTGAATATGAGGATTATGGCAGGTTGTTCCATCGAAAAATCCTTCCCCGCGAGGAGCTAATATCGTTTCAATTTGAGAATATGGCCCTTCCGGTTTGTCGGCTACAGCATGGGCAATCTCCGAACTGTTGATCCAGCCTCCCATCCCTTTTTTGGCATCCCAGCGCGAAAAAAAGACATGAATTTTTCCGTCTGGAGCCACAATCGGACTGGTTCCCCACACGTAATAACCTTCAAGTTCCAAAATCCGACTAAGTGGTTTTAACCGTTTGGCAAATTCAGAAATATCTTTTTCGTCATATTTTTGATCCTGATTCGTCGCAAAACCCTTCAAACCAGAAGCAAATAGCGCACTTCCGGCCAGAATACTTTGTTGAATAAATGTTCGTCGTGTTGTCATATTTTTCTGTTCCTAAGTACTCAGCAGGTGACTTGAAGTCACCTGCTGAGTAAGTCACCTGCTGAGTATACTACTATCTTACTAAAGTTAGCGCCATCAACCCGATTACCACATCATTGGCAAGGGTTTTCAGACTAAGTTGTTTTAATTCTTTCTTCGGATTTAAAGGCAGATCAAGCACGGTTGCTGCGCCACCCTTGATCCTGTTGCCCCTGTTTTTGCTTAATACCTGGTAACCTTCGGTTTTTACCTCACCGGTTTTTAAATAAACCCGAACTGGTTTCGAAACACCCGGATCAAATGCAAATCCGTCATCGTAATAATCCTGTTCAATCGGCCACCAGGTTTCGGGATTGCGCAAAACCAGCTTTTCGGAGGTACCGTCGGTGTATTCCACATTTACTTCGCCATTATCGAACCGGCTTTGCATGTGGTGTGTAGATCCGGCCATAAGAAGATAGACATGTGAAGCTTTCCCGGATAGTTTGACCCAAGCCTCTTTTGGGTAATTGTCCCATTGTGAGGTATATATGATATTTGGTAAAGCTGGCTTTCCGGGAGTGGCAAACGGAATTCCTTGCGGAAGTGTGATCAGATTCGATACTCCGGCTTTTGCACGTAATCCTGAATCGTCGATCTCCTCGGTCTCATTAAAGGAACACCAGTCGCCGATTCCCTGCGTTGGAACAGCAAGCGTCGGATAGGGCGAACGCGGCGATAAATATTTGTTTTTGAAAATATTGGTCACCTGATCGTTAAAATGTTTGCCCAAATCTATCGTTTCGTATTTTGTATCCGGACTTTTATTTACATTCCAGTTAATCAGGTTTTTAGAATAAATATATTTCCCCAATTCCACATTTACCGGATTACTTCCATTTATCAGATTATCTGCTGTAACTACAATTTCCGGTGAATCAGAGCTTGCTCCGACCATTAGTTTTTTAGTAAACCCATTCACCGAAAGAGTTCCTTCAAACGAGGTTAGGGCATTGTTCCTGACTTTAAAAATAAGGCTTCCGAAAGGTTGATTTTTGGCAGATATGATCTCAATTGCCGGACGCACCTCAAAACTCAGCGGACTCCACCATTCCATTCCACCTTGTTGAAGTTTCACAAAGGCGGTACGATTTCCAAATTCTCCGGAAACGGTTGCCACCAAAGAATGGAAAATAATTTTTGGAGTTCGCAGAATCCGCTGTGGATCTTTCAGTTCAACAATCGTTGACTGTTTGTGTGCTAACTGAAGACTTTCACCTTCGGCATAAAACGCTGGCATTTCAATTGTTTCAGGTTTTTCACCCGACCATTCGATCTTGATTTTATAAGTTTCAGAAGCATCGCAAATCAACTCAATTTCCGGTTGCCCGATGGCTTCAGAAAGTATCTTCCATTTTGCTGGCTGTCCATTAACAGTCAGTGATTTGACTTGATCAAGTGGCACTTTTACCCGGAGTACCAGCCTTAGTTTCTGAAAGAATTTGGGTTCAATTGTATAAATATCAATACTTTGCTCTCTCTTAAAATCTAATGAAATATCGGGAGTTTTGAGCGACGCATAGTTCCAATCTGAAGGAAATCCGGGCTGGATCAGTAATTTTCCGTTTGTGGCATCCGGACGAATTCCGAATAAACCTTCAATTAGTGCGCGACTTGCTGCGCCAATTCCATCGGCAAAATCACGGTATAATTCACCACGGAAGGCATCATAAAACGACAGTTGCCCAAAATTTCCCGGACTACTACCCAAATATAAATAGTCGAGCAGCGAGCTTTTTGTGATCCGGAAAGCTTCGTCATTGCGACCTGTCTGCCAGTAAGCCAATGCCGTATGAAATACTTCTCCCGATGCTACATTATTGATCGACCAGGCATAAGGCATCCAATTTGTCGTGGATAAAGTGTAATAGTCACCTTCCAAACCATTAGCCGTAATAGGAATATGGGGAATTTCGGTATCAACATAGCGCAGACATTGCCATGCCTGAAACGGGTCGGGAATTTCGGAGTCAATGGCATGGTAAATTGTCCAAAGAGCGGCTGAAGGATGAATTTTCTGAAGACCGAGCAAGTCTTTATTTTCGGCAAACCAACCCTTTCCGGGCATCCAAAGTTGCTGATTCATCGCCTTTAAAATTTTACCCGCTTCGGTTTGGTAGGGCAATGGGTCTTTACCAATCAACTTTGCCAAATGTGCAGCAGTTTTATTCGCAAAATAATTATAAGCAGATGAGTGAGTTACGCCACCACCGCTGTATTGAAGAGCGTCGCTCGCCCAGATACAGCAATAGGCGTCGTACAAACCGTCGTTGTTGCCGTCGAAACACCGTTTCTCCCAGGCCAGGTGCCGCTGAATCATCGGCCACATTTGTTTTAAATAAGCTGTGTCGCCGGTCCAGTTGAAATGGCGAAGCACCTGATCGATGAACACGAGGTTCATATCGTAATGGTGCGGAGCAGAGATTTTCCCTGGATTGCGACTGATGTAACCTTCCGTATAAATGGCATTGCCCATTTTTTCTTCCTGACGAGCCAGATTGGTTTTCGGATCGGGAACACTCGGCCCCGAAGCAGGTTCAAGATATTGAGCTTTTGAATATTCCGTGAAGTGCATTTTCGCCCGGTCGTGCCAGCCCAAATCATCAGCGATATAGGCACCGCGCCAGCCATTGAGCCGCATGCGCCATGCAATCGCACCATGCATAAACGAAGGCTCTTCCCAAACTGCATCGGCAGCAATACTCAATGCTCCGCCAACTGTATTAATATATGAATCAGGTGTATGAATCTGAATACGATCGGCTACATTTTTCCGTTGAACCTCAGCTTTCTCAAATATTTCGGATAATTGGTTGTAAACCGGAAGTTTAATTGTTTCCGGATTTGCAATTAAAAACCAGGATTTGGAGCCGGATTTTAATGCGAGTTTTCCGGTTATGGCCGGACTTTCTGAAGTATCTGATGCGTAGAAATCATTAGGTGAGTTTTGTTTGCCGGCATCCGATACCTTCAACTGGCTTCCAATAGGAAACATACCGATCAACTGTTTTTTGCCTTTCAGTCTTGTTGCTTCAAGCTCCTCTTTTGTAGGTTTGTAGTTGTTTTCGTAACGTTCTGCTTCCGACTTGTCGCGCCCTGAACCATAATACACAGCGAAGGAATTTCCGGAAACAACAAATTCATTGTCAACACAATATTCAGGTTTCAGGTAAAAAGATGATTCGGGATCGGCACCCAAATCGCCGTCGCGTGAGAATTTTTTTCCTGTGACACCACCAAAAGCGAAGAATAGGGTGAGATGATCGGGAATATTGTTGGATGAAAGTTGCAGTATCATACCTTCAGCATCAGCCAAAGCCAGAACGGTGATTTCCAAATTTCCATTACCTAACATAGGGTCGGTAATCGTGTAAATCATTGAGCCCGGTCGATATCGTGCGGTGATGTTTTTGCTATCAATCAGCCATTTTGATTCGTTGACATCAATCAATCCGAATCGCAGATTTCCACCCATACCTGGTAAGTACAATGCAAATTCGGGCAGGTCACCCGCTTCAACACGAAAAGCGGTATTTGTACCATACAAAGCACGGTTGAACCGTAGTTTTCCATTGGTGATCACAAAGTCGGAACCATCTGGCTGATAACGCAACTGACGCGTAATGCCATGCCAGGGCTGGCTGGCAGTTTGCGCCTGAATAGTTGGCGAACCGGTCAAGAATCCGATAAAAAGCAGTATTAAAAGGTTTATTTTCAAAATTTTCATTTTATAACAATCACATATCTTTCAGATAATTATTAAAGAACCTTTGCCAATTGTGGCGCATACAACTTTTATTTTTCAATTTTCAGGGCAGATGCGCCCTTTTTCCTACATTCTCATGACCCCGGGTTTCGCTTTACTTCACCCGGGGTTATTTATCCGTCAGCTGACGGACCCCTTCAGGGTATGGGGTCAAAAATCTTTAACCAGATTTTCCCATTTTACATTCCATTTGCCATCCTTCGGGAAACCGGGATTCTTCGTTTTACAGCCATCCCATCCGGCACACATCAGCGATACAGCTTTCAGAAAGCCTCCATTACCAGGCAAATAGATGCGTAATCTTTCGCTTTGATAGTTGTGGCCGTTTTTCAGATAGGTGTTTTTCTGAACGTTTTTAAGCAAGGCTTCCAGTGCAATTTCTGGTTCATTCAACCGCGTGGCACACATGGCAACCATCGGATAATCCCAGCCCCAGGTTGAAGGCCAGTCCCATTTCTGCATCACCACTTTCAGCGTTGCGCGCATCACTTCAGGATCAATTTTATCCCATAAGGGTAGCATACCAACTGCTCCGGTTACCATCGGGTGATCAGTCATGTTTTTTGGCGTTGTGTACGAATCCGGCGCATTGGCAATTCCCAGGTAAACACCCTTTTCCTGAACCGGCACAGCAAGTTTGGTTCGAACCATTTCCCAATGTGGATCAATGGGCTGGTTCAGTCGCCTGTGCCATTCCTGAGCGACAGTCAAAGCCCAGTGCCAATAGGCCAACTCAAATGGAGGATTCATGGTCGTTTCGCGGTTCCAATGTTCCTGGGCCGGAATAAGCGGTGGCAGCAAATTATAAACTTTTCCTGAAGAATCTAAGACAGCAAAGTCGGCCATAAATCCGGCTGTGGCAAAAATCAGATCCTTGTATTTATTCAGCACTTCACGTGATGGTTTGCTACGGTATAACTGTTCGGCCATGTAAATGAAATGTGGTTGCTGCCAGATCAGGTAACTGCCCACACCTGATGGACTGTTCTGCCCTTCGGGACCAACCATTTTTGGCCATCTTACACCTTTAAAACCCTGTAATTGTGCTGTTTCGAGCGCTTTTTTATAAATGGTCTGATACCAATCCAATTGTTTTGTAAGATACTCAGGATGGTTCCAGTTGGCAAAATGTGCCGAATGCCACCAGTGCATTTCGAGGTGAAATTTACCATACCAGCTGTTGAAAACAAGTCCGGTTTCCTGTGGTGGCAGCGAACCTGAATTCTGAATTTTGGTCAGGTATTGCGACAACACAAAGCGGCGTTCGAGTTCCGGCGCACGTGGATCGGTACATTCTGAAAAATCGACTGCGCCACTTGTTTCCCAGAATTTTTTCCAGGATTCCAGATTATTAGTTTTCGTTTCGGCAAATGTTGGAAGGGTACCATTTTTCTCTTCCGGGGCAAATAAACAACTGAAAGAAATGGTATTGCCCGATTTGGCAGAAAGGACAAAATGGTGTGTTTCAGATTCTTCAAGCTTTGCATCTTCTTCCCACTGAAGTTTTACCTGGTAATGATCGTTATCGAGTGTCCGAAGGATTTTCACCGATTTACCATTGATTTTCTCAAGTTTTGACTGGTGTTTTTCCGCAGAAGCAAAATCGTAACCCGAATGGGTGTTTTTGGCGACTGCATAAGGGAAGATCCACTCCACTTTCAATTGACCTTTTTCGATAAGAGGTGAAATGATTTTTGTAGAGATCAGATCAGATTGCTGATGGCAGAAAACCTCCACTTCAACTGGTTGCCCCTCAACCGAAAATTTACTGCTGATGCGACCTTCCCAAAGATTAAGTAAATGCTTTGGATTTTGTATATCTTTGATTTTCACCTCCGATCCATCCGCTTTTTTCAATAGCAGGCGGATGATGCCCAGTTGCAGACGTTGTGGATTTTCACGGAAATAATTGGCCGCGGCAACATCGCGTCCCTTCCCGCTGGGCTGCACCAGATAAGGGACTTTTCGCCCCTGATAAAGAGAATATTTGGCACTTTCAATCACCTGATAGTTCTCAGTATTCGGGAAAGTATGCCAACCCCAATTCGACTGTGTTCCAAGTGTTACCCCATTTTCGTATTCGTGGTAAAAGGTCTGTAAACCAGTGACATCTGTCGTAAAAGCAAATTCGCCGTTTCCAACCGAAAGGGTGGCCATGGTATCGGGCTGTTCTACCAAAACATTATGGCGGGTTACCAGTGCATGCCGGTCAATTTTGGTTTGCTGTGCATTGGAATGGCAACCAAAAAGGAATACCGTTAATATCAATGAAATGGATAATTTTATCATATAGTTTTGTTTTTGAACCACATAGACACATAGGACACATTAGAAAGTTAATGAAATCTATGTGGTCTATGTGCCTATGTGGTTTATTTAATCAATTGTAGCGGAGTCAAAGTTACTGGTCCAATCAAACCAGATTCCTGAGGTTTCCAGCCCAAAGTGGTGAACAAACCATCGGCACCACGATTGGAACCCCTGTTTGCCGGAAAATTTGTATTATAAAAAATCTTGTACTTCTGTCCTTTACGCTCCATATCTGCCACGCGGTTGCCCATCAGGTTGGTTACTGAAATTTCAAGTGTATTCTCATCTTTCAGATCGGCTATCGGAATATCCACTGTAAACGGTGAAC
Source organism: Bacteroidia bacterium (assembly GCA_026391655.1). Taxonomy (GTDB): domain Bacteria; phylum Bacteroidota; class Bacteroidia; order Bacteroidales; family Prolixibacteraceae; genus JAAFHB01. The sequence continues at coordinate 53,317 of JAPLDR010000064.1, read as the reverse complement.
TGATAAGTGCTGCTAATTCTTTGCCATTCAGATTGACACGCGCACTGTAGGCTACCTTACCCAAATCGAGCCGATAATATTTAGCTCCTGTAGCAGGTTTCGGGAAGGTTGTTTTGTAAACCGCTGTTCCCGAAAAAGCTTTATAGCTGTCACCCTCAAGGTCTGTCCAAGAGCCCAATTTTGAAAGTTTCACTGCTTTCGGAAGTTCCGGACCACCGTCAACGAAAGTCAGCGTCCAATCCAAATTGAGTGCCACTTTATCTCCGGAAGCTTTCAAATAAGCATATTCCGGAAGATTCACCTTTCCTGCTAAAACCTGAACAAGACAGCTTTCGCCAGGATTCAATTGCAGGTAAACTTCGCCGTTTGTACCCGAAATTTTGGTTATCGCTTTGCCAAAGTTACCATTCATCGGGTTATACAATACAGCTTCACCAGTTTTGGTTTCGATCGGAACCATCCCGTCAACAATTTCGGTTCCCCGGTTAGCGATAAAAAAGGTGGTTGAGTTTCCATCAATTCGCCTGATGCATTGCAAACCTATGTCAAACATCGTTTCACGACGGATTTTGGCCTGTGCCAGTAAATCAGATTGATTTCCTAAGAAAATCAGCCCTTTACCAACTTTGGCCTTTTGAATATTTCCAGTGGCAGGTCCAAATTTGATTTGCTTTAATAAAGACTGAAATTTTGCCTGTTTTTCGGCCAGTTTGCCCATTCCGGGAACATCAACAGGTAGTTGTTCCATTAAAATGGTTGCTCCCCCTTTTGCCAGTTCGATAATTTTTTCGAGAGTTTCAACCGGAATCAGTTTCATAGGTGGAAGCAAAATAGTTTGATAACTTGTCCCACCGGTAAGGATTTTACCTGATTCGCTTTTTAGTTTTAATAACTGACGATCAGAAATATAGTCGAATGCATAGCCTTTTTCGAACAATGTTTCTGCCGATTTGCGAATAGCAGATCCTCTTTCAGCGCCATCAAAATGAAGCAAAAGCGAGCGGCCACGAACTGCATATTCGTCTGAAATAGGGTAATACAACAATATATCATTATCAGGTTTTCCTGCCTGCAAAAACGATTGTGACCGGGCAATATAGGTATTCAAAGTTCCAAAATCGGCCCAGAAGGTATTGGTTGGTCCAAAATGAACTGCGGCATAGAATAGCCATCCCGGCCACGGAGCATTTTGAGGTGAAAAAGTTGTACCGTGGTAAAAAACATGGTTAACTCCGCCCAGTAAGAACCGGTCGATCGCCTGTTTTACATCGGCCAGCGATGCTTCAAAATGATCTTTCAGCCAGGTTGCCGACTCGGATGAAGCCAGTTTCTTGCCGGTTACATGTGCGGCCGAGGATGCCGTTTTTATCTTTACAATATCAGTCCCTTCGGTTTCCGGAATATCGGCTGCACCATACAAATCGAGAATATTGGCCGGAGCTCCATGTGCCTGGTTGCGGATGATTTTACCGTCTTTCGCTGCCCAATCGTGCCAGCGTTGCGTATAGTTTTCAAGAATCAGATCGGAGATGGTCTCACGGTAATCACACAAGACACGCCTGCTATTTTCTTCAGTGCCCTCGCCAATTAATGACGGAAGATTATTACGCAAATCATAACCACGCCGTTTCTGAAATTCATTGAACATCAGCGGTGTAAAATCGGCTTCCCCACGCGCGTCATCCACCTCATAGGAATCATTAAAATAAGCTCGTAATCCACTAATATCCTGGCCTTTGAATTTTGTTGTAAAGTGTCCCAGGTAATTATCAATCGCTTTCGTTGAAAAATGGTCAATCACATCGCCTTCGCCACCAGGTCCGCCACGTTCGACAATTTTGCCATGCCATCCTTCGAAAACCGCATACAATTTCCAGTTGCCTGTAGGAGCTGTCCAGTTGAGTTTGCCTTTTGAATCAATTTTCGTAGTCAGGTTGAGGATTTCACCTTTATCGGAATAGGCCATAAGTACCTGAAGCGGCATTGGTATGGGGTACCGGATTTGTTCGATCGCCCAGCTTTGCAAACTGTCGGCATTAGCGCTAACGGGATATTTCAACTGCAAAATATCCAGCTTCGGACGACTAATTGTTCGAAGCATAGGTTTTTGAATCATCTCAATTTTCTCCTGAAGCTGTTCGCCTCCCTTGAGGGCATACGACTGAAGTGACATGTACTTACAGGCATCATCCGGCGTAACCCATAATCCCCCGAATGGCCAGCCAGATGCCATTGCCAGGTCGATGCCCATATCGAGGCGTTTGCCTTCCTGAAGCGTATATTTCAAATTGTCAACCCATTGGGGAGAAAGGAATTGAATGAATTTGTCTTCATAGCCGTGAACACCATAAATTGGAGTGATCTCCAAACCACCTAATCCTGCTCTGGAATAAGCTTCCATGGCGGCATTCAGATCGGATGGATTAACACTGCTGCCCATCCACCACCAGCGACTCCAGGGTTTTGATTCTTTGGTGATCGGCAGCCAACCTGGTTTTGGGTCAGCTTTTTGCCCCGAGGTGTTAGAAAATGTAAACATCAAAACGACCAGGACAAAACTCAGGTAGAAATAAGTCGTCCCGCGATTTTTACTTGTTTTCATTAGTTATCAAGTTAAAAGTTTTAGCTCCGTATTCTCCAATATAGACCGCTTAATTGTTCGATTTTTCAATTTCAACGGCATAAATATCGGTATGGCCTTCGAAATTAGCTCTAAAGATAATCCATTTCCCGTCCGGAGAAAAATGGACATTTGGTTCCAGTTTGTAACCGTGGTGCTTCATGTTTACTAATCGTTCGGAGCGGAAATGATCTCCTTCCGGATAAAACAAGTAGATCCACATCCCATCCTGTGCTCTTGCCACCTGACCGGGGTCACCGCCATCGCCTGCAAAAAGCTTGAAATCAGGTGAAACTGTGAAGTGGATCGACCATTCATTGCGGGTCATCTCATATCTTTTTTCTTCACCCGTTGCCAAATCTGACCCACTCAGAAAAAATGTCTTGCTACGTGGCATTTGCAGGTCAAACCAAATCCTTTTCCCGTCGGGACTAAAAAACTCGTGTCCCGCAATTTCGCCTTCCATTGTCCGTTTGTGCATCAATACCGGCTCACCACCTTTTATATTTACCGTCCAAATGCGGTCGACTTTGTGCCAGGGGCCTTCATGACAAAACATCAATAAATAAGGGGTTACTGGTGAGAATTGAATGTGATTAAGCCACGCCTTTTCGGAATATATTTTTTTCAATTCACCACCTTGAGCAGGTATAGTAAAGAGTGTCCGACGAAGTTTTGCATCGTAAATACGATTGAAATACTGGCTTTTCTCTGGAAACTGTTTATAAATTTCGGCCTCCTCCGGAGAACTGAGTGCCCCGGCCAGCAGCGTTTCATCGGCATTTAAGGTAGTAATCTTCCCCCGGATACTGTCTGTAAAAACATAAATCAGCCTTGTCTTATGGTTTTCGATTCCGGTAGCAAATACACTGTCGCCACACTGATAATAAACCTCGCGTCCTTTTGTGGCCACAATTTCTCCGGAAACTCTTTTTTTACTCGTGATTTGATCAGTTTTATGTGATTTGAGATCGACTGAGAATAGCTGCATATCGCTATTCACCTTTCTGTAGAAAATCATTTTTTCACCTTTCCCGTCATTTGCCCGAAGAAACGGGTTGTTGTGAAAATAGAAACTTTGGTTATCGCCTTCACCTGAAACAAGATGGATGATTTTATGATTGGTGTCCTTGTCGATCCATTCAGCCGGCATCGGTTTAACCGAACCGGTTTCGAGCAATGGCAACTTTTGTGCTTTGCCTGCACCTGCTATAATTAAGAGCAGCAGTCCAAATAAACAGTTTCGGTTCATGTTTTATTATTTATTAATTTCTACATTTATTTTCCCGATCGCACTTTTCGCAATTGTTAGTTCCAACACATTTTTCTTTGCATCAAACGTCCAATCATTCAGCGCGTTTGCGCCGGATGTTACAGATGAAGGTTTTTTATCCATGTGAACCCAAAGTGTATAGTTCCGGTCGGCAACCTTGTATTTTCCTGAGAAAGCCATAATTTCAACACGTATTGACCCGCTATTTTCTGAACAGGTAATTTCAGTTTGCGCAAAATCACCTTTCTGGTAATTCAGTGATAAACCATCGTCTTCATACATTTTAGCCGAAGAATTTCCTGATGGGTAAATATCCAGGGTTACCGGATCAATTGGTTTTTCGCCGAAATATTGCATATCGGGCTGCATCGGAATAATCGCCCCGGCTTTTACAAAAATGGGTAATTTTTCAAGTGGTGTTTTTGTGATGATAGTTTGTCTTCCAGTGTATTTTTCGCCCGACCAGTAATCAATCCAATTTCCTTCCGGCAGATACAAGGTACGCGATTTTGCCCCTTTTTCGGTCACGGGACAAACCAGCATATTTTCCCCGAAGAAATACTGATCGTCGATGTTGTAGGTATTCACATCATTGGGATAGTTAAAAACCAGTGCCTGAATAATCGGGCTTCCGGTTTTGTAAGATTCATAGCAGGAAGAATATAAGTATGGAATCAGTCGGTAACGCAATTTGTCATATTTGGTAAAAATGGCTTGTGCTTCAGCTCCATAATTCCAGGGCTCCTTGTAGTTGGGGTGTTCCATACCAAACAGGTGAGCAACAGGACTGAACATTCCGAATTGCACCCAACGGACAAACAATTCAGGATCAGCAACCTGCTCGAAACCACCCATGCAATTAGCCCAGGCTGGTACTCCCGAAAGGCCAATGTTCAGTCCGGCACGGATGACCGGTTTGAAATACTGCCATAAGGATGGCCAGTCGCCGGCAAAAATAAACGGATAACGCTGGATTCCTGCAAACCCTTCACGCGTGTGTTCCATTCCCCGCATTTGATTGTATTCCTGAAACTTAAGGAAAGGAGCTTTTGCATAGGCAATTGGGAAAAGGTTATGCAACTTTGCAATTTCTTTTCCCTGCGGACCCATTTTGTCGACCAGTTCATTGCCAACACGGCCAAACGCACTTCCTTCGTCGGTTTTTACAAATTTACAACCCATATCGGCAAGTGGTTTGAGACAATTATCCCACCACCAGTCAACCGATTTTTGGTCGAAGAAATTTGGGAAGTCGCCCGGTTTACCGTTCTCGGGATATGTGAAACCGCTTTCTTTGGCAATAGAAAGGTAGTTTTTGAGATTTCCGTTGTCAATTCGTGGGCGGATATGCAACCCAACCATCTGGTAATTCAAGGCATACAAACTGTCAAACATGGCTTTCGGATTGGGAAATCCGGGTTGCCGCCATTCGAAACTGGTTCCGCCTTTTCCGTTGATCTTTCCAAAGATGCGCCACGTCGAATCGAGGTGTAAAATATCGGCCGGAATGCCAAGCTCGCGGAATTTTTTAGCCAGTTTAACTACGTAATACTGAGAGGTAATGTCTTCGAATCCCCAGGTACCACCGCTATAAGTACCTACATGTAAGCCCATTGCTGTTCGGGGTAAAAGAGGGGAAGTTCCTGTAAGTGAAGTATATTGATGGATAATTTCTTTAAACGAAGGGCCATAAATGAAATAGTAGTCAAGTTCGCCGCCACTGGCGCTAAATGAATAATTTTTTGTTGATGATTGGCCCATGTCCCAGGTACTTGGACTGGCATTGTGGAAGAAGATTCCATAACCACGGGTGCTCATAAAAAAAGGCACAGGTGAATAATTGGCTTCCAGTATGTTATAGGCCCCCGTTTCGTGATCGCGGGCAGTTCCGCGGCCAACGTCGAGTGTAAGTTTTTTTCCGAGCTGATCCATAAAGTCCATTCGCTCACCAAATCCAAAGAAATGCTCGCCTGACTGAAGTTCCTTAAAACACGAAGGTGCTTGGTTATTATAATTCATTGGATTACCGGATAAAGCATCACTATTAATCAATTCTCCTTCAGGAGAATAAAAGGCAATTCGAACCGGATTGGTCGTAATTTTTGCAATAAGGGAGGTTGTTTTTATCTCCACAACATTCTTTTTTTCACTGAAGGTAAATGGGATCTCGTCCCATTCATAACGGTTTACCATCCATGGCTCATTGGCTTCAAAACCGTTAGATCCGGCCAGGCGGATTCTTATCATTAACGGTGTGCAGATTTCGAGATGGTAATGATCCATACCAGCATCAATGACAATAAAATTCCCCTTATGCGAAACTTTAGTCTGGGAGGCAGGCTGTGTATTTGCGCTGGTTGTTAGCGAGCTAATAAAGAAAATAACGAATGCAATCAGGCATTTTTTAATTTTGTAGTTCATGGTTCATTGTTGAATTTAAAATCTCGTTTACTGATTTTCGGAATTAACTTCCGTTTAGCTAGCTATTTTGACTCAATTAATATTCTATAGTTTAAAAAAGGTGAGTAAAAATACCCACCTTTTTCTATTCGTAATTTAATTCATTAAGTTTTAATGTTATACCTTGCCATTAATAGCCTGGATTCTGGTAAGCTGCTTTGGCTGTTGCATCAAGTGCGTTACCTTTTTCATCAGTCAGCAAATCAAGATAGGATTGTGGCCAGGGTTTGAATGTATGAAACTTCTGTAACTGACCTTTACCAATTCCTCTTGCTCCGACTGTACCAACTGAAATATCATCAACAGGGAATGGAAAGTTCACTGTTCCCGCAGAAGAAGCAGGAGCACCCAACATATCGCGATCGCGGACTCTCTCAAACAGAATTCCTGCATTATGCAGATCTTCGACTGTAGTCTCCTCGAAAATTAATTCGCGGGCTCTTTCATTGTAAATGAAATGAATAAACTTCTTATCATCGGAAGCGGCTTCGACCGGATAATTCTCTTTTGCAGCTTTGGCTGATCCTGTCTGCCATTCAGTGCCATCGACCATAATTTTGTCATAACTGTCTGTAACAACTTTATAAGGAGCGACTTTTTCTGCTACAGGAACAACCAATTTCCCCGTTAAAACAGCTGGTTCGTATTTCATTAAGATTTCCGATCTGTTTTCATTGGCATGGAAAGCAGCTCTTTTACGTAAGACATTCAAGTCGACAATTGCACTTGCATAGTTCCCTTTACGACCGTAGGCTTCAGCGCGGATAAGGTATGTTTCGGCCAGACGGATTAAAGGCACATCAATTGCTCCGGGGTTATTCGGGATTGTACCAGTTCCCCTGTTAACATCCAACCATTTGCGTGGTCCCATGTACCATTGAGAGACGGTTAAACTTCTGTCAATGCCGAATGGCTCACCTTTATCACCACTGACTCTATAATATATTTTCCGGTTTTGGGCAGCATAATTTGTAATTACACTCGGATTTGCCAGATCAACTGCACCAGGCTTGAATCCTGTTATAGTAGTTCCGCTTTTGGTGAAATACCCGGCACCATTCGGGCTTCCGACCATCCACCTTGCCATCAGGATAAATGGCTGACTAACAACCCATGCAGAATCCAATGGTTGATCTTTTGAGTTCTCAATATAAACTAATCCGGTTTTTTTGTATAAGATCTTTATTTTGCCACTTACAGCTACTGCATCAGCAGAAGCCTTAATTATATTGTTGTAATAATAAGCAGTCCCGTTATCCCATGCTTTTCCACCAGTGACTTCAAGCGTTGTTGCGTTATAAACCGTATTATTGGCAAAATAATCTGTAAGGAAAGTCTTGTAATAACGTGAGTCGTTCGCCCTATCAGTGTACATATCGTATCCCCAATCGCTTGCCCCTGCAGTCGCATAAGGCCGGCCATAGTCCATCAGATTTCGTGTAACACCACAATTCAATGTGGTATAATTACTATTAAACAAATGCACTAAGGTATTGCCGTAACGACCATCGTAAACCTGGGTTGGTTCGTACTGCGCAGAAAGTATGATCTCTTTGCAATTGTCACGGTCGTAGTTCCCGGCAACATTTTTCCAAAGTTCAGCGACATCAGTTTGCAAACCGCCATAAGCAGCGTTATTCCCTTTTTTCAGATCAATGACCATTGTTGAATAAAAGATTGCAGAATCAAGGTCAGTAGAAACACTTCCTTTATAAAGCATTTTAAGGTGAGTTTCAGCACTTGCCCAACCTGCAGCCTGAGCCCGGTTAAGATACAATTTGGCCAGAAAATGGGCTGCTGCCGGTTTTGTGATCCTTCCAAGGTCTGCTGCCGCAACTGTTTCAGGTAAAATAGATATTGCCATTCGAAGATCGCTGATCAACTGTTTATAGATCGTCTCCAACGAAGCTTTTGGGAAAGCAAAGTTTTCAGGCATACCACTGAAGCTCTGAAGCATTAACGGCACATCTCCCAGAGCATTGGTTATGAGATAATATGAATAAGCTCGTATAAACAGTATTTCTCCTTTTCGTGCAGCCAGTTTGGTCTGGTCAGCCGCACTCAAAGTAGCATAATTTTCAAGGAATACATTGCAACGGTTGATTGTGGGAAAGACCCCTTCTGAGACTGATCCACCAATTGCTCCGATCAACATACCTACCTGTGGTGCATACCTGTTTGCAGCTGTTGAAGCCGCCCAACCGGCAGCAAGATACCCACCCATATCAATACGTTCGGCATTTGACCACGCATAAACTTCAACATCGCTGCCAATACCAAATAAATATTGCCCTTGATTATAATCGGGTTTAAAACGTAAAATCTGATAGGTGCCTTTTACGAGGATATCAAGTCCCTCTGCAGTTTTATAAAAATCCTGAGTAAGGGTCGTAACTGCTTTTTCCTTTAAAAAGTCTTTACTGCAGGCTCCCAAGGAAAAAATGATGACGAATAATATTAAATATTTTTTCATAATCTGTTTGTTTTTAATATTGTTTAGAAACCTACTCTTAATCCAAACACCAGGCTTCGGATCATCATGGTATTGTTGTTGTTTCCGCCTGTTGGGTCACCAACAGAGTTTACAGAGGTCCAACCATTAGTATCGTCAGGATTTAATCCTGCTTTTACTGCATCTCCGCCAAAAATGAAGGGATTGAGAACCTGTGTATAGATCTGACAACTTTTAACCTGATATTTTTCCAGTAATCTGGAGGGAACGCTATAGGATAAGCCAATGTTCCTAACTGTTACAAAAGATCCGTCGTTGATGTACATCGCCTGATTGACAGCGGCAACTGACGTTTTAGCTTTTGAAGTCGGTTTGGGCCAGCGGGCATTCGGATTATCGGCTGACCAAAATTCATTTGGATTGGCACTGCGCACATAACCAACGTATTGTCCGCCGGCGGAACCTCCAGGCTGCAGCGATGAAAAGTAGGATTGACCAATACGGGAATATACAAAGAAGCTCAGCTCAAAATTTTTGTAACTTATTGTGTTGTTCATACCTGCTACCCATTTTGGACGATCAGATCCACGTATAACCATGTCGGCGTCCGTGAGCTTATAATCAGGAGTTCCTTGTTCAACAGGCTTGTATTGTCCGGGTTCAAAAAAGAATCCATTTGCAGCCCACTTGGCTATTTCTGCCAAATCATCAGTTGTGTTCTGCCATAATCCATCTACTACATATGTTCTGAAAACCTGTAATGGTTGACCAATAAAATAGTTATTCGCTTTCATGTCTTCTTTCCCGTTTACAAGTTCAACTATTCTTTCTTTATTAGCCGAAAAGGTAAGATCGGTTGTCCATCTTAGTCCGTGTTTTTGGATATTTACTGTAGATAAAGTTATTTCAACACCTGTATTTCTCATCTTACCAATATTGAACCAAATATTTGGATAACCTGTTATTACAGGGATATCGCGTTGCATTAAAATATCGCTCGTATTTGATTGGTAAAACTCGACAGAACCGGATATCCGGCGATTTAAAATTGAGAAGTCTATCCCGGTATTCATCTGGGCTGTTTTTTCCCAGCTTAAGCCTGGATTCGCCATACTCATCGGAATGTAACCAATTGCCGGTGCTGTTCCAAAAACATAATTGTATTGAGTAAGGGGTCCCATTGTGGTATATGATCCAACACCGGAATTACCGGTCACACCATAACCAAGTCGAAGTTTTAATTCATTAATCCATCCTATCGGTTTAAGGAAGTTCTCTTCCTGAATTTTCCACGCCGCAGCAAAAGATGGGAAGAAGTCCCATTTATGGCCTTCTGCCAAAACGGATGATCCATCCCATCGACCTGTAATTGTTAACAGATATTTGTTCTTCAGCGAATAATTGAATCTCCCCATGTATGACTGCAGTGAACTTTCTCCAAAACCGGTGCCATAACCATCGGGTTTGCCATTCAGATTTGCACCAAGGTTGTACCATAAACTGGAATTATACAGGATTTTTGATGCACCAATATTCGAAGATTCGGAACGTAAGTATTGAGCAGATTGTAAGAGGGTTAAACCAAAAGTGTGTACATTAATGGTTTTGTCGATATACAAAAGATTTTCAAGCATGTATTGAAAAGTCTCACCTGAAGCATAGGAGGCTGTCGAAGTCGGAGGTGTGGCTGTACGGAGCAACGTCGACTGTGATCCTTGCCAGGTAGCGTTTCTGTAGTTCCGGATACCCGTACCAAAATTCATCCGATACCTGATCCAAGGCAGGAATTTTATTTCAGCGTAAAGATTGGCATTAAGGTTGGTGGCCATCCGTTCATCCTTCGCATTGTCGATGTCAATTAATGGATTCCATACCGGAATTGTATTGTTACCACCTGGTTTTTCAATAAGAACTCCGTTTGCATCATAAGGAGTAGCCATTGGATACTCACTTAATGCAGTACCATAAGCATCTTTAGGCCCCGTAGCACTACCTGCGCGGTTGATTGTACCATAATTCTGAATTGATCGCGATGCATTAATTGAAGCTCCAACATTCATCCATTTCGTTGGAGTTATATCGCCGTTAAGTCTGAATGTATACCGTCTGTATGACTGGTTTTTTTGAGTTCCGTTATTATCTAAATAACCTGCAGATATATACACTTTTGATATATCATTACCGGCAGAAATTGAAAGCAAATGGTTTTGAGTTGAACTTGGTTGTGTCAGCAAGCCAATCCAGTCAGTACTTGGTATATTGCCCGGATTATAAACGGGTACTTGTGCCGGCCAACCCTTTGCAATCTCGTCGGTCGTTGCAGCCCTGGTTTTTACAGAAGCATAGGTTCCCGGGTCGTTCCATTCATAACCACTGCGGATAGCATTAATGGTTGAAACATCACTATTTCCAAAAGTTTGGATGTCCGCCGTGGGGTCCGGATAATTAAACGCAACAGATCCTGCCTTATAGGTAGCACCGTCGATATCTGCCAGACGGTAACGGTCTATTGCTTCACCTGCCGAAGCCCATTTAGTTAATGAATGGATCTGGTCGATTGCCAGTGATGCTTCATAATTTACAGCGATTTTCCCCTTTTTCCCAGCTTTTGTAGTAATTAGTATTACGCCATTTGCACCACGAGATCCATATATTGCCGTTGAAGAAGCATCTTTTAAAATTTCAATACTTGCTATATCATTTGGGTTAATATCATTGATCGTACCCATCATAATAATGCCATCTACAACGAAGAGCGGGGAATTTGAACCATTAATTGAACGGGTACCCCTGATACTAATTGAAGAAACTTCACCCGGACGTACGTTGGAGACAATGTCAACACCTGCAGCTTTACCTTGCATGGCCTGAAGCGCATTCTGAACCGGTTTTTCTTTGATTGTCTTCTCAGAAACGCTCGCTAATGCGCCCGTAACATCACTCTTTTTGGCGGTTCCGTAACCGATAACAACGATATCTTCCAAGCCTATCGTTTCTTCAGTCAGAATCATATTAACAACTGTTTTACCGCCAACCTGTATTTCTTCTGTTTTCATTCCGACGAACGAAAAAACTATTGTGCCATTTGCCGGAACATTTGCCAGGGTATAAATCCCTTCAATACTGGTAACTGCTCCGTTGGTAGTGCCTTTTACCATGACAGAGGCCCCCGGAAGAGCTGCCCCGGACTGATCGGTGACTTTACCTTTAACGACATTTTGTTGCTGTTGTGAGTTTTCATTGTCAGCAATTCCTTTAGAACTGATCACAATGTCTTTATCGAGCACGTGGTAGGTAAGTCCGGTGCCATTCAGAATTTGATTGAGGATTACTTCAACCGATTCGTTCTGAAACTCGACTGAAACCCTTGCATCGGCCGGAATCTGTTCGTTCTTATAAAAGAAATCAAACTCAGATTGTTCCTGAAGAGCTTTAAAAACCTGCTGTAAGGTTGCGTTTTCAACCTTAATATTCAACCGGGTTTTTTGTGAATAAACCGAAGCTGAAACATGCATGAGTGAAACGAAAAACAGTAATACTATCAGACGCATAGTCATCCAGATTTTACGGACGATTTCCCTGTCAGGGGAAATGCCCTTAATTAATTTTTTTTTCATACTTTTGTTTTGCTTTAAAAAAGTTTTAATTTATTAAGACTTGATTTGGAACGGAGGATGGTGGTACATTCTCCGTTTTTTTGTTAAGTTTTTTTGTTTGTGGTTCTGATTCACCTCCTTCTTTAAGTTGTCAAATTAGATTTATTTATTCTACTTATGTGTAATTTGAATTTTGTCTAAGTTTATTTTGTATTTAATTGGAATTGTATGATTTAGCAATTCAAGAAAGTGTTTGGCATCCTTGTTTCGCTTAATAACTCCCGAAAAATGCATCCCTTTGAAGTAGGATTCATCAGCAGTAATATCAACATCGTACCAGCGTTCGACGACTTTGAAGACATCAACCAAATCTTTGTTCTGAAATTCAAAGCGGCCATTTTTCCACGAACTGAAATTTACCGGATCAACCTTCCTGATGGTCAGCTGGTTGTTGTTTTTGTCTAAAATACTTTGTTCACCCGGATTGAGCAGGGTGGTTTGTTTGCCGGTGTTTAGCCAGATTTGGCCGCTCTCAAGCGTGGTCTCTATTTCGTTTGAGTTATCGTATGCTCTTACATTGAAGGTCGTTCCCAAAACCTCAATCTGCTGGCCATTGACTTCAACCTTAAATGGGCGATTTTTGTCTTTGGCTACCTCAAAATAGGCTTCGCCACTAAGTTTTACAACGCGTTCTTTTGATGTAAAAACAGAAAGTGCAATAAGCCGCGTTTCGGAATTGATCCAGATTCGTGTTCCATCTGCCAGAAACACCTGATTGACCTGTCCTTTTGGTACAAAAATCTCCTGCATAATAACTTCGGCAGATTGCTGATCGTTTTTGAAGGATATAAACCGGCTTGCCCAACCCAATCCGAAAGCAACCAGCAGCATAGCAGCGATGTATAAAATATCATACATGCTAATGGCGTGTTGAGATTTCTTCGGTTCAAGGCGCTTTTTCATCAATTCCAATTCAGGATTGGTTTCATACTTTTTTTGATTCGAATGAAACCCATAGGTATCCCAGATGTCTTTTTCTGCAAACAATCGTCTTTTGTTCTCCGGCGATTGCTGAATCCATTGGTAAATTTGTTGGTTTTCTTCCTCCGAAGTCTTTCCTTGAAGGTGTTTTAGAATGAGGGAATCGATTTCGGGCATAGATTTTTTTTTTCTACCTTATGATTGGAAGAGATGAAAAAACCCTACCTGCGGAGCTAAAAAAATTTGACTTTTTAAAGGAATTACAGAGAGAAAGGGAGATGGAGAAAGGGAAAAACAAAAAATCGGAGAGAAAAACTTGATAATCAACAATCAATCATTAAACAGGTACGACGAAAAAAAAAGTATGAGCAAAGGCAGATAATCTTTCATCTTGATACGTATTGTGGCCAGCGCTTTGGTAATTTGTTTTTCTACTGCTTTTATTGAAATATCAAGCTCTTCAGCAATCTCCTTGTTCTTTTTGTTTTCGAACCGGCTCATTAAAAAAATCTGTCGGCAACGACCGGACAAATTGTTTAACACTTCGTTTAACTTGTTTTCTACCTCCTGTTCTATCAAACTGGCTTTTTCATCCGCATAAAACCTGAGCTCTTCCTCCTGTAAAATTAATTTAGTCGATTCAAGGTATTTGTTTTTGACTTTCTGTTTTTCGAGGTGCTGAAGACAACTGTTCCGAACCATCGTAAATAAAAATGAATTAAGCGAATGACTGATCGTGATTGATTGATCAGACCAAAGCTTTACAAATATATCCTGAACAATATCTTTGGCCACCTCGTCTTCAACAAATTTTGCCGCATAATAAAACAAAGGCATGGAATACTGTCTGAAGAGTTCATCAAACAATAGAGGATTATTGTTATTTATCAGCAAACCTTTGTTTCCGAATTGATACATTCCAGTTTAGTTGTTTTCAATAAGGTGGATCAAGTACACCTTTGAAAAACTCGTTTCTCAAGCCGTTTTCATGACAAATGTATTGGTTGGTTTTCATAAAACCTAATTAATACTTTTATTTGATCAGCGTTTCCAGGAAAACACCTTCTCGAGGTATAGGAATTCAGAAAAAAGGAAACAAAAACATGCATTGCAGATAATATATATTTTTATATGAGTTTAGTTTGTTAATTATTAAGTTGAATCATAAGCCAATCTGAATCAATAAAGACTGCTTTATGCAGATTGTTATAATTATAAACTCCGAAACGCGTACCACTGTAAAATGCCCGGTTTGTTGTGAGGAATCTCCAAAGCAATAAATTTCCTGTTGTCGTAAAATAATTTGTCTATTCTGTTCAGCCAGAAATTAAGAATAAAATGGAGACCAATCTAAAAACTGTAGAAATAGTTTTTTGCAGGTATTTTTAATTTCATTATTATTGTAAGAACTTGGAGAATCTTATCAAATGGTGGCAGGTCTTGATTCAAAGATGAAACGGGTCCCAATAAATCGGGATGGTCTGTAGAAGTTGTAGGTATCTGGATGCAGATAAATGATGTGTACTTTCTTCCGGGCGATGATCCTTTAGGTTGAAAAGCAGTTAGTTACATCAATAGATACAGCTCCGGTAACCCCGGATCGTTCATCACAATGACCCCTGTACGGGAAAAAATATTAACCAAAAAAGAAATTAAAAATGAAACTAAAATCTCTGATCCTCAACCTCTTGTTGATAAATTTATTTTATCTGAATGCCTGGTCTTCTGCTCCACAAACTCGCCAGCGTTTGCTGATGGATTACAACTGGAAATTTATCTTGTCGGATGTGAAAGATGCGGAAAATCCTGTCTATGATGATGCCAAATGGCGAACGCTGAACTTGCCCCACGACTGGAGCATTGAAGGTGAATTTAAAGAAAATGCTGCAACCAATGGGTCCGGAGGTTATCTTCCGGCCGGTGTCGGATGGTATCGGAAACTTTTAAATCTGTCAGAAATTCGGAAGGATCAACAATTCAGTATCGAATTTGATGGGGTGTACATGAACAGCGATGTCTGGATCAACGGGCAGCATCTGGGCAAACATCCTTACGGCTATACCAGTTTTTTATACGATCTGACTTCCTATCTCAAAAAAGGGAAAAATACAATCGCTGTCAGGGTCGATAATTCGCTTCAACTCAGTAGCCGCTGGTATACCGGTTCGGGTATTTATCGCCATGTATGGCTGAATATTACCGGTCCGGTTTATATAGCTCAGTGGGGAACCTATATTACCACACCACAGGTGGATTTAACTTCTGCAACAATTTCGATTCGCACTTCCGTTGAAAATACGCTCTCGATTTCTAAAAAATTGGTTTTGAGATCAGTAGTTAAAGATAGAGAGGGTAAAGAAATAGCAAGGGTTGAATCGCCTGTTTCAATTGCGGCATCTGGAAAAGAAGAAATAGAACAATCCATCAAAGTTTCCTCTCCTTCACTTTGGTCAATTGACAATCCTGCCTTGTATACCTTGAATTCATACCTGACAGAAGGGAAAAAAGAAGTTGACAACTATACATCTGCTTTTGGAATTCGAAAAATTGAATACGATAAGGACAAAGGTTTTTTGTTGAACGGCAAGCATGTGAAGATGAATGGGGTTTGTTTACACCATGATGCAGGTTGCCTTGGTGCGGCAGTTCCCGGACAGGCATGGGTTCGGCGGTTGCAAGTGTTAAAAGATATGGGTTGCAATGCCATTCGGACATCACATAATCCTCCGGCTCCCGAATTTTTAGATCTTTGCGATCAAATGGGTTTTCTGGTTATGGACGAAATTTTTGACGAATGGATCGAACAGAAAGCACCGGAGTTTGGTTACCATAAATATTTTAAGGAAAACTCACAAGCCGATTTGGTTTCGATGATCCATCGCGACCGCAATCATCCATCGGTTGTATTGTGGAGCGCCGGGAATGAAGTTCCTGATCAGGTGAAAGAAAATGGTAGCGAAACGCTTCGGAAATTAATGGAAACTTTCCACAAGGAAGATCCTACCCGGCCCGTAACTCAGGCGAATGACCGGATTGCTGCCGGCGATGGTCCGGCAAAACTTCCTTTCCTCGAAATGCAGGATATTGTTGGTTACAACTATGTTGACCGCTGGCATGAACGCCGGGAATTGTATTACAGCATCGACCGGCACGACCATCCGAATTGGAAAATGATAGGAACTGAAAATGTTTCTGTTCCGGGTATTCGAGGTCAGTATTCAATTGATCGCGATCAGTCAGATAAACGGCCAGGTCGTTCACGGGATTATCGGATAAATATGATCGAGGCTGAACAATTATGGAAGTTTACGGCAGTAAATGATTATGTCATTGGTGATTTTATGTGGACAGGCATCGATTATCTCGGAGAAGCCCGTTGGCCGTCTAAAAGTTCAAGTTCAGGGGTTATCGATCTTTGTGGTTTTCCTAAAGACGGTTATTATTTTTATCAAAGCCAGTGGACCAAAAAACCGATGGTGCATGTTTTTCCGCATTGGAACTGGAAAAGCCATGAAGGACAGATTATTCCTGTAATTGCCTATACCAATTGCGACAGTGTTGAACTTTTCCTGAATGGGAAATCGTTTGGAATAAAATCTTCAGTTTTTCCGCAGCAGGGAGTTTCGGTAGCCTGGAATGCCTATGATCACCCGTTTATTCCGGCAACAACATCCGATTTGCATTTGAGTTGGGATGTGCCATATGAACCGGGTATTCTGAAAGTAATCGGGAAAAAAGGAGGAAAGATAGTCACCGAAGAAGTACACACCACTTCAAAACCAACGGCAATATGGCTGTCATCTGATCAAAAGGAAATGGATGCTGATGCCCACGACATTGCAAATGTTAAAGTTGAAATTGTTGATGAAAATGGTTTCGTTGTGCCTGATGCAAATAATCTTATCGAATTTAAAGTTGAAGGTGAGGGAGTATTAGTTGGCACCGATAATGGCAATCCTCAGGACAAAACCCAAATGAAAAGCAAACAGCGCAGTGCCTTCAACGGGTTAGCGCTTGCAGTCATCCAATCGACCTTAAAAAGCGGGAATATTCGTTTAACTGCTGTTTCGGCTGATCTTAAAGAAGCTATTTTGCAGGTTACCTCAAAGAAATCAGTCAATACCGCAAATACAGTTGAAAATTTAGTGATTCAACAAAAAAGATGAATATGAACTCAAAAAAAGACTTTTTTAAATATTTACATCAAGTCCAGTGTTGCCTTTTCCTAAGCCTGTTTGTAACTACAATTAATGGTCAAACGATTAACATTGACGGCGCTGCCGGTGGCAAACGATTTGACGGAATCGGTGCCGTTAGCGGAGGTGGTGCAACCTCAGTATTATTAAAGGATTATCCTGAACCTCAGCGCGATCAGGTTTTGGATTTGCTGTTCAAACCTAATTTTGGGGCTTCCATTTCGGCATTGCTGGTTGAAGTTCCCGGCGATGGCAACTCAACGCAGGGATCGGAGCCAAGTCATATGCATTCAAAAAATGATTTAAACTACAGCAGGGGCTACGAATGGTGGATAATGCGTGAAGCGAGAAAAAGAAACCCTTCGATTATACTCGATGCAAATGCGTGGAGCTGTCCGGCGTGGATAGGCAACAACAATTTCTGGTCGCAGGACATGTGCGATTATTACACCAATTGGATCAAGGGTCTGAAAAGTGTTTATAGTCTTGATCTGGATGCCATTGGATGCCGTAACGAAAAAGGTGTGAACGAGGATTTTGTGAAAAAATTCCGGACAACTCTTAACAAGAATGGCTTGTCAAAAGTCAAAATTCACGCTTTTGATAATTGGGGAAAAGATAAATTCGAATGGTGTAAGGACATGAAAACCGATTCAGTTTTAAGAGCTTCGGTAGATATCATAAGTGCTCATACCATGTCTGAAATTCCAACTTCGGCAGAAATAATAAAATTAAGTGAAGAATTAGGAAAACCCATTTGGAATTCAGAAGAACATATTTACCTGAAAGGGTATGATTGTGAATTAAGTATGGTGGAATCGTTCAATAAAAACTTCATTGAAAGTGGCGCAACGATGGTGGTGAACTGGTTTCTGGTTGCTTCAACTTACTGCATAGAACCATTTCCTGAAGACCCTGCCATAATGGTAGCACGCGAACCCTGGGGCGGAAATTATTACATTCGGGAAGTTCTTTGGGCCTATGCCCACTATGGTCAGTTTACCAAAGCTGGCTGGCAATATTTAAACGGAGCCTGCGGAAAATTTCCTGAGGGAGGAACTTATGTGACACTTAAATCTCAGGGAAAGGATTTCAGTATTATTGCAGAAACCAAGGATTCTAAAAATAATCAGAAAATTACATTTAAAATCAGCGGGGGGTTATCCTCCGGAAAACTATGTGTCTGGCGAAGCAATGCGCAAGAGCAGTTTGTAAAGCTTCAGGATATCACCCCTGTTAAAGGTACATTTGAAATCACGCTGGAACCTCAATCAATATACTCAATTTCTACAACTACGGGGCAGAAGAAAGGTTCTTTTGCCAGTGTACCTGCTTCAAGACCATTTCCTTACCCCTATTACGAAACATTTGAAAATTATAAAGATTCAAAGGCGTGGGGCTATCTGCCACACTATACTGCTGATATTGCCGGAGTATTCGAAATTGCGGAACGCCCTGATAATAAAGGCAAATGCTTACGCCAGGTTGTTGAAGCAGGCTCGCAAAGCTGGGCACCCGAATGGATGCCATACACCATTCTTGGAGACCGTAACTGGAAAGATTATGAAGTTAGCGCCGATGTTAATTTTAACAATGAAGGATGGGCCGGAATTCTGGGACGTATAATCGCCACCGGAACCGGATATGGTTGCAAACCAAGCGGATATTACATGAACTTGTTGGCAGATGGCACCTGTTCATTATACATTTCGAAACAGGATGAAAAGAATAATGAAATGGGTACATTACTGGCCTCCGGAAAAACATCCAATATTGCTGCAAACCAATGGCAATCATTAATGCTGCGTTTCTCCGGTTCTGCAATTGCTGGATTTGTAAACAATATTCAGGTTTTAACAGCAACCGACCCGACTTTTTCAGAAGGTATGGTTGGCCTTGTTGCAGGTAGTATCAACAAGAAATATAATAGCGCACTTTTCGACAATCTGATGATTAAACCCCTTCACAGTAAGACTCCTGCACCGGCTGTTTTTTCAGGGAAAGTTCATCCTATGTATTAACCGGATGTAAAATAACAATTTATAAAAGCTACAAAAACGATTAAATATTACTTCAAATTTTTAGATATCAACTTAGGTTAAATTATAATTTATGAAACGAAATCTGTTCATATTTTTATTAATGATGGGTGCATCTTCTGCTATTAACATAGCTGAGGGTGAGGTATTTGCGAAAGACAAGCCGGCTGTTTTTCAGCCACCTTCCTCGCCACGTTCGACTTACAATTTCAATCCTGGCTGGAAATTCGCCTTTGGCGACACAACCGGAGTTGATCAGCCGGGATTTGAAGATTCGGCATGGGCTAGTGTCAGTCTTCCGCATACATGGAACGATACTGACACTTATCGCGCATTTATCAGTCATAGCGGAGGCGACCAGAGCCAAAAAATGTTAGGTATCGGCTGGTATCGCAAACACTTTAAACTGCCTGCAGGCACCGACGGCCAGAAGGTTTTTCTTCAATTCGATGGTATGCGGCAGGCTGGTCGCTTCTTCCTCAACGGGCAGCCGATCGGTAAATACGAAAACGGCGTCACAGCTGTTGGCTTTGACATCACCCGGTTCGTCAGGTTTGGCGGACAGGATAATATCCTTGCAGTAAAGGTTGATAACAGCCCGGGCTACAAAGAAGAGGGCACCGNTTCCTCTTTACGAAAATTTGAAAACTACGGGCGTCTATATTTATTCGGAGGCCTTCGACCTGAAGAAAAAGACCGCGGACCTAAAGGTTGAGGCTGAGGTTGTCAATGAAGCAGGCGACTATGCTTCCATCACGTTTTCTGCCATTGTTGTGGATGCCGATGGTGTCGTAGTGGCAAAATTGGATGGCAATACCTCCGACCTGGTGGCGAACCAGTCAGAGATCTTCACGGCCTCCGGCAAGTTGACCGGTGCCCGTTTTTGGGATGTAAACGATCCCTATCTTTATAAAGTATACTCTATCCTCAGCGTGAATGGCAAAGTGGTTGATGTGTGTGATACACAGACAGGATTTCGCCAGACCGAATTCAAGGGTGGTGCCGGAACGGGTGGCGTATGGCTAAACGGAAGGTTTGTCTGGCTAACTGGTTATGCGCAGCGTTCGGCCAATGACTGGGCTGGTTTGGGTGGCGCTTATCCGGACTGGATGCACGATTTCACCCTCAGAATGCTCAAAGAAAGCAATGGAAATTATATGCGCTGGATGCACGTCGCACCACAACGTATCGATGTGGAGGCATGTGACAGACTTGGAATTGTCGAGGTTTGTCCGGCAGGTGACAAGGAACGTTTGGTAACTGGTCGCCAATGGGATCAGCGTGCCGAAGTAATGCGCGCAACAATGATTTTTTACCGGAACAACCCCAGCATATTTTTTTGGGAGGCAGGAAACACTATTGTTACGCCAGAGCAAATGGTGCAGATGGTAGCAATGCGAAAGGAACTTGATCCGTACGGTGGACGAGTTATGGGTACACGCGACAATGATCTTGCAGATGCCAACACAGCGCTGACCCCGATGTCTGAATATTACGGCGTTATGATCGGTCAGGCGCCTCAGACCGATAAAATAGTGGGCGATGATATCTTCCGCGGTTACAGCATTGCACGCCGCGACAAGGCACCTTTAATAGAGACAGAAGATTTTCGTGATGAAGCCGGCCGAAATATATGGGATGATTACTCGCCACCGCATTTCGGTTTCAAACCAAAAGTTGGTATGATAGGAGGCCGTCCCGTTGACACCTGGCATTGGAATTCCGAGACATTTTCTCTCGCCGCTACCACGCGCTACAACAGTTACGTAATTAACCGGATCGACAATGCCGATCCGGCCCACTCGAAATGGTCGGCCTACTGCTCCATCTATTTTACAGATGAAGATGCCGATGGACGCCAGCAGGGCAGCTATGTCCTTCGCGTAAGCGGCAAGGTGGATGGTGTACGATTACCCAAATCGCTGTTCTATGTTTCACGTGTAATGCAAAACGAAAAACCTGACATTCATATCATTGGGCATTGGAATTATCCAGTCAATACCACGAAGACTATTTATGTGGCTGCTACACATTGCGATCAGGTTGAGCTGTTCCTAAATGGAAAATCTCTTGGTGTTGCAAACAAAACGTACGATTTTGTGGATCCATATAAGAGCGGTGAAAGAGTACCGGGCTCTGAACCTGCAGCAGGCGTGAACACAGGCTATGTGTATGCATTTCCGAATGTAACGTTCGCTCCGGGTAAGCTTAAAGCTGTGGCTACGAAGGGCAGTAAAATCGTTGCACAACAGGAACTTCAGACTGCGGGCGAGCCCAGGGCCATCAAACTTACGCTTCACACAGGACCGAAGGGTCTGCAGGCAGATGGAAGCGACGTGGCACTGATTGACTTCGAAGTCGTTGACGCACAAGGTCGCCGTTGCCCGACAGACGAGGCCAGGGTCGATTTTTCCATCACGGGGCCGGTTATCTGGCGGGGCGGGTTCAATGCCGCGAAACTCAATACCACGAACAACCTCTATCTCGACACCGAATGTGGCATCAACCGCGTGGCAATTCGCTCGACGCTGGTACCAGGCACAATTACTGTTACAGCAAAACGTGACGGACTTTCCAGCGCCAGCATTAAGATCGATTCGAAACCTGTGGAGATCGTTGGCGGACTTACGCTAACTTTGCCACAGAGACTTCCTTAATTGAAAAATGTAGCATGATAAAATCAAAAATAACATGAAAAACAATGCCATATTGGTAAGAATGGCAACTTTGAGCTTATTAATAGCTTTGTTGTCAGTTAATACGGCCTGGAGCCAAACCGGCAAGGGAACAGTACCACAGATTATCGAAAAGAATGGTCGCCATGCCCTTCTCGTCGATGGGAAACCCTTCTTAATTCTTGGCGGACAGGCACACAATTCAAGTGCATGGCCAGGTATGATGCCACAGGTATGGACAGCCATTGAAGAGATGCACGCCAATACGCTCGAAGTGCCAATTTACTGGGAACAGATAGAACCACAACTGGGGAAGTTCGATTTTTCGCTGGTTGACACGCTGTTGAAACAAGGACGTGAACACAAGGTGCATCTTGTGCTATTATGGTTCGCCACCTGGAAAAACGGAAGTAGTCATTATATGCCCGAATGGATGAAGCGAGAACCTTCAAAATACCCCAACATCACCGGAAAAAACGGGCAACCGGTCGATTCGCCTTCGCCACATACTCAAGCCGCAATGGAAGCCGATGCGAAAGCGTTCAAAGCAGTAATGGGATATTTGGAAAAAGCTGATCAACAACATACTGTGCTGATGGTTCAGGTTGAAAACGAACCCGGATCATGGGGAAGTGTACGCGATTATTCAGCAGAAGCCCAAAAACTTTTCGAAGGACAAGTGCCTGAAAAACTGCTCAAACCAGAAATTCTTAAAGCATTGAACAAACCCACTGATGCAAAAGGAACATGGACTGAAGTTTTTGGAAAAGATGCAGACGAATATTTCCATGCCTGGTCGGTTGCCAGTTACATTGGCTACGTTGCAGCGGCAGGCAAATTGGTGAATTCGTTGCCACTTTATGTTAACGCAGCACTTCGCGACCCGATCAGCAATCCAAGCGCGAACACGTATGAAAGTGGCGGCCCAACTGATAATGTAATTCCAATATGGAAGGCAGCAGCTCCTGCCATCGACTTGCTGGCTCCGGATATCTATTTGCCTGAAAGCGAGCGGGCACTGAAAGTAATTGAGTTATATGACCGCTCTGATAACCCGTTGTTCGTGCCCGAAATAGGCTCAGGTGAGGAATACACAAAGTACTTCTATTCTGTGCTTGCGAATGGTGGCATTGGTTTTTCACCATTTGGGATTGACGACAATGGCCGCGGTGAAGGAAAGGCTGAGACCGAAACCCGACTGGCTTCTATCGCACAGGAATACACCATGGCCGGCCCAATGATGCGGGAACTGGCGAAATGGAGTTTTGAAGGAAAGATAAAATCCGTAGTGGAGCATGAGGATCATGCAGCGCAGACAATCGACCTCGGTTCATGGCAGGCTACTGTATCTTTCGGTGCTTCCGGAAGGCAAACGGTGCAAGCCAATACTCGTCCAATCGGCAAAGCCATGATAGTACAACTTGGGGAGAACGAATTTGTGCTAATTGGTTCACTTTGCCATTTCAACTTTAAGCCTGTTGGTGCCAATGCAGGAAAAGCCTGGCAATACCTGAAAGTCGAAGAGGGTCAGTATGTAAATGGAACATTCAGACTATTACGAATCCGAAATGGGGACGAAACCGATTGGGGAGGACCACGAATTGGAGCTGTGCCAGCAGTGCTTCATACAACGTTGATCACACGCTGAAAGGAGAGCGATCGATTATACTAACTTTTAAAATTCGACTTTTATGAAAAACATAGACCAAGCTTGTCGCACATTACTCGCAGTCGTATTTTTGCTGTCATTTTTCAGCATTAATTGTTTAAGTCAAAAACCTATACCTTCTCTTAAAGAACAAGGAACGGCCAAACAATTTATTGTTGATGGAAAACCTTTTATCGCCCTATGTGGCGAACTGACCAATAATGCTGCTACCAGCATTGATTACATGAAACCAATTTGGCCGGCATTAACCGAAAGTAATCTTAATTCGGTAATAGCGGGTATCTCATGGGCCATGGTCGAACCAGAGGAAGGCAAATTCAATTTTGATATCATTGGCGCGGTAATAAACGATGCCAGAAAAAATAATCTGAAACTGATTTTCATCTGGTTTGCAAGTTGGAAAAACGGATTGTCCAGTTATGTTCCTGATTGGGTAAAAAAGGACTATGAACGATTCCCTCGTGTTAAAATAAACGATACTGAATCCATCGAATTAATAACACCATTAAGTGAAGAAAACCGCAATGCCGATGCCCGTGCTTTTGCTGCCCTGATGAAATACATCAAGGAAGTTGACAGCAGCCAGCGAACGGTCATAATGATGCAGGTCGAAAACGAAGTCGGTGTATTGCGCGACTCCCGCGACCGTTCCGCCATGGCTAATAAAGCTTATTACGGACCTGTTCCGCAGAAATTAATGAGTTATATCGAAAAAAATAAAAACAAACTCGTTCCTGAATTAAAAGAAGCATGGAAAGCTAACGGATCCAAATTATCAGGAACCTGGGAAGAAGTATTCGGTCCGGGAAAATCCAAGGGACTGGTTATGCCGGTCCGGAACCTCGTACCGCCAATGACCCAGAAAGAACAGGATGAGGCATTGGTAACTTATCCTTTCTATTCCGACGAAGTTTTTATGGCTTGGTATTATGCAACTTATATCAATTATGTTGTTGAAGCAGGAAAAGCAGAATACCCGATACCCATGTTTGTCAATGTCTGGCTGAAACAACGGGAACATTCATGGCCCGGAACCTATCCAAGTGGCGGATGCCTCCCGCAGGTATTCGATATTTATCATGCCGGAGGCCCATCAATTGACATCCTTTGCCCCGACCTTTACCGCCCTGATTTTGCATATATGGCTGAACAATTTACCCGCTCCGGCAACCCGTTGTTTATCCCTGAAACAGGCAGTGGCGCTACAGGAGCGGCATATGCCATTTATGCAGTCGGACAACATGACGCATTAGGGTTTTCGCCCTTTGGTATTGAACGACGGATTGTTGCAGGCGATGAACTGTCACAGAGTTATAAAATGATTTCTCAGCTTATGCCATTAATTGGCGAGCACCAGGGACTGAATTCTATGGGTGCGGTTTTATTAACCAAAGATAATCCATCGGGAAATATTGAATTCGGCGAGCAAATTTTTCATGCTGACCTTCGATTCGATCCAAATAATCTAAACAGCAAAAGTGCTGAACTGGGTGCCACCATATTTATAATGACCTCTCCCGGAGAATTTTACATTGGTGGAACTGGTATGTCAATTACTTTTTCACAAAAAAATACTGAATTCAAAACCGGACTGGCAACAGTTGAGGAAGGTACTTTTGTAGAAGGCAAATGGATACCGGGGCGTAGGCTGGCAGGTGATGATACTGCTCAGGGAAACAACCTCAGGCTGGGTAATGGTTATAACATTCTGAGAGTTACCTTATATAGTTATAAATAAATAAGCATTGAAAGTCAGAAAATATTTTAAAAAGCGGCTTTATGAATAACAGGATAAGTCTTTATAAGCTTTTGCAATATTGTATTATTGCTGTATTGTTAATTGGATCTTTCAATTCTTCTGTTTGTGGACAGGTCAAGGTTGGTTCAACTGATAATACTTTCTATCTTTTCCGGAACCCCGATATGCCTATCGAGGAGCGGGTTAGCAACATTGTTTCATTGATGACGCTTGATGAGAAAGTCGCGTTTCTCAGTCAGAGTCCAGGTGTCGAGCGTTTGGGCATTAAAAAGATGGGCCATGTTGAAGGCCTGCACGGCCTGGCTCAGGGAACACCCGGCGGCTGGGGGCGACGAGGTCCCATTACCACCACGACGTTTCCACAGTCTTATGGCATGGGCGAAACCTGGGATCCCGAAATCATACGACAGGCCGGCGCCATCGAAGGGAATGAAGCCCGGTATGTTTTCCAAAGTCCCAAGTATAGCCGCGGTGGGCTAATCATCAGGGCTCCCAACGCTGATTTGGGTCGTGACCCTCGTTGGGGCCGAACCGAAGAATGTTTTGGAGAAGATCCTTACTTCAACGGTGTAATGTCTGTGGCGATGATCAAGGGACTCCAGGGCGACGATCCCAAATATTGGCTCAGCGCTTCGCTCTTAAAACATTTTTTTGCCAATAGCAATGAAGACAATCGTACGAGCACATCCTCGAATTTTGATACTCGACTGTTTTATGAATACTATTCTATGCCATTCCATTCAGGTTTTGTTGAGGGTGGCGCCAAGTGCTTTATGACATCCTATAATCTTTATAATGGAGTCCCTTGCACGGTAAGCCCGATGATCGAGGCGGCAACTGTCAAACAATGGGGCGTTGACGGAGTGATCTGCACCGATGCGGGTGGCTTCGCTAACCTGAGCCGTTCACAGAAATATTATGAGAATACTACCCAGTCGGGTGCGGGAACGGTTAATGCAGGTGTCAATCAGTATCTCGACAGAAATTTTGAGACTCCGGTAAAAAAAGCGATCGAAGAAGGTCTTCTGACCGAAAAGCGGCTCGACGAGGTTATTAAAGGCACATTGCGCGTTTTTATCCGGCTGGGATTGCTCGATCCTGCTGATCGCGTTCCTTATGCCAAAATTGGAATCGACACCACAGAAACCAAACCATGGGACACACAAAAGAACAAGGACGTAGTTCGACTTGCCACGCAAAAATCAATCGTACTCCTGAAAAATAAGGAAAACCTTCTGCCTTTGAACAAAAAGACTATCAAGTCTATAGCTATGATAGGCCCACGAGCCGATCAGGTTGTATTTGACTGGTACAGCTCACAAGGACCTTACGCAATTACACCACTGGCAGGCGTTAAGGACAAAGTCGGTAAAAAAGTGAAAGTACAGTTCGCTTTGGGTGATGATGTTGCCGCAGCCGTGAATCTGGCCAAAACGTCGGATGTAGCCATTGTTTGCGTGGGTAACAATCCCAACCAGGACAATGGCTGGAAAAAGATTTCAAGTCCGAGTGAAGGGCGTGAAGATCTGGATCGTAAAACCATCACCCTCGATTCCCAGGAAGAACTTATTAAACAAGTATTGGCAGCCAATCCCAAAACGATTGTCGTGCTTAAAAGTAGTTTCCCTTACGCCATCAACTGGACCCAGAAAAATGTGCCAGCTATTGTGCATATGGCTCACAGCAGTCAGGAGGAGGGCAACGCGCTGGCAGACGCGCTGTTTGGTGACTACAATCCAGGCGGACGTTTGGTGCAAACCTGGCCAAAATCTCTGGAGCAGTTGCCGGAAATGCTGGATTACAATATACGCAACGGACGGACCTACATGTACTTCAAGAATGAGCCGCTCTATCCGTTTGGTTTTGGTCTGAGCTACACCACATTTGCCTGGTCGAACCTTAAGACAAGCGTCGTGAACCTCGCTAAAGATGGTTCAATCACCGTGAATGTGGACGTTGAAAACACCGGAAAACTGGCAGGTGACGAGGTGGTGCAGCTCTATGTGAAACACCTCAACTCTCAGGTCAGTCGTCCTGTTCAGGAACTCAAGGGATTTCAGCGCGTAAATCTGAAAGCCGGAGAACGCAAGACCATTGCGATCCCTTTGGCGGCCCAACGCCTGGCCTATTGGGACATCAGCAAAAACGACTGGCAGGTGGAGCGCGACAGTATTGAGATCCGCTTGGGTGCCTCCTCAGCAGACATCCGCTTGCAGCAAAAACTAAAAGTTGAGTAGAAATACTTGGAATATAGATGAAACTTTTAATATAACATACCAGGCTCACACATGTGATTCGCAAATTTTGCAAACTTATGAAAGTAAAACACGCTATTATGAAGTTCACCAACCAAGATTATTGTCACCGTCCTGAATTCAGGGGGGTACTCAAAATGATGCTTTCCAACATCGCCGTCCCTCTCAGTTTCTTCATCCTGTCATTGCTTCCTTCTTTGGTAGTAGCACAAAATTCGTGGCGGCAGGTTACTGTACCATCAGTTCGTGAGGCAGCCGCTTCCTTTGCAACGCCTCCAAGTGAATATGGGGCAATTCACTGGGCCATTTGGGGAGGACAGCAGACCAGAGAACGCATCGTGGCCGATATTGAGCAGATTTATGCCAATGGTGGGAGGGTTTACATGATCAACAACTCGCGCGGCTTGCTTCCAAAGTATTTTACACCAGAATACCTTGTCCTTGTGAAACTTGTTATGCAGGAATGTAAAAAACGTGGCATGAAAGTCTGGATTGAAGGCGACGCAGGGTATCCCGACGGTTTCGCCGGCGGTATGATCAGCAGGGACTATCCCAATCTGGGTATGCAGGGTATTGTCGCCGATGCGCGATATACGGTCGCTGGCGGGCAGACGCTTAAAATCCCGTTGCCTCCTGAAACTCTCGGTATTCTGGTAAATCAGCGTATGTCGGCGCGCGGGAGTGTAGCGGCGCCTCAGAGTGAAGTAATACCGCTCCCTTCTGACGGACAATTCCAATGGACTGCTCCCAATCAGGGAATGTGGGAAGTAAACTTCGTCCGCCATGTCTTCCGAAGCTCACCCACGCGATATGTAAATCGTGAAGACGGTACTAACGCCAAAGACAGCCGCTACTCGCTGATCGACTATCTCAATCCCGATGCCACACGTACTTATCTGAAAATTATTTTTGAAACATACGAAAAACTCGTTGGGGATGAGTTCGGCAAGACAATTCTTGGCTTTCGCGGCGATGAGCCTGACTATACCGGCTTTATGCCATGGACGCCTAAGCTACCTGAGACGTTTCAAAAGGAAAAAGGCTACGATTTGAAACCCTACATCGCCCAATTTTTTGCCGGCGAACTGACACCTGAGGCTAAACGCGCCAAAGCAGACTACTGGGATGTGTGGAGCAGCATGTTTCGTGACAATTTCTTCAAACCTATGGAGGACTGGTGCGCGGTACGCAAAATGGAATATATGGCCCACCTGAACCACGAAGAGCTGATGATCAACCTGACCCGTGGTGAAGACCTTATCCGCAACGAAGGCTCCTTCTTCCGCGACTTGCGATATGTCGGAGTCCCCGGAATCGACAATCTCAGCCAGATAAAGCCGGGTATTATCGCCGATTTTCCCAAACTCGCATCTTCTGCCGCTCATCTGTTTGGCCGTCCCCAGATATGGACAGAACAGGGTGGTAGTGTTGGTCCGTCGGGAAAATTTGTTACTGATTACCAGTTCGTTCGCGGTATAAATTACATGAACATCCGCGGTCTGAACACCGCACCATCCGTAGATGCAAATCCCGCTACTACCGGTTGGTATGTCAGCCGTGCAAGTTACTTGCTGGCTATTGGTCGTCCGGCAGCACAGGTTGCACTATATCACCCAACAGACAGCGAGTGGCTCGGCGACCAGGAAGCAGATTCGGTCACAGTCAAACTGACAACACAATTGTTGGAACAGCAAATCGACTTTGATTACATCGACTATGATTCGTTTACTCAAGTCTGCACGCTTGAAAAGGGCGGGATAAAGAACCTGAGCGGTCAGATCTACCGTGCAATTATCATCCCCACTTCAACCGTGATTCAGAAAAAGATGTTAGAACTTCTTCGTGCATTTGCAGCCGCCGGAGGTAAGGTTGTATTTGTAGGTCGTACACCGACGATGGTTGTTGACCGTACTTTTCTGAACCCGGAGGCTGCTCCCGACCTGAGCTTTGCAACGCTTGAGTCCACCCCGGCAATCACTCCGCGCGTTGTTTCGGCTCTGCCCAAACCGGATGTTGAACTTGATGCCACCTGCGCATCGGTCAAATACATTCATCGTTCACTAAAAGATGGGGATATCTATTTCTTTTTTAATGAGTCTGACCAGACACAGTCGCGAACAGCTACATTAACTGGGAAGGGTCAGACGCAGGTTTGGGATGCAATCTCAGGGAAAATCGAACCGTTGAAGGGCACCAGGTCTGGGAAAGAAACTGTAAGTCTCCCTCTTGTACTTGCACCATACGAGTCACGGTTCATTGTCATCGGACCAACACGCTGAATTTAGTTTCTGCGAATCATATTCTTTTTGAGCTTAATCACTTCTATTCCAGCTTCGATGAGCGATCCTGTGCCATGTGTGTCATCTGCTTTTGCCGGACGATTGTAATAGAAAAATAAATCGTTTTGAATTCCGGTTCCGACACATACATCTTTCATTTGGCCGTCAGGGGTAATCATCAATTTCTTTAATCCATCCCAACCTGTCAGCGCAATTGACGCATATCGTTTATCAATCCAACCTTCGTTTACTGCGCGGGCAATTGAATAGACAAACATTGCGGTACACGACGATTCCGGATACGAATCGTTTTTATCCAAAACCTGATACCAAATTCCATTCCCATTTTGGTACTTTGATATTCCTACGATCTGTCGTTCAAGGGTTTTAATAATCAAGTCGCGTTTGGGATAATTGGTTGGAAGCATGTTCAATAGGTGTACCTGGGCACACATAATCCATCCGTTGCAACGCCCCCAATGTGCTACACCATTTCGTTTTAAATCATCAAAATAGCAGTGGTAATAAAGCTCTTTCCCTGGATCCCAAAGATATTTATCGAAATTAAGAACCTGGCGGATAGCATCATCGTAGTATTTGGTATCACCGGTTAGTTTGCCCATGCGTGCCAGAAAAGGAACGCTCATATAAAGGTCGTCAGCCCATAAGGTCATTGGGTTCGGTGCTTTGCGAACCAAAGTTCCATCTTCAAGCCGTTCCTGTATATTTGTGATGTGGTTGGCAGTCCTATCAATATAACTCCTGAATTCCGGCTTATTCACTTTTTGATAGACTTCAATAACACTTGCTCCCATAGCACCGCAGTCGTCGAGCTCACGGATGTTAATAATTGGGCGGAACGGAATACGTCTGTCATTCTGGTTTTTTCGATTCTCAAAGTACTTGTAATTTTCCAAACTGAAGGTAACATGCTGTATGGCATGATTGGTATATTTTTCGTCTTTCAAAAAATCGCCCAAATCAATCATGGCCATGTTCAATACACCGTTTACATAATACCAACCAGAATAAGGACTTTTTAATCTGACTGTTACAGTATCCGGGATATCTTTGCTCGAATTATACGTTTGATTATTATAAACCCCTTCAAATTGAAAGGCATCATTTTTCAGGACATTGTCGGCAACTTTCCTGACAATGATCTCATCTTCCTGTGCTTTAAGCTGGTAAGCAAAAAGAAGAATCAGGCAAATACAAGTTATAAGTTTCATGTTATTAAAGTTTTAGTAATTTATATGTAATGATTCGTTCTTTATTTTGAAAAATGAGTGCATTCTGAAAAGTCTTTTTCCTGCCACAAAGTCTCAAAGACTCAAAGTTCCACTAAGATTAAATTACAGATATCAAATGCTTTGTGAAACTTTGTGTCTCAGTGTCTTAGTGGCATAGTTTCTTTTTTGGCTTTTCTTAACTGACTTTAATCCTGTTTTGAAATTTTTATTCATAGCGATACAACTTAACCCGTTGAATATTATGAATTAAGCCTCGTATTTGTATGCCGCTTCCCGACTGGTTGACATCAGCAGCTGCGCCGAGATCGTATCGCAAAAGTATGTCGTCACCGCTTAACTTTCGTCCTGGAATCCATTTGCCATTTTCGAATTTACCGGTTTCAACAGATGCGAGGCCGGCAATTTGAGGCCCTGGAGTGGTTGGGGTAAATGTTACCCTGATATCGCATCCCGAAATCAGGTATTCATCGGGACCAACTGCGATGAATATCCCGTAGCCAATCTTTGCAGCTTGTTCCGGATTACGGCGGTTGCGCCATACTTCAACGTTCAGTTTGTAATTCCCTAATTGAATTTCCTTAGCCTGTTTTTCTGAGGTTAACCATGCCGCTGCAATAGTGCCTTTGCCTTGATTTTCAAGAATAACCGGTGACAATTGCTTTAATGTCTCGTAAGCTTTCGGTAAAGGCAGGTTTTCGATTTCCTCAGGAGCTTTTACTTCAGAACCAGGGCGCAAAGCAAGTAATCGGGCCGTATTGTCTATGCCGAATGGTGAATACCCGATTGCAGCGTGTTGTCCGATAGCATAGAAGGCATTGGCCGCACCACCTGAATCGCCTCTCGATTCAGGGACAAACAAGGGATTACCATTGCGATTGAACAGGGCAACCCATTCGTCGAAATTGGGTAAATAGATGTCAGGGGCATTGATGTCAATATTTGGGGCACCTGCTTTCCATACTTCGAGCGTAAGAGGTTCTGCACCACCACTTGGATAATCGCCAGGACCTTTATCCTCAGGCTGAACAATCCATGAATTTGTAAACACAGGCAGCGGATATTCGGCCTTGCCCGTCGCTGCCATTTTATCCATGTATTGTGCGTAGTTCCAGGCCATAAAAAGTTCGTCAGTAGCAGGTGTGGTTCCAAAAACTTCTTCCCAGTTTCCTTCAGTTTTAAAGCCTGTTGTTTCCCAAACTTTACGAATTTCAGGTAAAAGTGAGTCTTTATGCCTGGAAAGATAATCAATCAGTTCCCTCGGAACAGCCTTAACAAAAGCCTCATTGGCTGGTTTGCTCCTGTCGCGTGAGTCGCCCAATACCCCAACTTCATTCTGAAGCTGAATCATCAGGACGGTATTCTTATTCGAATCGACTTCGCGGATATGGCGCATAAAGGCGGTATAAGCCCGGGTATCATATTCCCTGTTCGTTTCGCTCAAGGTAGAGAGAACTTCAATAGACTTTCCGCTCTTCACCTGGACGCGTGGAAATTTTTCCTGGTTGGCCTTGACCCAGGTTGGAACGAAGCTCGAAATCCCGTTTTTCCAGCTTCCAAACCATAAAAAAACGACTTTCAGGTTATGCGACCGGGCTCCTTCGAGTAATCCGTCAACAAGCGAAAAGTCGAACCTGCCTTCTTCTGGTTCAACCCATCCCCAGGCAACTGCGATAAGTACAGTGTTGAAATTCATCTTATTAAGATTCAGCCATACCGTGTTCATGTATTCTAAACTTGATGAAGCGGTATTCGACACTTCCCCTCCTAAAATAAGAAATGGCTTTCCATCCACAATTAATTGGGTTGCAGTACCCTGTTTTTGAAGATGAGGAATATCATTTTTGATTTTGGTAGTACACGAAACGGTTATCAGAACAAACATACACAGCAATCTGATGTTAAACAGCAAGTTAGTTTTCATATGGATTATTTTAACAGGAGTACAGTTTTCATTAAAAGTTACAATTTTTCAAAATGGAAAATCATTTTAGTGCCACATCCCAGACCTTTGCCCGGCGTGACTTCCCGTCAGGTCCTTCGGCATAGAGCGTTACAATAAATCTTCCTCCTTTTTCGTATTTATGAATAGGGTGCTGCTCAGCTGAGGTTGTCCCGTCGCCAAAATCCCATTTCCATGAGGTAATTTTACCTTCCGACATATCCTGAAAGGCAACCAGACGACGATCCATATCAAGTATTTTGAACGACCAGTTGGCATCGATCTTTTTTCGGAACGGTGGTTCGAGGGGCATTAGTTTTGCCATCCGTAAATACGTGGCATTTCCATACATAATGTGTTTATTGGAAATATTCCAGAATCCGTGATTTTTACTGGCATTCACATCGTCCCAGTCAATAATGGCCCAGCATAATCCGATTATTTTATTCTCACGCAAGACTGATTCAACCGCCTGAGCAGGACCTTCCGGACCCGCATAATCAAATGGGGTAATCCAGAATTCCAGCGTCAGATGTCCCGATTCTCCGGGTTTGAAATTGTAATTATAGGCTGCATTGGCCCATGGCATTTCCTTAATCCACGGTTGGCAGCCCCAGGCAAGACACCAATCCTGCCCTTCGGCCGGCGTATAAATGTGATAATTCTGGGCTTGCACACCATGAAAAGTAGAATAACCTTCCCATTTACCTATTCGCCGCTTATTGGGATGAATCTCTTCTGCCAAAGGTCCACCCGAGAAATCGCCATCTACCACCAATTCAAATATATCATGGTGTAAATCCGTGCGCGAAAAGTCCCAATAGTTGTCGTAAGCCTCATAAAGGACATACAGCCGGTTGAGTCCTTTTACCCAACCTACACGAACCTTGACATTCAGATCGAGGGAGTCAAGCTTCGGAATCCTTCCTGAATCTTCAGTAAGCTGGTCACTGCCAATGATATAATCTTTGGGAACAATCGCCCAATCATCGGCATTTCCATCGATACGCGGGATTTTGTCGGCCGGAAACTGAAAGATTCTGATGGTACTGTCGGCAATTTGAGCGTTAGTAGTAGCAATGGAACAAAGTGTCGTAAATAAAGCAAGGACGAAGGTTTTGTTATTTTTCATGGTGGTCATTTGGAAAGATTGATTGGATTTAGAAAATGAAATTATTTGCTACTTCTAAGTTATGATCGGAAGTGATAAAGAAACCCTACTCGTTTTATAATGTTAATAATTCGTCTATTCGCCAATGAGATAAATTTCAATTGACTGTTTTTTTAGCTTGTTTCCCGTATAGGTCATTAACTTTTAATCATTTATCGATTGGTAAACAAGCACCCTGAATTTACCGATAAGGTTTTCATCCCAGTTGCTATCTACCTGCGACATAAAAATGCCGATAAGGTCTTCTTTGGGATCAACCCAGAAACGGGTATAGAAAGCGCCGTCCCAACCAAATGTTCCGATTGATTCAACTTCATCATAAAGGCCCCTTTCGGTGCGTATTCCAAAACCGTAGCCAAATTTATCACCCATTATCCCATTGTGTTTGAATGGATTAAAAATAAACAGATCGCCAATGGAGTTGGTAGTCATTAATTCAATGGTCTTACGACTGAGAATCCGTTTTCCGTCCAGCTCTCCCTTATTCAGCAGCATTTGCGCAAATCTTGAATAATCGGCGGCTGTTGATACGAGTCCGGCACCTCCCGAAAAATAGGTCTGTTGATCGGGATAATGAAAATATCCGTTTGCCGGAACCAGCTTTCCGCTACTCAATTTGTACAAAGTGACTAACCGGGGAATTTTATTCTGCGGCAGGCTAAAATAGGTATCCTGCATTTTGAGCGGTTCAAAAATATGTTTCCTGAGATACTCGTCCAATGGCATTTTGGAGATCGCTTCAATCAGATATCCGAGCACATCAACCGACATGCCATAATGAAATTCTTCACCGGGCTGTGAAATAAGCGGTAATTGCCCCAGTTTTTTAATCATCTCAGCGATAGTTCCTTTTGTAGGTGTAAGCCCCACGGTCATACCTGCCTGTTTGTAATATTTCCCCTGCAAGGCATCGCCATAAGTAATCCCGGATGTGTGGTTAAGTAGTTGTCGTATAGTAATTTCGCTTTTGACCGGAACAAGGATAATACTGTCGGAAGTAGGCGATTTCATAACCACTTTAGGGGTTCTACACTCAGGAATAAATTTGGAAACGGGATCGGTCAACAGGAAATAACCCTCTTCATATAAGGTCATTATAGCTACCGAAGTAATGGCTTTCGACATGGATGCGATACGGAACATCGCATCGTTCGACATCTCTTTTTTCCCCTCAATGTCTTTCAATCCGAAAGATTTGAAATATCCCACTTTCCCGTGACGAATAATCATAGCCACCATCCCCGGCATCTTTCCATTTTTCACATAATCAACCATCACTGAATCAATGCGGTTCAATCGTTCGGATGAAAGACCCAGTTTTTCGGGAGTAGCCGCAGGAAGTCCCTGACCTGAACCGGGAATTGTTGTGATGAAAAGGGTTAAAAACAAGAATGTCGAGGGAAGAATTAGCGTCAAGAAGTTTTTTGGTTTCATAAAAGATGTCTGTTTTAAAGAATTCGATTTAGCGGGTTACAGTTCTGAGACCCACTGATTGAACTTGTGCAATTTTTGCACAAGTTGCCTCCTTGTTCAATTCATTAGTTTCATAAAAAACGGATGTTTAATGTTATCTATTCTGAATCAGATTATTGTATTTTACGGTCGAAACTATATGTAGTTGCGGGTGTTGTGCTGTCCACATACTACTAATGTTTGTGCGGCGCACTGCCACCGCGACTACTACAACCGCAATTGACATATAGTTTTTGTTGTAGTGCGTACTTTTATTTTGAGAAGATTATGCAATCATTTTAAGTTTCTCCTCAAGATTACCTTTTAAAATTATATCTGAAGCAGCAATAGCGCACTTTACTATCACCGCTGGATTATGTGAATGTAGATATTCCGAAGTAATTTTTTTCCCAAATTCCCAAAATAGTGTATTTCCTGTTCCTTCACCTTGATCAGGAAACAATTTTTTGTATTTTGAATATTCGTGACTTCGTTTATTCAACATATTGATTTCATATTTTTTAGCATCTTCAAATAATTTTTTCTCAATATTGAAGCCATAATTTTTATAATTTAAATCGATAATATTAATTCCTAATGCTTCAATAAATTTATCCCTAACATTTTCAGACAAGGTCATATGTGCATATCTGTCAACTACATGAAGAAATAGATATTCAAATTCAACTACAATTGAACCGAAATCATTATCGGAAACAATTTTATCAGAATCTGATGTATAAAATTCTGTAACTCTATTTGCACATTCAATAGAAATGTTGTTAATGTCGTTTGACAATAGTTTGACTGCTTCAGAAATATTCATTGTAAATTAGTTAATTCAATTAGTAACCTCATATATGATTTAATGAACGAAGGAAGTTAATTTGTACTAATGCCCTTCGTAGGATGCTCCACAACTCTTTAATATATTTCACCCCGATAGCCAACCGAAATAATGACATCAAGGTTGTAATGGTTTACCTCTTTTTCCTGCGTTTTACCTTCTATAGCACCATGTATAGTGGTTAGTCGGAAATTCCGACATACCACTTTCCCATCTAACTCGCACTCTTTGAATATATTCCTGATATGCTCTGTAATTGTTGTCCTGCCTTTACCAAACAACGATGCGATTTGTTCTTGAGTGAGCCAAACTGTATTTTCCTCTAAGCGAACATCAATTTTAATGTTGCCTTCGGTGTTTTGATAGATGAGTATTTCGCTGTTGTTCATGACTTTAACATTCTACTAATTATTTATATTTCAATCCTCAACAAAAAAAACAGACGACACAGGGTCAAGAGACAATTTTACTGTAGTTACCGCCTCCCCTTTTATCGCTGATTTTACGAGTTCTGCCTTTTGTTTTTCACCCGTTTGCGGATTCCAGATTTCGAGGTTTCTATCTCCTCTGAGCGCAACATTTGTATTAATGGGTTTGTCTGTCGAGTTGGAGAAAAAGTAGATGTTCCTATCACCCTTCACTTTATGCAGGTAGGTCAGCGCCCCATCATAGGCCGTTCCCATTTTTACGGGCCACATAGGAGGTTCCTGAATATCAACATCTTTAACCGGGGTTACCTCCTTCAGTACCGCAGTCAAAATATTAGGGTACGGTTGAGGGATAAAGTATCCACGCCCACCGGAGCTATTGGAGTTTTTAAAATAACTCGTAAAATCGTCACCTGCAATCGTAATTTCAGCTGTCATAGGACTTTGAGAGGAAATACCAAAAATTTCCTTGATGGTCTCCTGCAGTTCCCTATCCCTGTTGAATTCTGAGGATTTAGCCGGCAGTTTGGAGGTTGCAATTACAGTTCCTCCGTTCCGGTAAAATTCAAGGACCTTTTTTGCGGCATCTGCTGAGAAGGTATCGCCACCCGGGAGAATCAGAATGCGGAATTCTTCGTGATTCACCTTATTATTCAGGACAAGTTTCTTCTGATCAACGGTACAACGATCGACCAGCACTTCAGGATGAATATAAGTGTAATCGACACGCAGTGCCCTGAAAAGTGTTTCACCGAGATTCATATAATCAATTTCAGGTGGAACGATTCCTCCCTCAACAGCATAATACATGTCCGGAGAACTTCCTGAACGGCTGCTCGTTAATGGTCCTGAAAAACTATAAGCCGATTGAAGTGCGGCTATCGGGTAGACTACCGCAATATCAGCGACATGCCGGCCTCCGCGAAGCAGGTAGCTTGAACGACCCAGAAATTGATCCATTGCCTGTGTTTTTCCCGTGACGGAGAGTTGCATATTGACTCCCATTGCAAGCTGGTCCAATGCCACACGCATCGCGATTGCCTGAGTCATGGTCCTGTATGCTGCGTAAGTTTCTACAATAAATTCCGGTCGGTCATAGTTATAGCCGGCAGATGCGACAATTTTATAGGCTACATTTGATCTTCCGGGGAAATAAATATCATCCATTCCCGGAATTTGCTGGTGCTCAAATGCTTTCATAAGGTCGCCATTGATGGCAACAGGATTGCGGGCCTCCTCCTGATCGAGATGTCCGCTTAGTTTAATCCCATGAGCTGCACACCATTCGGCCATCTGGCCGATATAGTTCTCAGCAAATAATTCGGCGCGGAAACCATAGAGGGCGTTTCGGGCAGCAGATGTTTCCGGACCGACATCGTACCACAAAGCCGGATAGTAAACCATAGGAGAATAGTGGTATTTTTTTTCGAATGCAGCATTGAAACCGTAAGTCCACATGCGTCCGTCAGACAAATGCATGGCCGGCTCATCGTAGATGGTTCGTTTGATCACCTTGCCGAAATATTCTTTGAGGTGCGCATAATAAGGGTCGAAATTCAAAGCAATATATTTGGCAACTGCTTCCTTGCTGAGGTAATCGACAAATCCGCCTTTTTGAGAATTGGGACGAAATTCAGAATTAAGATAGAACCCCATCAGATTCCAGTTTCCCTTTGGAATCTTGCAGCGTATTATTTTATTGCCGGACAGGCTTTTACTCACATCAATACGTTGGTAGGTATCCATATTCATTATAACCGCACCAACATAAATACCGGATGGAATTTCCAACTCAGTAACAACTGGTCCGGTAATTCTTTTCTCCACTATTTCAAGGCTTTTCGCTGCATCCTCAGGGTATTTGGAATAAAACTGACCGCCGACAATACCACTTGGGTAATTCCATTCATCGTAGAGTGTACTTACGGGAAAATTATACTTCAGACCTTCCTCAATCGCAAGTTTATAGATCCGGAAGTATTCATCGCTCAGGTATATAACTCCCTTATCACTTGGAGTTCGTCGTGAAGCCTTCAGGTAAGCTTCCGACAAGCCGGTTGTCGGGCCTCCACCAGGTCCCAGTAAGGTAGAACCCCAGGAATTACTTTTTGCACCCGACTGAATACTCTTTATGGCCGAGGAATCTGTCAGATTAGACAGTCCAAATCCGCCCCACCGTATTCCCCTGAATTCTGCAGGAGGCTCACGGAACATGTCAAAACTCAGAACATCTGCTGCGACTGAAATATCTTTCGATGACGAAGATGAGAGAGCCGTTTGGGCATTGGCTAAAATACAGGTTCCAAACATCAGGAGCAGGGTTCCCAAGAGATAAAAAGCAATCAGAGGGCAATATTTTGTTTTCATCCGAATATAATTTGTTTTTTAAATGCCGGATGGAACTCGCATGTGAGACATTCATCCGTGTTTGTGTTTAACGAACATGCTCGTTTCATAAAGCAGATTTATCTGTTTTTACTATTACTGTATCGGACACTGCAGAGGTAAAATGTGTTCTGAAATTCAATACATTATGTAGCACAAACTCCGGAACTCCTTCTGTGCGTTTAGCCTTAACATGCAGAAAACCGACATTTTTAACATCGTTTAGTGAGAATGACGGTCGAGCCTCTTCTCCGTCATAGCTCACCTGAACATTGTTGAATTCAATTCCATCCACATGTCGTACATAAAAACCATATGCTGGGGTTGAGCCGAACATTCCCGGTTCAGGGTAAGCATTTTCACGTTCAGGGGGCTCAATCGCTGCCATTTCTTTGGTTCCCCCACCGGTGCAATAAATCTGAATATTGCTAAGTTGCACATCTTCAATATCAAAACCAGGTATCCCGCTAATGATGGAGCAATAGTTTGGTTTTGTATCGTAGGCCACAATATTGCTGATAATTACCCTTCGTAGCTTGCCCACAGGTACGCCTTCCGGCCCCCGCATCCGGCTTCCAAGACGAAGAAAAATAGGTGCACTGATGATGTTACGCATGGTAATATTGGTGATTGTAACATCCTCCAGAAGAGCTCCATCCACAGCCTCCAAAGCCAATCCCTGGCAGCTTTCGAAGGTACAATTCGAGATGGTCACATTCTTAAACCCGCCTCCATTCGATTCCGTCCCCATTTTTATGCGACCCGTGAAATTGGCTCTGTAACCCGGGCCTATTGGTTTATAAGTACCTTCGAGCATTGTTCCTTCCTCTAACCCGCCGGAAACCCAGCAACTGGTGATCGTTACATTTTCAGTGGCACGTGCATATCCCAACCCGAACGAACTCTTCAAACAAATACCATCGTCCCAGGGAGAATTCACAAAGCAATTCGACACCCGTACATTACGGCAACAATCGATATCCATTCCGTCACGATTGGTATCAATCTTGAGATTATCGATAGTAAGATTGTCAACCCCCGTCGCCAGAATTCCAAAGTGCCCGCCATGCAGAAGAGAGAAATCGCGCAAAATTACGTTATGGCAATTCTTCAACGAAATTGACTTATTCCCCAGACTATTAGGAAGATTATCCTGACGCAGGAAACGTGTAAGTCCCTTTCCGTAAATCAAACCAGGTCCCAGAATGGACACATTCTTCAGGTCCTCGCCCCAGATTAAACTATTGTGCCAATGGCTGTGCCCAAAATCCTGATATTTGAATTTGTCCCCCCATTCATTTGGCTCAGCCTTATCGTATGCAGTAGTATCCTGAATTGCCTCAATGATGGCTCCCTGATCAAGATACAAAGCAATATTGCTTTTCAACCGGATAGACCCGGACGAATAAGTACCTGAGGGGAAAAAAACCGTTCCGCCTCCCGCTTTGGAAGCTGCTTCAATAGCTGTATTGACCGCCGGAGAGTCAAGGTGCACACCATCGCCCTTTGCTCCATAAGCACGAACGTTAAACACTGAAGCTGTTGTAGTTGCTTTTATCTTCGATTGTGTCATCCCATGCAGGGAAAAGCAAAACAACAGCATCAATAAGAAAACAAGATTCTTATTCAACACCGGGATTTTGACACTAAATACTCTTTTGGTTAGAAGTCTCCTTGAAGCTGGATATATCGACAAGGGAAAGCGACAAGATAAATATTCAGTTTTTGTTTTCATAATGTCAGTTTTTATTAATTGCTGCTATTTGTAGTTTTTCAGAAGCTCCACGGACTTGAAGGTGTTCCCGCGTCGGAAGCTTTTGGCCGCTGATTAAATGGCAAAACCTTACCGGAATGGACATCATAAAGCCGCTTATTCGTTGCTTTGGCCGCCTCAACAAGTTCCTTATACGGACGGTCGTTGACATCGACAAACCCGATGTTATAGTTCTCGCCATCCATACGGCCTAAGACAGGTTCATCTCTCCACTGGAACCAATAAGCGCCGAGGAAACCGCTTACCGATGCAGCCTGCTCCACATAATACCTGTATGCTATTCCACGTTCTGTCTGGTCTTTAGCCTGAACTAAACCGGCTCCAAGTCCGTTGGCAGGAACACCAATATGGAATTCACCCAATAAAACCGGGCGACCAGTGTAACGGGCAGCACGGTTAACCTGCCACATTGGCTCGTATTCGTATACATTGATGCTGCAAACGTCGAAAATTCTTGCAGTGTTGAGCAATTCGTCTGATACAGAACCGCCAAAACGTATTCCTAAAGTCAAATGATTCGGATCATATTTCTTTACGGCCGTAATAATCAGATCAAGATATTTTTCGAATGCGTTGATGATAAATTCCTTACGGCGTTTTGGTGTATCACTTTGAGTGAGAAATTCTTTAAGCTTATTTTGAGTTGCAGTATTAGGACCGGTAAGGATCATGTCTGCCACTTCGCTCTCGCGACCATCAAAAGCAGGCTCATTACCGACGAAATAACCCAGAACAAAAGGATCATCCTTTAAAGGCGAACATTGCGTATTTGCAGACTGATCAATGCTCCGGGCAAATTCTTCAGAATAAACATCAGGAAGCCCAAGGAAACTGGTTCCCGGAGTTCTCTGCCAGCGTAGCATCACCGTGTAAGCCATGTCCTTTCCACCTGTTGTCATACCCCATGCTTTCAGGCGGGGAGTGATTCGATCGACAATCGGATTGGCAACAGTTCCAGCACTATTCTGTGCTTGTTGATTTCCTGGGCTTGCAACTTGTGCTGTTCCAGCAGTTGTCATTCTCTGACTTCCCGGACGTTGTCCAAAACCGGCACCGGCACCATTCGATCCTGTTGACAGGAACAAGTGTCCGTGCGGGTCGACGAACCACCACTTTCCGTCAACCTGTTCAACACGGAAAAATCCCGTAGCTTTTGCTTTGGTATTCTGATATCCTCCATACTCGCAATAGTTAAAGTCAGCCTTTTTCCCGAATGTCTTCTCCTCATCAGCCAGCTCCTTCGCTAATTGCTCTTTACTTTTTAATTTGCCTGGCCAGTCTGCATTTGCCCATTGATTAAATTCGTCCAGTACGGGCAGTTTTTCAAGAAATTCTGACCCTTCATCCTTTGTTGAGAGATGTACAGCCCGTATCTCAATAGTTGGCTTATTGACAGGGTATTCCATTGCAAAACCAATGGATTCAATGGCCTTAATCTCCCCGAATGGTCCCCAGGTAGAAAACCAGAAAGAATTGGTACGCCGGTTATTTGCCGAAGCAAGATCATTTCCAGATTTGTCTTTCCCAACAAAATATTGAACAGGTAATGAGGCTCTTAACCACACATTCTGCCCAAATGGCTGTACCATAACCCTGATCGGAGTTCCATCGGTCCGGTAAAGCCATATACTGAATCGCTGAGGTGATGAAGTCCTCATTTCCATTACCAGATGAGTATAACCTGTCCAATCCGCAGGTATCGCCGGATTCATATCCTTAACAGGAATTTTGACTTCACTGAGCGTACCATCAAAAGTAAGCTTTCGAACTTCCTGTGCATAGGTTGCTACAGAAAAAAACATCACCAACAGCAAAGAAATCAATACATTTCGCAATTGCAATTTTAATAAGTCGGGCATAATTTACGATATTAAGGTTTTAATAAAATCAAATGATCAGAGTTGGCCAAGAGCTATTTTTGCACTTAAGAAATCCGGTGAAAACGTTAAAGCTGCATTAAATTCTTCACGTGCTTTGGCTTTATTTCCGAGACCTGCATAGCCAAGTCCGGCAATATAATGGGGCATCGCGAGATTATCACGCGTAGGCTGCCTTCTTGAATTTACAAACTGGGGGTCGCCTTCATTACCTGACTGATTTGATATTGATTCAGCGGTTGTAGCTGCTAATTCACTGAATACAGGCTCGCTTTTGTCTTTGATTCCCAGCTTATTCTGAGCCAATGCGATAAAATAATTTTGTTCTTTCTGAACAAGCAGATTATTACCCGAACCACGTCCTCCACCACCGGGGCCAGGTCTGTTAGTACGGGTGCCGGATTCAACAACTTCTTTCCATGATTGTATCGCGTTATCTTTTTCTCCAAGAGCAGCATAGGCACATCCAATCCACCAGGTGATTTGAATCTTTCGTGAATTACGCCCCTCCTGAGCGCGAAGGTTTTCTGGAGGAGTGAGTGCCATCTGAAAATCGGCCAGTGCTTCACCGTATTTTTTCATGCCAAAACGTTTCAGTCCCCGAACCAGATAAGCATCTGTCCAGGCTTGTCCCGTGTTAAATGCATTGCCACCCTCCCAGATACTGAAGATACGGCTTTTCAACAGTAAGATAGCTTCATCAGTCTTACCAACAAAGGTCTTCAGATTGATCA
This sequence comes from Bacteroidia bacterium, assembly GCA_026391655.1. Lineage (GTDB taxonomy): Bacteria > Bacteroidota > Bacteroidia > Bacteroidales > Prolixibacteraceae > JAAFHB01. Next base: position 9,203 of record JAPLDR010000064.1, on the reverse strand, counting down.
TGTCTCCAAGCGCTTCGTCTTTCTTTAGAACAATCTTTTGATTCTTTTCAAGCAATGCAAGACGTTTTTCTACAGGTGTACCTGCAGATTTATAAAGAAGATCGAGCTCAGCAAAATGAGTTGGATCGGGATCAGGCAGTGCTACTGCTTTTTCCATAAATAAAATAGCTTTCGCCCTGGGTTCATCTCCGCTTTTATGCGAATAAGCCTGAGCGAGGTTTCGCAAGGTAATTGTTTGTGGATTGAGCGTAGCTGACTTCTCCCAGAGTACTATTGCCTCATCAGGCTGCCAGTCGAAGAGCAGATTCCCAAGATAGTAAGGTGCACGGGCGTCCTTTGGATTTACTTCCATTGCACGACGTAAAATTGGAATGACTTCCTCCTGAAATGGGAAAACATAATCCGGTGACTGAAGAGTGGCCTGCTGTCGATATTCAGCAGCTTTTATTGTATCTCCTAGTCTTTCAGCAAAATATCCAAGATAATAATAAACAAGAGGGGAAATATTTGCTTTGTTTGGAGCAGTCTGGATAGCTTTTGATAGAACATTAACCCCATCGCTCCAAAGACCAGCATTATGGTATTCGGCCGCGACCTCCTGGGTTGTGGCAGGGTGGTCCTTCATTGTTGTGAAGAGGGTTTGTGCAGTTTTTGCATCATTCGTCAGGAGCCATTGCTCCGCCATAAGACGTACATCGAGCGGATCACATTTTTCCTTTGCAAAGGCAATCAGTTTTATGGCTTCATCGGTGCGATTGATGTGGCGCAGAATAGATGCCTTAAGTCCATAAGCTCTTATATTGTATGAGTTAGCATCAAGTGAGCGATCTACATAGTTTAGCGCATTTGAAAAATCACCGCGAATGGAAGCAATTTCAGCCAATGAAAAATAGGAAGGTGATTTCCATTCCTGACTCCATGTAGCTTTGTAGAAAGCAGTGAATGCCTCATCGTTGCGCCCTTGTCTCTTAAGAGCGACACCAAGATAATAGAATGGTTCAGCATTTTTTGGTGTAGTGAATTGTGCCGTAAGACGTTCAATGGCTTTACGAAAATACTTTTCAGCCGGGGAATATTTGGCATTCCTCAGATTTAACAGACCCATTCCGGTGTTTGCTGCAACATTTCCTGAATCACGGTGGAGTACCTCTTCCCAGTAGGGATCGGCATCAAGCGTTGGATTGTGAAACTGGTCGATCCGTTGGCCGGCAAGGAAAAGTTCTTCATTATTTTTAATGTCTGTAGGTGCAGCCACATTCGTTGTACCTACAGGCTTTGGAGCCGGTTTCAAACGGATCGGAGAATAAGCAACAAGTTCATGTCCTTCAAATGAAATCGATACCCTAAGATCATGTTCATCCAAACCAGTAGGTAAAACTACCTGTTTAGAATAGGGTTTTCCTGGATTAATTGAAATATCTTCCTGAGAAAGAACTTTACTGCCTGCTTTGAGAGTTACAGTCGCATTTTTATAAGCTTTTGTAGTATAAAACCCGAATATTGCGTTGCCATCCTTAATATCGAGGTTAACGGCTGCATCCAGGTTGGCATTCTTTACTCCATATATACCACGAAATGGATAAAAGTTCATTTCAAACGATCGCTCCTCGTAGGGTTGCAGCCACGAGTAATCGGGTTGATTGTCTGAGTAAGCGCCTACCATTATTTCAAGATAAGGCCCATCATCGTCGGTGAGTATTTTATCCCACATATTGCCAACACCCCATGTAAAGAATTTCTTGCCGGGAACGATATTGTGATCGGCAACGCTCATAGTACCGGAATTCTTACCGTGATCATAACCCGCCACAAAATCATCGTCGTAATTAACTGCGAACCAGGAGGCAGAATTTTTATTGTTTTTATACCAGCTCACGTCAACATTATCAGTAACAGGCCAAGATGAGAAGGTGCGTTTGCTGTGGCCTGTCGAATATTGTGTGCTGGGCGGGAAGATGACATTGTAATTCTCATTTGGAGCAACGGCAACATTGGCGAAACAGAGCATTGTGTTTTCCATTGGTGTTCGGTTGACAATACGTACAGAGCACTCAAGGATGGAAATGCCTGGCCGAAGCGTATAACCCACAGCCCATCGCATACGCTGCCGTACTTCAAGTTCTCCGACCCAAATTGTTTTGCTACCGTCAGGGTGTTCTTCTTTGCTCCATTGGACTGGAATAAAAGTACTTGCCCGATGGTGATGAGGAATATTCCACTCTATCCCACCTGAAATCCATGCACCGGTCAAGCCAATAAGTGCAGGTTTAATGACGTGCTGCTGATAGATGAAATCGTAATTGTTGGTCTTATCAACTGCAGAAAAAAGCCTGCCACCAATCTCAGGGAGTATGCTGATCTTCACATATTCGTTCTCCAGATATACACGGTGATAGGTCTTATCACTCTTTTTGTTGGTAAGATTATCATAAAGCGGATATGGATATATGCGTCCCTCCGCTCCTTGTGATCCTTTGCCAAAAAAGAACATTGGGTTTGGATCCGGCGGACCGGAAAGATAAGTAGGGATAACTTCGTCAACTTCACGTAAATTGACAGGTGATTGTCCCAAAGCACTTATTGAAAACATCAACATTACAAAGCCAAGCGACAAGCTAAATACAAAACAGTTGATTGCTTTGAAGTCACAAATATTTTTCTCTTCCATCTGAATGTGTAATAATGGTTTTTATAGCTGGCAAAGCCGGTTTTTCAGCTACTGAATTCAATAGATAAAGGTATGATATCTGCATTGATTTTCAGCAATAGATCAATAAGTCCAAATACAAAAAAATCTGTCTGGTACACCAGGCAGATTTCAGAAGGATATTTTCTCAACTAATTTGAAAAATACGGATTTTCAAATAATAAATAATGGTTTTAATCAGTTCTGATATACCTCACTAAGGACCATTGAATAGTGAGCAGTTTTTATTCGCTCCATGGGACGATATACATAAATCAGTCCATATTCAGTTGATTTTTCTCTTTTGAAGTCATCCGGTAAATCGGAGAAACGCTCTTCTACTTCATTCCAGATGTCCAAAATGATCTCGTCAGCTTCTTTTCTTAATTCGGCAACCTTGCCAGTCCACCTGGCGGTGTTGTTCTGTAATGTTTTTTGGAAATGATAGGCATCGAGAAACTGGTCGAATTTTACTTTTACAACAGCAATTGAGGGATTATATAGTGGGTTTCCACCATGATTGATGCGCTGATGTTCGCCTTCAATAATTTTCTTTCCCCACTCCAGCACTTCAGAATCTAAAATAAGTGAAGGCGATTTTTTATCGTTAAATCCATAAAACTCTCTGACAGTGGGTTTCATATCACCTCGCTGAATTGCAAAATTCAAAATCTGTATAAAATGGGACAGGTATAATCTCGCTTTCCTTACCGTTTCAAGATAAGCGTTGCTACTTTTTTCCTGCTGCTTTCTGGCAAGTTTATGATGAATTATTGTGGTTTCGAAATTTGTATAAAACGCCCTGAGCCTATTCAATGACTTTGTTGAAAAAGCAAGCTCTTCGGTTTCCTTCTTCTGCCCCATAATAATGGCAGTTTGAAGTGCTCTTAATCTTGCCTGATCTGTATTCGGTAGTCTTCTGTATGGCATGCTCTCAAATTTTACAATATAACTATTGCTGCGAATTTATGCATAAACTTGTTTTTTAATATCTTCGCAATCGATAAACGGAAAAGAGTTATCAACCACCTTTAGTTAATAACAAAAAAGCGCGATCTTATGACCGCGCCTTTCAATTGTATGTATTTGATATTTAACTAGTCAGCTATTTTTGCTTTTAGATATTCCCTATTCAGCCTGGCAATATGGGCAATCGAAATACTCTTGGGACAGGCTAATTCGCAGGCACCAGTATTGGTACAACCCCCGAATCCGAGTTCGTCCATCTTAGCAACCATCGCTTTTGCGCGTCGTTTGGCTTCGACCTGACCCTGAGGTAATTTCGCAAACTGCGATACTTTTGCTGCTAAAAATAGCATGGCAGATGAATTTTTACACGTTGCGGCGCAGGCACCACAACCAATACATGCAGCAGCATCCATTGCCTCTTCAGCATCATCCTGAAGAATAGGAATCGCATTCCCGTCAGGTACGCCACCTGTATTTACAGAAACAAAACCACCAGCCTGCTGAATTTTTTCGAAGGCTGTACGATCAACCATAAGATCTTTGATAACAGGGAAAGCGCCTACGCGCCATGGTTCAACGGTTATTGTTTGTCCTTCGTTGAATTTGCGCATATGCAACTGGCAAGTAGTTGCCATAGTATCAGGGCCATGAGCATGCCCATTAACATAAAGCGAACACATTCCACAAATTCCTTCACGACAATCGTTATCGAAAGCAATCGGATCTTTTCCTCCCAGAATGAGCTGGTCATTGAGGATATCGATCATTTCGAGGAAAGAAGTTCCCTGAGAAACATTTTCAACGGTGTAGGTCTCAAACCGACCTTTAGCCTTTGGGCTGTTTTGCCTCCAGACCTTAACATATATTTTATTGAGAATTTTATCAGCCATTTTTATCGATATTAGATATGAGCTACTAAAAAGGAGACTTTTATTTATAACTTCTCTGGGTTAATTGAATTGTTTCAAAAAACAGATCTTCTTTGTGAAGAACAGGTTCAGAATCAATACCTTTGAATTCCCATGCCGCAACGTAGGCATAGTTGACATCATCACGTTTTGCTTCACCTTCTTCGGTTGCTGATTCTTCACGGAAGTGTCCGCCACACGATTCATTACGATTCAGTGCATCGCGCGCCAGTAATTCTCCAAGTTCAATAAAATCTGCAACTCTGCCCGCCTTTTCAAGTTCGGGATTCACATTTTTCATTTCGCCCGGAACAAGAAGATCTTTGTAAAATTCTTTACGCAACTCCTGAATCTCTTTAATCGCTTTCGTCAATCCTTCAGCATTACGCGCCATACCAACATTATCCCACATGATCTGGCCTAATTTCTTATGGAAATGGTCAACCGGTGTTTTACCTTTAATGTTGAAAAGATTTTCCAGTCTGGCTACCACATTATTTTCGGCCTCAATAAATTCGGGACGATTGGTATCAATCTTGGGCACCATAATTTCATTGGCAAGATAATCGCCTATTGTATAAGGCAATACAAAATATCCGTCGGCTAATCCCTGCATCAGTGCAGAAGCACCGAGCCTGTTGGCACCGTGATCAGAAAAATTAGCTTCACCGATTGCATAAAGTCCCGGGATTGTGGTCATCAGGTTATAATCAACCCAGGTACCACCCATCGCATAGTGGATAGCCGGATAGATCTGCATTGGTTGTGTATAAGGATCGACGTCAGTAATTTTCTCATACATCTGGAAAAGATTACCATATCTTTTTTCGATTGTGTGACGACCTAAGCGTTCGATTGAATATTTAAAATCGAGAAAAACCGCTTTCCCTTCTGAGTTAACGCCGAAGCCTGCATCACACCGCTCTTTGGCTGCCCGAGAAGCGACGTCACGCGGAACAAGATTTCCGTAGGAGGGGTAGCGCCTTTCGAGGTAAAAGTCACGGTCTGTATCTGTAATATCATTAGGTCCAATAATCCCCTTCCGTAATTTTTCGGCATCTTCTTTCTTTTTCGGTGTCCAGACTCTTCCATCATTCCTGAGTGATTCTGACATCAAGGTCAGTTTCGACTGTTGCGAACCATGAACCGGGATACAAGTCGGGTGGATCTGAACATAACAAGGATTGGCGAAAAATGCCCCTTTCTTATAACAAACCCATGATGCTGATACATTACAGCCCATTGCGTTGGTTGAAAGGAAGTATACATTAGTATATCCACCCGAAGCAATAACAACAGCATGAGCTCCAAATCGTTTCACCTCACCGGTCACCATGTCACGGGCAATAATTCCACGTGCCTTTCCATCGATTGTAACGAGGTCAATCATTTCGTGACGTGTGTACATCTTCACACCACCTTCTGCAATTTGTCTGTTGAGTGCCGAATAAGCCCCTAACAAAAGCTGCTGACCAGTCTGACCGCGTGCATAAAAGGTACGGCTAACCAATACCCCACCGAATGAACGGTTCGAAAGTAAACCACCATACTCGCGTGCAAACGGAACTCCCTGTGCAACACATTGATCGATAATATTTGGTGAAACCTCGGCTAAACGATAAACGTTCGACTCACGTGAGCGGTAGTCGCCGCCTTTAACAGTATCGTAGAATAATCTGTAAACAGAATCGTTATCATTCTGATAGTTCTTGGCAGCATTGATTCCACCTTGCGCAGCGATTGAGTGCGCACGACGGGGACTATCCTGATAACAAAACGCCTTTACATTGTAGCCTAACTCCGAAAGTGAGGCTGCAGCCGATGCTCCTGCCAATCCGGTTCCGATGACAATCACTTCGAGTTTACGTTTATTATTCGGACTGACAACTTTAATTTTTTCCTTATGGTTTGACCATTTTTGTGAAATTGGTCCTTCAGGTATCTTTGAATTTAAGATGCTCATATCGTTGGATCTTTTTATTTCAATTAGAATTTAATAAGAAAATAGAGCGGGATAGATGAAAATCCGATTGCAAACACAAATCCAATTAGGTTAGCAACGAATTTCAACCTCTTCATCCAGTTGATATTGCTCAATCCAATTGTTTGGAATGCACTCCAAAAGCCATGTGTAATATGCAAACCCACGAAAATTCCACCTATCATATAAATAATATCATACAGGGGATTATTAATAAACAGATTTGAAACCAATGCATAGGCATTGTGCATCTCCTCGCCGGTTCCATTAGCCTGATCTAAAAGCGGATCGCCTGTAATTTTCATTTTGACCCAGAAGTTCAGGATGTGAAGTACCAGGAAAATAAAAATCATACCACCTAGTATAAACATATTCTTGGAAGGTTCCCACCATTTAAGAAGTTTATCGCCCGAAGCATAACCCTGAGGCCGGGCTTTCATGTTTTCGAGTGTAATCCATCCCGACCATATGATGTGGATAATGAAACCCAGGGCAAGAATTGGTTCCACTATCCTGATCATGGGATTTGTTGCCATAAAATGGGCAGCCTGATTAAACAGGTTACCGGAATCGTCGAAAATAAGAAAAAGATTCAGTGTCAGGTGAATTAACAAGAATGAGATAAGGAAAAGTCCTGTGAGGCTCATAAATACTTTCCGGCCTATCGAGGCACTCAGGAAATTGCTCATAAGTACTTGATTTTAATTATTATTTGAATACAACAATTCGCATATAAAATATTCTGCAAAAGTAGCCCACACCTTTATGCTATACAACATGAATCGGGTGAAAACCCTAATTTAAAACGTTTCTACGTAGTGGAAGGTTTAAAAAAATAACCCTACCTTTATACTTTTGATTATTCAACTAGCTTATGAAGCCGCATGAAAAAGAAACTGATTGGATTTTTGATTTTGATAAGTCTTGCAGAAATCTCGACTGGACAAATTAAAGATCCCCGGGAACAAAAAAGTCCAAAGCAAAAGTACATACAGGTGGAAGCCCAACGAAGACTTTATAACGGAGGCAACGTAAAATATGCCACTTATGAGCCTTTCGAAACTCGCACCATTGAATTGCTTGCTGGTTATACTCCACCCAAAAAGTTGCCGGCGCTGAGCAAATATGGCGGCTTGCCCGAACACCGCGTCGAGGCAACCGGATTTTTTCACGTCACCAAAATTGGCGATCGATGGTGGGGCGTTGATCCCGAAGGTTACCTGTACATCAATGTAGCACTGAATAGCATCAGTATGGGAAAATCTGATCGCAACCAAAAAGCTGTTGAAACAAAATTTGGTTCATCCGAAAAATGGATTAGCCAAACAATTGAAATACTGGAGGAAAACGGTTTCAATTGTGCCGGGTCCTGGTCAGATGCTGAGGCCATCATCAGTGCTAATAAAACGGCTAAACATCCATTTGCCTACACGATTAACTGGAATTTTATGAGCACCTACGGCAAAGAACGTGGTGGTACCTACCAGCAACCGGGTCATACAGGCTATCCCAATGATGCCATTTTCGTGTTCGACCCTGAGTTTGAAACCTTTTGCGACCGTCAAGCAAAAAAATTGCTGGCAACCAAAGACGATCCCAATTTATTCGGCCACTTTTCGGATAACGAGATGCCGTTTAAATCAAAGTCACTCGACAATTTTCTGGCTTTACCCGAAAGCGAGCCGGGGCACAAGGCTTCTGTAAAATGGATGCAGGAACAAGGAATCTCCAAAGAGCAAATCACCGACAAGCACCGCGAGGCATTTATGGCACTTGTGGGTGAAAAGTATTTTTCGGTTGTTTCAAAAGCCATCAAAAAATACGATCCAAATCACATGTACATTGGTGCCCGTTTTTACAGTGAAGAAAAGAATCATGCTGAATTTATGATAGCTGCAGGGAAATATCTCGACATTATTTCGAACAATTATTACAATTACTGGACACCCGATTCTACCCAAATGGCAAACTGGACAGCCTGGACAGGAAAGCCATTTATTGTGACTGAGTATTATACCAAAGGTGAAGATTCAGGAATGCCCAATCAAAGCGGGGCCGGATGGATTGTTCGTACACAACGCGATCGTGGCCTTTTTTATCAGAATTATAACCTGGCTCTGCTTGAGTCGAAAAACTGCGTGGGCTGGCACTACTTTAAATATCAGGACAATGACCCTACTGCCAAAGGAGTTGACCCGTCGAATATTGATGCCAATAAGGGAATTGTAAATAATGACTACGAATTATGGACGCCGATGACTACTCTTATGAAAGAGCTTAATACTCAGGTCTATTCCTTGATAAATTATTTTGATAAGACTAAAAAATGATTTTATCAGTCAAATTTTCGGATTAAATTAAGTAGTACTTTTGCAAAAAATCAGATCAAAATATGCAAATCCCCCTAACCTCCCTTTAGTCAAAGGGGGAGTTCGGGAGAAAAATTTAATATACTTAGCATGATTATCTTAAATTTTATTTTTAGGATATCTGTCTGATTTTGAATGACTCCCCCTTAGAAAAAGCATAGCCGTCAGGCTAAAGTCTGCAAGTTGATGAAATTGAATTAATTATTGGGTTTTGTCGGTCTGTTGCTTTTTCATGTATAAAGAAAGGGGTATCCTTTCTGATTTTTCGAGTTCATTCTCGGCAAACCTAC
>JAPLDR010000011.1 GCA_026391655.1 Bacteroidia bacterium | reverse complement strand
TTCATGCAACATCTCTACTTGTTTTTATGCAACGTCTCTACTTATATAATCCCTATCTGTAAAAGACATAATACCAGAATGTATTTCCAAATTGCCTTCTTAATTCAGGTTCTGCAGCCTTAGGATCATTGCCATATTGTTGAAATATAGTTAGATACTGGCTCCATCTATTGGCAGTATTTTTATTTATCTGAATTCTACCCAGATCAGGCAATCTTCCCATTCTCAGTGCAGGAAGTGCTACAGCAACCTCTTCGATATGTTCCGGTAATTTAGTAAATCCTAAACGCTCAAATTGAGGAAGTTCTTTTGCAATTCCCTTATAATCTTTTTTTAGTAACATAAACGCCAGCTTATACTCAAAGGCCTTTTTATTCAATGAATCACTGGTCAGGATTCTTTCAATATTTATATAAGGATCGTCCGTGATTGAGAAAAAATCGTTTTCTATCTTGTTTTGTCTCTTTTTCCCAAGTTCCGGGTCTGCATTAATCGCCTTGTCATTAAACAACAATCTTTCAAATACTTTAGCTTCGTTTTTATAAAAAAAAGATTTCTCTAAAATAGTTATATACCTGGATGCCATCTGATAATTACCGTTAATTAATTCAGTCTTGATCAGCATTTTTAAACCTTCAGGTGATTGACCTTTACCTTTCATTACCATATTCTCGAAAGCCCATCTGTGTGCTTCATTCACCATCCCAATTGTGTAATAAAAATAGCCTCCCCGTTTAAGAACTTCGCCAACCATCTCCCATTTGAGGAAAAGCGTTTTACCGTCGGGACTTTGATGAAAATGGAAAAGCAGATCGTTCAGCTTATTTGTTTCGCATAACGCAATATTATTCAGAAAGATTGTCAATATATTGGCAGGCGGATTTGCAGTATTGTATGCAATTACCTCACTAAATTTACCCTGGTAGAATAATTTTTCAATATGGAAGTATTGAAGGCTTTTTTTATCGAATTGTTTTATTCCTATAATAACCAAGGCAATAACAATAAGCGTTGAAGCAATAAGCCTCCCGGCATAATCAGATACGCCCGTTTTTCGAGGTAACCTGAATTTAATTTTGGCAATCATCGGTAGTATCGAAAGAATAGAGGCAACTACAAGGAAGAGAATTTGTTGTGATCCGCTATTTAGTTCTGTAAACGGAAATATCATCAGTGTTTTTCCGGGTTGAAAAAAGAGAAATTCTTTGGAAAAATAGAAGGTTATAAGGTTCAGGCACCACAACAGAATCACCTTGATCCATCCTTTTCCACTTTTATCAAAAGCATAATTGAATGTTAGCATCAAAGAAAAAACCCATGCGAAACCACCTGTGGCAAAATACCACAGTGGTGCGATTAACACAGGAATCCAACCATTCACAAATCTCAAATATCTTATTGCCAGATAGAAAAGAGCCAATTGAAGTAACAGCCCCAGATTATTGAAAAGTAAAAAACGATAATCGGTTTGCAGATAGAAAAGAGCTATCCCGATTATTAGCGGAAAAATCAGTACACGCTTTCCGGTTACATAACCGATGATTTTTGAAATTGCCAATACAATAAGGGTAAGAATAGCAGAAACTATTGAAGCACCGGCAAGCGGATAATAAAAAAAAGTTGAAAAGAATTTACCAAGGTAAATAAGAAATCCCCCGGGTTGGTGAAGATTTTCAAGAAGAAAATCGGATGAAAAAATGAAAAGAGAGGATTTTTCCTGGTAAAGGAAGATGTAATCTGCAAAAAATCCAAAATAGATGAACGAACCTAAAAAGAATACCAGGTAGGGCAAAAGGGGAAATAAAAGGGCGGCTTTTGTCGGAATTCGATTCATAATCTGTTGTATGAATTAAAAGTAAAGTCTTAGTTTTTATACCATTTGGCCGGAATTGCTTCAGTCATGGCCAACTTCCTGATCACGCCAGGATTCAGGTTAATTTCAAAAGTTGAAAACTCCGGGATATTAAAACTTTTTAAAAACTGTTGGTAAAACTCAGGATCCTCCTGTGGTAAAATAAATGGTTTATTTGAAACTCCGTTTCCCTCAATGTATGCAATGTAAGGTCTCGCAGTTAAACCATCTCCCCTCTTGCTGCTGAATACAAGCCATTTACTGTTCGACGACCACGAGTGATAACTGTCGGTGTATTCACTGTTAAGATCAAGTCGTGATGCTTTGAAATTTTCCAGATCAATAGAATAAAGGTCGGCCTCCTTATGCCAGATAGGGAAACAACCGTAATCGGCTACTGTCAGAACAAGAAACCTGCCGTCAGGAGAGATCCGTGGAAATGAAATGCTTTTATTTAATCGTAAAGCGTCAAATACAAGTTCAACCTCTCCAAATATTCGTTTGTCAGAATCAAATGACACACGGTATAAATTGTATTTAATCAGTTTGTAATCATAGGTTTTATCTATCTGGGCAGCTCTGCAGAAATAGAGATACTTACCGTCAGGCGACCACTCCGGATAGGTGTCCATAAACTTATCCCGGTTGGCCAACTTAATGTCCATGATCTCATTTTTCACCACATCATAAAGAACAAGTGATGATTCCAGGTCAGTCACCTCAACCTTCTTATTATCTGCAGCATGAAAACGTTGGGTTATCTTGTTGGATGAAAAAGCGACAAATTTACCGGAAGGATGCCAGCGGGGGTAAACCGCCCCATTCTTCATCTCTTTGGTTTTCAGGTTTGTCTTTCTAAATTCACCTTTTGAATAAAAATAAGTTCCACCCAGGGATCCCCTCATGTGGAAAAGAAAATCATCTGTTTTTCCGTTGTTAAAAGCATGGCAGTTAACACAATTATCATCGGCAACACTGTTTTCGATTAATGATTTTGTTTTAAAATTTTCAAGATTACGATAGTTAATGCTAAGTTCTGACCAGCTTTCGTAACCTGGAAATACTAATCTGTAGTATAAATAGGAATCTATTGGCTCAGGTGCAATCTTGTTGGTTAAAGTATTAAATTTCGACCACTTTCCTTCCTGATCTCTTGTATAAGTTTCAACTTTAAACTCCTTCCCTATATTGTTTTGCAGCATCTTACGCCATTTTTTTTCAGGAATCAGGATTTTTCCATCCCGGGAAGAAATTTCAATTTCGGTTCCGGTTTCCGTAGTGAATCTTACAAAATATGCTGACCCCGGTTCTTTAATAACAAAGTTCAACGGGGCAATATTGGGAGGTATCGTAACTTCAGAATAATCAGGTTCAAGAACAGCCTTCTTTTCAATACTTATTATTTTACCGTCGGGCTGATAGTTGCAGCCATACATAAGTAAAAGGATAAATATTAAATTTAATTGTTTTGTAAAAAATGTACACATACCACTATTTACCTTTGATTTTCAAGCTTATTAATAAAACTCTGTCATCGGGATACCACTATAATCCAATTCTCTATAACAGCGAAAAATAGTAAAATAAAATCATTTAAGACCTTCTTTTTGATTTAAAAGAAGAAACGGGAGAAACAGCAACAAATCTTAAAAAATGTTGAAGATTATTGATAGTATTGCATTAGAAAACAGAAACTCAAATTTAAGATAAAATGAAATTAAAATTCGTTTCCGTAGCAGGATTTTTACTTCTGTTACTCAGCGCTAATGGGTTTGGTCAGGACAATGCCAAATTGCCCTACCAAAATACACAATTATCTGTCGACGACAGGGTTGAAGACCTTGTGTCGCGTATGACATTGAAAGAGAAAGTAACCCAGCTTTTTAATCAGGCTGAGCCGATTGAACGCCTTGGTGTTCCGGCATACAATTGGTGGAATGAGTGTCTGCATGGTGTGGCCAGGGCCGGTAAAGCAACCGTTTTCCCTCAGGCTATTGGACTTTCAGCGACTTTTGATCCGGATCTGATGTTTCGTGTTGCGGATGCCATAAGCGATGAAGCACGCGCCAAACACAACTATTTTGTTGCAAACAATGTTCGTAGCATCTATACAGGTCTTACATTCTGGACTCCTAACATCAATATTTTCAGAGACCCGCGTTGGGGACGTGGCCAGGAAACTTATGGTGAAGATCCCTTT
>JAPLDR010000075.1:1147-12101 GCA_026391655.1 Bacteroidia bacterium | reverse complement strand
TAGGCCTTAAATACAGCCTTTGATCTGTAGTGTTTCATGCCACTAATATACTAATAGTAAAGCAAATATCAAATTAAATTTCAAATTAATTTTAATATTATCAACTTAAAATATTAAGAATATAACTTTTGATACAGCCTCAATATATTTGTAGCCCGGGGTAAGAGACCGAAGGGAACGCAACCCCGGGTGAATGATAAAAGATAAAAACCGGCGCATCTATTTTGGTTAATTGAAATAGAAACCTTCTATGCGCCGAAATATTGATAGGATAATTCAGGTTGCCTTCCAAATTTATCATATTTTTTCGGCGCAAATAATCTTGTGCTGAAATTAAAAAAACCGGAGCTGCCTGTTCGCAATTCCGGTTTTTTATGACTTCTGACTTCCGGCTCCGGGCGCTTCCGGCTACTGCCTTCTGCCCTTAATTTGTCTTCTTCCCTTCAATCCAGTTCGTAATAGCTGGCGAATTGGGTAGCTCTTTGGGGGTTACAAAACCAACCAGTTTACCCTGTTCGTCGATCATGAATTTTTGAAAATTCCATTGTACCTCGGCATCAACCACTCCATTCAACGATTTTTGAGTCAGCCATTTATATAAAGGGTCGATATCATTGCCTTTCACCGAAATTTTCGACATCATTGGAAATGTTACGCCGTAGTTTTTGGTGCAAAATTCTTTAATCTCGGTATTCGTACCGGGTTCCTGCGACGCAAAATTATTGGCGGGAAAACCAACAATCACGAAATTGCGATCCTTATAGGTGTCGTAAAGCTTCTGAAGCGTTGCATATTGTGGTGTTAGCCCACACTTGGAGGCAGTGTTGACCACAAGTACCTTTTTCCCCTTTAACGACGAGAGGTCGAATGCCTGACCATCGAGTGTGGTGACTTTAAAATCGTAAAGCGTTTTATTCTGTGCCGATGCACCTAAAACAATCACCATCAATAAACCTGCAAAAAATATTTTTTTCATTTTACGCTGTTTTTTTAATTGTTTAAACTGAAATACTTAATCATGAATCTATAACGGTTAAACCTTCGAAAAGTTCCGAATAATGAACATACAGTTGATAACTTTTATATGAATTTGATCAAAAATTTGAAAATAAAGTACTATTTTTGACAAAAGCTGTCAAAATATATTTATTCAAAATGGACAATCTGGGAAACACCATCAGAAAGTTAAGGGAAGCAAAAGAATTGCCGCTGCGGACAGTTGCTGCTTACCTCGACATTGACCAGGCCATACTCAGCAAAATAGAGCGCGGGCAACGCAAAATCAACCGTGACCAGGTTATCAGGCTGGCGCAGTATTTCGAGGTCAAAGAAGAAACTTTACTGGTTTCGTGGTTGTCGGATAAGCTGGTTTATGAACTGGAAGATGAGGAATTGGCTTTGAAAGCTTTGCAAGTTGCCGAGGAAAAAATAAAATACACGACTTTAAAACCTAAGAAATAATGACAGTAGGTGAATTAATTATCAGTTTAAACCAGGCTCCTCCCAATGCCAAAGTTATAGTCAGAGGATATGAAAATGGGTATAACGATATTTTAGAACTTAGAAGTTTATTTGTCAGGCAGAATGCGGAAGCAAAATGGTATGATGGTGAATATGAAAAGTCGGAAGCAACCGATGGTATTGAAGCAATAGAAATTTATAGTGGAAATAAAATATCTGAATAATGCCAACACTCCATTTTAAAGGAAAAACCTTTGTGCAAAACCACCATTTGGCGGTAAAATATCACCAATTGGTGCCAAATAAAGAATTAAGCCTGACCGACAAAATTTCTTTGCACGATAACCTCATTATACAAGGCGATAACCTAAAAGCATTGAAGGCTTTGCTGCCAACTTATGCCGGAAAAATCAAATGCATTTACATTGACCCGCCTTACAACACCGGTAACGAAAAATGGGCGTACAACGACAATGTGAACAGCCCAATGATCAAGGAATGGCTGGGACAAGTGGTCGATAAAGAAGATCTTACACGCCATGATAAGTGGCTGTGTATGATGATGCCACGGTTAAAAATGCTTCGGGAATTGTTGAGCGAAGATGGAGTTATTTTTATCTCTATTGATGACAATGAACAACATAATTTGAGGTGTTTAGTTGATGAGATTTTCGGTAACCAAAACTTCATTCAAAATATAATTTGGCAGAAGAAATATAGCCCACAAAATGATGCAAAGTATTTCTCTGATATGCATGACTTTATTATTTGTTATGCGAAAAATAAAATTGAAGGAGATCAAAAATTTGGTTGGCAAAGAACTTTGTTAGAGCGGACGCAAGAAATGGATGACAGATATGAAAATCCGGATAATGATATAAGAGGAGATTGGAAATCCTCTGATTTTAGCGTAAAAACTTATTCAGAAGAATACAATTATCCTATCACTTTACCCAGCGGTAGAATTGTAAATCCACCAAATGGAAGATGTTGGTCAACATCCTTTAAGAATTTCCACAAATTAGTTAAAGATAATCGAGTATGGTTTGGCGAAACTGGAAACAATGTTCCTTCAATTAAAAAATTCCTTAGTGAAGTTAAACAAGGGAGCGTTCCGGTCTCAATTTGGGGGTATAAAGAGGTAGGCCATAATCAAGAAGCAAAACAAGAGTTGAAAGAAATTTTTGATGAAATTCAATTGCCGTTTGATACTCCAAAGCCAGTTCGATTAATCAAGAGAATAATCCAAATTGCCACAACTGAAAATGATATTATCCTTGATAGTTTCTCTGGTTCCGGTACTACCGCCCATGCCGTTTTAGAACTGAACAAAGAGGATGGTGGCAACCGCAAATTTATTTTGGTAGAGCAGGAAGATTATGCCAATAACATTACTGCCGAAAGGGTAAGGCGGGTAATTAAAGGTATTCCAACATCCAAATCCGAGAGTCTGAAACATGGATTAGGCGGCACATTCAGCTATTTTGAATTGGGAAATGCCATTGAAATGGAAAGTTTGTTGCGAGGAGAAAACCTACCTTCGTTCACCGAATTTGCCCGTTATCTTTTCTACACCGCGACTGGTGAAGAATTCGACGAAAAGATGGTAAACGAAGAAAACGGCTTTATTGGCGAAAGCCGAAACTATGATGTGTATTTGTTCTACAAACCTGATATCGAATGGCTGAAACGGAATGCTTTAACTTTGGATATTTGCAAGTCGTTACCGCAACATAAAAGTAAAAAGCGCTTGGTTTTTGCCCCTTGCAAGTATGTTGATGACAGCGCATTGGTTGATTATCGCATTGATTTTTGCCAGTTGCCATACGAAATTTACCGCTTACAGAAATAAAACATTATGGGAAAAGCGGATAATATAAAAAGGGCCAAAAAGCTAAAAGAGGCCAAAAGAAAGAGAGAACAGGATGCATTAATAGCGGCAGGATTAGGTCCGGCTGCAAAAACGCTGAAACAACGAAACGATGAAAAAGGGATAACAACGATCATCAATCAGGGTAAGATAAAATA
This sequence comes from Bacteroidia bacterium, assembly GCA_026391655.1. GTDB lineage: Bacteria > Bacteroidota > Bacteroidia > Bacteroidales > Prolixibacteraceae > JAAFHB01. The sequence goes on along the minus strand of JAPLDR010000075.1, from coordinate 8,612 downwards.
CTCGGAATTGCTTAATTCATTTGTGGCGCCAATTTTAGAAGAAGCAGACGACATTTCAATCATACGAACCAAATTTGCTCTGGGCGTTTTTGCCTGGAATGCCGCCATTTTGAGGGATAGAGACGAAGAAGCATTCCGGAAGGTAAAAAAAGAAATTCTTGAATTGACGCCCGACATAATGGAAATTGAGCAATTATTTGATGAAATGGTTAAAGCAAAGATGGAGGAATATAAAGAGTTTACCAACATCATCACAGATTTTGAGATTAAACGGTCGCGTGGAATAGATTACGACTTAACCGTGGCAACAACACCGTTAAAAGCAATCTGATGGAACCAATCCCCTATTTCTTTGATAGTATAAACCGAAATGCGGTTGTGGTTCACGGCAAAAAGCCATTTTTCGACTGGATTAATTTTTTAAACCCGGAAAGCCCGGTTACCGGTTCAGTTGAAGGAAATATCTATTTGATACGCGAAATGGATAGCAACGAACAAATAGAAAAATGGCTCAAACGAAATTTTGACAAAATATTTCAAAACGAACTGAACGACTGGTATATAGATACGTCATCCTGGCCGCAAGTAAGAACTTTCAAGGTATTTTGTGAATGGTTTAGCTACGAAATTCATTCTATGGTTCTGGATATGGATAAAAACATGTTAACGAAAGATTAAACCAGTCAGTAAAAGAGGAAATGAGATTAAAGCAATATCAGGAAAAGGTAATTACTACACTCAAAAACTATTTGAGTACGTTGGCTTCTGAGCGAACTGAATTTGAAGAACTTTCAGCCTTCAAGCCTCATTTGGCCAAACATGTGGATTTTCCAAGAGAGGCTTGGGAAAAAGCTACCGGAAAATTCAGCTATCATTCAAAAACTGATGGTTTGCACCGCCCATTACCCGATATTTACCTGAAAGTTCCTACTGGCGGGGGTAAAACAATACTGGCTTGTCACAGCATCGATTTAATTCAAAAAATTTACCTGAAAAAGCAGAATGGCCTTGTGTTATGGATTGTTCCTTCTACACAGATATACCGTCAAACTATTCTGGCACTAAAAGACCGTGATCATCCGTACCGACAGGCCTTGGATATGTCGAGCGGAGGCCGAATTTTAATCAAAGAAAAAACGGAGCTGTTCAACCGGTTAGATGTAGAAGAAAATTTGGTCGTACTCATGTTAATGTTGCCTTCGGCCAATCGCCAAAATAAGGAAACTTTGAAAGTTTTCCGTGATTCAGGCGGATTTACCGACTTCTTTCCCAGGGAGGATGATTTCGAAGGACATAAGCAATTAAAGTCACTTATTCCAAACTTAGATTGTTTTACCACTGATTTTGAGGTTTTTGGAACCCAAATTAAAACCTCGCTTGGGAATACGCTAAAAATTTTAAAACCGCTTGTCATTATTGATGAAGGACACCGTGCGTATGGAGAATTGGCACGAAACACTGTGAGAAATTTTAACCCAAGTTTTATCCTTGAACTTTCGGCAACCCCGCCTCCAAACAGCAACGAACTGGTGAAAATAACCGGAAGAGAATTGCACGAGGAAGAAATGATAAAATTAGACATTCATTTGACCAATAAAACAAGTTTAGATTGGCAGGATACCCTTTTGGCAAGTTATGAAAAGCGAAATGAACTGGAGAAAAAGGCAAAAGAATACGAGCAAAATACAGGTGAATATATTCGCCCGATTTGCCTGATTCAGGTGGAACGGACAGGGAAAGACCAACGTGACAGCAACTTCATCCATGCCGAAGATGCCAAATCGTTTTTAATCAAACAATGCAATATTCCTGAAAGTCATGTAGCCATAAAAAGCAGTGAGAAAGATGATATTGAAGGAATTGACTTATTTGGTTCAGCATGTGAAATTCGGTATATTATTACGAAACAGGCCTTGCAGGAAGGCTGGGACTGCTCATTTGCCTACCTTCTAACCATTTTAACCAATCCTAAATCAGCAACTGGAATTACTCAATTGGTAGGACGAATTTTAAGACAACCCTTTGCGCGGAAAACAAAGATCAAAGAATTAGACGAATGCTATGTTTATACTTTCAGGCAAAACGCAAGCACATTGGTGAGGGAAATAAAATCGGGGCTAGAAGGAGAAGGATTAGGCGATATTGCAGGGCGACTGGTAAATGATGATGAAGCAACCGGAAATCCGGATTTGAAGGATATAGAAATTCGGTACCGGCCGGGTTTTATAAAATTTGAAGGGAAGATTTACCTCCCTAAATTTGTGGTTCAGGAAAAAGAAAGCTGGCGGGATTTGGATTTTGATATGGATATTTTATGCCAAATAAATTGGGAAAGTATTAACATTGAGGAACTTGGTTATCTTTCACTTCAAAAGATAAAAAGTAAGGAACAGGAAATTGTATTGGGGTTGAGCAATGAAGAGCAAGAATTGCTTGTTGAAACTGGTAGGGCAGAAAAAACTGGATCACTGGAGATAGATGAAGTTTTCCTCACCCGTCAAATTACAGCGATAATTCCTAATCCCTGGATTTGTTATCAGATTGGAGAAAAGGCAATTAAAATGCTTTTGAATAAATATGACCACGAAACAGTTGCTTCCAATTTTGTTTTTGTAATTGAGGAACTTAAGAAAATTCTGGAGAAAGAAATAAATCAATTGGGTGAGAAGATTTTCCGTAATATGATTGAGACAAAAAAGCTTTGTTTTTTCCTTATTACAGATGAAGGAAGTTTTGTGCTTCGTTCAAGTATTAAAGTGAAGAGCAACAAGCGGCTCATAAGGAGCGATAATTCCGAAATCCAAAGATCCTTATTCGATTATGTGCCGGAAGAAGATCTGAACGACCTTGAAAAATCTGTTGCCATTTATCTTGATGAGCAGGGAAAACTATTGTGGTGGTACCGAAATATGAGCCGTCAGGATTATCATATTCAAGGTTGGCAACGGAATAAAATTTATCCTGATTTTATCGCTGCCGATCTTATGGAAAGCAGTAAAGATGACTATCAGACAGTTTATGTGTTGGAAACAAAGGGCATACATCTGAAAAACGAAGACACAAAATATAAGCAGGATGTTTTTGCTCTCTGTAAGGAACTTGGAGCAAGGAAAGCCTGGAAAGAATTATTTAACGAATTTCCTGATCATGACTTTGAATTTCAGGTTGTGTTTGAGGACGACTGGCAGAACAAAATTAACCAACTACTTCAGTGAATTGATATATTGTTTAAAATGAAGTATTTAATGATCTATTTGTAGAAGTTAAAATTTCGATAAATTTTGAATAATCAACCTTCGTTGATAACTTCTTAATCCAACCTGTTAATCGGTTTTCAAAAAGTAATATATTTGGCTTCCAAATACGCCTCGAGAGTTTTATGGAAAACTACATTGTTTCAGCACGAAAATATCGCCCCGATACCTTTGGTTCGGTAGTTGGTCAGCCGTCGATTACCTCGACATTAAAAAATGCGATTCGGAGTAATCACCTTGCACATGCTTATCTTTTCTGTGGTCCAAGGGGTGTGGGAAAGACTACGTCAGCCCGTATTTTTGCCAAAACGATCAATTGTTTGAATCTGGGTGCCGATACTGAACCATGTAACCAATGCGAATCGTGTCTGTCGTTTAGTGAAAACCGTTCGTATAATATCCACGAACTGGATGCTGCCTCTAATAACTCTGTTGACGATATCCGTTCACTGGTCGATAAGGTGAGAATCCCGCCACAGATCGGAAAATACAGCGTCTATATTATCGATGAGGTACATATGTTGTCGCAATCGGCTTTCAATGCATTTTTGAAAACGCTTGAAGAACCTCCGGCACATGCCATCTTTATCCTGGCAACAACTGAAAAGCATAAGATTTTACCAACCATATTATCGCGTTGTCAGATCTACGATTTTAACCGGATCACCATTACTGATATCGAGAAATATCTCCGTGAAATTGCCAGTAAACAGAACGTAAATGCTGAGCCTGAAGCGTTGAATGTGATCGCTCAAAAAGCTGACGGCGCTATGCGCGATGCACTATCGATTTTCGATCAGGTGGTCAGTTTCTGCGGAGCCAATATCACTTACGAGGATACGATTGCCAATCTGAACGTTCTCGATTACAACTATTATTTCAAGTTGACAGATAGTTTTCAGAAAGGTGATATTTCGGGTACTTTAATGATATTCAGTGAGATATTAGATAAAGGATTCAATGCTCATCATTTTATTATGGGACTTGGTCAACATTTCAGGGATCTTTTAATCTGCAAAGATGTCGTTACTGTCCAGCTGCTCGAAGTGGGAGGGGAGATCCGCGAACATTATAAAAAACAGGCGGCAGACTGTACCGTTAATTTCTTAATCGGCGCTCTTCAGTTCGCTTCTGACTGTGATATAAATTATAAATCGTCATCCAACCAACGTTTTTTAGTTGAGTTGGCACTTGTCAGAATCGCTCAGTTGGAGGAGTCATTAAAAAAAAAACAATTGATGATGCAATAGCTTCACTTTCGCTTCTGCCAATTTTCGCAGAGATTGAACCTTCCAAAAGTGTAAATCATTCAAATACAGTTCATAATCAGCAAGTTACCCCTCCGTCAAAATCAGTTGTTGCCGAACCTGTCAATCATCGTCCTACAACACGAAGGGTGACAGTACGCGGAGATTATTCAACACCTTCCATTCTCGATGCCTTAAGGGAAGAGCCTAAGCTGGAAGAGTTGGGTATAGTCTCAGAAGCTGCTGCTAATGAGTATTCTAAAAATGGTATTGACCATCCTTTTTCACAGGAGGAGTTACTGGAAGCATGGAGGACTTTTGTGGGGAAAATCGATGCTCCGCAATTAAAATCAGCCCTTGGTACCCGCGAACCGAGTTTGACCGGAGCGTGGCTGATCGAATACGAACTCGATACAGAACTTCAGTTTCACCGGCTTACGATGGAGCTTAAGCCTAAATTATTGAGTTATTTGCGCAATCAGTTTGGAAACGAAGCCATTGAAATTCAGTTTAAGGTATCGTCCAATGCCGCACATCAATCAAATATCCCTTACACGGATGCCGAAAGATGGTCTTCGCTTGTTGAAAGATATCCCGCGCTTGCTGCTCTTAAATCGAAATTTGGTTTGGATTTTGAACATTTTTAATTTGTAATATAAAATCGTTTTAATGGAAAAAATTAAAGTACTAAATCCTGTAGTGGAACTCGACGGGGACGAAATGACCCGCATCATCTGGAAAATGATCAGGGAAGAACTGATTCTCCCTTTTCTGGATATCGACATTAAATATTATGATTTGGGGATTGAGCATCGCGATGCTACTGATGATCAGGTTACTGTTGATGCTGCTTACGCCATCAAAAAGTATAAGGTTGGTATTAAATGTGCTACGATTACCCCCGACGAAGCACGAATGATCGAATTTGGTCTGAAGAAAATGTATAAATCACCGAATGGAACCATCCGGAATATCCTTGATGGAACTATTTTTCGCGAACCGATTGTTGTATCGAATGTTCCGAGGCTTATTCCGCAATGGACGGCACCTATCGTGATTGGTCGTCATGCATTTGGCGATCAGTATCGGGCTACCGATATCGTAGTTGACCGTCCCGGAAAGCTGACAATGACTTTTACACCCGATGATGGTTCGGGAGCACAACCACACGATGTTTATCATTTCGAAGGACCGGGTGTTGCCCTTTCGATGTACAATACCGAAGCTTCAATAAGGGGTTTTGCCCACGCCTGCTTTAAAATGGCGCTCACTAAAAAATGGCCGCTTTATCTTTCGACAAAAAACACGATTTTGAAAAAGTATGACGGCTTTTTTAAAGATATTTTCGAAGAGATTTTTGTTAACGTTTATAAACCACAATTTATTGCAGCCGGCATTACTTACGAGCATCGCCTGATTGATGATATGGTCGCCTCTGCTTTGAAATGGAATGGCAATTTTATCTGGGCTTGTAAGAATTATGATGGTGATGTTCAGTCAGATACTGTCGCTCAGGGATTTGGATCACTTGGCTTAATGACTTCTGTTTTATTGACTCCTGAAGGCGATACGATGGAAGCAGAGGCAGCCCATGGCACTGTGACCCGACATTACAGGGAATACCAGAAGGGGAGACCAACCTCAACCAATCCGATCGCCTCTATTTTTGCATGGACAAGAGGACTTGCATTCCGCGGAAAACTGGATAATAATCAGCCGTTGATCGATTTTTCACTGTTACTCGAAAAAGTTTGCATCGACACTGTTGAAGCCGGTAAAATGACCAAGGATCTTGCCCTTTCGGTCTATGGTGACAAGTTGAAACCTGAACATTATCTTTCAACAGAGCTTTTTATGGCCGAATTGTCAAAACTTTTGAACAGCAGAATGAGTAATTAATCAGGGGAAGTATTTTGGTTTTTTCCATTTAGACTTTATAAATTTTTTATAATAAATATAATTTTAAAGATATGATAAAAAAAGCAGTGGAAGTTGCTCTGAATGAGCAAATAAATGCTGAATTTCATTCAGCATACCTTTACTTGTCGATGTCTGCCTGGTTTCATTCAGTTGGCCTGGCAGGTTATGCGAATTGGATGCGTATACAATATCAGGAAGAGCTTGCCCATGCAACCCGATTCTTCGATTATGTAAACGAACGTGGTGGAAACGTTAAGCTATCTCCTATCGGGGAAGTGCAAGTCGATTTTAAGGGAACCGTCAATGTTTTTGAAGAAACACTTGTTCACGAACAGTTGGTTACCAGCCTTATCAATAAACTAATGGACATTGCAATAAAAGAGAGTGACCACGCAACCAAGAGTTTTCTGCAATGGTTTGTTGACGAACAGGTTGAAGAAGAGGCTAATGTTGAACAGATCCTTCATAACCTCAAATTGATTAAAGGTGAAGGTCAGGGATTGTTAATGATGGATCGCGAAATGCAGACACGTGTATTTGTTGATCCTTTTGCCGGTGCAAAGGCCTGATATTGAACCTTGGTCATAATTACCAGTAATATGGAAAAGAGTAGGTTTTTTGACCTGCTCTTTTTTTATTGTATAACATTTTTCTTCTGCTACCTTCTGACTCCTGCCTTTAACCTTCTCCGTTTTATTAAATTGCTTCCATAGATTTCGATACTTACAACTTTTGAGTTACATTTGTACCTGATTGTTTATATAGATATTAATCATACAACATAAAGTAATGTCATTCTTATTAAATGTGCTTTCAAATATTTTTGGAAACAAATCTCAAAAAGATATTAAAGAGTTAACGCCTGTTTTACTGCAGATTAAACAGGAATACCTGCGATTCCCAAACTTAACGAACGATGAGCTAAGAGCTGAATCTGCCATGCTCAGAGTTAAGATACTTGATTATATTAAAGACGATGAAGACGAAATAGCTTCGCTTAAAGAGAAGGCCGAGAGCGGTGAACTTCCTCTTGAAGAGGGTGAC
>JAPLDR010000075.1:0-1108 GCA_026391655.1 Bacteroidia bacterium | reverse complement strand
GGGTGAAAAGCTATACGACAGGGTGGATAAATTGGAAGAGATCATTCTGAAAAAAATAGAAGAGATATTGAATGAGGTACTTCCTACTGCTTTTGCCATTGTGAAGGATACCGCCCGACGGTTTGTGGAGAATGAAACTATTGTCGTGACTGCTACAGACTTTGACCGGGACCTTTCCATCACCAAAGATTTTGTCGAAATCGATGGCGATAAAGCGATCTATAAAAATGAATGGATTGCAGGTGGTACGGTGCAAAAATGGAATATGTTACATTATGATGTACAGCTTATTGGCGGTATTGTACTTCATAGCGGAAAGATTTCGGAGATGGGAACCGGCGAAGGAAAAACGCTTGTTGCAACGCTTCCCGTATTTCTGAACGCGCTTGCAGGTCGCGGAGTGCATTTGGTCACAGTGAACGACTATCTGGCTAAACGTGACTCCGAATGGATGGGACCAATTTATCAGTTTCATGGCGTATCGGTCGATTGTATTGATAAGCATCAGCCCAATTCGACTGAAAGACGAAAAGCATATGAGGCTGATATTACTTTCGGTACGAATAACGAATTTGGTTTCGATTACCTTCGCGATAATATGGCGGTGAGTCCGGCTGACCTGGTTCAGCGTAAACATCATTATGCTATAGTCGATGAGGTTGACTCTGTTTTGATTGACGATGCCCGTACTCCACTGATTATTTCCGGTCCTGTTCCAAAGGGTGAAAATCAATTGTTTGATGAACTCAAAGCACCTGTAGAGCGATTGGTGAAATCGCAACGCGAACTGGTTAACCAGTTTCTTGTTGAAGCAAAACGGAAAATCGCGTCATCCAACAGCAAAGAGTCCGAAGAGGGTGCGCTTGCCCTTTTCCGTGCATATAAAGGGCTTCCAAAGCATAAAGCACTTATCCGGTTTATGAGCGAAGAGGGAAATAAAGCCAAAATGCTCAAAATAGAGAACTTCTACATGCAGGACAACAACAAAAACATGTATGAAGCCACTGATCCACTCTATTTTGTGATTGAAGAAAAATTGAATTCTATTGAATTGACTGACAATGGCATAGAAGTTCTCTCAAAAGATAATGAAGATAGCGGGTTTTTT
>JAPLDR010000048.1 GCA_026391655.1 Bacteroidia bacterium | reverse complement strand
AAGAACTTATATTTCTAAGATTGAGAATGATAGATCTGATTTGGAAATTGCCACTTTAAGAAAAATTATTGAGACTGGATTGGGACGAAAATTGGATATATCAATAAAGTAACTAACCACAACAGCACCTACCCGCAAGCGAGATTTTGGTGTTCGCAGGATAGGAAAGAAGAAAAAGTAAAATATTGATACGTAAATAGTTTAGTGATAAAAAACCCCGCCTGCGTGTAGCTGCGGAACGTTATGTGCGATGCTTGAACCCTGACACTTTACAATAAATAAAAAGAATATGGACTTAGAAAAATTAAAAAAACTCAGCAACATTGATTTGCAGGCAGAATGTAAAAATGAAGAAGAAGTTAAAATAAAGTTTATTTTGCCCTTGATTGATCTGTTAGGCCATGAAAGATATAATCTTGAAAGTAAGAATATGGATATAACAGTTAAACATAGCAATTCAAAATATTCTTTATTGTTTGAGGCAAAACATCACACAAAAAAATTAGAAGACCACGTCGCTCAATTAAAACGTTATTGGGATGGAGATGACGGAAGACAGACTTTAGCAATATTATGTAATGGCAAAGAATTATGGATTTTCCATCCATTCTGGATAATGAAAGACAAATTTAGAGATACATTAATTTGTGTAATAAAACAAAATGAATTACTAGACAAAGCTGATATACTTAAAAACATATTATCACATGACGCGCTAGCAAATGGAACTATTAAATCACATCTACAAGAATTAGAAGCAGAATTTGAGGATAGCGAAACAAAAAAAGAGAATATAAAAATTGAAAATGCTAATATCGCTTCGCTAATATCAGACTTGACAAATGAGAAAGAACAAAAAATCAAAGAAATTCAGACATATTATGACAATTTAATTTCTGAGCAGAAGCAATTGATTTCAAATAATGAAAATGAATTAAAGAATTATCGACAGTTAACTTCTGCAAATACAAATGTCAAAAAGACTGACTCGAGTATACCTACATTTACACAAAATAATTCAGATAAAATATCCGTCGATATTTTAGATTATGTTAATTATTTCGGACTCATTGAGAAAAAGCAAATAATGTTTTGTACAAAAAGCTCTAAAAATGCAGAAAATATAATATTATGCTGTTCTGACATTAAAGAATCTAAGAAATATGAATTATCACCTGAAGGCAGAAAGTATTTACAAGAGTTGCCAACTTTTAAAGAGACATATTTTGTTGCCGATATTGAATATATACAACTAAGGAAAAATACTATTGAGATGTGGAAAAAACTTTATGATGAAGGTTTATTTCCGTTCTGGGATCCTGAGCATGGTCCTTATACGTATCATTATAAATCTTTGAAACGAATTGCATTATGCCGAGTTTATAAAATCGATTACCCCATTACGAAAGATACAATAGGTAAAGGACAAGTAAGTCGCAATATTACAAATCCTCAAATTGTGAAAAATATTAAGGACAGTTTAAATTCCAAACATCCTTTATTTAATCTTGAAGAATACAAAAACATAAAAGAAAATATTTTAAAGATAATTGAGGAATAATGATAATAGCATATGCACATAACAAGCTTAAAAAACAAACAACATAACTTATATGACAAAACAAGACAAACCAGCTTTAATACTGCTTGATATACAAAAGGGATTTGAAGATATTGAGTACTGGGGAGGACACAGAAACAATCCTGAAGCAGAGACTAACGCAAGGAAACTCCTTAATTTTTGGAGACAAAATAATTTACCAATTTTTCACATTCAGCACTGTTCGACAAACCCTAATTCAAAACTTGCTGAAGGAAATATCGGTAATGATTTTCAAGACATAATAAAGCCAAATGATGGAGAACAAATAATTAAAAAGAATGTAAGTAGTGCATTTATTGGGACAGATTTGAAACAACAACTCGATAAATCCAACATTAAAAAACTCATAATAGTTGGTTTGACAACTGACCATTGTATATCAACGACAGCTAGAATGGCCGGGAATTATGGTTATGACACGTTTGTAGTTTCTGACGCAACAGCAACATTTGACATAGAAGGAGCAGATGGACAAAAATACTCTGCAGAAATAATACATGAGACAGCATTAGCAAGTTTGCACAAAGAATTTGCGACAGTAATAAAAACAAAAGAATTAATAACCAAAATAAACATATAAAAAAGCCAGCCAGATCGATCAATTATCCCATCTAATTTATAAAATAACCAACTTCACTTTTCCTTTGGAAAAGCTCACCGAGATCGAAAATTTGATCAGGAAAGAGATCGGGCAGTAAATTTGTTTTATAAACCTTAAAACGCATCAGCACCCGGATAAAAGTATTCTTTGGTGGCCTTATCTTCACTAAAGAGGAAGTATTTTATTACGGCTGAAGCGCACACTTTTCCATCATGCCCAAGCAATTCAGCCCCGATGATAGCCATTCGGCTTCCGGTTTCCATCACCTTTCCCCGCAAGGTTATCTCTCCATCACTTACCAGCACAGGACGCAGATAACTGACTTCCATGGAAGTGGTAACACCCGCAGTTTTACATTGTGTCTGAACCACCCAACCTGCAATTTCATCGAGCAAAGTGGCCTGAATCCCACCATGCAATACATCCCTGAATCCCTGGAGTGATTTGCGGGGCATCCATTTGGCGATCACCTCTTCACCCTTCTCCCAAAATTCGAGGTGAAGTCCGATCGGATTATTTGGAGAACATCCAAAACATTGATAATCTAATCTACCGGACGCGGCATACGGGTTTTTTATTTTTCTCATTGTTTAATCTATAAAACTTCAATTAATTCATTATTTGAAATATACCAAAGATAGCCTTTAGGCTGAACAAATCCCATTTTACTAAAATCTCTGAGATACCCACTAACCTGAGTAAAATCTTTATCCGATTTTAACCCTGTTTTATAATCAACAACCACCAATTCATTTCCTTTTATCATTACACGGTCAGGCCGATGCCGTTTCTCATCACCACGCAGGATATCCCGTTCGTTCAATACTTTCCAGTCGCTGCTAAACCAGGACCGGAATGGCTCTTCGGCAAGTATTTTGCCGATCAGCTGCAGGTATTCCTCACTCGTTTTTGTATCAATTTTCCCTTCAGAAACCATTCGCTTCAGCGAAGGCGAAGCATCGTCAATTGTGGCAATCTTTTCAAACAATTCGTGCATTAATTTTCCATAACCAATGCGTTCCGATTTTTGGGTATCATACAGGTCGAAATAGCTGTCGCTATGTATTCTGAGTTTTAGCCGGTCACCTTTGCCTGCGAGGACCAGACCATCCAGTTCTTTATTATCAGAAGCCTGAGCTTGTGCCGTATACAACACTTTCCTGATCTCTCCGATTTCGAATGTTTTTGTCCCGGGATTATAGAATTCGGTTAAGTCAATATATTTTTCGTGGTCGGCAGAATCTAGTAACGGTGGATTCTCCATAATACCCTGTATCATTGCAGCTATATTTTTATAGGGACTATTCAATTTGGGAGCGTATGGACAAAAGACGAATAATGAGTTAATTGCCCTTGTAAAAGCAACATAGAGAAGATTCAGATTATCGACCGAGCAATAAAGCATCTCCTTAAAATAAGCATCCGAAAACAATGTTCGCTGTAGTACGGTTCCATACCGGACCAGGACGAGATCCATTTTATCAAAAGGAGCCTGATTGGGATGACACCACAGGTACGGCGCTTTATTCGCTGAGGGAACAATTTCCCAGTCGCAAAGTGGCACAAACACCGTATGAAACTCAAGTCCTTTTGATTTATGAATCGTCAGGATAGAAATGGCATTCTGACCTTCGGAAAGCGTGATGGTCTTATTGCTACCGGTTGTATTCCACCAGTCGAGGAAGCCGGCAGTTCCACCCGCTTCGTCTCTGCCGTATTGGAGTACGAGATCGAGAAATGATTCGAGGTAAACCATTTCCCCTTTTATTTTATTCAGACCGAAATTTTGCGCGATATGGCTGGCAAGTTCGAATAACGGCAAACTTAATAATGATGTGTCAAATGCATCATTTCCCATTGTTCGGAACCACGGCTTAAATAGTTCGGGTACTGCCTGATTAACAGCAAACCAAGTGTGATATTTATCTGCTGACGGAGCTTCAGTTCTTTCAATCAACGGAATCAGGTAATTAAAATAGCTATAAACAAGATCGGCCTTTACGATATCATTATCAGAGCCGGCGAACAGAGTGAAAAAATTGAGAATAAACCGCACAACGGGCGACTGGCCGATAATCAATGAATCGTTGGAAATCACATCATAACAAAAAGAACTATCCGGATTACTGATTTTTCGATCGAGTAACGCTTTGGCAATCATCGACCCCTCACTTTTACTTCGAACCAGAATAGCAATATCTCCGGGTCGTACACCGTTTGCCTGTACCGTTTCAATTTGGGTAATCATGTTCGATATAGCAAGCTTCTGGTAGTCAGCCTTTAAGTTACTATTCTCATTTTCAATAAACTGAACCCTTACATATCCTTCCGTCGAGGCCCTGCCAGAATATCGTTGAAAATGATCACTATATGCCTTTTCTATAATTCCCTTCATATCAGGTAACTCTTCGAAAGAGTGACCAGAACCTGTGAACGTTGACTCAAAATTGTTGTTCAGTAGCCGGGCCGATTCCCTGAACAGGATATTGTTGAAATCGATCACTTTTTTCGCACTTCGCCAGTTTGTATCAAGCGACACAACCGAAGTGCCAAAATGCGACAGATCGTTCTCAACCTGAGTCGCCAGCAAATTCCAGTCGCCATTACGCCAGCGGTAAATCGACTGTTTAACGTCGCCGACGATGATATTCCGGTTTCCTTCTCCTAAGGAATTTTCGATCAAAGGCTTGAAATTGAGCCACTGCAGCCGGGAAGTATCCTGAAACTCATCAAGCATAAAATTTCGGTAAACCGATCCCATCTTCTCATAAACAAATGGGGAATCGCTTCCGGCAATCACTTTGCGCAACAATTGGCTTGAATCGTTGAGTAAAACAAGGTTTTTCTCTTTCGAAACTTCCTGAACTTTCAGAGCTATATCGGTCAATAAACCGAATGAAAACAGGTTAGCAAGAATCGCTTTTGCTGTATTGGCATAAACTCCTTCTGTGTTCATCAATTCAATAGAGCTTACCAGCAGGTTGTTTAATCCTGAATTGTAAACTGTTTCAATTCTATCTTTTAATTCCGGTTTATCAGTTGCCTTTGACCATGCATCAATGTTATCACAAGCATCGAGCGTGCGCGATCCGGGAAGATCAAGGTTTCCATCGGCCAGTTTATTAAAATGCGTGGCAAACGATGCTTTTCCGTATTTGAAATTTTCAATGCTCAATCCCTGAGCTGCGATTAGCGCAAGTCCTTGTTTGCCAATATTTTTCAGCTTACTCTCGTAAATATCGAGCACCACCCTGAGTTCCTGATTGTATTTGGTCAGGTAGCTCTTATCAGCCAGTTTCTGTAACAAGGGTTCACTGAATAGCTTAAACTCTTCTTTAAAAAGCTCATTTCCACGTCCGGTCAGATCATCCCTGAAATTCCAGTTCCTCCCCTCCCTCAGGTTCTCATCAGCATATTCGAGCATCCATGTTTTAAGTCCGGGATTATTATCAATTTCGAGGAAAAGCCTGTCAACTGCCTCTTCAAGCACCAGCTGCGCGTCGAGTTCGGTACGATAGGAAGCATTAAGCCTCATCTCTCGCGAAAATGCCCTGATCACACGCTGGAAAAAACTGTCGATTGTGCTAACCGAAAACCTGGAGTAATCGTGCAGAATCAACTGCAATATTTTTGCGGCTGTTGTCCGAATCTCCTCATCATTTTGACGAAACTCCGTTTTCAGGTATTCCAGATGTCCCGAAGGTTTTCCCGCAGCAAGTGAAGAAAGATCTTTCAGAATGCGATCCTTCATTTCGGCAGTCGCCTTATTTGTAAAGGTAACTGCCAGAATATTTTTGTAAGCTCCGGGGCGCTGGAAAACCATTTTCAGGTATTCGCGCACAATCCGGAATGTTTTTCCCGATCCGGCCGATGCTTTGTATATTTCGAGTGTAGCCATTTTAAAATGAAAGAACAAATTTACTCCGAAAGTTAAAAGAAAAATGCCACTAAGACTCAAAGGCTCTAAGTTTCACTAAGTTTAAATTGCGCATATCTATTGCTTTGTGCAACTTGGTGTCTTAGTGCCTCCTATATAACTCTTTTTCTCAAGATAAGCCATGGATGCGCATTGGTAAATCCATAATTAAAAAATCCCCCTTGTATTCCCCCTTTTCCAAATCCCCCCTGCCCCCCTTTGAAAAAAGGGGGATGGGGAGCCGTTCAATTTCAGCCGATTATCCACAAACATGTATCATCAATTTCATCTTTAATTGAGGAATTAACTTTCACGAACTCCCCCTTTCGCGAAAAGGGGGCCAGGGGGGATTTGTATGATATGAAACTCATCGTTAACTCTTTTGTAATCATTTGATTTACACTAAATTTTTGTTATCTGTTTTGAGGTTCGAGTTTCACCACTCCCGATTACTTCGTGGCAAAAAATTCTCAGAGGACTCAAAAATGAATAATAAAAGAATGAAAGACTCCTCACCATGAATTGCCACGACCTTCAGGTTGTGTATTTTAGACTAAATTATTTAGAGGGCTTTAGCCCAATACCTCATTCCAACAATTTAAACCGAACCCGCAAAATCCCGTTTTCGCAAGTGGTGGAAACCAATTGAAAAACACCTATTTCAGAGGTATTCATAACATGTGGACCAATACACGGACAGGCATCATAATCGCCGACAGTGACAATACGGACTTCATCACCTGTTCCTTCAGGCAAACGACTCAGGCTAAATTTTTCAGAAGCCTCAGCCAGTGTCAGGAATTGTTCCTTCACTTCAATATTCCGTCTAATCACTTCATTAATCTGGTTCACAAGTTCCAACTCCTCATACTGAGTGAGCGGCCGGTCAAAACGGTAATCGCATTTTGATTTTTTCTTTTCGATATGACTCGAGAAGGATCTTTCGCAGCCAAACATTCTCACCATGGTCTGATTCAGAATATGTTCTGCCGTGTGCATTTGCGGATCGTAACTCTTCATGAGATTGTTATGATTTTTTATAAAAATAGGAAATTAATGCAACAAAGAAAATATAACTTCGTCCTTTACTCGAAAATCAGATCAATTGGGAAACAAGTACATCAATATTCACCAGGATTTGCTCGATCGTTGTTGTGACGGCGACAAGAAAGCACAGTTTGATATCTACCGGCTCTATTACAAGTCGATGTATAACTCAAGTCTGCGGATCGTTTGTGTACCCGAAGAGGCTGAGGATATCATGCAGGAGTCGTTTCTTACTGCCTTCCGAAATTTGAAAACCTACAGTGGCGAAGTGAGTTTCGGAGCATGGCTGAAAAAGATTGTTATCAACCGTTC
This sequence comes from Bacteroidia bacterium, assembly GCA_026391655.1. Taxonomy (GTDB): domain Bacteria; phylum Bacteroidota; class Bacteroidia; order Bacteroidales; family Prolixibacteraceae; genus JAAFHB01. The sequence continues at coordinate 69,808 of JAPLDR010000048.1, read as the reverse complement.
ATTGGATGTTTTGCGAAAAAGAAAAGTGCTTTTTGAAGAACTACATACCGAACTTCCTGTCGCCAACGAACCGGAACCCGAAGTGGAATCGATTACCGTGGAGGAGGTAAAATATGCAATTAATTCCTTATCTGATGGTTATCGGACGATTCTCTCGCTGATTCTTCTGGAGGGTTACGATCATGAGGAGGTAAGTGAAATACTTGGAATAAAGAATGTGACATCACGGACACAGTTTTCGCGGGCACGTCAGCGGCTTAAGGAGATCCTGACAGAGAACAGAAGAAAACAAATGAAGGAGGTAATTTATGGATGAACTAAGTAAAATATTGATTGAGCATCATGCTGAGTTCGAAGAGGAACCGAAAGAAGGGCACTTTGATCGCTTCAAAGAAAAACTCCGGTTGCCGGAATCGAAACGAAAAAGGTTACATATCTCACCTTTTCTGAAAGTTGCAGTTGTGCTCGTAATTGTCCTGTTATCGGCAAATTTATATGTCCATCTCAGGAATCATAAAACCAAAGTTCAGGAATCGGTCGCTGTCAAAAGTGATCTCGGCGAAGCCTCATTCTACTATACAAATAGTATCAATAACGGTATCCGCGACCTTGAACAGATGGCCAAAGAGGGGATCGGATCGCATAAGGAAATTGTCCAGATTAAACATGAGCTCGCCGAAATGGATAGTTTGTTTGTGAATCTGCAGCAAGAGTACAGGGCCAATCCCAACGACGAAAGAATCATCAATGCGATGATTGAATATTATCAAACTAAGCTCGATATCGTGAATACTATAAAAACAGATTTGGAAAACGTAAAACAATTAAAAAGAAAAAATCATGAAAACCCTGAAATTTAATATTTTAGTCGCGGTGGTGTTGTTGATATCACTGAATGTCAATGCCGAAAAAGTCTCCAAGAGAGTATATAAAAACTACCCGGTTAATGCTGTTCATAAGCTCGATCTGAATAATAAATACGGGAATATTTACATTGAAAACAATCGCACCGATTCAGTGATCGTTTCAGCCGATATTTGGGTGGAAGGAAGCTCAGACAGGGCAAAACGTTTGTTGGATGGCATCAATGTTTCGGTGAATCTGAATGGCAGCACAGTTGTGGCCATCACCGAAATTGAGAGTATGCAAAACTGGAATACCGAATTCAGTATCGATTATCATATTTCGGTTCCGGCTGATCGCGAACTTGAGGTGGTACAAAAATATGGAAACGTTAATATGAAAGATCTGACCGCCAAAGGAACTTTTGAAATCAAGTATGGAGCGCTCAACGGACAAAAGCTACTCTCACCCGATCTTTCGATGGATATTGCCTACAGCAAAGTAAATGTTGTTGAGACAAAAGACCTTTCACTGGTATTAAGCTATTCAAAACTCAAACTTGAAAAAGCGAATAACCTGAAGTTAGAGACCCGCTATTCGGGTGTGATTATCGATAAATGCAAACAAATTGATGCCAATTCGAAATATGACAATTACAGCATCCAAAATATGAATACGCTGATAATAAACTCAATGTACACCGGAGTCACAGTTGACAAACTGACTGAAAAACTCAGTTTGATTAACGGCTATGGCGGCGTGACCATTAAAGAGATTCCTGCCGGATTCGAAAGCATCACAGTGGAAAGCAAATACGCCGGAATAAAACTGGGAATTGCATCCGATGCAGCCTATAAACTAAACGGTAAAGTCCGTTACAGCGATATTAAACATCCCGACGGCAAACTGAATAGGATGCGCGAAAACACAAGTTATGAAGTCAACGGCATCATCGGAAATTCAGAAAATCCGAAATCGTCTGTCCGGATCGAAAGCAGCTATGGAAGTGTTAATCTAATCCAATGATTTGCTCTTTGCAACGGTGTTTTCAGAATTCTTAAAATACAGGAATTTAAGAAGCCGGAGATGATCCGGTTTTTTTTTATTCAAAAATGATTGACAGGCAGTTTATACCATCTGATTGCATTTCTGCTGTATATCTTGTTAACCACCTCTTTTGGAAGTTTCAGTCCTTCAAATTTTCCTTTGAACTTATCGGAAGTCATTTCATTTTCTTGAATGTTTATCAGAGAATAAAATTAGGAAAAAATTGTCAATTGCATAGTAGTTCTTAAATTTGGGGAAAATAATGCGTTATGAAGATTTCTACCAAACTTATTGTTTTTCTGTTACTTGGAATAACTGCGTTTTCGATAGAATCGTGGGCTCAGCCATTTCAAATCAAGATTACACTCGAAGGCTTGAAAGACACAAATATTTATCTGGCTCACTATTATGGGAGTAAGGTACTTCTTATTGATTCTGCGCGACTTGATAAAACAGGAACCGCAATATTTCAGAACAAGGAAAAACGCTCTCCGGGAATCTATATCGCCTATTTAAACAAAGACAAATACTTCGATTTTTTATTAGGTGCCGATCAGCAGTTTACTATTCGTACCTCCTTTGATCCTCTGGCAAAACGTGTTTTTGAAGGAGCCACCGAGACTGAAGCGTTTCAGCAATACCAGGATTTTCTTTCCGTTCAGCGGAACAAACAACAAAAATTGCAAAAAGATTATGAGGCACATAAAAGTAATCCTGACTCCCTCAAAATACTCACCGCCGATATCGAAAGATTAAACAATGATATGGAGAGTTATTGGGAGAAAAAATCTCTCGAATACCAGGGCACCTTTTTAGCCGATTTTCTTCGTTCGATGATTTACCCGCGACCTGCACCCTTTATTGTACCTGCAGATTGTAAAAACCCCGATTCGCTGAAATGGGTGATGAATTACAATTTTATGGTAGCCCATTACTGGGATAATTTCAATTTTGCACAACCCGGCATGATCAGAACACCATTGATTGACGGCAGATTAGATGGTTATTTCAAAAACACGTTATTACAGATTCCCGATTCGTTTTTGCGTCCCACTATCACCGTGATTGAAAAAGCTAAGGCGAACGAAGAGATGTTTCGCTATATCTCATTACAAAGACTCAACGATGCGCTCAGTTCGGAGGTGATGGGGATGGATAAGCTATTTGTTGAGATTGCTGAACGTTATTTTCTCAACGGCAAGGCGGCGTGGCTCGATACGGCAGCATTGGCCAAAGTCAAAGAGAAAGTAAGGGTAATCAAACCAAATTTAATTGGTAATCTGGCTCCTGAATTGAAACTTCCGGATTCTGAAGGGATGTATTATAGTTTGCGCCAGATGAATTCTAAATATACGATCCTTTTATTCTGGGAACCCAATTGCAGCCATTGTAAGAAAACTGTTCCTCAACTATATAAAGATTTGTATCTGTTGTTTAAGGATAAGGGAGTTGATATTTACGCGGTTTGTACCCAAAATAAAAAGGACGACTGGATGAAAGCAATCAGTGAGTATAAGATCAACGACTGGACCAATGTCTGGGATCCTTCAGTAACCTCCAATTTCCGCTCACTTTACGATGTATATAGTACACCCGTAATGTATATCCTTGACCCGACAAAGCACATTATCGCCAAACGGCTTGATGTTGAATCGGCCGTGAAGTTTCTGAATCATTTGATGGAGAAAAAATAAAGTTGAAACAAAGTTGAAACAAAGTTGTAATAAAGTTGTAATACAATTGAACGAAATCCGGTGCTGACAGAAAATTGTAAAGTACAAAATAGGTTCTGGTATTAACTTTTTACTTATATTTGTCTTATGACTAAAAATGACATCATAGCTCAGATAGGTCTTGCATTAGGACCATTGAATGTAAGCAAGGTTATATTGTTTGGTTCATATGCAAAAGGAACTCAGTCAGACGATAGCGATATTGATTTATTGGTAGTTACTAATGATAATTTTGTTTTCGAATCATTTTCACAAAAGATGGAAATCAAGCTTATAATAGCTAATGCCCTTTATCCGTTGAGAAAATTTGCTGATATCGACCTGATCGTACATACCAAACCCATGTTTGAAAAATTTCTTCAATTAAACAGCAGTTTTAAAAAGGATATAATTAGTAACGGATCTGTTATTTATGAATCTAACAACTAAAGATTGGTTGACCTCTGCCGAAGATGACCTTCTTTCAGCCAAAACACTCGCAGTTGACGAAAGGCTTACAAATGTGGCATCATTTCATTGTCAGCAATGTATAGAAAAATGCTTCAAAGCCGTGATCGAAGAACAAAATAAACCTTCAATCAAATCACATGATCTTCTAAGGTTACAATTAATAGCAAATATTCAGCTTTCAGAAAATGAAATGATCCTGCTTAGTATTATCAATGAGGTTTATATCGATTCAAGGTATCCTGGAGACTTAGGACTTCTCCCTCATGGAAAACCCACACTTTCCGAAATTGAAGTATTCATACAATTTTGTGAAACAATCTTTTATAGGATTAAGGATCAATTATTCCAGCTTCCCTCAATGGATTGATAACAATTTCCCAATAGGCAAGCAAGTAGTTTTCTCTCACATTTTGTAATATTCGAACTGATAAAAACGACTAACTTGACAGTAATCCAATCTACTTGAAAGTGAAAGAGAAATTTATCGCATTGATCGGTAAGCACCAGGGGATTTTACAGAAAATTTGTAATGTCTATTTCTATCGGAATCCAGACAAAGAGGACTATTACCAGGAAATATTGATAAGGCTTTGGAAAGCCTACCCAAGCTTCAGAAACCAATCAGCATTCTCTACGTGGCTATACAGAGTAGCATTAAACACAGCAATAGATATTATTCGCAAACAAAGTCTCCAACCACGATACACTGAACTATCAAAATTTGAATACAATCTTCCGGAAAGTGAAAGTAACACGGGCTCGGAGATAAAGGATAAACTCTATCTGGCAATCAATCAATTATCAGATATTGAGAAGGCAATAATCCTCTTATACCTCGAAGAATACAGTTATCACGAAATTGGTGAAATAATTGGCATTTCGGAAAGCAATGTAGGCGTTAGAATCAACAGAATTAAAAATCAACTTATTAAAATACTGGAAAATGGAGAACATTGATTTAAAAACGATGTGGCAGAAAGCGCACATTAAAAGTCAGCAGAATATTGGCGAGAATTCAAATATCGAAGAAGTCATAAAGATGAATCACAGTAAAACGATCGCAAAAGTCTTATACGACATAAAATTGAAAATCATATTGTATTCGATGTTCTTAACCATTTTTATTGGTCTGATGCTATATGCTTTCGTGTATCTTGAGTTAAACTTAGCAGCAAGTTCTATTCTAACTTTCTCAGTGGTCGGTCTATTTCTTCTTGTTCAAATAACGTCAGAGATTAACCGGTTATTAGTCCTTGCAAAAAATGCTGACAATCTCTCAGTCAGAGAGTCTGTCATTTACTTCCTCAAAAAATTGAACAGGATAAAAACCTTTGATTTTTTATCCTATCTCGTTCTTTTATACCTGGCAGCAGTCTGGATTATTCGTTGTTATATTCAGGATATTGGAGGCGTTAAGAATCTATCAGGCACGAATGAATTTCAATCATTAATCCTGATCGTAATTCCGATCCTTCTTCTAACACCCTGGTTAATAAAATATCAAAACAATCAGCGGTACAAAAAAACATATTCAGACCTCAACGATTCGAGGAATCTCCTGGATGATGAATCCTGAATCATTTAGCCTTTCAACTCACTACCAGCTTGTTAAATGCAAAGAATTTATTTCCTTTTCGCCTTTATTGCCAGAACAATCTGAACTATTAGTACTCCTGATAAAGCTCCGATAGCCCAAATGTTTAGAAAGTCAACAGCCCGAACGCTGCCATCAGGAACTATTCTAAAATAATTCCCCATTGTAACGATTAAAAGAACAGCCGGAATTACAATTGCCTTGTTTTTCATCTTTTATCTTATTTTTCTGCTTCTCGTTTGGCTTTTCGCTCCCGCCCCGATTATATTGTGATTTCGGAACACCATTTTCTATGTAGAATTTGAATCGTAGTTACAATAAGGTAAATGTCCAGATTTTGTCCCAATAGTATTCTTCCGATAACTTGATAGAATTAAATTTTGAATTTCAATAATCTAATGCCTTGTACTTCTTAAAGAAAATTAGTAATTTTACCTTGTATTTCTTAAGGCAAGTTAGTAATTTTACCTTGAATCTCATAAATATTCTCAAAAATAATGAAAAGGATTATAACTAACAAATTAGTTGAATGGAAAAATCGCTCAAACAGAAAGCCGCTAATTTTAAGGGGGGCACGGCAAATAGGAAAGACCTGGATTGTTAATGAATTTGGCAAACATTACTTTAATGGGAAAATTCATGTGATCAATTTTGAAATGCACCCGGATTGGCATTCCATTTTTAATTTAAACTTTGATGTTCACCGGATTGTGGCAGAGTTGGAGATTGTTCTTAACACCTCCATTGTTAAGGGTGAAAGTTTGCTCTTCTTCGATGAGATCCAGGGGTGCCCTTCAGCCATAAAAGCACTTCGGTATTTTTATGAGGAGATGCCTGAACAGCACGTCATTTCCGCAGGATCACTACTTGAATTTGCATTTCAGGATATTTCTATTCCTGTTGGAAGGGTTGAATTTCTGAATATGTTTCCCATGAGTTTCCCGGAATTTTTGCTTGCAACGGGTAAATCCAAATTAGCCGAGATAGTTTTGTCATCTCCGCAAAAACTTTCTGATTCAATTCATCATTCGCTGATTAATGAAGTAAAGAATTATTTTTTTGTCGGCGGAATGCCCGAATGTGTTCAACGATATTCCGAAACCAAACGTATCAGGGATGTTTTTGATATTCAACTAAACCTTGCCGACACTTTTCGCCAGGATTTTTCAAAATATGCTCCTTATGCCGATAAACGTTGCCTGAATATTGTTTTTGCATCAGTCGCTAAAAGTATTGGAAAGCAAATTAAGTATTCACATTTATCAACCGATTTTTCAATACCAACCATAAAAAAAGCCTTTGAATTGTTAAGCCAGGCAAGAGTTATCCGAAAAAGTCCTGCAGGACTTCCACTGGAAGCTTCTGCATCTGATAAAAAATTCAAGGCACTGATGCTCGACATTGGTTTGATGCAACAAATAAGCGGTTTATCTGCTGATGTGGAATACCTCGAAGACGACCTTTTAGCAATCTACAAAGGAGCTATGGCGGAGCAATTTGCAGGACAGGAATTTGCTGCAGCCGGAAATGATGCCCTATATTACTGGTCGAGAGAAGAAAAGAGTAGCACTGCCGAGGTAGATTATTTATTAAGCGATAACGGTCGTATCATTCCTGCTGAAATAAAAAGTGGGGTTGCGGGGCGTTTACGGAGTATGCATCTGCTGCTCGAAAATTATGCGGGCTGCCCATACGGGATAGTTTTTTCCGGAGCACCTTTTGCCAGACTCCCTGAGCAGAAATTAATTTTTCTGCCATTGTATTACGCATTTCAAACCGGATCCAACCCCGGTCAGTTTGTTTTTTGATCAGAAAGTCGACTATTGTATTTGTATTTCTGTTCCATTTAAATTAATGGGAATGCTATTTTCACCGTTTATTTTATACCCTGCTCAATAATCAAAGTCTGGTTTTTTAATGCCGGTAATTCGAAAACTGCAATTTTGCCATACTTACTTTGTGAAATTATTCCTTTATATTGAGCCGGAGCCACATCGGAAGTTGTTTTCAGAACAATGTTTTCAACCTTTGATTGCGGAACAGGTATGGTTAACCTGAAACTTTTCTGAGAAGATATCTGTAACTGTCCTTTCAAAATTGTGATACTGACGGGATTTTTCGATTCACTATTCTCAATCTTCCAATCACCGGTTTGGATCAACCGGCCATCGCCAAGTAAAACAGAAGTGAGCAAGTTGTTCGCTTCACCGATCACACCATATCGTCCTTCGAATTTTAGACTTGTTGACTCATATTGGGTTTGCTCTCCGTCACCACTAAATATCTGATTTTTCAGGCCACCTTTTGAAATTACCTCAACACCTGTAAACGAATCTCCCGATCCGAACCAGGAAACTTTCGTGACAGAGGGAGCATCTTTCTCATAAAATGGTTCGATGATAGCGACAAATGGCCGTTTCCATGCTTCACCTTCCTGCCTGACAATCAATGTGGGAAGCGGTTTACCAAGTAAGGTATCAGGTACAGAGCCAGACACAGCCCTCGACTCCGGGGCTTTCACCGAAAACAATTTCCGTCCCTGACTCCCATTCATCCAGAGGTTTACACCCACATCTTCACCTTTGCCCAGTTGTATTGCAAATTTAGAAAGGGTTGGCTGAGCGGTTGTAATAGTCTGTTTATCTTTAAAATAATCGTAACCAATCAGATCGCCGGCTGCGGAGGAGAGTTCTTCCGTCGGACTCAATTTTAGCGGAATCCCCTTCACGTCGCGGATCGTTAACTGATGTCCCTGACTGTGATAGAGGTATTCATTTTTAATATCTTTCCCATCTTTACGGTGCGATCTGAAAATATCGACAAAATAACCTGTCGTTTTCCCTGTCCTGACAATGCTTAACAAGCGCAGCTGTCCGGCATCGGTTTTGGGTTCAGTGATGGAGACATTCGTAAAGGTAACATTGCCACATAGTTCGCCTGGCAGACTGCTTTCGGGGTAATTGGAAATCAGTTCGAAAGGTAAACCACCTCTCATATTTCCGTAATCCGATTTACCATCCACAACCACTGTGTTGTGTGCCGGAAAACGGCTGTAATACTCTTTGTGATCGGCTGACCAATAACTGACTCCGGCGGCGCAATCGGGTGCAAAAACGAGTCCTTTGCCATACAATTCGATATTGATGCCATTCGTGTGTGAATGGTTTCCAAGTGATGCGTTTTCGGAGATCATCATGCCATTTTGACGATCAAGACCATTTCGTTGCACAATCCAGCTGACATTCGGAGCATAGAATAAATTAGTAATCAGGTTCTCACCACTATCTGTTGTAATATCGGCAGCTTTTAATTCATCGACACAGAAAAAGAGCTGAAACAATGACAGCTGTTCATCGCGGTTATACTCCTTCCGGCTGATAAACTTCTTAAGCAGACGTGTCACCTGGGCCTCTTTTACCGTATCACCATATTTGCGATACTGAGAAACAAGCATTTCCAATGCTCCCATTTTGATCCGGCTGTGGTGTGAATCACCAAATGCAACGGTGAAGTCGTTTGGAAAGAGGTATTCCGAAGTGGCCAGAATCGCTTTTTCAACAATTGGAAACTGATTCAGAATATGATCGTTACTGACATTGTCAATCAAACAGCATACTTCGAGAATATCTTTTGAAACGCCTGTTGAATAACCTGAAGTTTCGGGCCAGATTCCGGTTTGCTGATCAAAAGTCTTCGCCACATCCTTTAACGCTTTCTGCCGGATAGAATTCTTATTAAGTATTTGATCAATATAATATTGCTGTCCCTTGCCGTCGCTGTAAGTTTTATCGTCATCAAGCGCCAGCGCCAGATAAGTAATATATCGGGCCTGCATTAGGTTCCAGTTGTTGTCGGGAACACCATTTTTGATCTCCTGATCGGCCCATCTGCGAAATACCTCAGCAATCATTTTGATGTCTTTGCCTTTTTTTGCCAGATAGGGATAAATAAAATCATATCCGATCGTAATGGGTTCAATGACCCGTTCATGAATCACTTCGAAGGTCTGAAGTCCCATGAGATTGGCATTCCCATGATTTTCAACCGTAAGCGGAGCATCGCGATAATAAATCCCCTCAAGATATTTCATCAGAATATCGGAAGCAAAAACAGCGTATTTCTCTTCTTGTGTGAGCCAGTAAATAAAGGCAGCCTTTTCGGCAAGATCCAGAATACTTTCGTTCATCCGCTCGATAATGTTGCCCGTTTTTGCGGGAACAACCCACTCCCACGGCTTTCCAGGTTTTTTATCATTCTGAAGATAGATTCCGCGTTCATCGTCCATATAAGGCTGAATATCTTCAATTTTTGGAACAATGTAATCAGTCGCCCAGTCGCGTGATCCTGAGAAACGAACCGTCGGAACAGGTGCCTGACCTTCACCATGCGAGAAGTACATGCCGTTCACATAAACACGCTTGTACTTTGTTTTCCAGTACATTTGAAGACGTGAGACAATCCACTGCGGATCGGAATGATGTCTTTCAACATAAGGGTCAACTTTCGATTTCATTGCATCAACCGATTCCCTTATTTTTTCATATTCTTTGAGACGCACCTGAAACACCGCCCGCTGATTTTCGGTCACATAAATCCTTGGATGCGTCGGCTGAGCAATCAGAAAAGTAGCTGAAAACAGTAAAATCAATAGCAATGAAATAAAAGTTTTCATAATGGATAATTTAGTTATCAAAAAATTAACTGCCTTTTTCTAAAGGACAACACCTTACCTTGGTGCAATCCTGAAACTATAGTTATCTGCTTTTTTAGGCGTTTTCACCTTAAAGTTGATCCGCTGAATCGTATCACCCCATCTCTGAAGAACACCCTTGTCTTCCATAGATCCCATCTTAATTTTTTCAACAGAAACATCAAATTGGGCCGGATTGTAGTTAATTGTAAAATCCATTGCTTTTCCACCTTCAGGAGCAGAATGAATGACCAACTCACCCGGTTTCAACACTTCGGCCGGATAACAAGTCATCAAATGCTGCACAACTGATTTTGTTTGTGTAAGTTTGACGGCATCGTCGATCACGACATTTTTCGCACGGTTCAGACGGATTGTCCTCTTCCATGACATTACTCCGGCATCCTCAGGATACGATTTGGCAATGTCGAGTGAAAGTGCAGAGAAATCTTTTCCGGTTTTATAAGAAACGTTTCCCGCTTTAAATTCAGCTCCCGGAAGCTGATCTTTGCCGTTGATAGTCGGGTCATTGTGGTAATCAGAACGATTGTACCAAATCTCATAACGCTTGTCGCTGAAGGTTCTGCGCGTATAGGTACCACTGCCAACATCAATCAGTAAAGGAAATCCGTTATAATAGATCATATAATTACCAATGTCGTTGTGGTTATGGCTTTCGTCGTTGTTTCCACCTTTTGCTGCTACAAAAAAACCGTCTGTTGATCCTTGTTTATCACGTGCAATCATCACCTGAAGATCGGGCAGCCAGGTATCTTTTGGAAGAGGCAGTCCCTGTGCTGCATTTTGGTATTCCTTTTGGATAAACAAGGCGAAAAAATTTCTGAAATAATGGGAACGACCTGAGGATCCATCACCTGAAGTACGGTAAAATGCACCAAACTTCATCATGTCGGGATCCTCAATAGCTGCCCCAAACCGGTAAATCATATCAGCGGCCATCCCGGGTTTTGGACTTGCATCAGCAAAATTCATAAAATAGACAGGACTGATCTGAGCACGGTAGATGAATTTACCCATGTTCCTGAATTTCTCGTCTTTGTAAACATAGGTGAACGCATTGTTTGTGGCTAAATTAAGCATCGCAATATTATCATACAATGAAGCACCGGCAGCTCCCCAGTAACCCGGACCTTCATCACAGCCACCATCCTGAGGATAAGGGTTGAGGAATTGGTCGAGTACAGAAAGGATTTTAGAAACGGCTTCAGTTCGTTTCTGATTGTCTTTTTCGAGCAATAATACAGCATTCAGCCAGTTGGAACAGATCCATGGGTTCCAGTTATTTGGACGCCGGCCATCGGTATTTGAACCCATAAAACCGTGATGTTTGGTCATCAAAGGTGTAAAAATCCGGCTGTTAGTTTCGTTATAGATCCGTTTGCGAATCTGGGGAGAGACAGCATCAAGTTTATCGCCAAGAAAATAATCGACCCATGCGAGAAAGGTAGCTGTTTCGGCAGAGAACAATTCTACAAAAGGTTGTGAAACATCCATTAAACCCGAAAGTTCTTTTGTTTTAGGTAAATGTGCAGGAACACCCCAAAACGACTCCTCACAAATCGACCACACACCATCGATAATCTGATCGACAAAGCGACCTTTGTTTTCATAGATTTCGGCCAGCAACAGGGTGCCAAGCACTCCCCTTTTCTCGAAACTAATCTTTTGGTACTCATCACGGTCACCTGTCCTCTCAATGAGCAGCGATTTGGTCGCCGGAATTCCCGGCCATTCGTAGTTCAAATAAGTTTCGGCCTTTTTCACATAGGCTTTCATCATTTCGGGATCAGCTTTGGCCCATCCGTTACGATCCGTAATTTTAGGGAATGGCACCCATTTCTCCTGGCTAATCAAAATTTTAGTCAGTTCATCTTTCGAAAATTTTCCGCTAAGCAGATTCTGTGTTTTGGCCGAAAACACACAAATCATTAAAATGCAAACAATTAAATAAATAGCTTTTTTCATTTTTTTTATCATTAGGGTTGTTAATTGATAATTTCTTACTCAGCAGGTGACTTGAAGCCTATAACCTCTTACTCAGCAGGTGACTTGAAGTCACCTGCTGAGTAATTCGATAATTCACTCCAACACAATCACTCCATTTTCGACTGAAGGAACCGTCAGCGAAATACCTTTACTTGTAGGTGTAAACTTAAGTTCATCCCTGATTGAACCTTGTTGCAGCCAGATCTTAATAACAGCCCGATTGGGCAGTCCAATTTCAGTTTCCTGATTGCAACTTATTGTAATGATTTTGCCTTCGACTTTTAGGTTGGCAGAACCATTAGTAGTTTTTGAATTCAAGGAATAGCCGTTTGAGGAAATCTGGATTCCTTTACCGAGATAAAGTGAGTTCAGTTTCCCATTCTTAAACCCAGCAACCCCAAAATAACCGCTAAATTTCCATTTATCGCCACTAAAATTTGCAATACTATCAACTGATTGAAATATAAGCTGATGCGACAAATCGCGGTTAAAAACGGTCAATGCAGTAAATTTCGCGCCGTCGTTTCGCTGATCAACAATAATCTTATCGACATTATTGCCGTCTGTTCCTTTGTAGGGTTCGAAAACTGCAATAAATGGTTTGGTGCTGGCTTCACCTTCTGTACGAATGGTAAAAACAGGAAGAGGTTTGCCATTGTATTGTCTGCCTGCAGTTTTTGTTTTCAGCGATTTAGCCCGGTAATAAGTTCGTCCTTCAACTCCCGGAACCAAAACCTGCATAAAAAGATCTTTCGACTGTTCGTCTTTTATTGAAAACCGGGCGATCAGGTTTCCTGTAAAGCCATCCAGCTTTTCAACATCGGAAAAAAAACGGAATCCCGGATAATCTTTTCCGGCGATGGGATAATCGGTCGGTGAGGTTTTCAATTCTTCTCTTTTGCTATTCAGGAACGTGACCTTATCTCCGATATTGTGATACACGTAATCGTTACTAATTTGATTATCTGACCTGTAAATATCCATGTAATAACCTGTAGTTTCAGAAGTCCGGATAATAGCCAGCGTACGCGACTGGTTCGTACTGGTCGATTTGTCGAGATAGCGCGTGTCGGTAAACGAATAATCTGGAGATACCGCTTTCTGATCAGACATCGGTTCCATAGCAGCCAATTCAATCTGCCCGATATTTTTGGCACCAGCCGATCCGCTGAATGGAACCGAACTTGATGATCCTGCCGCCACCACGGTATTGTGGGCAGCCCACTGACTGTAATAATTTCGGTGCAACGGATGTTCGTAATTAGGGCCGGTTCCGGCATCAATTCCCATTACTTCACCCAACCCATAGATTTCCATGGCCATCCCATTACAATGGTTATGGTTGTAGGTTGCACCCTGCACACCAACCATTAATCCGGTTTGCCGGTCTGTGCCGTTACGCTGTAAAAAATAGCGCGCAAATTCAAGGGTTCCGGTTCGTGGCCATTGGTAAGTTGTCGTTGCTTCGGGAATCTCAGGGAGAAAACACAATAAACCTGCAAAGCCAGATCTTTCACGTTTATACATACCTCCATCAATCAGCTTTTTCATCGAAGCGAGCATCTCAGGCAGTTCGGGCTGATCGTATTTAACGGCTCCCAACAGACCAATTTCGAGCGATTCAGCACTTTGTGAAGCACGCCCCGTATCGCCAAAGCCACCAACAGTGAGGTTAGGAAACGAATACTTAAGCATCGCGTAGGAAGCCTTGAAAAGCGCCGGAAACTGTCTAAAAACATCATATCCGTTTTTTTCAAGTGCGAGCGAAGACAAGAGCAAATTGCCAACCGGATAGTTGTGATAACCACCAGGCTCTTTCCAATGTCCGTCAGGAGTCAGCCATTTTTCGACCGTTGATGGCAAAGCCAATTGCCCGCAACTACCGTTTATTGTATCTTTTTTGAGAATAAACTGAAGGTAATAATCCTGTTTCTGCTTGTTTTCGAGGCTAAGAGCCGCAAAAACCATGGTCGAACTTTCGGCGGCATACCAGTTGTTATTCCAGAATCCTCGGAAGGCAAGTGTTGAGGCGAATTTCTCAAACACGGTTTCGTACCAGTGAAGGTCGTACCCGTTTTGCTTCATAAAAGGTTTTACAAAATCGTAGGCAAGGATGATCGGACGGTGACTTTGGTCGCCAAGTGTCTGCATATCAAGCAAACCCGTACGGCATGGGCCGACAATGGGTTCCTGGTAATAAACTCCTTTTGCCCACTGATCCAGAATATCAGCAGCAAACCTCGCATATTTTTCTTCGCCATTTAGCCAGTAAAGAATGGCTGCATTGAGCGCGAGATCGTTAATATCACCATTAATTTCGGTAATAAAAGCCTGTGGATCGATCCATTCTTTTTGATTGGTTTCAGGATTAAGCAGAAACATTACGCGCGAAGTATCGTTTGGAATCAGCTCTTCGATCGTGGGTTTCCGGTAAGAAGCCCCTTTTTCGGTGATCGGCGACCTCAGATATGTCGAAACCTTGACTGTTGGCACAGGAGCATCGCCTGTCCATCGCAAAAGTCGTGAACCCGATTCATCAGAATAAACTGTGGTATAACGTTTACCGGGAACACGGTTCATCAGGTAGCGACTCAATATCCATTGCGGGTCAGTTTTGTGACGCTCCACATAAGGAGTGACTTCGTTTTCGATCTCCTTATAAATCGATTGGGTCCAAACCTGTTGTTTGATTTTGTCAAGAACCGACTGTTTATCACTGGCATTCACCAGAATATGAGGATTCTGTGCTATCGCTGTTTTTCCCGTAAAACCGAGAGTCAGGACAACAAGGATTTTTAGTAGTTTGCTCATTTGTAAATATTTATAAATTTTTCCCGCTAAAAGTATCTGAACCATGATTAAGCAGATTAAAAGATTACACTGAAAAATCTGCTTATTCCACTTATTCTGCTTCAATCCATGTTCTGACATTTTACCACTGCGCCAAAGCTTTCATAACTGGAATCGCACTATTATCAACACCAGACCACTGTGGTGTAAGCAAAATTGAAATGGTCACATTTCCGGGAGAGATTGTAGTTTTAATAAATTGCTACCAGTCAGCCAGCGGTTTTATAGATTTGAACTTCATATTTTCAACAGAGCCGGGAATCAACAAGACCTGAACATCAGCAGCCTGGTTTGGTGCAAGTTCCAGTTCAAATCCAACCAGTGTAGTCCCGGGATTTGGAGCATCATAACTATTTGGTGATAGCGTAGTCCAGGTTTTCATCGAAACCTCAATCGAAGTATTGACTTTAAGAACCAGTTTTTTACCTTCCCTGGTCAGTGTGAGACTATTTTTCCCTAATTCTACCTTTGCAGAAGTCAGCATTGTCCAGCGAACTTTAGCGGGTTTGGAACCAGATTTCAACTCATCAGCAATCACCACATATTTCAGATCCACAAGAGCAACACCTCTTTTGGCTGCGGCAAGCTGTCCTTCGTAAACTGTTGACAGATCAGAAATTGCATACATAAAATCGGGTTGATCGGAGTACTTGTCAATCTTTGCAAAACCTTTCACCAGCTGAAGCTGATTATCAACTGTTAAAGTGTTGTGAGCAAAATTATTAATCCTGAATATACTCCAGCGTTGCGCATCCTGCGTACGACCAAAGACCTGAATACCTTTTGACTCAAGGGATTCATAATTCTGCATGCCAAAATCGGATGCCCAACGTACACCATCAGCTTCCATCATGAACGACCCAATATCCATATGTCCATGATTGACTGAGGGTGAGCCGGCTTTGAACGCCAGGTAAATTGACTCTGGATTACTCCACGAAGTCCGCATCATACAAACAGAATTGGCCCCCTGACCCAAATAAAACCGCTGTAATGGTTTCACAATATCTGCCATTGGCAGCTCTTTGCTCCAGATCATTATAGCAGGCAATAACCTTTCGTCTGTAAAACTTCTGTAATTCTCTTTTGCGAGATAACTTTTTTCCACCCATAACAAGGAAGGGTCGTTATTCTTTTGTGCAAACCAAAACATGGCAGGACTTAAATCGCCGCCTGAGCCGCTGTCACTAAAATTAAAACAAAGTCCCGTTGGGCCGGTCATATTTTCAAGGAACCACGATGTTTTCAAAAATCCTGGCACGGAAGATAATCCAAAATCAGTTGAAAATACTTTTTCCATTGCACTCAGAAACATGACATTAAACGAAGTTCCATATCCCCAGTAACCGTATCCTTCGGGGTAGGCACCGTCGGGTTTATACTCTTCCATGGGAAGACGTATCGATTGTAAGGCCCGATCAATGATTTGTTTTGAAAGATCAGGATAATCTTCAGCAACTGCCAAAGCACCATAAGTCATCCCACCATTACAGACCTGGTTCCAGTTATGCGAATCCTTGAGCCACGAGTTGTTTTTCGGATCGAGCGAAGGATTAATGCCCTTATTGACAATAGCTTCTCTTATTATTTGTCTTGATTCAGCCGATAAATGATCATATAGCCAGTCGTAACCTATCGATACAGCCATGGTCATTTCTGCCACATCCAGAAAATGAGATGGGTTCCAGTCGCTGAACCTGGATATTGCCAACATCTCTTTTTCACATCGCTGTAAGTATTTTTCCTGGCCGGTTAACCGCCAGGCATATGAAAGATAAAATATCCGACGCAATGCTTCGCGCGATTTATCAAGAAGACGCCGGCCAATCTGGATCCGCTCAATCGGAGGCAGGGTAATGATGATATCACATTCATTCAGAATCGCTTCATGCATTTTTTTCCAGACCGGGTGACCTGTAATCGTTTGTGTTATCAATCCTTCCTCACCTTTTAGCATTAAAATGCGCGGATGTTGCTTATCAATAATGGTTTGAACTGAAATGGATTGCTGTGCAAAGCTAATTCCTGAGATGCAGGTCAGCAGTAAAAAAACCAGCATGAATTTTAAGTGCTTCATTGATATTTAGTATATAGATATTTTTTCAAAGTTAACCTAAAAACAGGTCAAAAGCCCATTATATTAGTTAACGTTTTCTGGTTTTACAATTCGACAGTAACACTCTTTCCGGCATATACAGTCTGAGGTAAATCGATGGAAATTTCGCTGCTTCCTTTCTCCTTATTCCATGAAGATTTAAAATGATCTCCATTTTTATCGATCTTCCCGGTTACAGTCAAATGAATTTTACCCAGTTTGCGGGAAGGATCAGCAACTGAAATCTCTTTGATTACAGAACCGTCTGTTTTAATCATCACCAAACCAGGACTATCTATCCCTATTTTCAAACCGTTTAAAACCTGAATTTCTCCGGACTGATAAAAAACAGCCTGACAAATGTTTAAATCTAAATGTTTTACTGCTTGTATTTCTGTTGTATTTGATAAAATTTGAATGTTACGGTTTTGGCCAGATTGCGACATCTCAAGTTCTGTAGTTGAAGGAACAACAAGATACTGATAGGTTGCATTTTGCGGTTGCTGTCCGTGATCAAGCCATAGTTTAAACACATTCTTGCTGATTTCCTCTTTTGGCGAATCGGACTGGTGGTTAATTTTATACCAGCTTCCGGTTTCGGGTCGATTCGATAAATTCACCTTTTGCGGTTCAGGAAAGAGATATCCAATACCATCGTGGAAAATCCATTTTACATCGTTTAGTTGATGTTCTCCCTGGTTTAGCACCGATTTTTCATTTCCTCTCATCATCACCACATCGTGTCGCAGCAAACATTGGTTTAAGGCGGTAGCGACAGGAAGTTTACTCTCTGAACTAATTCCTGCACCCAGACAAACATATTCCCTGTCGAAAAAAAACCAGGCTTTTTTCGCTTCCAGAGGGTCGTGTGGACTTTTGAAATCAAATGCTACAGCACCATATTTGCCATCAGTAACTGCCCCCACAAAATCGGTCAAGCCTTTCTTTTGAATTTCATTCTCAGATGGAAGCAATGGTTTTTGGACAACAGTTGTTCCAGGTATTTTCTGCCAGTCGTAAACAGGTGAAATATCGTAATATTCATCACCTGTCCTCGAAATGTAGTTGGTGCCATCGCCCCGGTGGTGATTCATTAGCCCTTCACCATTGTAAGGTTGTTCCATATTGCAGTCGCGTGTTGAATACATTCTGACAGAAGTGAAAAACTCAGGGCGTTGAAACGTGAAATGCTCGGATTGCCAGAAAAATGTACTGTGAGACAAAGTCGTAATAGCGGTTCCCTGGCGTATTTTAACAATTTCACTAAGTTCATTTTTACGGTAATCTGTTGATTTTAATAATCGTTCCAGAGTTTTTGTTCCAAATTCCCTTTGGGAATCAGATCTGGTAATATCGCGGTTCATTGCACCCGGATCTGGATATTTCCCATAAATCATCATTTTACAAATTCCATCCAGGTAATAATCGATCAAAAGCTGAAGGGATTTCTCCGGGAATTTGTATTTAGTTTCTGAAACATTTGCAGCCCACTCCGCAAAAGCGTCGGCATAACCTAACCCATACGATAAGGTATTGTTAACCCGGTCTTCGCGGTGATGAAAACTGTAATCGTATTGCATTCCACGACCCGTGGCAAATTTTATTTCGCCCTCGATAACTCTGACTACTTCATTAAATTGTATCTCGTCTCGGTTAAAAAGTAAAGTTTTGGCTAAAATTCCGGCTATTTTAATCCGGTCCCCACTGGGGCGGGCACCTGTCGCATTCAGATTGGCCCGCCCTACAATGGGTAAAGTTTTGTCTATTTGTTCTATGGTAAGATCATTATCCATGATTAACAACACACTGACTAACAGGTTTGGGGTTCCAATCTGGTTCCACCACCAGTTCTCGCAGATAAAATCATTGGCAAGCCAATAATTGAGTACTGCATTAATCACGTTTTTCAGTTTCTTATCTCCCTTAAATTCCGAACCTTTCTTTTTGAATGCCCTGCTTAAATTAACCAGATTATTAAGATGCTCACCATGCTGAAAACCTGTACGTGAGACATCTTTATAATTAATATCCGGCCAGGTTCCATCTTCCCGAATGGAGCTCATTAACTGATGTATCAGGGTTTTATTGATTGCCTGTTCCATGAGCTCTCCAATAAACCTTTGTCTGAGAATTTCCACATCATTGGCAGCCAGAGAGACCTTGCCAATCAAAAGAAAAAGCAACATCAAAAAGGAAAAGCAGCGGTTCATATTGTTAGTTTATATCATTTAGTTTATTCAGCAAAAGTAAAAAACGGGTAAAAAAACCCGTTTTTTTGTGAAGGTTAAATAGATAAAGAGCCATTGATTACGGATTTCTCCCATCAACGGCTCTCATCCTCATTCCTACTACTTCATCAGGAAACGCTTAATACTTACTGTCATGCTTGGTGTTGCATTATTAACAGCATTAATATAAATATATGCTCTGTATTTACCATCAGCAGTCTCCACCCATGTACCCGCCTGAGCCTTCAGATTAATAACGAAGTTAGGGGCATTAGTGAAGTCTAATTGTTGAAAGTCAACATCATCGATATAGATACCATACTGCAACCGTGCAAGATTAAAATCATTCAGTGCCCAGGTTTTAGACATCTTCGTACTCTTGTTTACACCTGTTGGAAGTGTTATTCCCGGAAGATATTCAGGGCTTGCAGCGGGTGAAGCAAGAGCATGATTAAAGGTAATCCCTGTAATTGCACGATATAGGTAAACCAGATCGATATTACCTGGATTTGCCGCAGCACCGGCAGCATCGAAGATAGCCATATCTGCTATTGAGATATAACAAGCTTTATTATCCGTAGCCACGAGATCAAGTTTCATATCCATTTTTGTAATGACATATGGTCCCATGGTGAAGGAAGCTTTTTCGCCGTTACTTCCTGTGGCAGCAAATGTAAAAGTTACTGACTTACCCCTCGCCGCTTCAGGAATCGTATA
Source organism: Bacteroidia bacterium (assembly GCA_026391655.1). Classification (GTDB taxonomy): domain Bacteria; phylum Bacteroidota; class Bacteroidia; order Bacteroidales; family Prolixibacteraceae; genus JAAFHB01. Next base: position 49,554 of record JAPLDR010000048.1, on the reverse strand, counting down.
AAAATACCTAAGTGTCGAGGCGCAAGTGTCTTTTGTAAAGGTGACAAGTGTTTTAGTATCGGTTGTAACTGAAGTTGACCCTACAGTAATTCCGACATCAACACCACTTCCATTGGTGTAGAAAGATCTGTTTTCAAGATACGTTCCTGTAGCACCTGCAATTGTAGCGTCAACCTGAGCAGAGACAATCTTTCCTGTTGTAACAGGCATTGCTATTGCATAGGCAAATTCGATGTTCGTTCCCACGATATTTGGTCCCAGGGTTCTTTTAATACAATCATTATTTAATCCTGTTTTGCCAAGAGGGACGGAGTATTCATCATTCTTACATGAATAGAAGAAGATGATCACCAACATCAATGTAATTAAGCTAAAATATTTACGTTGCATAGTCTGTTGTTTTAAGGTTTCGGTTGAACTGTAATATAGACCGTATAAGTTTTTTTCACCTGACGGTTACCGGAAATGACCGTGTACTTTTTAGGGTTTGCCAGGTCCGAAAAATCAACTTTCCCGGCAATTTTGGGATCCAGCTTGGCATCCGTCACGAGCGAAAACTGCGGATATAGATTTTTCAGGTCTGTACCGTACAGTACTATAGCATTGATAGTCAAAACCGTAGTGTCTATAACGGCTGCTGTAGATCTGACCGTAACGAAGTCCGCACCCAGTAATTCAAAATTACTCACATAACACTCTCCCCTGGTTGTAATCAGCAGTCCGTCTGAGTCAACCGGGAAATCCTTCGAACACCGAACTCCTGCAAATGTGATTAGGAAGAGTGATAAAGTTATCATCAAATATTTTTTCATTGCATATTATTTTAAAGTTTTTGAATATCCTTTGATTAAAATTACATCCATGGTTTATTTTGAGTCAGGTTCGGATTCCGGTTACGTTCACCCGGAGGAATCCTGAAGATATAACACTGTTGATAGGCTAACTCTGTAGTATTCACAAAGTATTGAGTCTGGTTTGCACCATTCGTATCGATACGCCACACACCAACTCCATTAGGTGGACACCAAACCCTTTCGATGGCCCTCCAACGACGAAGGTCGAATCCACGCTGACCTTCACCCAAAAGCTCAACAATGCGCTCCTGTTCAATCGCCGAAAAGAAAGTTGCTTTATCGGCAGTTTTTGCAGCTGCCAAAGCGGGCAGGTTACCACGGCGACGGATTTTATTAACCAGAGTAATAGCATCTACCTGTGGTCCAAGTATTTCATTGGTAGCTTCAGCATACATCAGGTACACATCGGCCAATCGCATTACCGGCCAGCTGTAGTCACCATCGCTACGACCCTGCCCTGCATAATTGCGTAAGAATTTGCGGAATACATACCCTGAATTCGATCCGTCTGTATTGTAAGTAATATAAGTCACTCCGTTAATTACGATATTCACGGCCCATGATTTATAAATAAACGGACACATCCCTGTTGATTTTAAAGAAGTCAATCCGATACTCATCTCGTAATCCCACATGATTGAGGATTTCATACGATAATCGCGGTTGGCATAGCTGGCAGGATTAACAGCAGAATTGAGTTTCGTTCTTGCCCCTGCTGTTGACGGATTTGTCGGAATCATTTTCGTTGCGAAATCACCTGTAATCGTTGACTGATACCTGTCGGCAATTTCGTACCTCGGCGATACCCAGCACTGTGAACCTTCATGTGAACGACCAGCCACATCCCGCATCAGCTCTTCACCTTGATTGGTACCTGTTCCGCCATGGGTAAATGCCATGATCAATTCACCTTCGGTATTGGCATTGGCAAATTGTGGTGTAAACAGATAGAAGTAATTGGGAAGCACATCTGCATTGCCCATTGTTCCCCAATCACCGGGATCACCATTACGAAACAACCCCAACCCATAATTATCAATAACAGCTTTAAAATCAGCAGCAGCAGCGGTATATGCAGTGGTTGCAGCAGCAGCATCAGGTTTAAACGTATCAAGCTCAGGCCATCCATTCTTGTTCCAGCAAGCCCAGTAAAGTTGCAGTTTACCACGAAAAGCAAGGGCCGCAGGCTTCATCGCACGCCCAAGTGCAGCTCCTTTAGCGGGAAGTTTATCAAAGGCATAAGTAAAATCTGCCATAATTGAATCCTTTATCTGAGCGATCGGAATTCGGGAAAGCGTTGCAACATCTGCATCAGAATAGTTAATTTTGGTGAAATAAGGAACATCTCCCCACATCGAAATTAACCGAAAATAAACCATACCACGAAGAAGCCGGGCTTCACCAATTACCGCTTCAAGAGTGGCAATAGAAGTAGGTTTTGCTGTTGGCAGCATCTTCTTTACATTCTCGATTACATAGTTTGTCCGGTTCACACCGCCATAGAGGTAACTGTACATCTTATCAAAGCTACTGCCGTAACCGGATGGATTATAATTACCCCCGTTATAAGCATCACCCAGGCGAAGATTACCACTGGTCGTGCTTGTACCTCTTGCTCTTACATATTCGCTTTGACCATCCATATAATAATCCCTGTCAAAAAGAGGTCTAACAGCGGAATAGGCTCCCATCAATGCGGTTGTTGCATCAGCTTCCGTAACCCAAAACTGTGAAGAAGCCATGTCAACAGTTGGCGTCTGTTCGAGCAGATTCTTCGTGCACGAACTTGAGAAAAAAGCCAATCCTGCAAATGCAGATATGACTAATATTTTAAAATTTATTTTTTTCATACTTCCAGCTTATTTAAAAACCAACGTTTATACCAATCGAGTACGATTTATTTAAAGGATACATGTCACTTGCGTTTCCGATCCGTTCAGGGTCAAGACCTCTGAATTTAGTGAATGTTGCAAGATTTTCTCCGGACGCGTAGATGCGCATATTGTCAATAGTTAACTTCGCCATCCACTTCTTTGGCAGATTATAACCCAGTTGAATATTCTTTACGCGTAGATAGCTCAGATCATCGAGCCAGAAGGTTGTATTATTGCGATTATTTCCGCTCCCTGCCAGACGAGGCCAGATACCATCAGGATTCGATACAGACCACGGATTGTTATATTGATCCCAACTTGCAGCGTAACGAGTTTGTGGGATATTTGTCGTATTAAAATTATTCAGCCAGTAATCTTTCCGGCCTGCTGCACCTTGTAATAAGATAGTCAGGTCGAAACCCTTCCATTGACAGTTGGCAGTCAATCCAAAATTTGTGGTTGGCCTGTCCCTCTGAATATTGGGGTATGCCTTCTGGTCATTTCCATCGATACGTCCATCACCATTTAAATCTTTGATGAGCAGATCGCCGGGAGATGCTCCCTGCGGAGTTGAATTGTAAACATCCTGCCATGTTTTTGCAATTCCCTGATCAACATATCCATAGACAAAATGATAAGGCATATTTAAAAATGTGTACCCTCTGTCGAGATACCCACTCCATGTTTCAAGTCTTGTCGCATTAAATGAAGCATTTAGGTTGACCGTATAAATAAAATCTCTGACTTTATCCTTCCAGGTAAGATTCACTTCAACTCCACGATTCCGCAGGTTTCCAATATTTACGCGCGGTGCGGTATAAGCTCCCGTAAGAAGGTTTGACATGGAGGAAGGTTGATTCATTCCCTGCGTCAAACGGTCATAATAATCAAGTTCAGCAGTTAGCCGGTTTTTCAGGAAACCCAGATCCAAACCAAGATTAAATACAGAGGTTGTCTCCCATGATAGGTTTACGTTTGTCATTTTCTGACTAATAAAACCATTGACAATAGTTCCTGCAATCATATACTGGCTTGCTCCAAGGGTGGGTTGTTGTTCATACCTGCCAACACCACTATTGTTCCCCAGACTACCATAAGATACACGCATTTTACCGCTGTTAAGCCAGGATTCTGTATATGGTTTTAAGAAATTTTCCTGTGTGAAACGCCATCCCAGGGCTGCCGAAGGGAAAAAACCAAATTGGCTGCCCGGAAGAAACTTGGAAGACCCATCATACCGGAAGTTGGCTTCGAAGAGGTATTTGTCAAAAGCTGAATAATTTAACCGGCCAATATAAGAACGAAGACCCTCTGTACTTGAGTTACCGCCCGTAGATTGAATGGTTGTTAAAGCCGCATCGATTTCGTGAAGAGAAGGATGATACCGGTCATTTCTTGAAGAATACTGATAGCGATCATACCAATACTCTTCGCTATAGACGAACAACGCATTTAAATCATGGTTTTTGGCAATTATGGTATGGTAGTTTAAACTACCGTTCAATTGTGTTTTATAACCTGTGTTGGTCGCATTACTGATTCCGGCATTTGTGCCAACATAGACGCGGGAACCAAAAGAATTGGTCTGAAAATTAAATGCCTGATTTGGAATTGGAGCACTGTATTGGAATTGATTGTAGTAGTTGAGTGCGTAGTCAACCCGGGCAGTCAATCCCTTCAAAGGTTTCCAGTCCCCGTAAATACTTGTATTGGCTTCCTGACGATTCTGATAATTCAGGTTGTTGATGTAATTCGTATATGGATTAAATGCCTGCGGATCCTCACTATAAGCCATTACACCACCATAATTTCCCGTTGCCGGATCGTACGGAGTGATACCTGAAATTGCATATTGCATATCATAACCGGCAGTATTCGTAGCAGCAGGATCAGTAAATCCTTCAGACCAGAAGTAGGTATATTTTGTCCAGTTACCGGCAAACTTAACCCCAATGTTGATATTATTCCGAACTTTATAATCGTAATTGAAACGCGCATTGTAACGGCTGTAATCGTTATTGATCTGCAATCCTTTCTGATCCATCACGCCAACAGAGATAAAGAAGTTTGATTTATCATTACTACCGGAAGCAGAAAGGTTATAATTCTGAACAGCGCCATTACGCATAATTATTTTCCACCAGTCTGTATTGGGATATTGCAGCGGATTAATCATCCCCAAAGCCAGCCACTGGTCAACGGTGCCATCCTTGTAGGTATAATTTGAACGCAGGGTACTTACAGCTGCAGCGCGTTGTTCAAGCGTCAGTGCCCGTGGATAGTCGGCCATAAAATCATAAGATTTAGTAGGGATCTCTCCGGCATATGAACTTGAAAAATTGATACTTGTCTTGCCTTGGCCCTTCCCCGATTTTGTAGTGATCAGGATTACACCATTGGCGGCACGTGAACCATAAACCGCTGATGAGGCAGCATCTTTTAAAACAGAAATGCTTTCAACATCATTCATATTTATCCGGTTAATATCCACATCAGGCATACCGTCAACAACAACCAGCGGGGAAGCTGAATTAACAGTTCCAAGTCCGCGGATAAGCATACTGGCCTTGTCATTGCCCGCCATACCCGAAGATTGAGTTACTGTAAGTCCGGGTACTAAACCCGACATCCCCGATGATAAATTCGTCAATGACCGGCTTGTCAGCTTTTCATCTATCTTAACAGCAGCCACGGCACCGGTCAGATTCACCTTCTTTTGTGAACCATACCCAACGACAACCACCTCCTCGACACCAACAACCTCAGCCTCCAGAACAATAGCTAATTTTGTATTGGCTCCGAGGGTAATCTCCTGTGATTTTAATCCAATAAAAGAAAAAATCAAAGTCTTGGCAGTGGCAGGTACCGAAAGCGAAAACTTTCCGTCGGCATCTGTGATTGTTCCTAAGGTCTGACCCTTAACTACAACAGACACACCAGGTATGGAAGTACCATTCGGCTCGGTGACCGTTCCTGAATACATCTTATTTTGCCCTACCGCTGAAAGACCAGCAAGTAGCCAGGGAATAAGAACCATTAGTAATTTAATAAAAACTCGTTTTCTTTTCATAGTTCAAAAATTAATATAACATAAAACTTATATTCATTGCTTTATTTTAGTTTTTTGAAATTAATCTGCCTTTCAAGCGCTTCCAGGTAATAGTAATCAGCATAATTAATGGGGACATCAATCTCCGAATTTTGAGGGAATGATCCTGTAGAATGACCCAATAGAAATCCTTTATTTTCGCCAGGTTTAGACAAATAATCACTTTTCAGGCTTTTCAAAATATGCTCAGCCGATTGGATATAGAAATCTTTTTTCTTAGGGATAAACTGAGCCAGTTCGTAAAGCGCTGAAGCCGTTATGGCAGCAGCGGAAACATCTCTTGGTCTCGAAGGAGTTGCTGGAGCGTCAAAATCCCAGTATGGTATTTTATCGGATGGCAGATTTGGGTGATGCAGGATAAAGTCGGCAATTTTCTCTGCCTGATAAAGAAAGCTTATAATTCCGGATTCGCGATAACACATTGTATAACCATACAATCCCCAGGCCTGACCACGTGCCCAGGCAGACGAGTCCGAATAGCCCTGATGGGTATTCTTCTGAATAACAGCGCCGGTCAATGTGTCGTAATCGACAACGTGATATGAGCTGTTGTCGGCCCGAAAATGGTTAGCGAGTGTAGTTTCGGCATGTTTTACAGCAATGTTATAATAGAGTTGATCGCCTGTTTGTTTCGAAGCCCAGAAGAGGAGTTCGAGATTCATCATATTATCAATAATGACGGGGAAATGCCATTTATCCTTGTTGTGATCCCAAGAACGAAATGCACCAACTTTCTCATTGAATCTGGTAGTGAGGGTTTTGGCAGACTGTATTAAAATATCGCGATAAGCAGTATCATTTGTAAGACGATAGCCTTGTCCAAAACTGCACATCATTTTAAATCCCATATCGTGCGTATCACCATTGTATTTCTCCTGCTCCAGTGGTATGGTAAACTCGCGGGCCAATTTCTCCAACGCTGCGTCACCTGATAAACGTGCTGCCAGCCATAAAGATCCTGCGTAGAATCCACTGCACCAGTCTTTCGAAGGAATCAGTTTCAAAGACCCATCACTATTCAAACTCCTGATGGTCACAACTTCCTGACCTTGAATATTCATCAGGGCTTTGGTATCATTATAATTCCTGGCGAGAAGTTTTAGTTGGTTTTTAATCTGGTTAACAGGCACATTTTCGAGTTTACTGCCTGATTGACACGAGAACACCAAAAGTAAGACGACAGCAAAAGGATATACCTGTTTTCTAAAGCTCATAAATTGTTAGTTGTTAATCCGTGTTTAGTATTCTGAAAAGAGAAATATCTGCATCAAAAATAACTGTGCACCGACCACAATTACGACCAATCATGTTGCATATTTTATCAATTATGTGCCATCCTGTAACAGATGTTTCACGATTGAAACATTTGTTAAAAAATGTATCTTTTTATTTCGAAAAGTTGGGCGAATAACTAACTTAGCTTTTTTGAAATTACATCAAATGAGAGGACGAATCCCGGACCGAAAAGTTTCTTCACGAATTTTGGCAATGATGACAGCACCTTTCCATCTTGATTTCGTCAGGTACATAAAACATCACATGTGCCTGTTTTATAATTATATATATACCATTCCAATTGCTTTACAATCGAATGCATTGTATTCGGCATTAGTATTAATCCTCGTTTTCTCATTCTGGAATCCCGTTTTCGGTGATGCCGACGATTTTAAAATTAAGAAGATTTCACCTGAAGGTGGGTTTACATTTGACGCTATTAGTTCGATTTGTGAGGATAAATACGGATTTATCTGGTTTGGTTCGAACAATGGAGCTTATCGGAATAATTCTGTTGAAACACTTAAATTCATTAATTCACCGGATGATAAAACATCCATTCCCAGTAACTTCATCCGGTCAATTTATCTTGACATGAAAGGCGAAATCTGGATATCTACAGATCATGGACTCTCTGTTTTTGATTATCAATGCGAGTGTTTTAAAAGATATTCGTTCCATGATGCAGCAGGTAATCCAATGGGATTAAACGTGGCACAGATCTTTCAAACTGCAGACAGTACTTATTGGATGGTAGATAATGCCGGATTTGCCGGAATTGATTTCAAAACGGGTATTGTTTCCTATTACCCACTGCCTGAAAATATACCAAACGACCGGATCAGGATGGCAGTAAAAGATAAAAATGAACGCATCTGGCTGGGTGGAAACATAGGAGGAATCTATTATTGCGATCCGCCTTATCAAAAAATAAGTTTTTTCGCACAATCGAGAACAGAGAATGTATTTACCATTTTACCGGATGGAAATAAAATCTGGATTGGCTATGATTGGGGAGGAGCTGATCTTTTTACAACGCAGGGAGAATTTGCGGATCACTTCGATGATAATATACAAGGGAAGAATAAAATCCCGAGTTCGCGTGTGAGAACAATTTTTAAATACAAAAATGAAATCTGGTTAGGAACTTTCAAGGGACTGGTGAGGATGAAAGATGACGGTATCGAAGTCATTGAAAAAGAGAAATATCCCGGACTACCCAGCAACAGCATTTTTCAGATTTTTCGTGACTCGAAAAACGGAATCTGGATAACAACGTGGTCGGGAGGTTTGGGCTATATCAACGAATGGTCGAACAATTTCGAACATTACAAACGCGAATCAAATAATAATTCACTAAGCGACAATGTAGTAAGTGATTTTGCAGAAACCGCAGACGGTAAAATCATTATTGCCACAGAAGAAGGACATCTCAATTATTTGGACCCTTCAAACCATCAGTTCACCGATGTCCGCATAAAAGAACCAAACGGGATGGTTAATCATATCAAATCATTGTATACGGATAAAAACGGAACATTATGGATTGGAACATTCGCCTCCGGTATATTTTTTAAGAATAAAGATTCCAGGGATTATCAGAATTTTGGCCTGATCGATAAGTTTAAAGAGCAATTCTATGATATTACCAGTTCCGATGAAGGATTGTGGTTTGCCTCCTCAATGAGAGGATTGTTTTATTACGATTATAAAACCCGTCAGGTCAGGCGTTACTCCTCAAACAATTCCGATCCGGAATCACTCTCTTCTAATCAGGTCAGAACTGTTTTAGATGACTCTAAAGGAAATATTTGGGTTGGCACAGCTAGCGGTCTGAACAAGAGAAGTAAAGGTTCAGATCGTTTCGTAAGATACTTTTATAATCCTGATGAAAGAAACAGAATCAGCAGTAATAATATCTACACGCTCATTGAAGACTCAAAACAAAACATCTGGATTGGAACAGCCGGTGGAGGAGTCAATATTTACGACCCCAATTCCGGTGAATTCCTGCAGCTTTCAAAAAAAGACGGCCTTCCGGGAAATGATATCTATGGGATTCTGGAGGATAATGCCGGTGTGATCTGGATGAGTACAGAAAACGGAATATCGGCATATACACCTGCGACAAAAAACATTAGAAACTTCGATTATACTGATGGCATACAGGGGAATCAATTTAATCCTGGTTCCGCATTTAAAGCAAAAAACGGAGAGCTGTTTTTCGGGGGATCCAACGGGTTTACCCGGTTCGATCCTCAGCAAATGAAGGAAAATCCGGTTACTCCTAAAGTATTTATTACCGGTTTAGAAATCAACAACCAGACTGTTAATCAGATCAGTGATCCTAAGTTGATCAGACAGTCCCTGATGACGCTTAGCTATCTTGAATTGAAGTACAACCAAAACTCCCTGAAATTCAACTTTGTGGCCAATAATTTCCTTTTGCCTCAGAAGAACAGATATAAATACCGTTTAATGGGTTATAGCCCCGATTGGATTGAAATTCAAAAAGATAATAAAGCTATCTTCACCAAGATTCCTCCGGGTGATTACGTTTTTGAAGTAATTGCAGCAAATAATGATGGCAAATGGAACGACTCGCCAACCCGGTTACACCTTACTATCCTCTACCCTTTCTGGAGAACTTTTTATGCCTACCTGATCTACTTTATAATCACTATTGTCGTATTCTATTTTCTGCAACGTGAATTAAGAATTCGTAACAGGCTAAAACATTCGATTCTACAGGAAAAAATACAACGCGAAAACGAGGAAAAACTGCACCAGTTAAAACTCCATTTTTTTACAAATATATCGCACGAGTTCCGGACTCCGCTCACCCTGATCTTATCACCCCTTTCGCTGCTCAAAAGGAAGATGGCCGGTCAGGAAGAAACTATGGAACACCTGACTATGATTGAAAACAATGCCAATCGGCTGACAAGACTGGTTAATCAAATACTCGATATACGGAAAATTGAGCTCGGTAAAATGGATTTCCAACCACAACCATTTGACATTGTGGCGCTGTGCCAGGAGGTACTTCAATGTTTCTCGCTTCTGGATAACGACCGGAAAATCAATTTTCATTTCGAATCAGATTTCTCCTCCCTTTTTATATCAATTGAGCCTGATAAAATCGACAAAATGATTTTCAATCTGCTTTCGAATGCCATGAAGTATACAAGGGAGGAAGGTACAATCCAACTTTCAATTAAAAATCCTTACTGGCAACCTGAGGCAATTCAGGAACCTTACCATTATGCGATCGGGAATAAAATTGATGGCGAATATGTGACTGTTATCGTCAAAAATGAAGGCTCGGGAATTGCGCCTTCTGACCTGCCCAATATATTCGATCGGTTCTATCAGGCACCCGGGCAGCTCTCAGGAACAGGTATAGGATTACATCTTTGCAGCGAATATATATTAATGCATCATGGTCAGATTGAAGTTTTTACAGGCGAGAACCTGGGATCTTCTTTTTATGTCAGACTTCCTGTTTCGCGCGAGGAGATCGGAAAAGGAATTCAGCAAGCGGTTTTTCACACCTCACTTTACCAGGAACAACAGATTCAATCCTTGCCGGAAGAAACCTTAATTTCAAAATCTGAAAAAGAAACCACTATTCTTGTAGTTGAAGATAATAAAGAGATGCTAAGGTTTCTAAAAAACATTTTATCGGAGCTTTACCATATAATTACAGCCAGCGATGGCAATGAGGGTTTGACTAAGGTAAAAGAATTTCATCCCGATCTTGTACTTACCGATGTGATGATGCCCGTAATGAATGGAACTGAATTTTGTCATATACTTAAAACAGACCTGGATACCAGTCATATACCAGTTCTTATGCTTACGGCACTTTCGTCGGTCGAAAATCAGATGCAGGGATTCGAAACCGGTGCCGACGATTACATTGTAAAACCTTTTGACGACCGCCTTCTAACTCTAAGAATCCGCAATCTACTCGAATCGAGAAGAATTTTACGTGATAAATTCACGAATTCGCAGGGAGAATGGCGTGAAGCGATGCAAACACTAAAACCCGACCGTGAATTACTCGAAAAGGCAACAACAATACTTGAAAACCATCTCACCGATATGCTCTTTACGGTCGATACACTTGCATCAGCGCTTGGACTAAGCAGAAGTACACTTCACCGAAAACTCAAAGCCCTTACCAATCAATCGGCCACCGAGTTTATGAAATTTGTAAGGATCAATAAGTCAATCAAGCTCATAGAGAGCGGAATGACCAACATTGACGAGATCTGTTTTAAGGTCGGATTCAATTCGCATTCGTACTATTCGATGTGTTTTAAGAAGCAACTCGGGCAAACACCATCGGAATACATAAGTCGGTTAAAAAGAGAGGCGAAACAGTAAAAGGTACAGTTTATTTCCAAAAAGTACCTGCTTACAGATCGTAAGTAAAAAAACAATTAGATTAGTTAGCTAATCAATGATCAGGTGCAAAATATTCCTATTTTTGCAAAACAATCTTCTTCCGGATTACGGTTAAAGATTTAATTGTCAATGGTTTTATATTATTAAAACATCAGTTGAAATGAAGGTATTTAAATTTGGAGGAACTTCTGTCGGATCTGTTGAAAACATGAGGACTGTGATGAACCTTATTGCTGACGGAGAACAAAAACTGGTTGTATTATCAGCAATGTCGGGTACGACAAATAAATTGGTTGAAATATCGGACTATCTGTCAAAAAAGAACAAGGAATCGGCATTGAGCATTATCAGCTCACTCGAAAAAAAATACTACAACGTTGTGTTCGATCTCTATGCCACCAAAGAGATGAAAGAACAAGGGAAACACATACTCGAAGAGCGTTTTGAAGTGATCAAATCCTACACATCGGGTGTGTTTCCTGAACATGGAGGGCGTGCATTACTGGCTCAGGGTGAATTGATTTCAACAGCTCTTTTCGCTTTGCTGATGCAGGAGTCGGGGTATAATGCCTTGTTACTCCCTGCGCTCGAATTCATGAAAATTGACAGCGACAAAATGCCCGATAGTTATTTTATTAAGGATAAGCTAAATAGCCTGTTAAAAAGCACACCAAAAGCCGATTATTATATCACACAGGGTTTCATCTGCCGTAATGATGCCGGCGAAATCGATAATCTGCAACGTGGAGGCTCAGATTATACGGCTACCTTGATCGGAGCTGCCATCCGCAGCGAAGAAGTTCAGATATGGACTGATATTGACGGGTTTCACGACAACGATCCACGTTTTGTGGAGAATACGAAGAAAGTTGACACCCTTTCGTTCAAGGAAGCGTCGGAGCTGGCCTATTTTGGGGCAAAAATCCTTCATCCACAAACGGTTTTACCTGCCATGATGAACGACATTCCCGTAAGACTGAAAAACACAATGAATCCGCCCGATTCCGGAACTTTAATTACCTCCGACAGCAAGACAAAAGGTATTAAAGCAGTTGCAGCCAAGGATGGTATTACTGCTATAAAAGTCAGGTCAGGAAGGATGTTAAATGCTTATGGATTCCTCAAAAATATATTCGAAATATTTGAATTCTTTAAAACATCAATCGATATGATCACAACCTCAGAAGTTGCTGTATCATTAACCATTGACGATCCAAAACATCTGAATGAAATTATTGCCGAACTGAAGGAATACGGAAACGTTGAAATCGACCGGAATCAAACCATTGTTTGCATTGTTGGGAATATGATTTCTGAAGAGAAAGGTCTTGCAGCCAAGGTATTCACGGCCCTCGAAGATGTTCCGATCAGGATGATCTCCTATGGAGGAAGCCGGAATAACATTTCAGTACTGGTTAATACGAATGACAAAAAAGCGACGCTTCAGGCGCTAAGCAATAAGCTGCTCAACTCCTAATCATTCAAATTGGTTTTGAAATCTTTTGTGTGGGCAAAACAGAAATCGAGATATTAAATTTTTCACTCATAAATTAGTTATAGTGTCTAAAACTCGATATCATCCAGGCTATCCACCACATTGGCTCCCGAACTCAATAACCGTTCTTTTGACTGGTGTCCTATCGCTACAAGCACGCAGTTGCAACCAATTGCCTTAGCCACTTCATAGTCGTGAACAGTGTCTCCGACCATAAGTGTCTGTTCCGGTTTCAAACCTCTCTTGCGGATCAGCGACTTGCCATTTTCAACTTTAGACATTGCATAATGGTTATCTAATCCGCACAAATCTTCAAAAAAACGGGCAATGCCATTATCACTCACTGTCTTTTCGAGCTGCATTTGTTCCATCGCCGAAAGGATAAACTGACGGCAACCCCGATCACGCAACCTGCTTAGTAACGGGACAACCTCATCGTGCAGTCCACATGCTTCAACTGCCTTATTGTAAATTGTAATGAATTGAATTGCTGGTATTTCGAAAGGCTCATTTTTCAGATCAAAACCAATCCTTTCATAATAGTCCTGAACCGGAAATGTGAATACATCAAGATATCGCTCAAGGTTGAGAGGCGCCAGATTTCGGTCGAACAATAGTTTATTTATGGAGTCAATCACAATGTCAACATCATTGAGCAAGGTGCCATTCCAGTCCCAGATGATCGAATCAAATCTCACGCCGGATCATGTTGACAACAATTTTCAAAACTATAAACAGGTGTGGAATACATTTTCAGCCATAAATCCATGGCCTCCGCGCGATCTTCGTTCACAAGCTTTAGCCTTTGGTGGGTTAGTTCAATAAACAATTTTTGTTCCTCAGTGGTATATTTGTCGATGTACTTATTACAATTGTAGTATAAATCGTAGGCAATATAATTGTTCGGGAAGAGTCTGTAGTTTGTGTATATCTGCCTGTCAATGTAATCAGCAAGCCGTTTTAACCGATCGTTGATGTGTCCCTCTGCCGAAAGTTCTTTAAGCTCACTTCGGCTGATCGGGGTACCAAATTGAATTTGAATCCTCCCTTTTTGGTTTTTCAATCCACTAATCATGCTTAACAAATCATCTTTCTCCGATTTTCGGAAACCCGGATCAGACTGACGTTTCAACAATTCTGCTACCTTTTCGTTGCCACAAGGTTCAATTTCATAAGCGATAGTCATCGGAACAATTCGCAATTCCTGAAATCCCTGAACAAATTCCTGATTATTCGACATATTCAGCATTTTCAGTAACGCCGGCGATGTCTGATCCAAACCATCTTTTGAACGCCCTTCACGCTGAGCAATCCAAATTGAATTCCCATTATGGGTAATTGTTTGCCTGATATAGGCCGAGAGAAGTTTTGAAGCTTCGAGCGTTTCCCTGACAGGAACATTCCGCTTGACAATAAACGAACGATTCACCCGCGATAAATCCTCAATCCACTGATATACCAGCAAATTACTTCCCATGGCAATTTCCGTGGAATTGTAACCATATTTGTACATCTGGACATTTAGTAAGGCAGAATCAAGAACAATATCGCGGTGATTGGAAATATATAAATAACTCTCGTCTTTTTTAAGATTTTCAAGACCACCTACTGTTAAGCCTCTGGTACTCGAATTGAGAATATTTTCGAGAAAAGGCATCATAAACCTCAATTGAAATGACTCAACATTTCGTGTTTGAAGCATAGCTTCTCTGATTTCTTGAATTTTAGCATCATCAACAAAAAAGTTTTTTAATACTCTGGCAAAAACCGGATCAGCCAATAACTTGTTCATGTATTCAGGAACCTCTTCATCGTAATAAGGCCTTATTTCATCGAACTCATTCGAAACCAACATATTTTTGCAGTTTAATTTTACCTGTTAGAAGTCTAAACAAATGTACAAAAATAGCTGTTCATGTGAATAACTTATGAAAATTATTGGATTTATCCGAAAAAATCAACTAACTATCTGATTTAAAACTATAAAAAACCCGGGTGACAATTCAAATAAATCAAAACCTGAAATAGAGTTGTCCCTTCAACTCTATTCATTTGTTTCCGGAAGTAGCATCATTGCCGGAACCCCACGATGATACTCCTTCGTGTATCGTACAGCCAGCTTTTAGATAGGTAGTGATCCGGGAAACTGGAGACCATTTCAGATTGAGATATATCCGGTGTCCCTTGCCGTGAAACTCAGGAATCGAAAAACTGTACAACAAATCGTTCTCATAGGTGTAAATGCGTGAATTATAGCCATCTGTATTAAACCATGCATACCTGAACCATAAATTCAATCGCCGAAACGGTGCATAGATGATATCCTGAAAGACCAGAAATCCATCTTCATGTGTGTCGTTAAATGAATAACCGGCATATTCGAATCGTGAACGCAGCGTAAGCTTTTCGTTGACAATATATTCTGTATGAATTCTGAGTTTGGTCGTCATTTCGTCGTAATCGGCTACAACACCTGTTGATATGCTCGTCTTCTGTGGTTTAGACTCGTATTTTCCTTTGATATAAAGCGAAAACTTTCTGGACAATGCGATATCTACCTGTGCCATATAATCGTAACCGCTGCCTGGAGACATCGTACTGTAAGTCAGCCACGGAAAATGGTATATATCAACATAACATGAGATCTTCATTTTGGGAAGGGGATAAAGCATCACTCCTGTGTAAAAACCGGTTTCATTACGATTCCCTGAACTTTCGGATAGCGAACTTCCATAGAAGGTGTGAAAACCGGAATCAAAATATCGATAACAAGTTGCAATGCTGATCTGAGGATGCGCATGCCACACAATTCCTTGAATACCACCCGGTTTCAAACTTTTTGACAAACCTGCTTCGCCAAAAAACTGGATATCATGAAGTGCCAATTGATAGTCGATACCTGCATTAAAATTTTCGCTGCCCGAAAAACTTTTAGCCTTATATGGCGAAGTACCGGCCTCCATTGGCAGACCAAACTGCTGAAAAACAAACAATGTTCCTACTCTGAATTTTCTAAATCTCAACTCGCTATAACCTCCTGCAATTTGCTCATTAACACTCTTTTCATCTTCTATCTCGGAAATAGTGCGGTGATAGCCTGAGGTTTGAAGCGAAGTAAAATACCAGTCATTGGCTTCCGGGTCTGAAATGATATTGGCATCCCGATTTTTATTTGAATAAAAAAGAATCAGCTTAAACGGCCCGCAACCCATCATTGTTGAAATTCCTCTGAAAAAGCGGTTTTCGTCAGTCGAAGTGTAAGGCCGGATCCCCTGACCCGATTTCATAATTCCCAATACATTGCCTGATTTTCCAAGTCCCGAACCTGTCCAGTAATTCACTCCCTGACCGAACCGTAAAAGATAATCACCGACCGTCACCTGCTTTAGGAATCCCCGGCCTTTCCACGAGATAAAGCCTGAATAATAGTCAAATCCTATCTTATTGCTTCCCTTGAATAACTCTTCTCCCGCATCATTGTCGGTAATTAAACCAAACTCAAATTTTCCTGGGATCTCAAGGTGATAACGACTGTATAGTGATACCTGTGAACCTGGATAAACGGCACCTTTACTTTCCGAAACGGAACTGTAGCCTTTGGCTTGCGGGAAAGCAGTTCTAACCCTCAAAATTACGCGCTGATACACTCCTTTACGCGAGTATGCAATTGAATCGGATGGCACATTAAACGTGATAAACGGAGTCAATGATTCTATAACTTCGGGTGTCATCCCTTCAACAGCTGCCAACTCATAGTTAGAAACAAAATAACCATTTTGCTTCCGGTATAGGATTATATTTTGAATTTGCCTAAAATCCAAAACATTAAGCTGCTCTAGCTCCCCGGCCGAAGCCATATTGATATTTATCTGATGTTCAGCATTTTTGGTAATATCTTCCAATATAACCGAGTTCGTAATATCGACTTCATCCGATTCTGCAATCGACTCAATAGCTTGTTCTATTTGTTTCTCTTTTTCCTCATCTTTGTTTTGTGAGAGACCCTGGTGAAAAATAACCATAAATAACAAGATCAGATATTTTGATTTCCAGCCCATAATCAAAAATTTAAGACCAAAGAGAAAGAAGGGGTGTAGCCTAAGGTTTCGTGATGAACCAAAGCAAAATCAGTAGCAAAAAACTTGCACTTGTAACCAATACCTGCTGAGTGTTGAATAGGTTTCCCTGAAAGTCCGCCCCGAAGGAAAAAACTATCTGAAAACTGGTATTCAATACCCATTCTGATATTCAAAGGATTATCGATACAATATGAAATCGCGCTTCCTAAAACAAGGTTGGCCGACGGCTTTAAAGCGATACCGGCAGTAGCACTTACAGGTAGATTGGATGTTAGATTGAGTGATTCAATTAAAGCACGCGCAGGATTGAATATATGAAGACCAATTGAAACGTTATTTGTAGTTTGGAACAGCATACCGAATTCAATCAGAAAAGTCCCTCTGCTACTCCCCTGTTCAGGAAAATCGACCATAAAATAGTTGAACTGTAAACCAGCAGAAAATCTTTTGCCAAATGTCCTGGCCATGGCAAAACCAAAACGCGACTCGTTATAACCCTGTATACCTTTCTGTTGTACGCTAAAAGCAAAGTTTGAGACTGGTGTAGGAATTACTGCAGCAAGCGCCTTGGCTGCAAATCCTGCAATAAGAAAGGGTTGACGATAATCAATTGCAACAGAGATGTGATTAATCCAGGCCAGGGCGGCCTGGTTATGAAAAACCGAAAACGGAGAAATGAGCGCTACTGCTGCATTACCAAGTGAAACTTCTCTCGCTCCAATCTGAGTTTCCTCTCCGATCGGATAACCCTTCGAAAAAAAGGTGAAAAATAAAGCGAGGGTTAGCAGCCAGGTTTTTACAGTTGCTCCTATCATCTTAATTTTGCGCAATAAAAGCGCAAATTCCCCTTTGAGGTAAGTTTTCCCAAACAGAAAATTCCCAAAAACAAAAGAGGAGGTTAATACCAGATCACCTCCTCTAATATACAAAAAAAATAAATATAAAGGGGATTTTTTTTAATTCGTTTTATAGGGAAATTTTACTTTCGACAATTCGGTGTTAGCCTCAACAATTTTCAATTTCAGGTTTTCTTTAAATGCAATCAGTTTGGCCATCAGTAGCTCATCACCTGAGGCAATAATCTGGGCAGCAAGTACTGCCGCATTTCCAGCCCCGTTGAGGGCCACTGTTGCAACAGGGATACCAAAAGGCATCTGGAGGATAGCTAATATAGCATCCCACCCTTCGAGACTTGATTTAATGGGTACCCCAATTACAGGAATAGGGGTCATCGCCGCAATTACGCCCGGCAAATGAGCCGCCATTCCGGCAGCTGCAATAATTACTTTGATTCCACGCCCAAAAGCACCTTTGGCAAACTTTTCGACCTCTTCCGGAGTACGGTGGGCAGATAGTGCATTCATCTCAAACGGGATTTCAAAATCATTCAAAATCCGTGCTGCACCCTCCATTACAGGAAGATCAGAAGTACTTCCCATTATTATACTAACTTTTGGATTCATAATTACTTTTCAATGATGGTTTACAATACTATCCTTAGTGATATATGAAGAAGTCAAAAATAATCAATTTTAAACAATCATTATCAATTACTGCATCTCTGCGTATTATTACTTTCCGATTAAAAGAATTTCTATCTTTGTCTGCTTAACTCGTGGTTTGAGTTATACTTAATAATAAACACCCATTTACAATTTTCCCCGTAAGGGATAAATAAAGAAAAATGAAATGAGCATGATTTCTGAATCACCCATAGGGATGATAATAAACTTCATGCGAATTCCATGCGACAATTAAAAAACAAATTATTACCGTATGAAACGAGTTAAGCTTTGGGATAAAGAGTTTGAAATCTCGCTGCCAAATGCAGATATTCAAATGGCTATCAAACTGATGGCTGATACTATGAAAAAAGATCTGGAAGGGAAAGAGACACTTTTCATCTGCATTTTGAATGGCGCATTTATGTTTGCCGCTGAATTAATGAAAGAACTTGAATTGACAGATGCAGAAATCTCATTTCTAAAACTGACATCTTACGCCGGACTAAGTTCTACAGGGGAGGTCAAAGAATTAATCGGACTCAACGAGGTGATAACAGGACGGACCGTAGTAATCATGGAAGATATTGTTGATACAGGTCATACGATCAAAGGTGTGATTGAGTGTTTGATTGAAAAAGGAGCCAAAGAGGTAAAAGTCGCCACACTACTTTTTAAACCCGACGCTTTGAAAGAAGACATTAAACTTGACTATGTAGGAATAGAGATTCCTAACGATTTTATCGTCGGATTTGGACTCGATTACGACCGAAGAGGACGAAACCTTAAAGATATTTACACACTCGTAAAAGAGTAATCTAAAAATTAATTATTATCGAAATGCTTAATTTAGTACTATTTGGCCCCCCTGGTGCTGGTAAAGGTACACAGGCAATTTATTTAGCCCGGACATTCAATTTAGTTCATTTGTCAACCGGAGATCTTTTACGGCAGGAAATTGCTGCTCAAACCGATCTTGGACGAATTGCGAACGAAATTATCAGTAAAGGGGAGTTAGTTCCCGATTCTATAGTCATCTCAATGATTGAATCAAAGCTGAAAAAACCTAAGACTACTGTAGGGTTTATCTTCGACGGTTTTCCCAGAACAGTTCCACAGGCTAAAGCCCTCGATGACCTCCTTCGGAAGCACCATTCAAAAGTTTCGGTCATGCTTTGCCTCGAAGTGGAAAAAGAAGAGTTGATCGGTCGTTTGTTCAAAAGAGGTTTAACATCAGGCAGATGTGATGATGCCGATGCCGCAACCATCGAAAACCGGATCAATGTTTACAACGAAAAAACAGCTCCGATCATCAGCTATTACGAAAGTCAGGGGAAATATCATCCGATTCATGGAATTGGAGCGGTGGACGAAATTGCTGCCAGGTTAAGTGACGCAGTGGAAGAGCTATAATCCTCACTTTTTGATCATTTTTTATTATCTCGAATTAAGAGCGTACTTTTGCAGATCTATTTAAGATCTGAAAATGGATTCGAATTTTGTCGACTACGTAAAAATAATGGTCCGTTCGGGACACGGAGGCACGGGATCGCGACACTTCCGACGCGAGAAATTTGCTCCCAAGGGTGGACCTGACGGTGGTGACGGCGGACGCGGAGGCCACATTATCCTTCGCGGTAATAAGCAGATGTGGACACTCCTTCATCTAAAATACAGAAAACATATCATCGCAGAATACGGAGGCTCCGGAGGGGCATCCCGAAGTACAGGTAAAGACGGAGAAGACATCATTCTTGACGTGCCGCTCGGAACTATTGCCAAAGATGCAGAAACAGGCGAAGTACTTTTTGAGATCAACACCGACGGAGAAATGGTGATCATAGCCAAAGGTGGACGTGGAGGATTGGGCAATACGAACTTTAAATCGTCGACTATGCAAACTCCCCGGTTTGCTCAGCCTGGTGAAGATTTCCACGAGGGATGGAAAATTCTGGAACTAAAAATTCTGGCCGATGTAGGTTTGGTAGGTTTCCCGAATGCCGGAAAATCAACATTACTTTCAATTGTTTCTGCTGCAAAACCCGAAATAGCGGATTACCCGTTTACGACATTGGTTCCCAATCTGGGAATCGTAGCATATCGCGATAATCAATCGTTTGTGATGGCCGATATTCCGGGAATTATCGAAGGAGCACACGAAGGAAAAGGTTTAGGATTAAGGTTCTTACGTCATATCGAAAGAAATTCCATTCTCCTGTTTCTGATACCTGCCGACAGCAACAACCATTACAACGAGTATCAGATTCTATTAAACGAACTGCAACAGTTTAATCCGGATCTTCTTGATAAACAACGCATCGTAGCCATTTCAAAAAGTGATCTGCTCGATAAGGACTTAATGAACGATATCAGCAAAGAGATGAAGGAGATTCCACACATTTTTTTCTCCTCAATCTCCGGAAGTGGAATCGTTGAACTGAAAGATTTGATCTGGAAATCGCTAAATAGCTAAATACTATAACAATTATGGAATTTCTCAATCTGCTTAAAAGCTGGGACAAAGATCTTTTTCTTTTTCTGAACGGCATTCACAGCCCATTATGGGATTATTCCATGACTTTGTTTACGCTGACTCCAATCTGGATACTGTTTTATGGAACTATCCTTTTCATCATCGGAAAGAAATACGGGAAGAAATCGCTCTTTATTTTTGTATCTGTTATCCTTTTGATCTTGTTTGCTGATCAGTTTTCCAATTTGCTGAAACACACTGTACAGCGTTTGCGTCCGTCAAACGACCCGGCCTTTAGCCAGCTTGTCCATGTCTTTTTCAGAAAAGGAGGACTCTACGGCTTTGTTTCGGCTCATGCAGCCAACACCTTTGCAATAGCAACTTTTACCTCGTTATTGTTTCGAAACCGCAGGTATACGGCGTTTATTTTGCCGTGGGCAATGATGATTGCCTACACACGGGTTTATTTGGGTGTTCATTATCCGGGGGATATACTGGGTGGTGCTCTTTTGGGAGTCGGTGTTGGCATTGGAATTTTCAAGTTACTAAATTACGCAGAATCAAGGTTAAGCCCGGTTAACCTTTTTGCCCGAAATCCACTCAAAGACAGAGAAGCCAACCGGATCATCGAAGTAGGTCTGTTCGTTATCATCATGTGCATCGGGATAGTGGCACTGCTGCTACAAAATGACGTGATCCCGCATTAATCGCGGCGACTCTTTCCCTGAACTTAATCAAATATTTGAATGACCACTGCAAAGGTCATTTTTTGTATTGAAGATATCAATACAAGTCCGAATGATATGTTTGCAAACTTTCAGATGACTAACAGCACATTTTTTATGTCTTAATGACATTTTAGTACAGGTATTACGTTTTTTCATACTATACAGCTAAACATTAATGCATTCAAGTCAAAATAAACGCCATAAGGTAAATAAATAACACAACATTTAAACCCCATTTAAAATAAAAATTAAAAAATATTGAAAAAATATTGAAAAACAGGGTAACAAATTGCGGGTGATTCCTATTAATAGTAGTTGAAATCTTTAATGAATTAATTCTTATCAATTAAAATGAAAAACTCAGGGTACTGCAATCCAGTAAAAACCGGTTCAATATATCATCACGTCAATACAAAATATACTGACGTTTATCTGTCTTATTCAATTTATCAATTTACTAACATTAAAAACTCTTAAGCAATGAGTAAAACTTCTATTAAAGTCGAAATCCCCGATTGTATGCCGGATGTGTTAACAAAGATAGGGGAAGATTTATTGAAAAAACATCTCGAATTAGGTACAGCAAGTCCTTTGAGCATACTCGATATGGAAACATTCGCTGAAAAACTCAGGTATGGCATCAGAAGACGGGAGGGGGCAAAAATCCTTCGCGAACATGCCGAAGTATTGAATCAACGTGCTTGTCTGAGCATCGGTATCGACAAGTCGCAGAACGCGAAAACACCAGGTACCGTCTTTTCCACCCTGACAAGTGCCAGGGATATACTCTTGGGTTTGAACGGGAGTCAGGAGCAAAAGTTAGCCGAATGGGGATTTGATGTGGTCATCAAAAATGTTAACAAAAATCAAATGGCCAATTCCCTATAGATATCTAATCCTTCCGCAGAAACCGGCTGCGGAGGGGTTAAATAAAATGAAGGGATAACTTTGCCTATTCCACGATGTCTGATGAATCGGTTGACATACTACTCCTCAGACCAAGGATCAACCTTTGCATCTGATGCGAGTTCAGCTACCTTTCTACCCACGAGCATTAAAGCCACTTACAACTTCTTAACGCAGAATTTTCTTTACCTGAGCTATTTTTGGTTCCATCGGACCACGTTTGTAAATGATCAGCCCGTTGAGAAAATTGCGAAGTAACTGGTCGCCGCACTCTTTGTAATTCGGATGATCTTCGGTACGGAAGAACGCACCTAATTCGCTTTCTGAAATCGTGAAATCAACCAGTTTAAGGATTGCGATGATATCGGTATTTTTGAGTTGAAGTGCTACGCGGAGTTTCTTTAAAATATCGTTATTGGTCATGAGCAGAAAGTTATGAGTTATGAATTATAAGACCGGGATGGTATTTCAACAAGTTCATTTAAGCATTTGAAAACAATTAACGGATTGGTGATTTGAAAACCTTTCCCGTACAAAGCTACGAAAAGAAGTAAAAAAGCCATCCCTTTTGAGGACAGCTTTTTAATATCTCACCAATCGGTATGACTATCTTGTGAAAAGCAGCTCGCGATATTTTGGCAATGGCCAGATTTCATTGTCTACCACCTCTTCTAGTTTATCGATGTGATAACGGATTGTATCAAGGTAAGGACGAACTGTTTTCTCGTATGCATAAGTTTTATCTTTACTATGTTCGATAAGATTGGCCACCTTACGAGCCTCGGTCATTTCATTAACCTGAGCTTTGATTGCAGTGATATGTCCTGAAATTTTCCTTATAAGGTCGAGACGGGCGCCGGCTAATTCTATGTATTCAGCGTCAGCAAAGATCTCTTTCAACCCTTTTACATTTTCCATCAAAGAGGTCTGATATGCAATCGCAGTCGGTACAATATGATTGATTGCAATATCTCCAAGTACACGTGATTCAATCTGGATTTTCTTGGTGTATTTTTCCATCTCTACCTCAACACGAGCTTCGATTTCAATCGATGTAAAAATGCCAAGATCGGTAAAGATTTTGCGTGATTTATCATACAGGTAAGCTTCCAATGCCTGAGGTACGCTCTTTATATTGGTCAGACCACGACGTTCAGCCTCATCTGCCCACTCCTGACTGTAACCATTTCCGTCGAAACGAATTGCTTTACATTCTGGAATATATTTCTTTAGAACCTGGAATATAGCTTCATCTTTCTTCACATCTTTTTCGATCAATACATCCACATCCTTTTTGAATGTTATGAGCTGAGCTGCAACTACAGAGTTAAGCGCAATCATAGCAGAGGCACAGTTGGCTGAAGAACCTACAGCGCGGAACTCGAACCTGTTTCCGGTGAAGGCGAAAGGCGAAGTACGGTTACGGTCAGTGTTATCGAGTAATATTTCAGGAATACGGCCGATGTTCAACTTCAGCGAAGTTTTTTCATCTGGAGTCATCTTGCGATCATTCACATTCTCTTCAAGAAGATCGAGCATTCTGTTTACTTCGGATCCAAGGAAAGAGGAAATAATTGCAGGAGGTGCTTCGTTTGCGCCTAAACGGTGAGAATTACTTGCCGAAACAATTGAGGCGCGCAATAAATCCTGATTGTCGTAAACTGCCTTCATGGTGTTCACGATGTACGTAAGAAACTGAAGGTTTGATTTAGGATTCTTCCCCGGAGAATAAAGATTCACGCCTGTGTTGGTTGAAAGCGACCAGTTATTGTGTTTTCCCGAACCGTTGATTCCGGCAAATGGTTTTTCGTGTAATAAAACATAGAAGCCATGGTGGCGTGCAATTTTATCCATCAGCGACATAACCAATTGATTGTGGTCGTTGGCAAGATTCACCTCTTCGAATATTGGGGCAAGTTCGAACTGGTTCGGAGCTACTTCATTATGACGTGTTTTACAAGGAATTCCTAATTTATAGGCCTCATTTTCAAAATCCTGCATAAACATAGCTACTCTTTCGGGGATTGATCCAAAATAGTGATCCTCGAGCTGCTGATCTTTTGCAGAAGAGTGTCCCATCAAAGTACGACCTGTAAGAATAAGGTCAGGACGTGCATAATATAAAGCCTCGTCTACCAAAAAGTACTCCTGTTCCCAGCCAAGGTTTGCCTGAACCTGAGTAACATTTTTATCAAAATACTGGCAAACATCAACAGCTGCTTTGTCGACTGCATTTAACGCTTTTAATAGAGGCGCTTTATAGTCAAGTGCTTCGCCTGTATACGAAATAAATACAGTCGGAATAGAAAGTGTAGTGCCAACAATAAATGCCGGTGAAGACACATCCCATGCTGTGTAACCGCGGGCTTCGAAAGTATTACGGATACCACCACTTGGGAATGAAGAAGCATCGGGTTCCTGTTGTGCAAGCAATTTACCTGAAAAACTTTCGACTACACCACCAAGTTCTGAATGATCGATAAATGCATCATGCTTTTCAGCAGTACCGTCCGTCAATGGATGAAACCAGTGTGTATAATGAGTTGCCCCATTTTCCATAGCCCAGGCTTTCATCCCAATCGCAACCTGATCTGCAATTTTACGATCGATTGTTGTTCCATTGTCAATGGCATCGCATATCCCTTTATACGACTCTTTTGACAAATATTTTTTCATTTTAGGACGATCAAAAACCAACATTCCATAATA
The DNA here is from genome assembly GCA_026391655.1 of Bacteroidia bacterium. Taxonomy (GTDB): domain Bacteria; phylum Bacteroidota; class Bacteroidia; order Bacteroidales; family Prolixibacteraceae; genus JAAFHB01. Next base: position 24,137 of record JAPLDR010000048.1, on the reverse strand, counting down.
GTCAGAGGTTAGGTTCTCTTCACGTTTTACCGGGATAGGTTTTCTTGTACAAAGAATTTCAAGAGCTTTAAATCTTAATGTTGCCATAATTGATGATATTAAACGATTAATTACTTTTCTAAATTTTCAGCCAAATTACACTTTTTTCAATTACACCCCCTATTTTTAATAACAAAAATGCACATTTCACATTTTTTTAACATTCAATCCTTATTCCACACCATATTTCATCAGTTTATTGCGTATTTTCTTTGAAATAAGTCGTTTTTACACTTTTGGGACAGATTAAAACTATTACATGTAAATTCGGCTTGCTTTATTTTTTGATATGGTCAGTTTGCTACAAAAGGATAAAACCATTTTAATCTACTGTCTTTCAGGAAGCCGCAGTTCGGTTAGTGCCAATTACCTGAGTCGGATGGGATTCAGGAAAATTTATAACCTGCAACAGGGTCTGATGGACTGGAACCGGCAAGGATATGCCCTCGAAAAAAGCAGTCAGGCAGTTGCCAGTGCCGGTACGACTTACACCCAACAGAGTTTTGACAGGTTGTTAATGGATAACAAACTGGTTTTGGTAGATTTTCATGCTGTATGGTGTGCACCCTGTAAGACCATGAGTCCGGTTATCGACAAGGTGTCCTCCGATTTTAAAGGAAAAGCCAGGGTTGAGAAGGTCGATGTTGAGGCCAACAAGGCGATTGCCATCTCTTACCAGGTAGAGTCGATACCTGGTTTTGTACTTTTTAAGGAGGGGAAAAAGGTATGGAGCCACAGCGGTACCATCAGTTACAATGATCTGGCCATGGTGATTAAAAAATTCCTTTAGGCTAAAATTCTGAATCCGATTTATTAAATCATTGGGTGAAATGGTGATAGAATCTTATGATCGTTCTGATTCCATTATAAAAGTTCTCCAGTGCGAAATTTTCGTTGGGAGAATGAATGGCATCCGACTCAAGTCCAAAACCCATCAATATCGTTTTTATGCCTAGTATCTCTTCAAAAGCAGAAACAATCGGGATGCTACCTCCGCTCCGGAAAGGAACTGGTCGTCGTCCGAAAACATCGTTATCCGATGATCTGCATCGGTCATTCCTGCGATCATTTTGCAAAGCTCGTTCGCAGGATTGGCCACCGCACCCCCAAATAATCCTGAATGAAGATCGCGGTTGGGACCTGTAACCTCCACCTGCCAGTAAGCAAGTCCGCGAAGTCCTACCGTGATTGATGGAATATCCCGTGCGATCATTCCGGTATCGGAGACTAAAATAATATCAGCTTTCAGCAATTCTTTATGCCTGGTGCAAAATGCCCCAAGGTTGGGTGAACCCACCTCCTCTTCCCCTTCAATCAAAAACTTCACATTACAAAGCAAGGTATCGGTTCTGACCATAAACTCAAAAGCCTTGGCATGTATAAAAGATTGCCCCTTATCATCATTCGCGCCTCGTGCCCAGATTCTGCCGTCGTGAACAACAGGTTCGAAAGGATTGGTTTCCCATTGATCCAGTGGATCCACTGGCATAACATCCATATGAGCATAAACCAGAATAGTAGGTTTTGAATTATCGATAATTTTCCCGGCAAAAACTATGGGATTACCTTCAGTCTCAAAAATTTCAGCCCGGTCAACCCCCGCTTCGTTCAGAATTTTAACCCAATACTCGGCAGCTTTGTACATTTCTGGTCGGTTTTCGCTCAGCGAACTAATTGATGGTATTCGGATTAATCCGAACAGCTCGTCCAAAAAGCGCTCTTTATTATCTTCGATGTAACGATTAATTTTTTCCATTCGATTTTTTTATATTTTTGACCACGATACGCATTCATATAAAAAGGAAATGAATTAAATATCATATTAGCCCATTGAATATTTTACCTGCTTCGAAAATTCGCTGATGTTGAGAAATTATTTATCTCAATTTTCAGAATTTTTCAATTAGATCATATTATGGATCATTTTTTTTATATTTGGCATTGAATTCAAAACTACAATTGATCAAATGGGACTACTAAAAGCTAAACTTTCCAAATACGATGTCCCGCAAACTTTAATGAAAGCGGGTCTTTATCCTTTTTTTAGAGAGATTGAATCTGATCAGGATACGGTAGTATCCATCAAAGGGAAAAAAGTTTTGATGTTTGGATCAAACAGTTATCTTGGCCTTACCAATCACCCCAAAATTAAAGAAGCGGCCAAGAAGGCTATTGATAAATATGGAACGGGCTGTGCAGGCTCACGTTTTCTGAATGGAACACTCGATATCCATATTGAATTAGAGAATAAGTTAGCACTCCTAGTCCAAAAAGAGTCAGCAGTTTGTTTCAGCACCGGTTTTCAGGTGAACCTGGGAGTGGTTTCTATACTTGCCGGACGTGACGATTATTTATTGCTTGATGAACTTGACCATGCTTCGATAATAGAAGGTAGCCGGCTATCTTTTTCAAAAGTTTTTAAGTTTGCACATAACGACATGAACTCTCTTGAGAGTAAATTGAAATTATGTGATCCTGTTTCTGTCAAAATGATTGTGGCCGATGGCATCTTTTCGATGGAAGGCGATATCATTAATTTGCCCGAAGTAGTAAGACTATCGAAAAAGTACAATGCATCAATCATGATTGATGATGCTCATTCACTTGGTGTATTAGGCAGGAATGGAGCCGGAACGGCCGATCATTTTGGTCTTACCAATGATGTTGATTTAATCATGGGTACCTTTTCAAAGTCACTTGCTGCATTAGGTGGATTCATTGCAGGCGACGAGGCAGTAATTAATTACATCAAGCATAATTCCCGTTCGTTGCTTTTCAGTGCAAGCATGACTCCGGCATCCGTTGCTACGGTATTATGTGCCATCGATATCATGGAAAATGAACCGGAAAGGATTCAGCACCTTTGGAACATTACCAGGTATGCCAATGACCGTTTTAAAACGTTGGGTTTTGATACCGGAAAGACTGCATCGCCAATTATTCCACTTTTTATACGCGATGATATAAAGGCATTAAAGATGGCGCAATCACTTTTGCAGGATGGCGTCTTTGTCAATCCGGTAGTTTCACCGGGGGTTCCTAAGGAAGACAGCCTGATAAGGTTCTCATTGATGGCTACCCACACGATCAAACAGGTTGACATTGCCATTGATAAAATCACTAAATGTGCAACGAAACTTGGGGTAATCAATTTATCAGAGGCATTTCATTCGTAGTACCGATCATTAAAATTGATGTTTGTTTTGGCATAATATTTTATTGGTCAGTCTCTTTGACATATTTTAATTGATTATCAGTATTTACTACTGCCTGATCAAAATCTCACCTTAATAATGATGCATAAGGTTATTTTTATCACCGGAATATCTTCAGGATTTGGAAAATGTACAGCAGAATACCTGACTCAAAATGGTCAAGTAGTCTATGGAACGAGCCGAAAATCAATAGAAAGCAATAATCAAATAAATATTTTGAAGGCTGATGTTACCGATTTGGCCTCCATAAAAGCAGCCGTTGAAACAGTCCTTAAAAAGGAAGGCAGGATTGATGTATTGATTAATAATGCTGGAATGGGTATTTCGGGCCCTGTCGAATATGCTTCGGCTGAAGATATTAAAGTTCAGATGGATACTAATTTTACCGGTATGGTAAATGTGATTCATTCCGTTTTGCCTGCAATGCGGAAACAGCAGGAAGGGACAATTATCAATATTAGTTCCATTGGCGGCTTGATGGGATTGCCGTTTCAGGGATTTTATTCTGCAAGCAAATATGCCATCGAAGGATTAAGTGAGGCATTAAGAATGGAGTTAAAGCCATTTCATATCAAGGTTGTTGTGATCAGACCGGGAGATTTCTACACAAGTTTTACTTCCAACCGAAAGATTGATGGTCATTTGAATGAGAATAATCCTTACGAAGCCCAGTTCCTGAAAACACTGTCAGTTATCGAAACAGATGAAAAGGGGGGAATGAAACCTGATTATCTTGCCCGTAAACTTGGCAAAATTATCGGACTGAAGCATCCACGCTCTCATTATGTAATAGCAACTGCTGAACAAAAATTGGCTGTGATTCTAAAGCGCTTATTGCCCGACTCTTTTTTCTCCGGAATTCTTGGATCTCATTACGGGATAAAGTAAAAAATAAATTAGTGGTCTGTCAAAATATTTCAAAATTATGTGATGACAAACAGATCGAAGAATTTAATAGGGATTTTAAACTCTTCGATCTGACCATTAATTTTCAAACATTTAACATCTGGAAAGCAGCAATTTAATGCGACAATGTTTCCCAGATTTGTATGTCGGATTAACTGTTAATCTTTTACGCAGCGAACTGCCCACCCGGCTTGTCTGAGCATAATTCGGCGAGATAGTGTTGCAGTGTTTCCAATGGTCCAGCACCAACCATAGTTGTTATCGTATGAAGTCGTTGTCCAATAAGCCCAAAAATTGGCTTCCGATCCCAGCAAACTAAAACTGCCACCTTCTACTTTGCCTCCATTAGGAAGTGCATTGAATCCGCTTGAGTTATCGCCATTGCCTCCACCCGACCATCCTGTAGTCGATTTTAGCTTAGTGCCGGCAGTTGTTATACCTCCCAGGTAAGTAACTAACACATTCCATTCTGTATCGGTAGGTATATGCCAACCTGTAGGAGCTGAACTATTCGCTGCAGCAGTATTGTATAAAACACCGTAAGTTGTGAAATTAGCGGTGGCTTTGGCCGCACTTACAACGGTGCCTATATAGTCATACACATAATAGTATGGTAATGTATAAGAATCAACTGTATTGGGGCTCACACTTGGCAAATAAGCTAAATTTTCTGCCATCCATGTTTGGGTTCCAATGATTACCATTTTATATACATGACCATCCCGGGAATCAGTAAAGGTATTATAACTTGTTGTAAACGATACAGCGCTCCCATAACTTGTCCCTACACTATTAGTTGCATAGGCCCGCACATAATAAGTCGTATTTGCCGTAAGCCCTGTAAGGCTACTTGCAAAACTACCTGTACCTGAACTATCAGTCGTTTTACTATCAGTGATAGTAGGAGTTGCACTTGTACTCCAGCAAACTCCACGTACCGTTACTGTCGCACCGCCGTCGCTGCTGATATTTCCGCCACTACTTGCAGTAGTTGGTGCGATGGAAGATACCGTAGTTGTTGTTAAAACAGGTACAACAGCAGTTGTTGTTGTAGTTACCTGATTCCCATAAGCCGTTCCTATACTATTGGTCGCATAAGCCCTGATATAATAGGTTGCACCCGGAGTTAATCCTGTAATGGAACTTACGAAAATACCTGTGCCTGTAGCATCGGTAGTTTTACTGTTAGTTATAGTAGGAGTTGTACTTGTACTCCAGCAAACTCCACGTGCCGTTACCGCTGCACCGCCATCGCTGGTAATATTACCGCCACTTGTTGCTGTAGTGGAGGTGAGAGCTGAGATTGCGGTTGTAGTCAAAACGGGTAAAACAGCAGTGGTGGCAGTAGTTAACTGGTTTCCATAAGCTGTTCCGATGCTATTTGTTGCGTAAGCCCTGAAATAATAGGTTGCACCTGGAGTTAAACCAGTTATGGCACTCGTGAAAATGCCTGTGCCTGTTCCATTAGAAGTTTTAGTGTCCGCTATCGTTGGATTCTGACTTGTACTCCAGCAAACTCCACGGGCTGTTATCGCTGATCCCCCGTCGTTCGTAATATTACCGCCGCTACTTGCTGATGTTGAGGTGACAGCCGATAAATCAGTGGTGGTTAAAACTGGAGCTATAGCCAAAGTCGTGAAGGTTGACTGGCTGCTGTAACCAGAACCCACTGAGTTTGTGCCGTAAGCCTTTATATTATAGGTTGCACCGGGAGTTAATCCCGTGAGAGAACTAGTAAAAATGCCAATAGCCGATCCATTGCTGGTTTTACTGTCTGCTGTCGTTGGATTCTGGTTAGTGCTCCAGCAAACTCCACGGACAGTTACCGCGTCACCGCCGTCGGAGGTAATCTCGCCACCACTGCTGGCTGTCGTTGCAGTGATATTGGTCACAGCTGTAATCGTGACGGTAGGAACGACCTTAACCGCTTCTTTTTTACAACAAATCAAGATCGGAAACAATAGTCCACCAAGGAGAACAGTGTAAATCGCAGAATTGATTTTCATGGTTTCAAATGATTTAGATGAATATAGAAGGATGACTTTAAATGACTAAAAATTGTAGGTTATAACAAAATTATTGATAAAAAATCGATTATATTTAAATAATGGATTTTTATTTCATGTTGTTCAGCATGTTTTGCGCAGTTGCTGCTATTTAGGTCAATCTGTCAAATTATGAACATTTATTCTATCAAATTATTCTGTTTTTTAATGAGTAAAAATAATGTACAAATTGATAGTGCACAAATCGCATATAATCAATATGATACCTTCCAGTTTTAAAAAAGCTGACCGGAAATACCGATAATTTGTTAATCTGTTTTCAGAGTAAAAAAATTACTTTATATTTGCATCCGCTTAGCAGAAACAACTATACTGTTTGATTATTGGCCGGAGAGGTTAGTGAAGCTGGTTTTGCAAAGAAAGAATAATGCGGGAATAGCTCAGTTGGTAGAGCACGACCTTGCCAAGGTCGGGGTCGCGAGTCCGAGTCTCGTTTCCCGCTCAGATTTTTACAATCGTTCATATAAGTGGCGTATTTTATGCGGGAATAGCTCAGTTGGTAGAGCACGACCTTGCCAAGGTCGGGGTCGCGAGTCCGAGTCTCGTTTCCCGCTCATAATAATGCCCAGGTGGTGGAATGGTAGACACGTTGGACTTAAAATCCAATGGCCATTACGGTCGTGCGGGTTCAAGTCCCGCCCCGGGTACGATTTTTGATAGGAACCTGCTGATTTTCAGCGGGTTTTCTTTGTTTTAATTCGCATTTTTCTGCAGAGGGATCAGCCGATAATATTCCTTATCCTCTGATCTAGCATCTCCTGATCCGCAGTAAATGAGGCCAATCCGGCCAGCGTCAGCAATGTGTCGGGAGCAATTTCTCCTTTGCGTATTTTTTTCTCCCATCTTGAATATACAGGTATTTTTCCGTCAGAAGCGATGAAACTTTTCTCCTCTTTCGTCAGTGAAGGGAACATATCCATGCAACCTTCTTCTTGAGCTATATGAATCAGTTCGGAACCTGTGTCAGGAACTTTAGAGGCAAGTCTTTCTGCAAGATTAAGCACTTTGTCATCAACCTCCCAAAATTTCTCGATCCCTGATCCTTTTGCCGATTCAAACTGACTTACATCGTAGTTTTCGTGAATCCTGGAAAAGAATTTCCCGGATAGGGATTTACGCCCGGATGCAGCCACTTTGGGAGGCATTGTAAAGACATCGGTGCCCGCAAGCAGCTCAAGCTGATTATGATTACGCAAACTGGCTGCTATAAGTTTTGTCTGCCATGGATTCTGTGCAGATAATCTGGTCACCCAATTTTGAGAAGCAATCACTGCCTTTTCTCCTGCACCTGAACCATCACCAAGATTATTATTAATCATATAAGCCCCTATCCTTCCAAGAAATACATTGAGATAATCTGGTCTGGCAACTCTGGTTACTATTACATTTTCTCTTGCACTGAATTCCAGCGTAAAATTAATTCTGACACCCAAATTTTTCAATCGTCTTGCCCCCAGCAATCCCTCGGCTGTATATGGAACTTTCACGATAAACTGATCGGGGCAAATTTCATGATATCTTTTCCCATAATACTCAATAGCCTTTATATCGTAAGCTATATCAGTATGAAGTTCTACACTTACATATCCACCAAACCTATTGGCCAATCTTAAGCCATGTCTTGCATTGAGGATGAAGGCGATTTCTTTAACATGCTCTTCTACAGGAAAATCTTTGACAATATTTTTAGCTTCCGCAATAAAATTGTCATAAGTCCCTTTTTGAATCTCATTATTGAGAAGGGTATTGTTTGTAGTAAGCGCACTCATTTCTACTGACCAGTTGGCCTCCGCTTCATCCATATCACCAGTATCAAGCCAAAGCTCCGTTCCAGTATTGAGGAGAGATTCCCAGAAAGTATCTTTGACCCCGTCTACTTTCTTCTCATTTAGGTTTTTCCAAACAAATTCTCTAATTTTCGCATTAATGTCTGCCATAACTTTTGTATTAAATATAGTTTGAAAATTTTACCCCCAAAGTTAATAAAAAGAAAACTGAGGACCGTAATAAGCTCATAATTCATAAATTTGTAACTTTCTCAGCTTATATGTGAAATGAGGGCATTTAGTAAATTGGGTTAGATTGAAAAGAACTAAAAAAGATAAAATAGTTACAGTAAGTAAACAAATTGGTGAGTCAACTGCCGTTTGGTTTGCTGCATCGCGATCTTTTGTCTTATTTGAAAAACCTGCCTGGGAGGTTTTTGATAAGTATATTCATAATCTGCCTGTCTTAGAGATTGTTGACTATTTCACGTTCACCTACAATGTTACATTCGAGGATAGTCAAAAATTTGTTGCTGAAATTATTGATAGGATTAACCTGATGAATGGTCCGGCAAATACGCTCTATCATTCACCTAAATTATGTGCCGATTTTGACGATTGTATATTTCCCATATTCTCTGAAAAGTGTTATCTGATTGGAAATAGGGCCGTACATTTCATTTATGGAAGCGAGTGGCTTATGAGTTGTTTTCATCCGTCAATGGCTCATCTCGAATCCGAGTCCATCTCATCAGATCAACTCTTCGAAGTGTTTGAATTGAATGACCTGTTGATATTCAGGCATAATGGAATGGTAAGTGATGTATTTTCCGTTGAAAACAGTCATTATCTCCGTGGTGCTGTCTCTCAAAAATTATATGGTGTAATTTATGGTGTAGATGATCAGGACTGGATGGTTACCCTGCATTCGGCAGCAATTTCGGACGGAAGATCGGCAATCATTTTCCCCGCTCAGGCGGGAAGCGGGAAAAGCACCTTGTCTGCCATTTTGCAGGCTCATGGTTATACTGTTCTGTCTGACGATTTTAATGCCATCAACAGGAAGAACGGATTTGCCTATCGACTTCCTCTGACAATTTCGGTAAAAGAAGGATCACTAAATACATTGGTGCCGTTTTATCCGGAACTTGCAGAGATTATTCCAGAAAAAGCAGCGACGGGAAAGGTTGTCCGTCATCTGCCCGTCGAGAACAATAAACCAGGATTACAGGCTGCTTTTCCTGTAAAAGCCTTTGTATTTGTGAAATATTCCGAAGCAGAACCGTTTGTTTTTGAAGAAGTTGATAAACGGGAAGCCATTCAGACGCTTTTAGCTGAAACATGGGTTAAGCCAGATCCCGAAAATGTGGCACAGTTCTTTAACTGGATTGACAACATTAGCTTTTACCGGTTGCAATATTCTGATTATCTGGATGCGGTGAATGCCATTTCTCTTCTTTTCAAAGAATGATCATTTCTTGAATTTCTGAAAAATTATTCTAATTTTGCGTCACCAATAAAAAAAGCGGAAATAGCTCAGTTGGTAGAGCATTAGCTTCCCAAGCTGGGGGTCGCGAGTTCGAGTCTCGTTTTCCGCTCTTAAAAAATCAACCACTTGCGGGGTCATTCCGGTAAGTGGTTTTTTGTTGTGTAAAAACAAATTACAATTTTCACTAAAATATAGAAGATGCAGAAACGATGCGCAGAAAAAAATGATGCGAATCGTTTTAAGGGGCTCCCACGACTTTGGGGTTTAAGACTTACCGAATTGTCGAATTGCCTTTCCGATGCTTAAGTAGCCAAACCATAAATCCGCTGATCAAAACCATCAGAAAACAAATTCCGGCAACGGGAATATATAAAAGATAAAACACACCGATAAATTGTTCAAGAATTCGCCCGGTATGTATTTCAAGAGAAAGATTCCAGAGCGATATAGGAGATTTAGCTTTGACAACGTCGGGCATCTCCCATCCTTTGTCGTTATTAATGGCTTCGATTCCATTGTTGTAATCGAATATCAATTGTCCGTTTTTGTTGTCATGGATGTATCCTGCCACCATATGATCAGAAACAGGTCGTGACATCCCTAAAGGCAACTCATACCCTTTGCCTGTGAAAAAATCGGAAACTTCGCCGTTCATTGCATCCCAAATGTACATTCCCGAAAACGAACCAACAAGGTATTTTGTAGAGTCAACCGACTTGAGGACATTACATCCCATCAGGCTGACAGGAGGTTGTGAATCAAATTGAATCATTGGACCGGACAGATTTTCACCGGCAGCATAAAATCCTTCAGACGTTGAAAAGATATAGATTCCTAATCGTTCGTTCCATATCCCTCGTCTAAGTTTGTCGTGCCAGGGATTGTTATTGTCGAGATGCGATCCGGGAATGATACTAACCCTGGTATGGACAATTGGAATCAACAGTGGCGGCCGCAAAAATATACCGGCTGCAGTATTGATTACTAAGAAAAGGACAAAAACATAACCCACAATATTATGCCAACGAAGATTAAGGCGGAATGTGGCAGGAAGATTACCAGAGTTACCGGTAATTCTCTTCCTTCGCCTGATGTGCTTCGGAAAAAAGAAATGAAGCAGTCCTGTAATTGATAACAATATCGTTACAAATCCCAGTAAGTCAACCAATAGTTTCCCCACGGTTCCGAATAATTCACCGCTGTGAAGCTCCCACAAGGTATTAAACAAACCGGCGCTTCTTGTATAACCCCGGGGTGCCGGTAACGTAAAAATCTCAAAATGAATTAAATCAGCGCTCTTCATCATATAATTCCGGCTGAGAATTATCATTGTATCCCTTTTGACAAAGAGGTCAACTAGTCGTTGTCCGTTCATGGGAGTCGGCACTGCCTGCCATTCATTGGTGAGTTCATTACGCTGAAACAATCCGAATTGCGTGGCGGCGATCAGTTTCTCCCTGAATCTGATTAGCTGATTGATTTTCCGGTTATCAATTCCTTGAGGAAATCCTTGATTATAATCAATATAACCTTGCTTTGTTTTGATCCACGCCCCAATATTTCCAAAGAAAAGAAGCGAATCCTGACCCATATCAATCCCTCCGCGCACGGCTGCCTGATTCCAGTTTTGGTATTCGTACGATCGTGGCAGCCATTTTCGGGAGACATCAACTCCCGAAAAAAAGCTGCGGTGATTCATGATAATTCCTGAAAACGCGAAGTGAATTGCAAAAATAGTGATAATGATTCCAGGCCATTTATGAAGTTTTCGAAATGTAGCAACAATCTTTTTACGACTCATTCTTTTCTTGCAATTTACTAATTTTTAGAATTATGGATATTTGCAGGATCAATTACAAGCAGCTGGCAACTGGCAGCTAGTTGCAAGTTGCCAGAAGCCAATTTCCATCCCGCTCCCCCTCTCATTCTCCCAATTTCTCTCCCTCTTTTTCATGGCTCCATCCCCCTTTAAGTCCGAAAATAAACCAGACCAAAGATAGTGTACCGGCTGCAAATAGTGTGTCGCCAAATACCCGCATCCATTTCAATGTCATCATTATTGGCTGATGCATAAACTCTGCCGAACGGGCATACCACAATCCCTCCCTGACACTGGCAACAGTCTGGGCAAGTCCAATTGGGAGAACGCTGAAAAGCACCATAGTGGCCAGACCGATATTGATCGACCAGAAAGCAAATTTAATATAGCGATCTTTCCAGATGACCGATTTGTCCATATCGCGCAGAACAAACAACATCAGTCCAATACCAAGCATGCCATAAACTCCGAACAAAGCGGTGTGTCCATGTACGGCCGTTGTATTCAATCCCTGCATATAGTAGAGTGCAATCGGCGGATTAATCAGGAATCCAAATATTCCTGCCCCGACAAGATTCCAGAATGCGACCGCAATAAAACTGATCCAGAGTTTTTTTGTGTTCATCGATGATGTAGTTATTGGTTAATAAGTTGTATTTGCCTTTGTATTCTGATGTTTAAGATTATACACTTGTGCAAGCTTCTCAATCCTTGCGATAAAATCACTTTTTTGATTATTTGGCAGGTCTTGATTCTCGACTTTTTTAAATTGCATAAATAAGGCCTCCTGATCGCTCTCCGAAAGAGCATTATCAGCCATTCTGAAAAGCACATTGTTTTCCTTAGCGATATGATTTCGAAGTAATTCGCCATATCCTTGAATATTATAGTATATCACTGTAATCGCTGACAAATCCCCGGCTTTCAAAAGTTTAATATTCTCCGACATACCTTTCACAAAGTTCCTTCCCTGTGTATGGTCATGTAGCATTACAGCAATTGGACCCTGCTGTGTTGAAAATCCCCGCTCAGCCATCAGTGGAAACAGCAATGCTTCCTCTTTGGCATGATGCAGACCATCCGCAAAATTTTTGATCAGTGCTACACCTTCTTCCAAATCAGAAACTACCGGAACAGTAGCATCAGTCATTAATTCCATCACATCAATAAGCTTCAGTATATAGATGTGGTCGTCTTCCAGATTTTTAGTCGCGTTATTCATTTTAAAAATGTTTAAATACTTTGCAATATTAGATAAAATTTTATTAAAAGACTAAAAGGTCTTTTAATATTTTATTATTTTATTTATTATTTTTGAGCGAATCAAAAAAAGAAGAAAACAGTGTTCAATAAGGAGACAGAATATGCCCTGCGAGGGCTGGTATATATTCAGGTTCAGAATCTAAAGGGATTTAAGCCTGGAATTGCTGAGATAGCGAAAGAGATTGATGCTCCGCTATTTTATACAGGTAAAATCATGCAGCGGCTTGTAAAACAAGGATTTTTAGTGTCAATTAAAGGAAAGGGCGGTGGATTTTTTCTCGACAGGCGTAAACCTGATCTACAGTTAAAAACGGTTATCCAAGCCATTGAAGGGGAAAAAACGTATTGCGGATGTGGATTCGGATTAAAGCATTGCGACAATAATCACCCTTGTCCGCTTCACGGGGAATATGCCCCGATCAGGGATTCGATCAACAACCTTGTATCACTGAACACAGTCCAGAGTTTAGCCCTCGAATACCATAGCGGAAGAGATAATTCATTGAGCAGGCTAAAGAGTTAGTTATTCCACTAATTATCTTAAAATGCAGCTTCATAATGTTTTTACAAGGAAATACGAGCATTAAAATCGATGATTTATAGATGGTATTATTGAAAACTTGTTAGTTCTAAATCCTTAATTGGTTTACTAATCTACAAATTCACCTGTTCAACACGACCTAAACGGCAAGAAAAAGAAATTGGTATTTATTCTTGAACTTTTTATCAATATACTTGTTTAATCAAAAAGTTATATTGGGGATAATAAATCAGTTAACAAGATGAAAACGACACCAGATATCAAAAATTCTAATAATGACGTCACAAACGACATTCAGTTTAGCGATATTTTTAACCTTGTGGATATCCAACGCTTGCAGGATTTGTTTTCGGATGCAACCGGTGTAGCTTCTATTATCACACATCCTGACGGTGTGCCGATTACCAAAATCAGTAACTCCTGCCGGTTGTGTAATAACATTATCCGCAAAACTAAAAAAGGGCTTGCAAACTGTTATCAATCAGATGCTGTGCTTGGCAGACATAATTCTTCGGGGCCGATTGTACAACCATGTCTGAGCGGAGGCTTATGGGATGCCGGTTCGAGCATTTCAGTTGGCGGTAAACATATTGCCAACTGGTTGATCGGGCAGGTGAGGAATGAAGAATTGGATGAAAAACGAATGATTCAGTATGCCGATGAAATAGGAGCTGACAGATCAGATTTTATGGAGGCGCTCAAAGAAGTCCCGGTTATGTCTGTTGAACAGTTTAACAAAGTATCGAAAATGCTGTTTGAATTTGCCAACGAACTTTCTGCAAAAGCTTACAGTAATTCGCAACTGAAAATGCAGATTGCGGAGCGGGAGAAAGAAACAGAACAATTGCGTGAAACTGAAGAACGATACCGGATGCTGTTTGAGCAATCCGATGATGCTATTTTCCTGGTAGATATAGCTACAGGAAATTATTTGGATGCAAACAGATCTGCTGAAATATTGACGGGTAAATCCCGGAATGAACTGAAAAGTCTCAAAACCTCTGACTTAACACCCAAAGGTGCAAATGAACGACTGGAAAGGTTATTAGGTACAAATGAAGCGCTACTAATGGGTGAAGTTGAATACGTCAGACCAGATGGAGCTATACGAACCACGTTACTCAATACTATACCCTTAAGCAAAGAACATGTATTTGGAATCGCGCGTGATATCACCGAGCGCAAGCAATTGGACGAGGCGCTCAAGAACTCTCTTGCTTTAACGGAGGCGACAATTGAATCAATTCATAGCGGTATTCTTGTAGTGAATAACCAGGGTATGGTCATCAAAACCAACGCTAAATTTGCCGAGATGTGGCATATACCGGTTGATATACTCGCTTCAGGTGATGACAAAACACTATTGGACAGTATACTTGGACAGCTAACTGATCCTGTTGAGTTTATCGCTACGGTCTCGGAATTGTATGCAAAACCTGAAGCCCAATCCTTAGATTTGATATACTTCAAAGATGGACGTATTTTCAAACGTATTTCGAGGCCTTTGTTATTTGGGGGCGAACCGAAAGGAAGGGTCTGGTCTTTCCTCGACATCACCGAGCGCAAGTTGGCAGAACAAATGTTAATCAATGCAAACAAAGAACTTCTCTTTCAAAACGAAGAGAAAGAAAAACGGGCAGCAGAGCTAATAATTGCCAACAAAGAACTTGCCATTCAGAACGAAGAAAAAGAGAAACGGGCGGCAGCGTTAATCATTGCTAACAAAGAACTTGTCTTTCAAAACGAAGAGAAAGAGAAACGGGCAGCAGAGTTATTCATTGCTAACAAAGAACTTCTTTTTCAAAACAAAGAGAAAGAAAAACGGGCAGCAGAATTAATAATTGCAAATGACCACGCCGAAGAAAGCGATAACCTCAAAACTGCCTTTCTGAATAATATTTCACACGAAATACGAACCCCATTCAATGGCATACTTGGATTTCTGTCTCTTATACAAGAAGATGATATGACAGCAGGTGAAAAAGACGAGTATATCAGAATCATCAATAAAAGTGCCTTCCGGCTTATGAATACCATCAACGACATTGTTGAAATATCACAGATTCAGGCAGGACAAACGAAACTGTCAGTATCAGAAACCAACATCCGCAGCCTGATCAGCGGAGTTTACAACCACTTTAAAGGCGATGCCGAAAGCAAAGGGCTGAAATTCTTCATCAACAACGATTTACCCACAAATATAGATTGTATCTACACAGACAGTACCAAACTAAATACCATACTGACTATTTTGATAGGTAATGCTATAAAATTCACAAATACAGGATCAATTGTATTTGACATTAAGATTGGTTCGACTCCGCCAGCTGAAGGATCATCAACCGGAAAAGCTAATGCGGAAGGTGGGGTTGGTGAACATTGCAGAGAAAAGGCATGCATTGTCTCTACACCAACCAAACTGGAGTTTTCTGTTAAAGATACAGGTATTAGTATTCCTGAGAACAAACAACAGGCGATATTTGAACGATTTATGCAGGGTGATGGTTCTAATACGAGGCTATTTGAAGGCTCAGGAATAGGCCTCTCCATAGCGAAGGCTTATGTTGAAATGCTGGGAGGGAGTATTTGGGTAAAAAGCGAAGAAGGAAAAGGCGCTGAATTTTATTTTACAATTCCCTGCAATTATGAACCACCGGAAAAAAATGTTTTAAAAAAAATTAAATTGGCAGATTTAGATGAATATATGCCAATTAAACCTCTCAAAATATTAATTGCCGAAGATGACGAGATATCAGGAAAGCTCATCGAAATAGCTGTCAAAATATTTGGCACCGAGGTTTTAAAAGCAAGAACCGGAATTAAAGCTGTTGAAATTTGCCGAAATAACCCGGACATAGATTTTGTTCTGATGGATATCAAAATGCCCGAAATGGACGGGTATGAAGCCACGAAACAAATACGGAAGTTTAACACAGACGTGGTCATTATTGCTCAAACATCGCATGCGCTTATTGGAGACAAAGAAAAGGCATTAGCGGCCGGATGCAATGATTATATTTCAAAACCTTTCAGTCAGGCCTCATTGACTACATTAATGAAAAAGCATTTAAAGAATCAGGAAAAGGGATAAATTATTAACTTTCAAGATTTTGAAAACCTTGAGGGTTTAATGAGAATCTAGCGATACGCCAAAAGTAGCCACCTTATCAGAACTAACAAACCGGGTATTTTCACCTGCAATTCAATCTGTCCATACTATGCCCGACAATGCGAACTGAATCGCAATAAAGGAATTAATACAATACTTTTATCTTAAATAAAACTTTTTGTCACTACACTTGTTGATCAAGAAGGTATATTTGAGACTCCAGTACCGGGTTGGGATTGCTCCTCTGCAAAGAGTTTGTAGAAAAACATGGAGGGAAACTGTGGGTTGAGAGTGAAGAAGGAAAAGGCTCTGTCTTTTATTTCACAATTCCCTGGAATGGTGAACCGGAAGAAAAAATTAATACTCAAAATGTGGCTCCTGCTGAAGGAGCATAAAATCAGAATAATAACATGAAAATATTAATTGCTGAAGATGACGATGGGTCGGCAAGGATTATCACTCAGGCGCTCAAAATAATTAGCCAGGAAGTTATAAGAGTAACAAACGGTACTGAAGCCGTTGAAGCTTGCCACAATAATCCCGACATCGATTTGGTTTTAATGGATATTCAGATGCCCGAAATGGATGGTTACGAAGCCACCAGACAAATACGGCAATTTAACACTTCCGTGATAATTATTGCTCAAACAGCATATGCAGCGCCTGGTAACCTGGAAAATACATTACTGGCAGGATGTAATGATTATATAGCAAAACCGATTAGACGAGATAAACTATTAGAGTTGATACAGAAATATTTTAAGAATCATTAAAAATTTCTGGTTTCCAAACCCTAACATTATAATCCAGTGACCGGGTGACTTTTCATGACCTGAACAGTCACCCGGTCACTTTTGAAATATTATATCTATATTTGCCCTATTTCTTTTTTAAATGATTTCATAGCGTGAGCAAAGTTTTTAAAAATATCGCTGTTTTTTCGTTATGGCTGGCCGGTCTGGTCATCATTGCTCATCTGTTGATTCCTCATGATCATCATTCCGATTGCTCTGTTTTTAACAAGGAAAACGACTGCCATGCAGACAATACGAAGCTTCCCGTTAAATCACCCGCATTTCCGTTGCACTGCCATGCTTTAAATGACCTGACTTTTGAAAAAACAGCCACTATTTTTTTTGTAAACAACAACATTCCTACATGCGATCTGTTCATCCTGAGTTTCGTTGAATCAGCCATTTCTGCATCTGCTTTGTCGTGCATCAATCTTAGGGATTTCCACATACCCTTGATAGAAACTGATTTCCTCCGCTTATCCTCCTTCAGGGCTCCTCCTTCTCTGTTCTGATTCACAATTTTCTAATTTTCGATCTTAACTGCCAGCCGCAAGTTGCCAGTAGCATTCCATTCATATAATAACTATCTACAAATTCAATTATGATAGAACGCATTATCTATTTTTCGATAAAAAATAAATTCATTATCGGGCTGTTTGTTGTTGCCTTAATTGGTTGGGGAACCTTTTCCTTAACTCAATTGCCAATTGATGCCATACCCGATATTACCAATAATCAGGTGCAGATTATTTCGCTGGCACCATCGCTGGCCACGCAGGAGGTTGAAAGTTTTATTACGGCACCCATCGAAGTAGCTGTGGCTAATATTCCTGATATCATTGAGCTTCGCTCTATTTCCCGATTGGGATTGTCGGTCGTAACAGTGGTATTCAAGGATGATGTCGATCTCTACTGGGCAAGACAGCAATTGAGTGAACGACTCAAAGAAGCCGAAGACGCCATACCTCCCGGACTTGCCAAAATTGAACTTGCACCCATTTCATCGGGCTTGGGTGAAATTTACCAGTACCGCCTTGCTGTTGATAAAGGTTTAGAGAAAAAATATACGCCAATGGAACTTCGCACGCTTCAGGATTGGGTCGTTCGGCGCGAAATGCTCGGAACTCCGGGTGTGGCAGACATTAATAGCTATGGAGGGTTCGTTAAACAATACGAAATTGCTGTAAATCCTGAAAGACTCCGTGGAATGAACCTTACGCTTAACGATATTTTTCAGGCGCTCGAACGAAACAACGAAAATACGGGAAGTGCATATATTGACAAAAAACCAACTGCATATTTTATCCGTGGCATCGGGAGGGTTAAAACACTGGAAGATATTGAAAAGATTGTAGTTAAGTCCAATGCTTCGGGTATTCCCGTTCTGATCCGTGACGTCGCAACTGTTCAGTTTGGCAGTTCAACCCGTTACGGTGCTTTTGTGGTCGATACGACCGAAGCTGTTGGTGGTGTGGTGATGATGCTTAAAGGGGCAAACGCCCATGAAGTTGTTGAAGATGTTAAAGCACGTATCGAATCCATTCAAAAATCATTACCCAAAGGCGTAAAGATCGAACCTTTTCTGAACCGATCTGAACTTGTGGGACGTGCCATAGGAACTGTTTCTAAAAACCTGATTGAAGGGGCGTTAATTGTCGTCTTTATTCTCGTATTGCTATTAGGGAACCTGCGTGCCGGGCTGGTTGTCGCTTCTGTCATCCCTTTGGCCATGCTTTTTGCGATATCGTTAATGAACATCTTTGGTGTATCGGGAAACCTTATGAGTCTGGGGGCGATTGACTTCGGGCTGATTGTTGACGGAGCGGTGATTATTGTCGAAAGTGTAGTACACCGCATTTCGATGAGCAAACATCACCATCCGGGTGTCACAAAGCTTTCGCAGCTGCAAATGAACGAAAATGTATTCGATTCGGCCAAACGGATGATGAGTTCAGCCACCTTCGGACAAATTATTATCCTGATTGTTTACCTCCCCATTATGGCGTTAGTTGGCATCGAAGGTAAAATGTTTCGTCCGATGGCGCAGGTTGTCACCTTTGCCTTATTGGGTGCTGCAATTCTTTCACTGACCTATGTTCCAATGGCTTCGGCTTTGTTTTTGAGTAAAAAGACCGAACACAAGCGCAATCTTTCGGACCGGCTGATGGATAGATTTCACATAGGATTCAATCCTTTGATCGCTTTTGCACTCCGGCGTAAGTTGCTCGTTTGTGTCTCAGCTATATTGTTGTTCGTATTTAGTCTGTTCGTATTTACCCGTTTGGGTGGCGAATTTATTCCACAGCTCGAAGAAGGTGATCTTGCTGCCGGGATAATGACCTTGCAGGGTGGGTCGCTCACCAATACGATTGAAAAAGTGGAGATGGCTAACAAAATACTGCTTGAAAATTTTCCCGAAATAAAACATACCGTTTGTAAAATAGGGGCCGGCGAAATCCCAACTGATCCTACACCTATGGAAACCGGCGATTATATTATCACACTGAAAGACAAAAGCGAATGGACAAGCGCAAAAACCAGGGAAGAACTGGTTGCAAAAATGGAGGAAAAGCTCGTGGTATTGGCAGGTGTTAAATTCGAATTCCAGCAACCCATACAAATGCGTTTTAACGAATTTATGTCTGGTTCAAAACAAGACATTGCTGTTAAAATATTTGGTGATGACCTGAATACCCTTGCGGGAAAAGCCGCTGATATTGAGAAAATTATTACTGGCATCACAGGTGTTGCAGATATTAACGTTGAGAAAGTTACGGGACTGGCGCAGGTGCAGATTGAATACAACCGCGACCGGCTGGCGCAATACGGCCTTTCGGTTGATGATGTAAACCGGGTATTGCGAGCTGCTTTTGCAGGAAGTCAGGCAGGTGTGGTCTTTGACGAAGAGATGCGCTTCGGGTTGGTGGTTCGCCTCGATAAAGATTACCGCCAAAGCCTAGATGATGTGAAAAACTTGTCGGTCGCCCTTCCCAATGGTGGTCAGATACCTTTTGATATGGTGGCCGATATACAGATAAAATCGGGTCCAGCCCAGGTTTCACGCGAAAATACGAAGCGTCGCATTACGATAGGATTTAATGTCCGTAACCGGGATATTCAGAGTGTGATTGCCGAAGTAACAAAACTAATTGATCAGCAGGTAAAACTTCCGACAGGCTATTATGTGTCGTATGGCGGTCAGTTTCAAAATCTCGAAGCTGCCAAAGCACGCTTGTCCATTGCTGTTCCCGTGGCATTACTGCTGATATTTGTGTTGTTGTTTTTCACGTTTCATTCGGTATCTCAAACCTTTTTAATCTTTTCGGCAGTACCCATGTCGGCCATTGGCGGCGTTTTTGCATTGTGGCTGCGCGGCATGAACTTTTCGATTTCTGCAGGTGTGGGTTTTATCGCCTTATTTGGTGTCGCAGTGCTAAATGGGATTGTGCTGATTGCCGAATTTAACCGGCTAGAAAAGGAAGGAATCACCGATATTACCGAACGCGTATTGAAAGCGTTGCATACACGACTTCGCCCGGTAATTATGACGGCAGCCGTAGCTTCGCTGGGTTTTCTCCCTATGGCATTGTCGAACTCTGCCGGAGCTGAAGTTCAGAAACCATTGGCAACAGTTGTGATCGGCGGTTTGATTTCGGCTACATTTCTGACTTTAATTATTCTACCCGTCTTTTACATTCTCTTTTCTTCACGTAAATTTAGGGTGTCATTAAAAGAGAAATCTATGAGAACTTTATCTGCTTTCCTGGTTATACTTATCGGTTCATCGGTCTTTACGACCATTCAAGCACAACAAACCAAAGTCATCAATCTGCATCAGGCAGTTCAGATGGCGCTCGACAGCAATCTTTCAGTGCGCTCATCAGCTTATTCGGTTGATGTTCAGAAAACTTTGAAAGGTGCTTCGTGGGATCTTCCAAAAACAAATATCCAAGGGCAGTATGGGCAGTTTAATTCCTACACCAAAGACAATAGTTATACAGTGTCGCAGTCGTTTGCTTTCCCTACAGTCTATATTAACCAATACAAATTGGTCAATGCCAATGTAAAAAGCGCTGAATGGCAGTTGAAAGCTTCGCAGCTTGAAATTGCCACTCAGGTAAAGCAGGTTTACTGGCAACTGGCCTATTTATATTCGAAGCAAAGGCTCTACAATTACCAGGATAGTTTATATTCCGGAGTTCTCAGAGCGGAAGAACTCAGGGCCAAAGTAGGTGAAACGAACCAGCTCGAAATGATTAATGCACGAACACAAAGCCTGGAAGTGAAGAATCAGATGCAGCAGGTCACAGCCGATCTGTCCATTTATAATCAAAAACTGCAATCGCTTTTAAACACTAATTCGGCAATAACCCCATTAGACACTATGCTGCAGCGAATCGAATTTTCACCGATGGCCGATAGTTTGTCAATAGCCGGCAATCCTTCGTTGGGATTTGCACATCAACAGGTTGAGATCTCGCGTTTTGAAAAGAAACTGGAGCAAAGTCGTATGATGCCCGATTTTAGTATTGGGTATTTCAGCCAGACAATGCAGGGCATACTGGAGGTAAATGGCATGCCCCGTACTTTTAGGTCAGGCGATCGGTTAACCGGCATTCAGGCAGGGATTGCTATTCCATTGTGGTTTGTTCCGAATACAGCCAAAACAAAGTCTGCCAGATTGAAAGAGCTGGTTTCGCAAACAGATGCAGCCAATTACTCAAAATCCCTTTCGGGCAATTACCGTTCGTTGATAGGCGAATACACAAAATATCGTAACAGTGTCGACTATTACGAAATGCAGGCTATTCCAGAAGCCAATTTAATTATTGATCAGGCGATGCGTAGTTTCAAAGCTGGGGCAATGGATTATCTCGAATACATTCACAACCTCGATCAGGCGTTAAGTATCCGAAAAAACTACCTCGAAGCCTTGAATAGTTACAATCAAACAATTATTTCCATTGACTTTATAACGGGTAAAATATTTTAAAAAATGGGAAATATATATTTGGCAATCAATGCCGTCTATTCTGCAAATTTCTTGGTGTTCCTTTGTGGCCTGGTGACTTTGTGGCAAGAAAAAAAAGCCACCAAGACACAAAAACACAAAGTTTCAAGAAGAAAACAAAAAAAGCAAAAAACCTTAAATTGCCAAGTTTGATTGAAAAATTAAGTATTGAAGACTAAACAATATTTCATTATCCACAACATTCAAAAAACAGAATTATGGCAAAATACAATTTCATATCATCCATCCTTCTTCCAGTTTTCTTAATCGCTTTAGTTTCATGCAACGGAGGGACAAAAGGTGCTGCCGATAATAAAGAAACAGAAGTGCTTCCCGAAGATATTGTCGAGTTACGGGCCGACCAGATTAAACTGGCGAACATCCAAACCGGAACCATCGAAATGCAGTCGCTGAGTGGCAAACTCAAAGTGAGTGGCATTGTTGCCGTTGCACCACAAAACATGGCAACGGTTTGTATGCCAATGGGTGGTTTTGTCAAAAGCACAACACTGATGCCCGGCAATGTTGTTCAAAAAGGTCAAACACTGGCAATTCTCGAAAATCAGGAGTTTGTAGATATTCAGCAAAATTACCTCGAAGCGAAAAATAAATTCGAATTTGCCGAAGCCGACTATAAACGCCATTCCGAACTTTTTAAAAACGATGTTTATTCGGCTCAAAATGTGCAGCAGGTGACATCTGATTACAAAAACCTTAAGGCACAGGTAAAAGCGCTGGAGCAAAAGCTGGCAATGATTGGGATCAATCCGGCTAATCTGCACGAGGATGACATCAGCAGTTCAGTTACTGTTGTTTCGCCCATTTCGGGTTTTGTGAAAGCGGTAAATATCAATATCGGCAAATACGTGGCTCCTGCCGATGTAATGTTCGAGATTGTCAACAGCGACAAGCTTTTTCTTGAACTAACTTTATTCGAGAAAGATGCCGATAAGGTAATCGCAGGTCAGAAAATCCAGTTCTTTATTAATAATGAAACCGAACAGCACGAAGCGATTATCTATCAAACAGGCAAATCTATCAGTGCCGATAAAACTTACAAGGTTTATGCGAGTGTTCCGGGAGTTTGCAAAAACGTATTACCTGGTATGTATGTAAATGCAATTATCGAAGCGTCGGGGAACCAGGTGACCGCTCTCCCTTCGGATGCCGTGGTAAGTTTCGATGACAAGGATTATATTTTCATCTTCGACAAAAACAAGGAAGAAGGCGGCAAGCCATTCACCGAATACCGGATGATCGAGATCCATAAAGGCGTTATGGACAGCGGATTTATCGAAGTGATATTGCCTGAAGGATTCAATATTCAAACGGCAAAAGTTGTGATAAAAGGAGCTTATAACCTCCTTTCTGCCAAGAAAAATGCGGGAGATATGGCTTGCTAAAGTGTTAAGGTTGTGGCGAACCTGCATTGTGGCGAACCTGCGTGTTCGCCCAACCACCCAAAATCGGTCCGCCTTGTTAATTGGAAAGGCCGTCCTGTTAATATTTTCATCGACCTGTAGGCTGGGAAGTCGCCCTGTTAGGGTTTTTACCGTCCTGTTGGTTGGGAAGGCTTCCTGCCGGACTTTTTAGCTGTCCGGTTAAACAGGACGATGAATTTCAGCTACTGGACGACAAAATTCCTAACAAGGTTTACAAACAAACTTACAGGGAGGGATTGTATATATACAGGACACCTGAATACTCTACAGTAAGGGATAATATATATACAGGACACCCGGAAACTCTGCAGGATGGGGTTTCCGGGTGTCCGTAAGAGGTTATTTTCCAGCTTCGGAATCTATTTTTCAGCTCTTGATTGTGCAAGGCTTTCGGCTACTTTGACCAACCTGACGAACTCGCCACGGTAACCTTCGTCGTCGTTTCCTTTTGCATTTTTAGCAATTTCGGCCACTTTCGAATAGTTTATATTTCCTGTAAATTCAGAATTTCGCAACAACATCCCAAATCCGGCTACTGCCGATGCAAAACGAATGTTTTCGGAAGCATCATTAAATCCGTTTGCTTTGGTAGTAACAACCTGATTAACAGGATAACTATGGGTTCCATCGGGAGTTTTGTAGCGTGTTTTAATGGTGACCAATTCGTCGCTGAACCT
>JAPLDR010000104.1:92338-109624 GCA_026391655.1 Bacteroidia bacterium | reverse complement strand
CAGAAGGAAATAATTTATCAGATATCCTTCGTGATTTCAAAAAGTTTACCAGTAAGAAAATTACAAATTCAATTAAGGAAATACCTGAAAGCAGAAGAGACTGGTTGTTAAACCTATTTTGGTATGCCGGTAAAAACGACAAGAAAATAAAAAATTATAAAGTCTGGCAAGAAGGCAACGATGCCAAAGAGATTTATTCGAATGAATTCCTGGATGAAAAAATGGAGTATATCCACAATAATCCTTTAAGGGCAGAAATGGTGGCAAATCAATTGGATTATTTATACAGTTCGGCCAGAGATTACGCCGGAGAAAAAGGATTAGTAAATATTGAATTTGCTTAAAGTGATTGGATTACAAATCCAAAACCTGTTAGCGCGGATTGCAAATCCGCACCAGCGCAGTTTTCACTTTTCAGTTTAAAAAGTCCGTTCGAAGTTCCGCGCAGCTCGTGTTTCGATGCACTGACAAGCAGCCGTTACTCGGAGGAAGCTGCTAAAACACAGTTACGCATGCGTCAGGTACGGCTCGAAGCGGATGCTGCATACAAGCAGATAACAGGACGTATCAATGCGCTGATTATTGTCAATGGCGAAACAGTTTATAAGACATTTGTCGATGAGTTGAATCAGCGGATTGAAAGGTACAGCAACAATGCAGCCATACGATCAGGCCAAAATTCCAAAGACAACCCACCGCCAGCAAGTGAAAATTGAATGGTGGTGAACAGTGAAGGTTTCACTTTGAGTGAAGCCTTCACTTTAACAAAGGATTCGATCAGATAAAAAGCCCGCTCGATCAACTTGATTTTTAAATGTAAAATGGTTTGACTAATTTTTTTATTAATACCTTTGTTATAAGTGCAAAAGTGTAAGCACGAAAAATAAAAGTATCCGGATGATAAGCGAAAATAATCCATTAACGAACTGTTATTCCGAAAATTTACAAATAAAGCCTCTTTCGTCCAAGTCAGAAATATACGCTACTGTGGAGTTTATAAAGACGTTATGCGCAAGCATGAGTGCGCAATACTAATAATGCATATTACTAAATAAACACAATATGGAAGAAAAAGAAAAAGAAAGACGTTTCACGGAAGAACAATTTTCTGAAATAAAGAAAGTAGTTAGCGAATTGACCAAGGATTATCATTGTGAAATATGTAAAAATCCAAAATGGACGATTGATCCTTATATGGTCAACATTCCTGTAACGAATAGGGTGGTAGTTGAGTTAGGTGGCAGTGTCCTACCTTTATTACCTATTACATGTACTAAATGTGGAAACACTCATTTTCTGAATCTTTCAGTCCTTAAATTATTGGAAACTATAAGGTTAAGGAGGCTAAAAAATGAGTGAGAAACTAAAGATTGAAAATGTAGCCGAAAGGGCAATAAAGGCAACGGTTCATCAAATCGATGACATTAATATAATTGAGATAACACATGAAGAATTAAATTCTATTATTGGTAATAGTTTTACAAAATCTCTTTTTTCAGTATTGACAGGTTTATCAGTTTCTGCTTTTATATCTTTTTGGATTACATTAAATACAGTTACGATTTCAGATCCAAAAATAAATGCAATTTTCATTGCAATTATCCTTGTTTTTGGATTGTCGACAATTATTTGTGGACTTTTTTGGATAAAATCTGAATTAAGGGCCTACAATTTAAGTAAAAAATATTCATTAAAATAAAAACATTAATGCCAGCGCATAATAAATGGGACTTCATGTGGTCTGCAAGACCTAGCATGAAGTCTCGGTTGCACTACATCCCTTGCACCGACCTATTTTTTCTATGTATTTATCGCGGATTTGGTGCGGATTTGTAATCCGCGCCTCGCAGACTCTGGATTTGTAATCTTGGTATAAATCAATCCAATTAAATTTTCAATTATATGTATTATACTTTGAAAACATCATTATCAGTTTTATTCACAATTGTTTTTGCATTAAAGCAGCTGGTGCGGATTTGTAATCCGCGCCTTTCAAACACAGGATTTGTAATCCCGGAATAAATCAATCCTATTAAATTTTCAGTTATGGGAATCCGAAATAAAATAACACCTGGCTATGCTTACTTCGTTACATTAACAATTGCAGAATGGATCAATATCTTTAAGCGCCCGGTAAATTGGATTACAAATCCAAAACCTGATAGCGACCTAAAGTTTTTTCTTGTATTAATAGTTTTTTCCTAAATGAGAATTATTTACATTTACTCAATAATAAATCAATAAACCTCTCAATTATATGTATTATACTTTGAAAACATCATTATCAGTTTTATTCACAATTGTTTTTGCATTAAACCAGTTTAATGCTTTTTCGCAGGATGCCTGTAAAGTATTAAAACCGGAGATTTCCGGAAAATATACAGGCGATTGCAAAAACGGGGTTGCCGATGGAAAAGGTGTTGCCGAAGGAAAGGACAAATATGAAGGAAAGTTTAAAAAAGGATTACCAAACGGGCAAGGCATATATACATGGTCGACAGGTGAAGTATATAAAGGTTCATGGCATGAAGGCAAAAAACAAGGCGATGGAAAACTCACTTTTAAATCAAACGGAATTGACAGTACAACAATCGGCATCTGGAAAGATGATGTTTTTGACAGGAAGAGAGTAGAAAATCCATATTCTGTATATAGATCTAATGGCATTAAAAGATATAATGTTGAAAGGTTTAGCGATGGAGATAAAGTAACGCTCACAATAATGAAGAATGGGAACAACAATTCAACTGTCAGGGGTCTTACTTTTTTTTGTACAAGCGGTATGACCTATTCCGTTGGATCCAAATTAGGATATGAAAGTGTGATATTCCCATGTAATGTGAAGATTATTTATTCAACGAGTAATGCCTTAAATACAGCTTCTATTGAGTGTGCGTTTGAAATAGAAATCAAAACCCCTGGCATTTGGGATATTCAACTTGATAATTAAATACGCAGCTGGTGCGGATTTGCAAAAGCATAAAACATTGCATAATTTTGAATTCAATCATTCAAATAAATTCCAATGAAATCACATCGGTCTGTTTCTCTGTTTTTATTCATCTTCCTGGTCTTATCGGGTGTAAATTACCAACTACTCAAAGCACAACCGGCTTATATTGCGCCAACACTTCCAACTTTTTCTGACAAAACGTTTAATATTAAGGATTATGGTGCAGTTGGTGATAATACCATGGATAATACGAAGGCAATACAGGATGCTATAAATGCCGCAGGGATTTCCGGAGGTGGCAAGGTTATCGTACCTTCAGGGGTATACTTATGCGGTCCGCTTCAATTCAGGGATAACCTGAACCTGCACATCGATTCCGCCGCCATTCTCAGGATGCTACCATTGGAAAAATATCCCGGAGGGACCAGCGAAGGAATAGATTTTATCAGTGGCTCAAAACTTCATGATATTGCCATAACCGGCAAAGGAATGATCGATGGACAAGGGAGTCCCTGGTGGCCGTTCGCAAAAACAGAAGGGGCAAAACGCCCCCGAATGATTGAATTCAGGGATTGCGACAAGGTTTTGATTGAACAGGTGAAATTGACGAACTCACCTATGTTTCATATTGCAATTGGTGGTAAATCGTCAAACGTAACTGTACGCGAGGTAATTGTTCGTGCCCCGGCATCGACCGATCCCGTGAATCCAAGTCATAATACCGATGCATGCAATGTGACCGGGAAAAAAATATTGATCCGGAATTGTGACATTAGTACGGGTGACGATAACTATACATGCGGTGGCGGCACTTCGGATGTCCTTATTACCGGTTGTACGTATGGTTATGGACACGGCGTATCAATCGGCAGTCCGACGAAAGGCGGAGTGTCGAATATTACTGTTGAAAATTGCACCTTCACAAATACAGATTGCGGTATCCGCATAAAATCCGATCGCGACCGGGGCGGAATCCTTCAAAATTTAACTTATCGAAATCTGCATATGACGAATGTCGGTATCCCAATTCTGATTTATGCCGCCTATGCAGCAAAGGAAAAGGAGTATAGAAATTTGCCAAAGCTAACGCCTGAGATTGCAGCCACATATCCTTCGGCAACTGTTACCGATCTTACCCCAATCTATCGTGATATCACCTTCCAGGACATTACAGCAACTGTTGAAAATGGGAAACGGGCTGGTTTGATCTGGGGATTACCTGAAGCTGCCGTGTCCAATGTTCTCCTGCAAAATGTTAACATCACTGCTGATAACCCGTTCGGTATTTTCTTTGCTAAAAACGTTCAATTGGTGAATTGCAAGATAATAACTAAGGACGGTGAAAACAAGTTAGCACTCACTAATACAACGGTTACCATCGATGGTAAAGAGGTAAAATAAAATGATCGAAGTGATGATTCTCTTTGGAACAAAGACCAATGGGATAATTTTTATAGACAAACAAGAAAATTACATCGACAATTAGTTAACGCAGCTGGTGCTGATTTGGTTAAAACATTATTAGACTAAAAAACATCATTATGGAACAACTGATTAATAGAGACTTCTCTTCGGTCAGCCCTTCAGCCAAGTGGATGATATTATGGAAAGGACACACCAATATTCCTTTTGCTAAGGAAGTGGCAGAGCTATTGGAATATCCCAATAAATATATTCCGGATTTTAAAAAGAGAGATTTTACATTTTGGGCAAGTACACTCGGACTGGAAAGAAGGTACTGGAGTATTGATCAGCTTTTGAATGATTTGACAATTAAAAATATTTTAGAAATATCATCAGGATATTCTTTTCGCAGTTTGGACTATGCTCAGCAAAAAGAAGTTCATTATATAGATACTGATTTACCAGATGTAATAGCTACTAAAAAGGAATTCATTAACAGTTTAAAGAAAAACGAATTAAATACGAATGGAAAATTGGAATTATTACCTTTAAATGCTCTTGATGAAAATTCTTTTCATGAAATAATTGGTCATTTTCCTCAGGGTGAGGTTGCAATTGTTAATGAAGGGCTATTAGGGTATCTGGATAAACAAGAAAAGGAAAAACTTTGCTCAATTATTCATGATATTTTGATGGAACGGGGAGGCTATTGGATTACTGCTGATATTGGTCTAAAAAACAAAGATGCCAAACTTGGCCTTAAGTACAATGATGAAATAAAGGAGTTTAATGAACAACAGGATACCGAAGGCAAAAGTTTTGAGAGTTTTAAAGAAGCGGAGATGTTTTTCAAAGAGATGGGGTTTGTGATTGACAAAGAAGCCAAAGTAAAATACTCTGAAATGAGTTCGTTTAAATATTTGAAAAGAAGTATAACGTTGAGACAATTTTTTAAATTGCGTGGTGCAGGAAAAATACAAGCTACATGGCGACTAAAAGCTGTCTAAGGAGTTGAATTAATGATATCTGACAGGGTTTGGAACCCTGTCAGATATTCGTCGCATTTACGAGATTTATTGATTCCCGGTTGCAGCTTCAAGGCGTTTCAAAACACTGAAGATAAAAGTTGCAGATAACAAACACATCACCACTAAAATAGCGAAGAACTGCCATAGTTCAATTTTGTCCCAAAGGATACCTATCAAACCAGCCGCAAGGTTACCAAAAGCGGTTGCCCCAAGCCAACCACCCTGTGCCAAACCTTTGTATTTAGGAGGGGCAACTTTCGACACAAATGATATCCCGATAGGACTCAGGAACAATTCGGCTACGGTTAAAACCAAATAGGTATTAATCAGCCAAAACGGGGAAACGAGGTTTTCAGATGTGCCACCATTCAATTGTCCTGGTGAAGTAAGTCCCATTGAAGCAGCAATCAAAAGACCAAATCCGACCGCTGTAAAGAGCATCCCAATCCCGATCTTCTTTGGAGCCGAAGGTTCTTTCCCTTTATTCCGAAGCCAGGTAAAAAATCCAATAATTACGGGAGTGAGAAATACGATAAATATCGGGTTGAATTGTTGAAATTTCTGTGGAGTGATGGTGTAATCGCCGGTGAAAGAACTAATCATATACCAGGCAAGCGCAACACTCGCAACAAAAACCCCGGCTCCAATTAATTTCTGGATACGTCCTTTTCCTATGAAAATCAGGATTGAACCGATTATGGCAAACAGAACAGGTAACAACTGACTTAAATCGAAAAGCACATATGTGCTTGGTTTTACGTGTCCAAGCTGGGTGTAGTCGCGGGCAAAGATGGTCATCGTGAAACCATTTTGATGGAAGGCCATCCAGAAAAACATGACTACGAAGAAAACCAATCCCAAAGCTATCAACCGTTCACGGGTTTGCTGAGGTGTAAGAACGATCATTGTGTTTTTTAGATCTTTCGACTTCGATTTTTGCTTTTCAGTAACGTCGGCAAGCTTGTAATATTTTTTAAATCCGGTAAAAATCAAAAAGGAGACAACCATACTGGCAGCAGCAACTGCGAAGCCGGCATTGTAGGAACTGGCAAGCGTTTCGATATAGGTTTTTGAAAACGAAGTCAAATCGGTAAAATTGTTGCCCATCTGAGTATGTGCCAACTGAGTTAATTTGCTTACATCCTCAAGTTTACCATCCAGAAACTGATGTGCCATGTGCGGAATAGACGAATCGTAGGTAAACCCTTTGCCTTTGAGCACCCAGTTTCCGATTGCTCCGGCTGCCGATGGCGCAAAGAATGCCCCGATATTAATCCCCATATAGAAAATGTTGAAGGCATTGTCGCGGTTTGCGCTGAATTTCGGATCATCATACATGTTTCCGACAAGCGCCTGCAGATTTCCTTTAAAGAATCCGGTTCCGAGCGAGATGACAGCCAGGGCAGAATAAACCACCGCAATTCCTAATCCGGGCATAGCCAACAGCGTGTATCCCAGAAACATGATAATAATACCGATCGTTATTGTTTTCCCATACCCGAGCAGGTTGTCAGCCACATATCCTCCGAGTAAAGGCAAAAAATAAATTCCAAAAAGAAAACTACCGTATATTCCACCTGCTTCAGCAGTCGAAAAACCAAACTTGGCCTGAAGATATAGTATAAAAATGGCCAGCATGGTATAATACCCGAACCGTTCGCCCATGTTTGCGAAAAAGGCCACAATAAGCCCTTTGGGATGTCCTTTAAGCATAAATTTTATTGTTTAAGGAGTTTGAAAATTGTTTAATTTCAGCAAATATAGCGAACTTTTTCGGTGACTTTATAATGCCAAAAATCATGTTTTGAGTTGAACAGCAGCTTTTATTGAACTACATGCATTCTTTGTTTGGCACGAAAGGATTTCTTCGTAAATTTGAAAATAGTAAAACAACGCGGAATGAAATTTTTTACCACATCACAAATTGCTGAACTCGACCGGTATACGATAGAAAATGAACCTATTGAGGCAATTGATCTGATGGAACGGGCTTCATTGCAACTGGCAGACTGGATATCAACACGCTTTGATACCACTCAGCGAATCGCAGTTTTTGCGGGTCCTGGCAACAACGGAGGCGATGCTTTGGCAGTTTCGCGTATGTTGACCGCAAAGAATTTTAAGGTCGGCGTTTTTATTCCTGATTCCGGCAGAAATTTCACGGATAGTTTTTTAATCAATCTCGACCGGTTAAGAGGATGCGCAGAAGTAACAACGATCAATTGGAACAATAATGAATTGCTTCCGGAGCTCATTGATTACAACTTGATTATTGATGGGTTGTTCGGCTCCGGATTATCGCGTCCGCTCTCCGGTTTTCCTGCAGAGCTGGTAAAACACCTGAATCATTCCGGCGTACCAATCATCGCCATCGACATTCCGTCGGGACTTATGGGTGAGGACAATCAAGGGAATGATCCTGATGCAATTATTCAGGCATCGTACACGCTGACTTTTCAGTTTCCAAAACTAAGCTTCTTCTTTAAAGAAAATGAGCGGTTTACCGGGAAATGGGAAGTGCTTCCCATTGGCTTACATCCAACGGGAATTGAACAAACCCAAACTCCCTGGCATTATTCGGATATAAAGACAATGGTCTCGATGCTTAAACCCAGGGGAAAGTTTTCGCATAAAGGAACTTATGGGCATGCACTTTTAGTTGCCGGAAGTCATGGGAAAATGGGCGCTGCTGTTCTCGCGGCAAAAGGATGCCTGCGATCAGGTGTTGGTTTACTGTCGGTTCAGATTCCTTTTGAGGAAATACCTATTATGCAAATTGCTGTGCCAGAAGCCATGGTTGAAATTGGCTACATATCAGATACAGAAAATGAGAATCGACTAAAGTCGAAATTTAAATCTATAGGAATTGGACCTGGAAGAGGTACAAACACAGGAACTGTTAATGATCTGAATACATTGATGAAGATTAATAGCATTCCTTTGGTGATCGATGCAGATGCGCTCAATGTTCTGTCAGAGAATCCAAAAATGGTTCAATTACTTCCTGAAGATTCGATATTGACGCCGCATCCGCTTGAATTTGAGCGGTTGGCCGGTTATACTATATCCGATTTCGAAAGGTTAAAGCTTGCCTTAAACTTTGCCAAAGAACATCGTATTATTTTGATCCTTAAAGGGGCATATACTGCAATCGCTTTACCAGATGGCAATTGCTGGTTCAACAGTACAGGTAATCCGGGAATGGCCACAGGTGGTAGCGGTGATGTTCTGACCGGCATTCTCACAGGACTGCTTGCTCAAGGTTATACGCCACAAGAAACAGCACTTCTTGGAGTGTACCTGCATGGCCTCTCGGGCGATCTGTGTCTTTCCGGTTCATCCGAAGAATCATTACTTGCCGGCGATATTGCTGATCATCTTGGCAAAGCCTTTGCATTCCTTAAAAGTGATCCCGATTTTGGGAAAGCCAAAAAAAAGAGTCAATTTTGAAAGATCAAAAGATACTGAGTTGGAAGTAATAACTTAAAATTATAATGATGAGACGAGTCGCAATTTTGTTAATAATCTCTTTTCTTGTTGCCGGAACCGTTATAGCTCAAAAGAGCGATAAAAAGAAATCTGTCAGCGAGTTGAGCGTTTTTAACGGTGGTGTAATCTATTCTCTGCCAAGAACTGGTATTCGTGTGATGGTTGAGGTATCGCAGGAGAAATTTTTTCGTGGTCCTTACAGCGAATTTGCTCAGAAATATATAGGTGTTAAAAGTGTTTCGTCTTCGGATGCTGAGTTTTGGAAAATCACTGATCTGAAAATGGAGACTTTTGGTGAGCCCGATCCTGCCGAAATGCATAAAGCAACAGGTGCAATAGCATCCATGCTCAGTCTCTCGGACGACGGTGTTCTAATCGGAATTAACAGCTCTGTGAAAAGCGAGGCCAGGAAAACCTATACATCGGTATTTACTCCTGATATTGAGTTGCCACGTGAAATCTGGTCTGAAATGTCAATGCATTCGTTTCTTGTCGGGAAAGATACTACGCATCACTCAGGAGACAAATTAAAATCCGTCGAAGAAAAAGCGGCCGAAGCCGCCCATGATATTATGAAATTACGCAA
The DNA here is from genome assembly GCA_026391655.1 of Bacteroidia bacterium. Taxonomy (GTDB): domain Bacteria; phylum Bacteroidota; class Bacteroidia; order Bacteroidales; family Prolixibacteraceae; genus JAAFHB01. The sequence goes on along the minus strand of JAPLDR010000104.1, from coordinate 100,164 downwards.
GCGTAAGGCACTTGTTCTGGCAGCAGACTATGATAAACTCCCTCCTGACGGTAAGGCATACCAGGTTATGGTTGATGAGTTAAATAAAATTATTGGTGATTACGAAAGTCTTTTTATTGGTAAGTCTTATAAATCAACGCATAAATATGTTTTCGAAGTAGTTCCGGATGCCAAAGGAAACAAGGCATTAGTAGCCTTCAGGTTTTCCGCGACTGCCGGTGTTTTACCTGAAAGTAATGTATCGGGCAAACCCATTATGCTTGAGTTAGATCCTAATCCTGACCTTGTGCGTAACGGAGAGCAGAAAGCTGCCCCTTCGGCAGGTGAGACTACAAACAATGGATTATTTTACAGAACTCCCGGATTGGTGGTCGCACGATTGCTTAACGGAAGCGATGTTCTCGCTCAGGCACGCCTTTCGATGGCGCAGTTTGGAGTTGTTACTGCCATTCCTGACGGATTGATGAGTGGAGAATATTCGATTGAATTTCATCCTGTTACTGGTGCCATTCAAAGGATAGGAAATTAGGCTGAAGGGAAAAGGCAGAAGGCAGAAGACCAGTCAGACCTCTTACCTTTCTGAAATTGCATCTTCAAATTTCCAGATTGTCAAATCGTCGAAACGAAGTTCGACGAAGTCAATTGTCAAATTAATAATGATTTTCGACCAATATTTAATCACCTGTTTTTACCTATATTGCGCCACTAAAATCAAATTAAAAACTTTATAATTCAACTTTTATGACTGTAGTTATCAATAAAACATCGCGTGATTCAGCTGCAATGCGTTGGCTTGTACTTATTCTGATATCAGGATTAACATTTTCAACCTATTGGTTTCAGGACTTTATGTCGGGACTGAAAGGGATTATGGAGTCGGAAATGGGCTTTTCGAGCGAAGAGTTTGGCCGCATTATCGGACTGACTACCATTGCAAACATGTTGGGAATGATACTGGTTGGAGGATTTATTCTCGATAAATGGGGGATCCGGTTAACGGGTTATGTGTTTGGAATTCTTGCCACGATCGGAGCAGCCACCACCGCCCTGGCAGCCGCCGGGTTTTTCGGTCACGATAAAAGTACAATTATCACAATGATGATCATCGGGAGGATCATGTTTGGATCGGGACTTGAGATATTATGTGTTTTGGCGACCCGAACTATTGTGAAATGGTTTAAAGGGTACGAGATGGCGCTGGCCATGGCGATTAATATAGGATTTGGACGATTAGGGACAGCACTTGGTATGGCCTCTTCGCTCGACATTGGCGGTGGACATTTTTCTCCGGCAGTAACATTTGCTGCAACATTGATTGCTCTTTCATTTCTCATGTTTATTATCTATACATTTTTTGATGTCCGCATCGACCGTCAGGCAAAAGGGCATATTTTACCAGGAACCGCTCCTGCAGAGGATGAAGAGTTTCGTTTTTCCGATTTTGTCAAATTAATAACCGACAAGTCATTCATTTATATTACATTACTTTGTGTGACGTTTTATGCTGCTGTTTTCCCGTTCATTCAGTATGCACCTGATATGTTGATTAATAAATTTGGATTTACTTCCAAATTGCCCGCTGCAGGATCGGTCATGATTTTCGGAAGCGAGACAATGGGAATTGTAGGTGTATACCTGATTTTATTTGTTTTTGCCCTTGCATTCTCAATTGTTCCTTCACGCATCAAGGATTTGACAATTCGCCGTGCATTTACTTTTACGTTAGTTACGGTGTTTGCAATTATCATTTATAATTTTTGGGATATCCTTCAGGTCTGGCTTCATAACGGATCTAAAACAGCATCCTTAATTCCGCTTGGCACAATTGTCTTTACCCCAATCTTTGGGAATATTGTTGATAAAAAGGGAAAAGCAGCTTCGCTGATGATGCTTGGATCGTGTCTGCTTATTTTCGCTCACCTTTCGCTCTCGTTATCAAACAGTATTACACTTGGATACGCTGCTTTGGTAAGTTTGGGTATTGCCTTCGCACTCGTGCCCGCAGCAATGTGGCCTTCGGTAGCCAAAATTGTTCCCGAAAAACGATTAGGGACTGCTTATGCTACGATGTTTACTGTTCAAAACTGGGGACTTGGCGCCTTTTTCTGGGGATTAGGTGCGGTGCTCGACTTAACCAATCACGATAAACTTACTGCAATTCGGGCAGGTAAAGAGGTATATGATTATACGATTCCGATTATGATGCTCGTAGTTTGCGGCGTTATTTCAATCTTTTTGGCAGCTTTGCTTAAGAAGGCTGACAAAAAACAAGGATATGGTCTTGAGTTTCCCTCAAGCTCTAAACATTAGGAGGTTTAATACTAAAATAAGAAATTATGGCTAAAGAGATTATCAACCTTGAACCCAAAGCAGTTTGGGAGAACTTTTATAAACTGACCCAGATTCCGCGCCCTTCGAAAAAAGAGGAGAAAATACAGGCATTTATGGTGGATTTCGGGAAAAGCCTGGGACTTGTTACTGAAAAGGATAGTGTCGGAAATGTCTTGATCCGCAAGCCCGCCACTCCTGGTATGGAAAATCGTAAAGGGATTATCCTTCAGGGACATTTGGATATGGTTCCTCAAAAAAACAGCGGAACGGCCCACGATTTTGAGAAAGATCCTATCGATGCATTTATTGATGGTGAATGGGTTCGTGCCCGGGGTACAACGCTTGGAGCCGACAACGGTATTGGTGTTGCAAGTGCTATGGCTGTTCTTGCAGCGAAAAACCTGGTTCACGGACCAATTGAAGCAATCTTCACCTGCGACGAGGAGACCGGTATGACCGGAGCGCTTGGGCTTCAGCCCAAGTGGTTAAAAGGAGATATCCTGCTCAATATGGATTCTGAAGAAGAGGGCGAACTGTATGTTGGTTGTGCCGGAGGAATCAATGCAAATATCGAATTTGAATATGACGAAGTGATTGTTCCTGATGGCGTAAAGCCATTTAAATTAGTTATTTCCGGATTAAAAGGAGGCCATTCAGGACTCGATATCAACCTCGGAAGAGGCAATGCCAATAAGTTGCTCATCCGGTTTTTGAAATATGCAACGCGCGAACTGGATGTACGCCTGGCTGACATCAATGGCGGAGGGATGCGAAATGCAATTCCGCGTGAAGCGATTGGTATCGTCCTTGTGCAGGATGAAGATGCAGAACAACTTAAGAAAGCGGTAAAAAAATACGAATCAATTTATAAATTTGAATTGGGTGCCGTAGAACCAACCCTCAGTTTTACGATTGAAGAAACTGACAAGCCAAAATCGATGATCGAAGAACGCGTTCAGGACGATCTTATCGACTCGGTATATGCCTGTCCGAACGGCGTAATCCGTATGTCTGATGGTATGGCAGGCATGGTCGAAACCTCAACGAATCTATCGACGATTAAATCGCAGAAAGGGGTGATTTTTGTCAAATGCCTGTTACGTAGTTCCGTTGAATCTGCAAAAGAAGATCTTGTTGAACAGGTCGATAGTGTTTTTGCGCTTGGCGGTTCAATGGTTTCGTTCGATGGTGGATACCCTGGATGGAAGCCAAATATGGAATCGCAGATTCTTAAGCAAATGAAGGAAATCTATCAAATTAAATTTGGAAAAACTCCCGCAGTTTTAGGGATTCACGCCGGGTTGGAATGTGGAATCTTAGGTTCTGTCTACCCAAATTGGGATATGATTTCTTTCGGACCCACTATGCGCTCTCCCCATTCACCAGACGAGCGGGTTAATGTACCTTCAGTACAGAAATTCTGGGACTTCCTCGTTGAAGTTCTGAAAAATGCTCCTGCAAAATAGTTTTATTTTTTTGCTATTCAGATATTTCCAAGAGCCTGAAGGTTTCCAAAACCTTCAGGCTCTTAAGTTTTAATTATTTTTTCAGGATTTCAGTTCGAATGTGTATGTTTGTTGTTACCCTTTAATCAAACAATATTGCCTGGCGTTTCATGTAAGGGTTATAACTGGTATGACAAAAAAAATCCTTCTTGGCATTTTCTTTATTCAGTTGTTTTTCAATTTGGGTTTTTCCCAGATAAAAAACATTGGGATCCCATTTATCCGGAATTTTCCTAAAAGGGAGTACAAAGCAGGTACTCAAAACTGGTCGATTTCGCAGGATCAGAGGGGATTTATGTATTTTGCAAATAATGATGGCCTTATGGTTTTCGATGGTGTAGTGTGGCACTTGTATAGAATGCCAAATTTGTCTGTTACGCGATCTGTTTATATCGGCGAAAACAGAAACATTTATGTTGGCGCTTACAATGAATTGGGTAAGATGGTCTTTGAAGATAACGGGAAATTAGAATTTAAGTCCCTCAAAAAATATATTCCGGCTGAATATCAGAATTTTGATGATATCTGGAACATCACCTCTTTCGAGGGAAAAATTGTTTTTCAATCGTATTCAAGTGCCTTTGTCTATGATAATGATACCACAGTCACTATTATAAAGGCCCCTTTCAGGTTTCAAAATTCTTATAAAGTCAACGAGAAATTGTATTTTAACGATATTGAGAGCGGTTTGTATGAATTTGTGAGAGGTAAACTTGTCGCCTTACCCGGATGCCAAAGTATAAAAGGAGAAGAGATTTGGTCCGTTCTTCCGTTTGCCGGAGGCGACGAATTACTTATCTGTACCTTAACCAAAGGAGTCTTTGTTTATAACGGGAAACAACTCACTGAGTGGAAAGTTCCTGTAAATGAATACCTGAAAAAGAATCAGATATTCAGTGCTATACTTATCCAGGATCATTACTACGCTTTCGGAACTATACAGGATGGTATCATCATTATTGATGCCCGCGGCGAAATTGTTCAGCATATCAACAGGGAAAAGGGGTTGCAGAATAATACCGTACTTAAGGTTTTCGCCGACAAGTCGGGCGATTTATGGCTTGGACTTGATAACGGAATTGACTACATTAACATTAATTCTCCGATCACATTTTTAAAACAGTCGGATGGGATCGGAACGGGATATACCTCGATTATCCATCAGGGAAAGCTATATCTTGGTACTAATCAGGGCCTTTTCGTGAAGGATTGGAACGGCAACGAGCAAAACAGCCCCTTGAAGATGATTCCAAATACTTCCGGACAAGTGTGGTACCTGGGAGTCCATGACGGAGTTTTAATTTGTGGGCACAATAATGGAACATTTGTGATTGAAGGTGAGACGGCCCGCCAGATAAGTAAAATTCCCGGAGGCTGGAAGTACCATATTCTTAAGCGGTTCCCAAATTATTTAATAGGAGGGACATACAGTGGATTAATTCTCTTTGAAAAGGATAAAGGCTCGTGGAAGTTTGTCAATAAAATCAAGGGATTTAATGAGTCATTCAGAATATTTGAGGAAGATGATGAAGGTAATATCTGGATGAGTCACGGATTTAAAGGGATTTATAAAATTAGCTTTGGTAACAAACCCGACAGCGTAAAGTCGTTTCGGTATTACACAGTTAGGGATGGATTACCCACGAATTATAACCTGAATGTTTTTAAAATTAAAGAGAAAATTATTTTTACTACAAACGTTGGGACATATCAGTATAATATGCAAAATGAACGTTTTGAAAAGTCAGTGTATTTCAATCAGTTGTTAAATCCGGTAACCGACATTTCATACCTGAAAGAGGATAAAAACGGAAATATCTGGTACGTGGCATGGTATCAGTCGAGCCATAAAACCGGTGTTTTTCGCGTTCAGGAAGATGGCAGTTTTCAGCATATTACTTCTCCTTTTATTTTGCTGAACAGTAAATTTATCAGCGGATTCGAATCCGTTTATCCTTTTTCAGACGATCATCTTTTTTTTGGTATTGAAGATGGGTTTGCCCATTATTCACCAACTGCCCGCTTCAGCTATAATCCGGAATGTACGACTTACATTACTAAAGCTGTTGCCCTGAATATTGACAGCACCTTTTTTTACGGGAATTATCATCTGCCAAATGATCGTCCGATTCACCAAAGATATACCTTTAAGTATCCTAAAAACTCCTTTAAATTTTACTATTCTTCTCCCATTTATATCAACCCTGAAAGTGTCGAATACAGTTTCAAGTTGTCGGGATTGAATAACGATTGGTCTGTTTGGAGTAATTCCTCTTCGGTAGAGTTTGCGCTTTTACCCGAAGGGAACTATGTTTTTAGCGTCAAAGCGCGCAATTCGGTAGGGGTAGAGAGTAAAACTGATGTATTGCCTTTTATGGTCAGTCCTCCCTGGTATAGATCGGCATTGGCAATTTTGGGTTATTTTATCTTGTTTGTAATTCTTGCCTTATTTTCCATATGGCTTTTTTTTAAGAGAATAGAAATATCCAGGCGAAAAGAGAAATTGAATCATTTACTGGCTTACAGGCAGAAGGAGCGCGATTATATACAACTAGCTTCATCAGCCGAAAAGAAAATTATTAAGCTTAAAAATGATAAGCTTAAAAGCGATATGATTCATCGTGATAAAGAACTGGCCAATCAAACCATGGATCTGATCCGTAAAAATAAATTCCTTGCCAGAATTAAAGAGGAACTCGAAAAGCTTAAGATGGCTTCAAATGATGAATTATTGAAAGAAAAAATCTCCTCATTGATCGGAAAGATTGATAAGGACATTGATCACAACAAACAGTGGGAAGTATTCGAGACCGCTTTTGATGATGTACACGAGGATTTTTTAAAACGGCTTAAAGCTCGCTTTCCAACATTAACTCCAAAGGAACTCAGGTTATGTGCATACCTGCGCATGAATATCTCGACCAAGGAGATCGCACCTTTAATGAATATTTCAATCCGCGGAGTGGAGATTTGTAGATACAGGGTACGAAAAAAGTTGAATATTGACCGCGACACCAATCTCACGAGTCTTATCATTGATCTCTGATGCTTGTTTGCGGCTTGTAGTAGCATATTTCCCCTGTAAGTGTATTATTCCTAATTGTTATTTATGATTTAATATTCGTAATATGAACGATATATGCCATATTGTGATGTATTTTTGATGTAATAGTTTTTAAGATATGATGTATTAAAGCTGTATCAAAATCTATTTTTTATCGGATTGTTATTAGTTATTTTGTGAATCAGATTTAAAGTAAAAGTTAGCTATTCTTGAATTTGCACTAACAATCCTATCTTAATCATCATTAAGAATGAAATGAAGATTTTACTAATCATTTATTTGACTTTAAGTTCTTTCGTGATGTTAGGTTGCGCTAAGGACAATAAATCAGTGTCACCAATAATCACACCAGTAACCGTGACAGGTATAAAAACGCTGGTGTGGAGTGACGAATTTGATTATTCCGGCCTTCCTGATCCGCTAAGGTGGAGTTATGATACTGATGGCAATTCCACCGGTTGGGGAAATAACGAAAAACAATATTACACCAGGGAAAGGTTGCAAAATTCGGAAGTAAAAGGTGGCTTCCTCTATATCAACGCTCTAAAGGAAGATTATCAGGGTTTCAAATATACATCAGCGAGATTGATCACCAAATTGAAAGGTGATTGGCTATATGGAAGAATGGAAATAAAAGCAAAACTTCCGGAAGGTGTCGGTATGTGGCCCGCTATCTGGATGCTCCCGACCGATTGGGTTTACGGAGGATGGCCTGGAAGTGGTGAGATTGATATTATGGAAAACGTCGGATACGATCCCTATGTAATTGTAGCTTCTGCTCATACAGCCTCATACAATCATGTTCAGGGTACGCAGAAAAACAATAAAATAACAGTTTCAGACTGCTATACCAATTTTCATGTTTACGCCCTCGAATGGGACGTCAACGAGTATCGCGTTTATGTGGATGACGTGCTGTATTTTAC
>JAPLDR010000104.1:84546-92316 GCA_026391655.1 Bacteroidia bacterium | reverse complement strand
GAACCGGTTATAAAGTGTGGCCATTTGATAAGCGGTTTCATTTGCTTTTAAATGTTGCAGTTGGAGGAAACTGGGGTGGTGCAAAGGGAATCGATGATGCCATCTTCCCGCGCTCAATGATGGTGGACTATGTTCGGGTTTATCAGGTAAAATAATATAATTGGCTGGATTGTTCTTCGCGAATGTGTTTGGTTATATATTTTGAAGAAACATCCGGCCAATTTAGTTTATTAAACATATAAGAGACCAATAATTTCAATATGGTTGAAGTGATTTAATTCATTGAAATATAATGGATAAAATTTATGAAAAATACGTTGATGGTCTTTTTTGTTATTCTTGCACTGCTGAACTGTAATGGCGCTGTTCATGCCGGGAACAAATCCGCAGATCCTGCTTCCGGCCAGTCAAAAACGGCTGTAGCGTTTTGGCTGACAAGCCCTGAAACCAATGTGCTATTTCAACATCAGACAGCTGGTTTAGTCTTTGGAAATCTGGTCAGCCAGGATGAGACGATCACCGTTGATACCACAAAAACGTTTCAATCCATTGATGGATTTGGCAATTGTCTCACCGGGGGAAGTGCCACGCTGCTACATCGGATGGATGCTGCCAACCGGAGTGCAATCCTGAAAGAGTTATTTGCGACCGATGGAAATAATATAGGAATTAGTTATTTACGTGTGAGCATCGGCGCTTCCGATCTCAGCGACCGGGTCTTTTCGTATGATGATCTTCCTGAAGGAGAAACTGATCCTGCAATGACCAAATTTACGCTTGATGCCGAGCGGGTTGATTTAATTCCTGTATTAAAAGAGATTCTGGCGATTAATCCGAAAATTAAAATTTTGGGTTCTCCGTGGTCAGCGCCGACATGGATGAAAACGAACAACAATTCGAAAGGCGGAAGTTTAAAACCGGAGTATTTCGATGCTTACGCTAAGTATTTCGTGAAATATATTAAGGGGATGAAAGCCGAAGGGATTACGATTGATGCGATTACAATCCAGAATGAGCCCTTGCATCCCGGGAATAATCCAAGTATGTATATGACGGCTGAAGATCAGGCTTTGTTTATCAAACGTAGTCTTGGGCCTGCATTTGCAACGGCAAATATCAGCACTAAAATCATTGTTTATGATCACAATGCCGACCGGCCCGATTATCCATTGACCATCCTCAACGATCCGGAAGCAGCAAAGTATGTCGATGGTTCAGCTTTTCATCTTTATGGTGGTAAAATCGAGGCTTTAACTCCAGTGCATGATGCTTTCCCGAATAAAAACCTCTATTTCACCGAACAATGGGTGGGTGCTCCGGGAAATCTGGTTGGCGATCTGGCATGGCATGTGCGTACATTAATTATCGGAGGAACGCGTAACTGGTGTCGTAATGTGTTGGAATGGAACCTTGCTTCCGATCCGGATAACGATCCGCATACGATTGGCGGGTGCGACAAATGCCTGGGAACCATTACGATAAACGGAAATACAGTAACGCGTAATCCAGCTTATTTTATTCTGGCTCACGCAGCAAAATTTGTAAGACCCGGCTCAGTACGAATTGATTCGAATTCAACATCAACCCTTCCCAATGTGGCTTTCAAAACTCCGGACGGCAAAAAAGTGCTGATCGTCCAAAATAATAGTGGAATAAATAAAGTCTTTAATATTCGGTTCAACGATAAAACAATTTCAGCTTCATTGGCTAAAGGTGCAGTTGGAACCTATGTTTGGTAAATTTTAGTTAGTTAGTTAGTTGTTTAGTTGTTTTTGGTTTTTAGGTTAGAAAGGTGAAACCCGGCTTGATCAAGACAAGACCGGGTTTCTGTTTTTTTACTCAGCGGGTGACTCCAAGTCACCCGCTGAGTAGCAACCCGCACACACTCTGGATACTCAATTCATAATCCACATCCCTGATGAGATTGGAGAGCTCCAATTAGGTCGCTAAAGCGGCTTCCTTGTTAGTGTAAATTGGAAAGATGGAGGAAAGGCCTGATATATCGAATATTTCCTTAATTTCCGGTTGAAGATTGCACAGAATGAACTGCCCTTTGATCGCCATCATTTTTTTCAGAACAATCAGAAAGATCCGCAATCCGGAGCTGCTGATATAATTTAATCCGGAGCAGTCAAGGATTATTTTGGTGCAACCTTCTTCAACAACCTTCATCATCGACTTTTCAAATTCATTGGCATTGGTGGCGTCGACCCGTCCGTCTACACTGACAATTGTGTAGCCATCCGTCGCTTCAACTTGTATCTTCATGATTTGATGTTTTTAGTAAGGATTAAATAATTTTGGTTCTCTTTTCGTTGGTATTCAACATTATCCATAACCTTTTTAATCAGGAATATTCCTAATCCGCCTACGGGTCTCTCTTCTGCCGACAAAGTGATGTCGGGATCGGACCTTAAGGTTGGATCGTACTCATGCCCATCATCAATAATGGAAATGGAAAGCACTTCACCGTTTTTTCTAAAATAAATTTTGATCGTGTGCATACTTTCATCATCATACCCATATGAAATGATATTGGTCAATGCTTCTTCCAATACCAGGTTTAAAGAAAATATCAGGGGCATAGCAAGTCCCCATTCCTCGCCAAGTTCTTCCAAAAAACCGGCGACCCGGGTTAATTCATCGACCTGATTATTAACCTGCAACATTTTATCGATTGGTTCTTTATCCATTGCGAAGAATTGTCATCATCGTGATGTCATCCGACTGAGTATATCCTTTGACATGTGCCGCTAAACCCTCTTCCATCTTTTGAATCAGGTCGCGGGGTGAAGCATTTGCGTTCCTGCGTATAATTTCCAAAAGATTCTCATCTCCAAATAGCTTATTTTCTGCATTTTCAGCTTCACTCACCCCATCAGTATAGAGGAAAATCTTATCTCCGGATTCCATCTGAACAGATGATTCTCCGTATTCAAAGTCTTCGAACAATCCCACGGGAATAAATTTGGATTTTTCAAACATCACAACATCCCCGTTTTTCCGGATAATGACAGGCGGGTTATGTCCGGCGTTGGAATAGCTCATCTCACCGGTTACCAGATCCAGAACACCAAGGAAGAAGGTAACAAACATGCTCGATTCGTTATTCATGGAGAGAGACTTATTTAAGGTGCTCACGATCACCGAAGGCGAAGCCTCCTTGTCGGATATCGAACGGACTAAGGTGCGGGTCACAGCCATAAACAGCGAGGCAGGCACCCCTTTCCCGGAGACATCACCAATAGCAAAACAAAATTTGTTACCATCGATAACAAAAAAATCGTAGAGATCGCCCCCAACTTCCTTCGCCGATTTCAGGACTGCAAAGACATCAATCTGTGGCAGATCGGGGAAAGGTGGAAAAATATGCGGAATCATTGCCATTTGAATTTCGCGTGCTATACGTAATTCGCTTTCGATTTTTTCCTTAGCAGTAGTAGTATCTTTCAGGCTCACAATATATTCCGACAATTCCTTTTGCATATAGGAAAAAGAATTGTGCAGTTCCATCATCTCATCATGGGTTTTAATCTCAGGTAGTTGAACGTTAAAATTACCCGCAGCAATAAGCCTTGCGGACTCTGCAAAATGTTTGAGTGGAGCTGTGAGCCGATTAATAATTTTAATGGTAATAAAGGAAAGTAAGGAGAGACCTGCGACAATCAGCAGCAGCAGTATCATGTTGATTTTCCGCAAAGAAGCAAACATCTCCTTGTCGGGATAGATTACACCAATCGACCAATGACTCGAAGGCAATCCTTTGTAATTGATCCATAGTTTACCCGGATGCCATTTACTCTTGAAATCAGCAGAGGCAAAATTACTCTTCCCCTGAATCATCTGGCGTCCGACTTCGCGCAAACCGGGTTGGCTATTTTCTTTTGCAATGGTAAAAATACTCTGATTCATGACGTAAGCCTTATTGGGATGGGTAATAATAACACCATTTCGCGATATAAGGAAAGCATAGCCGGTCTCTAAAATCTTAACCGACGACATAATTTCTTTCAGCCATTCAAGCGAAACATCTATGGTTACTATCCCCGAAAAAGTTCTGCGACCTTCCCTGACTGTATAAAATGGAACTGAATACGTGGTCATAATGATATTGCCACCACCTTCATCGAAATAAGGTTCAGACCAATAAGGGGCATTGGTCATTTTTGGTATCTGGTACCAGTCCATGAAAGCGTATTCATAGTTCTCATCACCAAGCATCGCAGAGCGAAGTGAATCACCTTGCCGATAGACATAAGGTGCATAGAATAAGCCTTTATCAGGAAAATAGTTAGGCTCGAAGGCGACAGCAGAAGCGTAAATGCTTTTGTTAATGCTCAGGATCGATTTTAAAAAAGGAATCAGTGAATCTCTTGTCAGGAAAGAGGATTCCAGCATTTTTGCCACAATCTCAGGGATTTTCTCAGCCGGACCTAAAACCTGTTCAATCCGGTTAACTGTGTTGTTGGCCAGGAATATGGCATTTTCGCGTGTCGTTTCGCGGATGGTATTTCGGGTAAAATAATAGTAGATGGAGAACGTCACCAAAAAAAGTCCGGCACAAAAGATCAACACATTACGGATGATATGGGAAGCGAGTGTGTGTTTTTTCATGGCGTTTTACTTTAGAAGCGACTGGTAAAAATCAGCAAATAAGTATTTTGACTTGATTCCATCACGTTTGGACAAGATATCGGCGGCTTTCACAAAGTCGGATTCCATTAGTTCTCCACGCGCAACACCTTTGTTACCGGGATTTATCAACTCCAATACTTTATTCAGCATCCATTCCTGGTGAACTTTGTTGGCAGGTAAATGTGCCAGCTGCATACGCTTTAGCACTACTTCGAGAGCATATTCCTTATTAACAGCAGCATACTCCCATCCTTTGAGTGTTGCCTGCAAGAATTTCTTTAACTCCGGTTTTTTATTTTCGTACGTCGATTTCAGACAATAGAGGCCATCTTCGGGAACATCATATCCATAATTGGCAAATGGAAAAGTGTTGAGTTCATTTTCATTTAAACCACAGTTAATAATCTGATCGTATTCATTATACAACATTACGGTCATTGCATCGATCCCATCCATCATAAATAAGTTAACTGTTGAAAGAATAGGAATCCATTCGATATGATATTTTTTCTCTGCGATCAGGGCTTTGGGCACCTCGTCAAATCCACTCTTCCAGATGCCAATTTTTTTCCCGTCCAATTGGTTTAGCTGTTCAATGCCACTCGATTTTTTTGTCACAAAAAGTAATGCAGAATGTTGCGAGATCTGTCCGATATTTACCAGTTCTATCCCCTGATTTTTAACTGACATGCCGGTTATCAGAAAAAGAGAGATCAGATCAGCTTTTCCACTGGTAAGCAACGAGGTCGCCTGTAAGCTGGCAGAGGGATGAATAATCTCAACGTCTACACCGGCTTCCTTGTAAAAACCCTTTTCCTGAGCAATGTAATAACCGGCAAATTGTGCCTGTGGAAGCCATTGAGGAGCAAAAACAAGTTTGGGAAGTTGTGCCTGAGTAAATAAAGAACAGCTTAATAATAAAACTATCATTCCCAAATTGGGAATAAAATGATTCCATCTTCTCATTGATAAGCGTTTAAATATGAATAGCTACTCATTTAAATTAAATTTTCACCTCTAAATATAAGTGATACTATAACGTAATTCCTGCAACAAGATACGAACTTCTTTCATAAGGGTTTACGATCAGGCTAATGCTAACAGGAAGTGAAAACCGATCAGTTATCGATATCGTTTTTTTTACTGTTCCACCAAAATTAACGAAAGATGCCTGTGGTGCGTAATAGGTGCCTTTTGCCTGATAACCTGCGAAAAGAACAAGATCTGCCGGACCGCATTTATGAACATACTGAAGCTCCAGATAAATGCTCTTTGAAACATCAGCACCATAAAAGAAATAGCTCGTCAAAAAATTAAATGGCAGTGTTTTACCTCCTGAAAAGAAAACCTGGGCCTCAAGCTGATGTCCGGTAGTTTTCTCGCGGTAGTCAGTAAAATCAAATGAAGTGGTATCATTGAAGATCCAGTAATCCCAAAAGGCAACAGTAACAAATTTATAGGTTTTCGACAGGTAAAAATCGGTTTCCTGGATGCCCTCACCGTTTAGTTTGTAAGCGCCCCAGGCTCCCAGCGTGAAATCTTTCCAGGTGGCCGAAAGTCCGGGTTGAATACTCGGGGCATGTCCGATTTCTATTCCACGCCATATATATCGGCTCACCAGATCGACATTGGCAGTTATTGAAACAGCCTTAACCGTATCGGGCTGACCCGATAGCGATGCTGCATAAAAAAACAAAGAAAACGTTGCAGCCAAATGTAAAACAGACGATTTTATTTTCATATTTTAATAATTTTTGTGCTTCAATGGACCCAATTATAGAATAGTTACCGGATGACCGAATCGGTTCTGGCCAGCAAACCATCGGGAATCACCCAGTTGCCTTTCATTCGCTTTCGTGCCGCGTCGTTTATATAAAGTTTTTCCGGCTCAATATTTTTTATTTCTATCTGATTGGTGGGCAATCCATTGATAAGAGAGAGAACCATTGTTCCGGTGGTTTGGCCTACCTCGAAATAGTTCGCCCCCAGGTTTGCCAGTGATCCTTTAAAAGCATGTTTTGGATTATTTGTGAATACGGGAATACGGCTTTTATTGGCAGCTCCGACATACATTTCAATGGCCGGCTCCACAACATTATCTCCGCCGATCCAAAGCGCTTCCACCTCTTTTGAACAGACAGCTAATGCGGCTTCATAAACTTGTGAAACTGTTTCAACGCTCATTTCCACGAGCTCAATGCCCAACTCTTTACAGATAACCCGGGCCTTTTTTACACAAGCTTCCGAACAGGTTTCACTCGTGCACCAGACCACTCCCATTTTTTTAAGGTCAGGATTCATTTGTTTGGCAATTCTGATAACCCCTTCCACAGGTTGAAAAGTGCCGATCCCAACCAGGTGAGCCGGATGCTGACCAGCTCCCGGACCGGTAATCCCGACTCCTGCAGCTACAGGATCGGTGACTGCACAAAACACATGCAATATCTCTCCATCTTTATTGGCATTAGCCATGACCTGGAGTCCAGGTGTACTGATCGAAACGACAATATCGAATTTTTCGCTTACGATATTCCTTGCAATAGTATTGGCTGTTGGCATATCTCCTTCGGCATTATACTTACGGATTTCAATATGCCCGTTTGTAAAAGGTTCTGATCTCTGTATCTTATCTAACAATCCCCGCTCGGTCTCCTCGAGAATCTGATTTGAATTAAACCGGAATACTGCAATCCGGGTTTTATCACTATTCCGGGTTGCTCCTTTTCGGTTTTGCAAATCGGAGAGCAGTAAAATAGCGCTTACCGCGACTAAAAACATCAAGGGCCTTACAAATTGCTTCATACCATAAAGAAGTTAATTTAGACATAGTTACAAGCCAATAATTCGGCCACAACGGGATCGATTTGATCTTTACGCCTGAGTTCATCAAAAAGGGAAAGTAAATCGGACACCTTCAACCTTTTTTTCTCTACTCCACTGAAATCGTATTTAATCTTGCCCTGGTGCATCATGATGATCCGATCACCCAGATTAACAGCCTGCTGCATGGAATGGGTCACCATCAACGTGGTAAGTTTTCCTTCAGTTACAATCCGCTCGGTTAGTTCTATCACTTTGCTGGCTGTTTTGGGATCGAGTGCTGCTGTATGCTCGTCGAGCAGAAGCAGATCAGGT
>JAPLDR010000104.1:79358-84516 GCA_026391655.1 Bacteroidia bacterium | reverse complement strand
AGGTTTGATCCAGCTGGACATCAAAAGGGTCAGGGCTTGTCGCTGGCCACCTGATAGTTTTCCGATCGGGGTTTCCAGCCTGTCTTCCAATCCCATATTCAATGTTTTAACCCTGCTTTTCAGTTCGTTAATCATGGTAGCCGGCAATCCCCATCCTAATCCCCGCTTTTTACCCCGTTTAGCTGCCATTGCAAGATTTTCACCGATCGACATACCCGGAGCTGTCCCACTAAAGGGATTCTGGAAAACCCGGCCAATCTGGCTGGCCCGCTTATGTTCCGGCCATCGTGTGATATTCCGTCCGTTGAGGATAATGGTACCGGCATCAGCCAGGAAGGTTCCTGCTATTGCATTCAGCAATGTCGATTTTCCTGAACCATTGGTTCCTAAGACGCATACGAAACTGCCATCCTCAATGGAAAGGTTTACATCCTGCAAGGCTTTTACCTCGTTAATCGTACCGGTATTAAAGATTTTATAAAGATTTGATAGTTGTAGCATATTATTCTCTGATTAGTTTGATCTTTTTAGTTTGCTTCATAAAGCCCGGTAATACCAAAGCAAGAAAGACAAATGCCGCTGTGATCAGCTTCAGATCATTGGGATTCATCCCCCAACGCAGGGCAATGGCAACGAGCAGCCGAAACAGTACAGCCCCGATAACTGCCCCGGCAATCATAAGCCCTAATTTATTTTCACTAATCAATGCCTCTCCGATGATGTCCCCATCTGCACATCGGCAAATCCCTGGAACTGAGCGAGCATCGAACCTGATAATGCAATAAATCCATTGGAAAGCGCAACACCCAGGATGATCATCACTTTAGTATTCACGCCCAGGGCTCTGATCATCTGGTCATTATCGCCCGTGGCCCGCATTGCTGTCCCTATATTGGTTCGGAAGGACCAAAACAATATAAGGCTGAAAACAATGATAATCAATAAACAAAAAAAGAGAATCCACAAATCTTTGCAAGGTACACTCCACCCAATCAGGTTTACAACAGCATCTTTTCCGGAAACCGACATCGAGAAATTCTCGAACCATGTGAACAGGGTCTTCTGGGACAATAGCGGAACATTGCTCTTGCCCATCACATGAAGGTTGACCGAATAGAGAGCAGTCATCACTAAGATACCTGATAACAGCGGATTTATTTTAAACCTTGTATGGATCAGGCCGGTTGCCGCTCCGGCCAGCAGGCCACCTGCGAAAGCCAGTATGGTTGCAACTACAGGATTGGTTCCGGCGACAATCAGAGAGGCTGTAATCGCAGCGCCGAATGTAAAAGAACCCTCCGCTGTAATATCCGGAAAATCAAATATCCGGAAACTGATAAAAATTCCAAGCGCAAGCAGTGCGAGGACAAGTCCGATGGTGATTGATCCGATTAATAGTGTCATTGACCTTGATTTTTAATGATTAACTGAATTTTCCGACCCATGCAACTCCCTGTTTAAAGGTACTATCCCCTAAACCGGCAATTTCACGTGAGTCATGGATCAGGTGCAGCACATCCTGAGCTATACTGCTTTCAAGAAGGCGAATTAACAGTTTGCCAGCTGATGTTTCATTTTTAGGCAAAACCTGAAATGGGAAAACAGCTGTATGTGTATGGATGAGGGCAGATGATCCGGGTTTAACGGGGCGAAGGAATGATTTCAACGGTTCCTCCGGAGCCAGAGCGTAAAACCCGAGTGAAACCGTCAGCATTCTTGAGTAGGCCGGTTCCGTAGTAAAGGAGATATTTTCGCGTATGCCGGGAAATTCAAACAGCAGTTTCCTGTCAACCGGAGGAGTACTCAGGCTCATCCCAACCAAACCGCCAATTTCAGCAATTACAAGAAATACGAACTGTTTATGCCCCGTAGTTTGTGCAAACCCGGATGCCAAATCGGCCAGCGAGATTGATGGATTGAGTTCCAACGGCTCAAATGTGATCCGGTTTGAAAAAACACCCTCGGCCTGAATTGAACACAATGTATTGATTTCGGGCTCAAGCTTCCCGGTTTTTACCATATAATCCGGAATTTTTGATCCATCAGAAGGTTTATAAACCAATGCTTCTCCAATGGCCAGAAATTCACCGTAACGACTTTTACAATCCTCAAATCCATCGCCAATGGCTCCTATTCCCAGTCCGTATTGATTTGCCGCAAATTTAATTTTCTGATTGTCGGTAGCTGTGAACCCGGAAGTTAGCGCTAATCCAGGATTACCGGTTAAGCGAAGGGTCATCTGCTCATTAGAAACAACTTCATTGTCATACCGATAACTCTTGATCTCCAGAAATTGTGATTCCACCTTTTCCGCAGTAGTATTTTTAGGTGCTCCTTCGGTCAGGAGGCCCTTCATCCCAACCATTTCAAGCACCTCGGATACTGAGGTTGATAATGCTTCCAAAATGAAGGAACCACCAATTTTCTTAATCTTCTTATACTGATTAACCAGAATACGAATGCCTGCAGAGCTAATGTACTGCACCCCGGCCATGTTAAGAACAAGGTGATAAGAACCCTCACGAATCAAACTATTCAGGTAATCTTCGAGATGCCCGGCCCAGTTGGCATCCAGTCGTCCTTCCAGGTAGACCCGCTGTTCTTTTCCGGGAGGATCTTTTCGTATATCCAGTTTGTTTTCCATATATACTGCGGTTTTTAGTGTTATGGTTTGATGATTTTTAGCTGTGGAAATGCGGTAAAGATTTGGTCGGGCACCCTGATTTTAAATATCTTTGCGGTCTCCAGGGTGATCAGATAATCTGTTTTTTCAACAAAACGATAAGGTATTTTTGCGGGATCTTTTCCGGATAATACCTCAATCCCCATCTGCCCTGCCTCATAGCCTGCCTGAAAATAATCACGGGCGCCTACAGCTACAGCCCCTTGCTTCATTTGTTGTGAAACAAAACCATAATAAGGCACTTTACTGTCAAGAGATACCTTCAGGATGGCAGCGCTGCAACTGCCGGTCAGGTTATCAGAAATCTGGCAAAAAACATCTATTCTTTGCGCCACCAGCGAATTTGCAGCATCGAGTACATCAGTTGCGTTACCGGCAGGAGCTGCAATCAACTCAATTCCATCTTTTTTGGCCGCCGCTGCCAACCGATCCTTGTATGAAACAGAGTTGATCTCGGCAGGTGCAAAAACGGTTCCGGCACGTTTCATCCGGGGATGCAGCTGATGAACCAGTTTAATCAGTCCTTCAAAATCACTCATCGTGGAAATACCACAGAGATTAGGTAAATGATCGTCAAACGATTTTCCCAAACCGGCAGCAATGGGATCACCTACATTGGTAAAAACGATTCTCGATTGGGGCAAAATGCTGTTCAGTGTTGACATATCTCCTTGTGCATTGTAAACCTTAAACGTGAAATCGACACCTTCAATGAGCTTTTTATCTTCCAGCGCTTTACGAATTCCTTTATCACAATCTTCGGAATTGTGACTGTCGACATAATTGACCATGGCCAATTTAAACTTTCTTCCGGTTAGAGCTTCAGATCGTGCCTGATCATTAATGTTTTGAGTATTTGTCTTCCTGCTCCGGTTCTGAAGATCAGAAAAAAGTAGAATTGCTGAAACAAGGATCAGCGCCATTATACCGCGGAAGAATGATTTCATACTATACTACATTAAGATCTTATGAAAGCCAGGGGAATGATGTTAATTCGTAAATCATCCCGGTTTGCAAAACCGGAATCCGGATTTATCTTGTTTAATTTTAGCTAAAAGTAGAAAAAACGATTTGAAAATCAAAACTATGGTTGCGAATTGCTGTGAGGTAATCGTTATGCACAAATCTCTTCTGCATTTAGCTAAAAAGTATTTATTACATTTGTAACATTCAGTCAGCTATCCTAAAGGAGTTGATGTCAATCTAAATGTTTTAACGATTTATATTTTAACTTATGAAGATTCTTAAATCCATTTTAGCAGGTATCTTATTACTTATTGTATTCAACCAAAGCTTTGCCCAGAAAGTATATCAATGGCGTGGCCAAAATCGCGATGGCATCTACAGCGAAAACAAATTGATGAAGGTATGGCCTGAAAAAGGACCAACCCTGCTATGGTTTAACGAACAGATCGGTGCTGGTTTTGCAGCCCCTGTTGTAACGAATGATAAAGTGCTTATAAATGGCGAAGCAGATAGTACAAGCTATTTAATTGCATTAGATCTGAAAGGCAAGTTACTTTGGAAAGCTCCAAACGGAAGAGAGTATTACGGAAAGGGATTTTCGGCCAGCTATCCGGGTTCACGTTCAACACCCACCGTCGTTGGCGATCTGGTTTATGCCACTTCAGGTAATGGCTGGTTAGCCTGTTTTGAATTAGCTACGGGTAAAGAGAAATGGGCGGTTAATATGGTCGCAGATTTAGGCGGATTGGAAAATGAATTCGGATATTCCGAATCACCGTTGATTGATGGTGACAATGTCTATTGCATGCCCGGCGGAAAAATCCAGAATGTTGTCGCATTAAACAGGTTCACGGGTAAAACTACCTGGACTTCAAAAGCAACAGCCGATACGACCTCCTTTTGTTCTCCAATTTTGATCAGTTTACCTTCGCGCAAGATTTTTGTGTCACTCTCTCATCATTATATTTTTGGTGTTGACGCAAAAAACGGAGAATTGCTTTGGTCGCAAAAACTCGAAAACTTCAGATACGATGGCGAACATTGCAGTACACCTGTTTTTGCTGATGGTTTTCTATACTATATCGTTGCAGATGAAAATGGAAACGGCGCTGTAAAACTTGAACTTTCACCTGACGGGAAAAACATTAAGGAAATCTGGAGAAACAGAACTGCCACAAATGCCATGGGCGGCTATGTTAAAATTAATAACCAGCTGTTTACAACTACCAATAAAAAGAAACTGATTTGCATAGATACAAATACGGGTAGTGTACTTGATTCTTTAAGCTCGAACAAAGGGAGCCTGATTTACGCCGACAACCGGTTTTATTGTTACAGCGAAACGGGCGATGTGAAACTGATCAAATTTGAAAACAAAAAACTCGCCGAAATCAGCAAATTCAGGCTTGACAAAGGCACCAGGGAACATTTCTCGCACCCGGTTATTGCCAACGGAACAATGTACATCAGGCACGGAAAAGCATTAATGGCATACGATATTAAAGAGAA